>NZ_JANIBJ010000001.1 GCF_024505185.1 Methylomonas subterranea
TAGCCGACATGGACGTATTCACCGCGTCATGTCCGGTAAGTAATCGCCGCGCCATTCGTAACAATCCGAATTCCGGGACGCCATTTATGCCCGCATCCCGATTGCGGACGACGCTCCCTGTCCGGATTAAAGCCTGCCGTATTTTCCCAGCGTTTCCTGGCTGTCGCAAAGCCAAAAGCCGGCGGTGTCGCGGGAAGCGTTCTTGGCCGTGTACATGCGTTTGTCGGCGGCGTTTACCAGCTCGTCGGCCGATAGGAATTTGTCCGGGCCGGTCTGGCAAATGCCTATGCTGAAGGCGATGTCTTCCCCTTCCTGTCTGGCGATGAAACACTGAATCAGCCGCTCGCATACGTCCTTGGCCTGGCCGTTGGTGGCACCGGGCATGATGATGCAGAATTCATCGCCGCCGTAACGGCAGGCGATGTCGGTTTCGCGGATACTAGCCAGGATGCATTTGCCTATCATCACCAGCATCTGATCGCCGGCCACGTGACCTTGCATATCGTTTAAGCCCTTGAAGCCGTTCAGATCGAAATATATCAGGGTCAGGGGTTCCTTGCGCCGCGCGCAACCGGCCAGTTCCACCCGCATGCGTTCGTAAAAGGCCCGGTGGTTCAGCAAGCGGGTCAAGCCGTCCTGGCAGGAAAATTCCTTCAGTTCCCGGGTTTGCTTGGCCACGGTCTCGGCCAGATCGTGGGCGTAGTGTTCCAATTCCAGCTTGGCTTTTTCCACCTCGGCAACCAGGGCGCCGGTATAGGTTTCGAACACGAACTGCACGTCGAACATCAACAGCTTGGTCAGGGAGCGTTGCCGTTTGTCCACTTCCTCGCGGCTGCAATTGCCTTCCAGATGATCTTTTTCGAACTGATCCGACAGAATGTCCCATAGCAGACGCACCGCCGCCATATACAGGGCCGGCGATACACCGATGCGTTTGTGTACCTTGCCGACCCGCAGGCGGGCGGACACGTAATGTTCGTCGAATTTGCCGGAAAACACCTCCTGGATATAGCCGCGCATGCTGTTTTTCAGGCGTTGCAGGGTATCGGAGTCGCCGATGACGATTTCCACTTCCAGATGGGTCAGCTGTTTGGCGTAAAACTCCTCGACGATCCAGTCGAGATTCCGGGTGATGAAGGGTTCGGCGGCTTGCATGTTTTCTTCGTCGGTCTGAGTCAGGTCGAACAGTTTTTTGATCTGCTCGATGCGCCGTTCCGTCAACTTTAGCTGCTCCACCATGGTGTGGTTGGTTAAAAGCATCGTTAATCCTCTTATATATTGGGGTATTACGGAAGCTGAAAATAAACCCATTGCGGGTGTTTGGCAAATTGGCCTGATTGTCATTTCACGGTAACGGGAACGGATTGTAGGCCGGCTATCGCGGCTACCGCCGCCGGATTTAAGAAAATATGTCGGTTGCCCGGCAAAATATTTGGCGGCCGCCGCAATACGGAGTGTTTAGGGTCGAAAGCGGCTGCGCGACCCGCGCGCGTAAGCCTGTTATCAACCCTGGCCCGGATTGGGTATTAAGCCGACACAGGCGTTGCCGGACAGATTGTAGGTTTTGCGACAATTTGCCTGGCCTGTTTCGGATTATCGTGTAGACATTGCACCAAATTAGTCCGTACCCCCCGCTAATTCCGGCCTTCCCAGCAGTTGGCAAGCGTTTTGCTTTATAGCTATCGACAGTGTTTTCCACGTTACGGTACTTAGGGTTCAGCCATGACACTCCGCTCGCGCAACATCATTATCGATGACACCACGCTCCGCGATGGCGAACAATCGGCTGGCGTGGTGTTTTCCCTGGATGAAAAAATCGCCATTGCCGGGCAACTGGCCGCGCTGGGCGTACCGGAACTGGAGATCGGTATTCCCGCCATGGGCGCCCAGGAACGCGAAGAGATCAAGGCCATCGCGGCAATGAAGCTGCCTTGCAATTTGTTGGTGTGGTCCAGAATGCGCAAGGACGATTTGAAGCATAGCCTGGGTCTGGGCGTGGGAACGGTGGATTTATCCATTTCCGCTTCCGATCAACACATACAGCACAAACTGAAACAAAGCCGGGCCTGGGTGCTGGAAACCATCGATTATTGCGTGAAAGCCGCCGTCGATGCCGGACTGCACGTCTGCGTCGGCGCCGAGGATGCCTCGCGGGCCGACCGTGGTTTTCTGGCGCAAATGGCGGAAACCGCCCAACGGGCCGGAGCCATCCGCATCCGTTTCGCCGATACCGTCGGCATCATGGAACCGTTCGGGGTGTATGAAGCTATTCGCCAACTGCGCGCGGTTACCGAGATGGATATCGAAATGCATGCGCATGATGATCTGGGACTGGCCACCGCCAACACCCTGGCAGCCGCTTATGCCGGCGCCACCCACCTGAATACTACCGTCAACGGTTTGGGCGAGCGGGCAGGCAATGCCGCGTTGGAAGAAGTGGTGGTGGGCTTGAAACAACTATACGGCATGGATTCAGGCGTGGACCTGCGCGATTTTCCCGCGCTGTCGCAACAGGTGGCAACAGCGTCCGGCGACACCATAGGCAGCCGCAAAAGCTTGATCGGCCGCGATGTCTTCAGTCACGAGGCCGGCATACATGTCGACGGCCTGCTGAAAGACCCCAACAATTACCAAGGCGTGGACCCGGCGTTGGTCGGGCGCAGCCATCAACTGGTGCTCGGCAAGCACTCCGGCAGTCAGGGCGTCATGCATGCCTACCAACAACTGGGCATCGCCATCAACCGCTGGCAGGCTGGCCGCCTGCTGCCGATGATCCGGCAATTCGTCAGTATTCACAAGCGCGCACCGCAAAGCGCTGATTTGAACCAATTTTTACTTAGCCTATAAAAGAGGTGTCCGATGAACAGTAAACGTCAAAAACCAGCCGTACCGACCGTTGGCAAACTGGAGTCGGTGCAACCGAATCATCCGCCATTCGACGCGCAGGACGACCGTTACCCAGGCAGTTTCTTTCGGGTTCCCGGCATACCGGCACCCGGCAAAACCACCTGGAGCTTGGCAAAATGATGTTTTTTTCACCGCCCCGGCCCAGCGCCGCGCCGGGTTTATGGCAGGACTGGCGCGAAGATGTGGCGTGCGTATTCGCCCGCGACCCGGCCGCCAGGAATCTGTTGGAAGTATTACTGGCTTATCCGGGCGTGCATGCGGTGCTGTTGTACCGGCTTACCCATAGATTATGGTTGTCGGACTGGAAACTGTCGGCCCGGCTGGTGGCGGCTTTCGCCCGCTGGCTGACCAATGTCGACATCCATCCCGGCGCCACCATAGGCAAGCGCTTTTTTATCGATCACGGCGCCTGCGTGGTGATAGGCGAAACCTCGGAAATCGGCAACGATGTCACGCTGTACCACGGCGTAACCTTGGGCGGCACCACCTGGAACAAGGCCAAGCGCCATCCCACCCTGGGCGATAACGTATTGGTGGGTGCCGGCGCCAAGATTCTGGGCGCCATCACGCTGGGCGACAACGTCAGAGTGGGAGCCAATTCGGTGGTGATCAAGGATGTGCCGGCCTGCTGCACGGTAATAGGCATACCCGGCCGCATCATTCAACAAAAAGGCGTCAAGATTCAAAATCCGCGCGGTATCGATCTGGACCACCATCTGGTGCCCGATCCGATCGGCAAAGCCATCAATTGCCTGGTGGAAAGACTGGATAAATTGGAAGCCAATCAGGAACGATTCGTCACGCTGGACAGCGAAAATTGCGACAGTTGCGAATCGGAAGGCGTCTGCCACGGTGACGACAAAATTATTTTGAAACAGGCGGCGGGTGGACAGTAATGGATCTATTGGAATTTGAAGCCAAGGACTTGTATTTCGAGCAAGAAGACAGCGCGGAAGTACAGACGTTGATCCAATACGCCTCGGAATTATATGCCAGCGGTGAAGCCGAACTGCCGCTGTTGCAAGCTTTTTTACGCGCCCCCGATTCCATCAACGTGCTGGTATCGCTAAACCGGTTTTATTACTACCAGCACAGGCTGGAAGAAGCCTTACTGATCTCCGAGCGCGCATTGAGTCTGATCCGGCGGGAAATAGAGTTTCCGGACGATTGGCGGCAACTGGACGAAACGCATATCACTCAGGCGCCGAAGGATTGGCTGACCCGGGTCAGGCTGTATCTGTTTACCCTGAAGTCGATCGGATTTTTGAACATGCGCATGGAGAATCTGGAGCTCAGTCGCGGCATCTTCGAAAAACTGGTGGCGTTGGACGACAGGGATCGCATCGGCGCCAAGGCACTTTTGGAGTTGGTGTTACAAAGACAACAGGCAGCGGTTGCCTGACACGGGGGAGAGCGGTCGCTCTCGGGAGAAGCAATGTTTGAGGTATTTGTGATGTTGAGAGAAAAGCTGGATTCGACGCTGGTACCGGCGGTGCTGTTTGCAATATTGGTGATTTATTTGCTGAGCAGCGACCCCGGCATAGTAGGGCCGTTTTAGGGCGGCGTAATAACCGCCGCTTTTGTTTCCGCGGGTGGGTTTTGCCCATCCTTCATTTTAAAGGTGATTATCATGCTTAAACATAAATCCGATCCTTTTCTGGCCCAGGCATCCCTGATGCTGGTGATTATGTTGGTGATGTATGCTCTGGGTGGCGATAGCGGCAATCTGGATCACCTGATAGCCGCGAGGTAGCTTTATGAGTTTAGAAGACGATATGGAAGAACTGGAATCCGCCGAGGATTTCTTACAGTACTTTGGGCTGGAATACGATCAAACCATAGTCCACGTCAACCGTTTGCATATTTTGCAGCGCTTCCACGACTATCTGGATAAGGGCGGCGAGTCCTTGCCGGAAGATGAGGACAGCAAGCGGCAAGTCTACAAAAGTCTGCTGGCGCGGGCCTATGCCGACTTCGTGGACTCCAACGCGCAGACCGAAAAAGTATTCAAGGTCTTCAACATGCCGGATCCGCAAAACGTGTTCGTCGCGCTCAGCGATATCAAGACATGAGAGAAGAGCGCTTCGACGAAGGCCGCTTCGAATACGGCGAGGCGGTCAGGATCACTCGCAACGTGCGCAATGACGGTACCTACCCCGGCAAGGAAGTGGGCGACCTGTTGATACGCCGGGGCAGTGTCGGCAACGTCATCGAAGTCGGCACCTTTTTGCAGGACCAGGTGATTTACACCGTGCACTTTTTGGATCAGGGCCGCATGGTGGGTTGCCGGCTGGAGGAGTTGATTCCGGCCGATGCGCCCTGGAATCCCAGCCGCTTCGAGTTTCGCGATCTGGTGGTCTGCAGCATAGACCTGGGTGTGCAGGGCAATGTATTGGTGGAAAAAGGCACGGAAGGCGAAGTGCTGAAAGTGTTGCGCGAAACCTTGCCGCTGCAATACCACGTTCGCTTTCCCGGCAGGACGCTGCAAGTGCCGGAAAGCGTGCTGGAGCCGGCCGATCCGAAAAACTTTAGAGAACCGGAGGATTGATGATGAGCCCTACGTCCGAAGCTGCCATTGAACCTTATACCCTGTTGCGGGCCTCGTTAAGCCTGTTCAAAAAAGCCCCCACCGAGCTGGAGAACCAACAGTTGTCGCAGGCGCAAAGGCAGGCCAAAAACGAATACGAAATCGAAACCCGGGTGTTGAACTCCAACGAAGCGGCCAGCGTGATCGTCTCCGACCAGGAAGTCGCCAATGCCTTCGCCGAGGTCAGGGCACGGTTCGACGATGATGATGCCTTTGAAGCGGCGTTGCTGGCCAACCGCTTGACCACGGAAAGCCTGAGGGCGGCGCTGTCGCGGCAATGCAAGGTCAACAGCGTGTTGGAAAAAGTAGCGGCGCGGGCACCCAAGGTCAACGAGGTGGAAGTGGGGATTTTTTACCACTCGCATCCGGAAAAATTTCATATTCCCGAGCAGCGTATAGCCCGGCATATCCTGATCAGCATCAACCCGGATTACCCGGAGAATACCCGCGAGAACGCCTTTGCGCGCATCACGGAAATTGCCGAAACCCTGAAGCGCAAGCCGCACAAGTTCGCCAATCTGGCCCTGAAGAATTCCGAGTGCCCCACGGCCCTGAACGGCGGCGAACTTGGAACCGTGGTGCAAGGCAAGCTGTACCCGGAACTGGACGCGGCCTTGTTTCAACTGAAGGAAAATCAGATCAGCGCCATCGTGGAAACCGAAGTCGGATTTCACCTGATTCAATGCAGCAAAATTATTCGGGCCGAGACCATGTCCTTGAAAAATGCCACGCCCAAGATCAAACAAATCATGCAGGAACGTTCCCGGCGCAGATGCCAACGTAGTTGGTTGGCCAGCCTGCCGGCTGTAAAATCCTAGGTGCGCGGCGCGTACCCTTTTGCTACCCAATGGTGAATAAAATGGCCAAAGAATCCAAGCACTGTTCCTTTTGCGGTATCGAAGCTTCGGCATCGGTACCCATGATAGCCGGCACCGAGGGCTTTATTTGCGAAGCCTGCGTCATGCTGGCCAGCCAGGTGGTATCCAGCTGGGGCAAGAAGAAAGAGCTCACCGAAATGCAGGGCGCGCTGCCCAAGCCGGTGGAAATCAAAGCCATGCTGGACCAATATGTGATCGGACAGGATTTGGCCAAGGAAATCCTCTCGGTAGCGGTCTACAATCATTACAAGCGTCTGAAGCACGAAAGCGTCAAAACCGGCGGCTTGGGCGATGCAGATACCAACGTGGAAATCGGCAAATCCAATATTTTGCTGATAGGCCCCTCCGGTACCGGCAAAACCTTGCTGGCCAGCACGCTGGCCAAAATCGTCGGCGTACCGTTTACCGTGGCCGACGCCACCACGCTGACCCAGGCCGGTTATGTCGGCGACGACGTGGAAAATATCCTGGTGCGCTTGCTGGACGTGGCCGACGGCAATATCAGCAAGGCCGAATGGGGCATCGTTTATATCGACGAAGTGGACAAAATCGCCCGCAGCCCGGAACAGGCTTTCGGCACCCGCGATGTGTCCGGCGAAGGCGTGCAACAGGCCTTGTTGCGATTGGTGGAAGGCTCGCATGTCAAAATCACCGCCAAGGGCCGCCGCAAGGAAAGCAGCAGCGATACCTTGATGATAGATACCAGCAACATTTTATTCATCTCCGGCGGTGCTTTTCCCGGCCTGGAAAAACACGTGGAAAAACGCTTGCAGCCGCCGAAAACCGCCATCGGCTTCCATGCGGAAGTAAGCGACAGCAGTCAAAAGCCTTCGCTGGAAGCCTTGCTGAACGCAACCCAGCCGGACGATTTGAAACGCTTCGGTTTGATTCCGGAATTCATCGGCCGTTTCCCGGTATTGGCGCCCTTGGAGCCCCTGGATGTCGATGCCTTGATTCAGGTATTGACCGAACCCAAAAATGCCCTGGTCAAACAATACCAAAAGCTGTTCGCCTACGACGATGTCGAGCTGGAGTTTACCAAGGATGCCTTGGTGGAAATCGCCGAAAAAGCCATCGCCCGCGATACCGGCGCCCGCGGTCTGCGCAGCATCATGGAGCATGTGTTGCGCAAAACCATGTTCGACATTCCGTCGCGCGGCAATGTGGAACGCTGCGTCGTCAACGCGGACGTGATCAAGGGCGAGGCGGAGATTCAGGTTTTGGAACGCGGCGCCGGCGAAGGGGCGGATTTGCAGCGTTTGTCGGCGGGCGAGTAAGCTTTATACGCTTGCCGGTGCGGATACCGGCATTGAGGTTCCGCCCAAAATAAATCCGCCCTCTGTTCCCTCTCCCTTCGGGAGAGGGTTAGGGTGAGGGATATTAACTGGGATGTTATTAGGGACGGAATCCTAAATCGCATCCGTGCCAGCGATACCAGGAATTATGGCCGCTTAACCTAGAGATACTCATGAGTACTAAAGAAACCATCCTCAAACAAATCGCCGATAACCCGGTCATCCTGTATATGAAAGGGGTGCCGACCGCGCCTGAATGCGGGTTTTCCGGCAAAACCGTGGATATCCTCAATGCCACCAAGATACCTTATGCCTATGTCGACGTGCTGAGAGCGCCGTTTATTCGCGACCGGCTGCCGTCGGTATCGAAATGGCCGACCTTTCCGCAGCTGTTCGTCAAGGGCGAGCTGGTGGGCGGCGCCGATATCGTCGAAGCCATGAACAACGACGGCAGCTTGCTGCCCTTGCTGCAAAGCGCGGTCAAACCCGCCGAGGATGCGGCGGCAAGTAATGTCATCAGCCATTCCGAAGTGGAGGCTTTGATTCTGGGCGCCTATCCCGATGCGCAAATCGCCATAGAAGGCCAGGGCTGCGACTTGACGATAAGGGTGGTCAGCGCGCAATTCGCCGATTTGAGCATGGTCAAGCAGCACCAGGGCGTCATGGCCACCTTGACTGAACCCCTGGCCAGCGGACGTCTGCACGCGGTGACCTTGAAAACCTTTACCCCCGAACAATGGCAGGCTCAACAGCCCGCTCCGCAAGCCGGTTTACTGCAAATTCAACTTTGATTTTATTAATAATGGAGAAACGATCATGGCCAAAGTAGGCATATTTTTTGGAACAGACACCGGTAATTCGCGCAAAGTCGCCAAAACCATACACAAACAACTGGGTGACGAATTGGCGGACAAACCCGTCAACATCAGCAAGGCCACGGTCGACGATTTGCTGGCTTACGATGTATTGATCATCGGCACCCCCACCTACGGCGACGGCGAATTGCCCGGCCTGACCGCCGGTACTTCGGCCGAAAGCTGGGAAGAGTTCATGCCGCAGCTGGCCGGCGCGGATTTCTCCGGTAAAACCATAGCTTTGTACGGCTTGGGCGATCAGGTCGGTTATCCGGATAATTTCGTCGACGCGCTGGGCATGCTATACGATGCCTTTGCCGATTGCGGCGCCAGTTTCGTCGGTGCCACGTCTACCGCCGGCTACGATTACAATAAATCCAAGGCAGCGATGGGCGACGAGTTTGTCGGCTTGGTGCTGGATGAAGACAACCAAAAAGAGCTGAGCGAAGACCGTCTACAGGACTGGTTGAAACAAATCGAATCCAGCTGGGCCTGATTTCGCTTTTATGCAGGCGCTGCCCGCCGAGGTGTTGACCGAAACCGGCTTCGTGACGGTGGATGTGGTGCTGCACAGCCAGACGGCGCGCGCCCGGCGGGCCAATGTGCTGGTGATTCGGTATCGGGGCCGAGTGTATGCGTATGTGAACCATTGCATGCACATGCACCGGCCCCTGAATTGTCAGGAAGATGCGGTGTTCGACGCCGAACGGCGCTGGTTGCGTTGTTCGATGCATGGCTTTATTTTCGAGCCGGACAGCGGAATCTGCCGCAGCCCGGTCTGCGAGGGTCAAGCCCTGCAAGCGGTCAAGGTGGAGGAAACAGACGGCCTGATCGTGTTCAAGGAAAAACAGCTGCAAATTCTGGCTGTGCAATCGCCCAAGGCCGAGGTCGGATTAAAGCATGATTGAAGAAACCGCCATTGTCACCCGCATCGAGGACGGTCAGGTGTGGATCAAAAGCCTGCAAGGCGGAGCTTGCGGAGGCTGCATGCAACAAAGCAGCTGCGGCACGGCTAGCTTGTCCAAATGGTTGCCGAAACGGGAGTTTGCGGTGGAAAGCGATCAAGCGCTAACAGTCGGCGATCAGGTGCGGGTGGGCATAGACGACTCGCATGTGTTGTTGAGTTCCATCGTGCTGTACCTGCTACCCATCCTGGTGATGTTGCTTGGGGTAGGGCTGGCCAATAGCTTTTTATCTCCCGCTTTTACCGAAGCCTGGTTGCCGGAATTGTCCCTGGGTTTGCTGTTGGCGACCTTTTGGGTCATACACAAGCTGCAGCATGTCTTGCTGTTGTATTTTTGTTTCCGGCCGCAAATCGTCGGCAGGCTTTGATCTCTCATACAATCCGTTCAGGAGCCGCCGGCGACTATGCGTCGCTCCTACGAGACTGCCTTTCATTTGCCGGGGCGATGCACCGGCTTCATGATCGTCAGGAAGGGAATCCTTAGCTGGCACACCATTGCTTCGACAATGCGGCAAATTGATGCTGCACGCTGCTAAACGCCTTTACCAATTCCGGGTCGAACTGACTGCCGGCCCCATCGGCAATATAAGCCGCCGCCTGTTTGTGCGACCAAGCCGCTTTATACGGGCGATGCATGGTTAGGGCGTCGTACACATCGGCAATGGCGGTAATCCGCCCGTAGACATGGGTTTCCTGCCCCTTCAAGCCATGCGGATAACCCGTGCCGTCCCAGCGTTCGTGGTGGGTCAGGGCGATTACCTCGGCGGATTTCAACAAACGGCTGCTGGAGCCCTTCAGAATATTGTGCCCGTGGATGGTATGTTGCTTCATGATTTTCCATTCCTCGCTATTCAACTTGCCGGGCTTGAGCAGCACATGATCGGGTACACCCACCTTGCCGATGTCGTGTAACTGCGCGGTGAGGGTGATTTCATGCACGATGTCGGCGCCGAAGCCGACTTCCCTGGCCAAACAGCCGGCGAAATGGCCGACCCGTTGGGTATGAAAATCGGTGTCCGTGTCCTTGAACTCGCCGGCAATTCCCAGCCGTTCGAGAATTTCCGCCTGCAGTTTGAGTAACTCCTGGGCTTGATCTTGCACCAGCGCGTCGGAAATATTTTGGTATTGGGGAAAATCATTCATCGGTGTCTGCCGTATATTGCTGAGCTTTCAGCAGTTGCTCGAAATCGCCGGCCGGCATGGGCTTGGCGAACAGGTAGCCTTGCCCGTAATCGCAGCCGGCTTGCGCCAGAAAATCGCGCTGTTGTCGGGTTTCTATGCCTTCGGCAATTACTTTGATGCCCAATTTGTGCGCCATTACGATAATGGCTTCGCACAGAGCCAGGTCGCTGGAGCCTGGAGCCAGATTTCGCGTGAAGGATTGATCGATTTTCAAAAATTCGATATGGAATTTTTTCAGATAAGACAGCGCGGAATAGCCGGTGCCGAAATCGTCTATGGCGACCTGGATGCCGCATTCCTTGAAATGCAGCAACTTTTTGGCCGTATTGTGGCTGTCGTCCAGTAACAGCCCCTCGGTGATCTCGATCACCACGCTGTCGGCCGGCATGTGCAGTCCGCGCAAATAATCGGTCCAGTGCCGGTGCAGGCCGTCCTGGCTATGAAATTGTACCGGGGATTTGTTGACGCCGATCTGGAAGTCCGTCAGGTAGTCTTGTTGCCAGCGCCGGGTTTGTTGGGCGGCCTGTTTGAAGATCCAGTCGCCGATATCGTTGATGATGCCGGTTTCCTCCGCCACCGAAATAAAGTCCAGGGGCATGATCATGCCCCTGGACGGGTGTAACCAACGTATCAGGGCTTCGGCCTTGACTACCTTGTCCCGTCTTGCCAAGTCGACGATGGGTTGGTAATACACGATAAACTGCTCATCTTCCAGCGCCTGGTGCAGGTCCTGGGCGATGTGCATATGCGTTTCCACCTTCTGTTGCATGGCCGGGGTGAAAAAGCAATACATGTTGCGGCCCTTGTTTTTTGCCGCATACATGGCCTGATCGGCAAAACGGATCAAATCCTCGTAATGCTCGGCATCGGCGGGCGATAATGTGATGCCTATGCTGGCGGAAACATAAGCTTGGCTGGTCCCCAATGTAAACGGTTGGCTCAAGGCCAGCAGAATGTTTTGCGAGATTTTTTCCAGATAAGCGTTGTCGTTTAACTCGGAGATGATAATGGTGAACTCATCCCCGCCCAGGCGGGCCACCGTATCGGATTTTCTGACGCAGGCGGTCAGACGGCCGGCGACCTGTTTCAGCAGTTCGTCTCCGGTGCTGTGTCCCAAGCCGTCGTTGACTTCCTTGAAGTGGTCCAGATCGATAAACAGCAGACCTAGCGATTGTTGGTCGCGCCTGGCCTTGATCAGGTCTTGTTGCAGACGGTCGATAAACAGGCGCCGATTGGGCAGTTGGGTCAATGGGTCGTAGTTGGCGTGAAACCAGATCAATTCGTCGGATTTTTTCTTTTCGCTAATATCGGAAAACAGCGCGACCCGTCTGTGCACTTTGCCGTCGGCATTGAAAACCGTATTGATGACCACCCACTCTGCGTAGATCTCGGCATTTTTACGTTTGTTGTGTATTTCGCCCTGCCAGCGGCCGCTGGTATTTAAGGCATGCCACATGGTTTTGTAAAACGCCGCCGGCTGGCGGCCGGAGTTGAGTATGCGGGGATTTTTGCCCAGCACTTCCTCCGGCGTATAACCGGTGCAGGCGGTGAAGGCGCGATTGACCGAGATGATGCAATTGTTTTCGTCGGTGATCATCATGGATTCGCTGCTGTTTTGATATACCAGGGCCGCCAGCCGCAGTTCGTCTTCGGCGGCCTTTTGCTCGGTGATGTCGCGCGCGGCCGAGTAGATCAAGTCGCCCTGGGCGCAGGAATTCCATTCTATCCAGCGCCAGGAACCGTCGCTGTGCCGATAGCGGTTGACGAAATTGTTGACCGTTGCCGCGCCGGCAAGGCGGGTCATGGCCGCCTTGGTGGACTCTATGTCATCGGGATGCACCAACTCCAAAAACGGCTTGTCGGTGAGTTCACCCAAGCCGTAACCCAACAACTCTTCCCAGCGGCCGTTCAATTTGCGGAAGTAACCCCGCGTGTCGGCAATACTGAATAAATCCAGGGCATTATTGAAATAAGCGTCCAGTTCCTGAGTTTTCAGCCGCAAGGCTTCCTCGGTTTGCCTACGCGCGTTCAACATCAAGGCCATCAGGTTGCCGACAATCGCCAGTATCAGCAGGTAAAGCCATAGGTTTTGCCCATCGCTGTAGCGATACTTTGCGAAATAACCGGCCCCGCTCTTCATGCCGATATAGCCGACGATGCAGACCGTCAGCAACAGCAGCAAGACGCCATGATGGCCGAAACGAAACGCGCCCCATAAAAGCAACGGAAACATCCAGTACTCCGGTGAAACGCCGCCGAAGAATTCGGATAGAAAATCCATAAACAGCGTGGCCGGCACGATCAGGGACAACAAAATATAACTATGCGCTTCCAGTCCGCGTCCGGCGAGGCTAAACCAGCCTCGCGGCCAACGCCGCCAGACCAGCAGGCAAGGCGTACCGATCACCATTCCCAGAATGTTGGCCCGCCACCAGTGAAAAACGTTGTCGGCCAGCGCGGCACTGTCCAAAAGCCGCAGATGCCAAGCCACGAAACTGCCCAGTAGTGCGCTGACCCAAGCGCTTATGACGGCGACCGCAAGCAGGACAATGAAGTCTCCCGTGCGTTGAAGATGGCTGTCGAAGTTGCCGTACAGGTTTAACAAGCGAACGGAAGCATAAACTTCCAGGGTGTTGGCACAGGCCATGACTGCCGTTGCGCTCCACGGCAGATGCTGTATCAGGCCTGATATCAAGGAGCCGGCGATAATGCCGAACCAGACTCGACTTTGCTTGAGCAGTAACAGTGCCAGTGCGATACCGTTGGGCATCCAAAACAGCGTATTGTCTTGATCGGCATTGGATAGCATTGTCAGCGCTTGAGCGCAGACAGCATAAGCCAGCGTCAACGCGGCGAAGCTCGACCAATCGTTAATCCGGATGCTGGGGATGCGAGTCAAAAAAATCATCTTTTTGGTAAAGCTGTCCCGGTGGGGGCGGCGTGAGCGCGGATAATGAAAATCTTATGAAACCATTACATTAGCAGATATGGGGGAAATAGGCTTGAGGATTTTGCCGGGCTTGCAGGGGGCATGTGGCGGCGGAAGCTCTCCATGCGCAGCATCAGTGTTAGGTGGTGCGGGCCGGAATTTGCGGGTGTTTGCCCGTGGGGGTGAGCTCAAAACCATGGCGGTGGTGTCCCAGGGACATCGTGCAACTGTTAAAGCGCGCAAATAGGCTAGCGTTAGCTGTTATGCGCGACTCGGAATTCATGAACGGAAAATTTTTTTCGTTGGGGTCGTGTGGCGCGTTTCAGGCAGCCTATTGGGGCGCACCGGTTAGACTGGTAGGCGATGGTGCAAGTTTACCGGATAGTGCTCCATGTCGACGAATCATTTGTGATGCGAGCCGAACGAAAAAAAGCAGAAGTGGCCTTGGTGTTAACCCGGGGCTGGATCGACGTCAGATAAACGGTTTCAGAAGTCCGTGAGCAGCAAGCTGGCGGCCTGCAAACCAAATCCACAGAGATAAGCGCCAGCGCAACGGCAAACCTTTATCTAAAAGAATAAAGCGAGTGATATAGCTAACAGTCTGCACGATTCCATGCGGCACTGAATTCTGGGCGAGATTACTCATGGTGGCCGGTGCTTTTCCCCCTTGCAGCACTTTATATAATGCTCTCGCGGCATGTGCCCGCGCACTGATAAGCGATAAAAAGTCTCCGTCATCAGCGAATCTTCTTCGCTGTCGGTAGGTATCGTCTAAGGGCGCTTTTCCGGTTCGATAATGCATGTGCTCGAATATAACTTCAGGCAGATAGCGAATACGTTTAAAGCCCAATTCCTCTAATCGCTTAAAAATATCCATAAGATGATAATCGATGAATGCTCCTTTATATGTAATTGGATAAGGATCTTTTAAGGCTTCGCAGGTTTTTCGCGAAAGGATGGGGAATGTGCAAAGATTTCCCTTCTTGAATAAATCGTTTCCATAAGCCAGATAGATATGATCCGGAATACTGTCATGTAATTGACGTATTATGCTATCCCAGCCATGTGTGCGAATAAGCATGTCGTCGTTGGCGAGAATGATAATATCCCCACGAGCCATTTCATAGCATGCCGTATTGTACGCTCCCATGGTCGCCCTAGGCCCTATAATGCGTTTAACTGCTAATCCGGGACATTTCAACGAGTGGCTGGTCAAATCATCATTGTCCAGATAAGCAATAACTTCCAAATATTCCGGATACTCGCTATTTTCTAGAACGCTTTGTAAAAAGGCGTTGGCGCGTTGCAAGCGGCCACGGCTAGGCAATAACAAAGAAATCAGGGCATTTTTCATGGAAGGTCGATAAATTTTTTCTGTTTAAAGGGCCGTTATCCTAAGTTTGGTCCGCCTGCCGACGGCGATGGATTTATTTATATTTTCGATGCTGCGAAACATGCATCAACAAGCGAATCAAATACCAATATTTGATCGGCATGAGTTAGTGTATGATGCTGCAAGTCTATCGAGCCTAAACTAAATGGTATATTATAATACTTTCTGTTATATAGGACAATATTAACTTGATTTATAGATTTTATCAGACAAGGTAAAGGAATGTATTGCTCGACAGCTTTGCTGGCACTTTGAAGCGTATCGAAAACAGTAATTTCATCATGATTAAGAGCGTCAATCATGTCCAAGTCGATCGAGCCTAAACTGAATGGTACATTTAAGAATTTACCTTTGAAACTTACTATGTTAAAGCTATTGATTGATTTAACAAGATGAGGCGGGCTAATGCGGTGTAGCTTGGAAATAACTTCTATTTCATTATTATATACTGAATAGTCTTGCACAAATTCAGGGTGGTGATCCGGGTCAAAATCTATATTGATGCATCTCATGGATGATGCTTTAAAACCTTGGCCGTATATAGCACCCCATTTTTTCGCAAATAAATCTAAGTCTTCATCAAGGCAGTTTTCTCCGCCCTTGCGAATATCTGCTTTCGTTATATTTATAAGTTTTTTTTTACTATACTCACAGCGCCCGCCTTTTGACCAAACTTTAAAACTAAGATCAGTGTCGGTAAAATCCTTTTTAAATCTACCATCAAAATATCCTATGCTCAAAGCATCTTCGAGACGCATAAATGGAAAGTTACAATAATAAATCCCATAAACGGTCCCAATAAGTCCAAAATGAAGACCCAAACAAAACATGCTTCCATCTTTAGGTTTTCGCGCCGAAAAATTAGCTATTGCTTGAATATCCCAGCCGGGTAGATATTCGCAATCATCCGACGTTGCTGTAATAAAGTTACCGGTAGCACGCGAGGAAGCTACTGCATGCGCAAATGCAGAGCCGTTTCTTTCCTTCTCTTCGATCCATATTACATCTGTTTCATCAACCTTAAAAGGAGAGACTACGATAATTTCATAATCTACACTTGTAGTATTACGAATGTTTTTTAATGTTCGAGCGAGAGCGTCCGGATACAGCGAGGGTAGTGTTATAGATATTTTCATAATGCTTTATTTCGCTACTGTGAGTTACTCTTTACAGATTTGCTTGGGCTCTCGGCGTGACATCGTCATAACGGCTTCATATTCTGAAAGAACATTGGAAATAGAACCTTGCACTAGAACGTGGCCCATATTCAAACAAATCCCCGAATCACACATTTCGGCCAATGCCTCCATATCGTGCGACACTATGACCAGCGTGCCTTGGCGCGCTTTGAAGTCTTGCAAATATTGTCCGCATTTTTCCTGGAAGTGGCTGTCCCCGACCGCAAGTACTTCATCAATCAATAGAATATCGACTGGAGTATGGGCGATAGTGGAAAAACCAAGGCGGGCAATCATGCCGCTCGAATAGGTACGGATCTGGTTATCAATCGCTCCGTCCAGTTCGGAAAAGCCAATTATTTTGTCCAGATTGTTTCGAATTTCAGTAAGCGACATCCCCAGGATGGAGCCGTACAAGAAAATATTTTCACGTCCTGTCAGTTCAGGGTGAAAACCGGCCCCGAGTTCCAGCATCGAAGCTACACGTCCATGCATCCTGATATTTCCCCTGTCGGGCGGAATCGTACCCAGCAACAACGAGAGTAAGGTGCTCTTACCCGTGCCGTTGTGCCCGACGATACCGAATGCCGAACCGCGCTCGACTGCAAAATTAATATCCCGCAGCGCCCATTCGCGAGAATATCGGCTATCGTCCGCCTTATGGCGGCCCACTAATAACTCTTTGATGCCTCGGGGTTGCCTGCCATAGCGTTTCCATACACCGTCACATTGCACCGCGCTGCTCATAACAATTCACCGAGTTTACAAGCTCCCCCGCGATAAATGACTATCGACAAAAAGGACATGATCAACGCCATGGTAATACACTGATTGATCAGCTTGAAATCGATATTCCCCTCCAGGAAAATGCTACGCCAGCTGCCCACCAAGGCAACCAGCGGGTTCCATTCAAATATGTGTCGATACGTGTCGGGAATCATACTCACTGGATAAACAATAGGCGTCAGAAAAAACAGCAAGGAAAGGCCTATGCCGACTATATATTCCACATCGTGGACGTAAACATTTGCCACTGCCAATATTAGGGCTAGCGGGTAAGCCATGGAGAGTTGGAGCATAACCATAAGCGGTAATTGCCAAAGCCAGGAGAGGTGTAATATTCCACCCGTAAAAAATATGAAGCAGCACAATACCGGCAGAGCAAAGCAAAAGTGCACCATTTCATGAATAACACTACCAAGGGGCAGTACAGCGCGCACAAGATTGACTTTTTTCACCAATGAAACGTTATTTTTGAAGCTAGCCGACGCTTGTATCAGAGAATTTGTAAACCATACCCAGGGAAACATTCCAGTTAATAGAAAGACTGAGTAATTGGGCATTTGCACCCTCATAATAATCTTGAACGCCACGTAATAAACCAAGGCAAACGCGAAGGGATTTGCCAGTGCCCATAAATATCCAAGGACACTACTTTTATAGCGTACTTTAAGGTCTTTTTGGACTAGCAGATATAGCAGCTCCAGAAAATGTTTTACGTTGATTCCAATTTTTAATTCACGATTCATTTTTTTTCAAATTTTTATAGTTTATCATGATTGCTTGTAAAATCCTGTCGTTTTCCATGTTTGCTATCTGCATATATTCTTTTGTTAATGGACCAAGATAGTCAATAAGTTCGCTGGGAAATTTGAAGTACCGATACATTTCATATAAAGATTTTTCGCCAATAAATTGCAGGCAAAGCTTTTCTATCGGATGTTGATGAAATACTTTTGTTAAGACCGGCATATTGTGTTCATGCTGTAATGCGCGATAAATTCTAGTTGGACTAGAATATTTCCAATTTTTCAATTGAGGCGGATGTAATGAATAAGCGCCTCGCGCAATACTTTGACCCGCGGTAGTTGAAAAGGGAATGGATTTACATGGGTTAAACCTATTTTTTATACCAAGCGAAAGAATATCTATGTTTATTCTGCGAATAAATTTAAGACGATATGGGGTGATTGAGCCAGTTATTTCTATAAAGAGCTTTTTATCTAAAAATAATGATCGTTCGATTTCTGCAAAATTGATTTCAGGATGAATTGTGCCCAATACAGGAGTGTTTTCAATGATGCCGTTAATATTATCAACGATTGATTGGTGACTCAGAATGACCGCGTCGGCGCAGGCTATCATTTTTTCCAATCCCAAGTAGCGCATGAGCATATATGCCGTACGATGCAATCTTGATATCAGCGGTAAACGTTCGTTCCTTATCAAGTTTCTTAGAAAATGATCGAATAAATAAACAACTAAAAGCGGCGAGTAAAAAATAGCTACTAGCCAATGTTGAATAGTTGCCGATTGAAAATCTTCACGGTGATTCCTGAAATAAACATTCATTGCCGCGATTACCGAAGCCTCTACAATTCCCCCAAAAAAGTTGAATGAGGTTACAAACAAGCGATGCTCGATAAACTCAGTCAATACATATACCAGTCCGGAGTTGGGGTTTTGTCGTTTAAATTCTATTATTTCCCGGTTGGATATGGCATCGGTGAATTCATCAATAATCAGAGTTATAGCATCAGGATCCAGTGTTTCTGTAACTGTTACCTCGTGACCACGTTTTATAATGACAGTGCTAATGATGCTGATTAAATCTTCTATCCCATCAAGTTTGCCGTGGTTACTTACAAATATAGAGAATCTCATTGTGTTCCTGTTGATTCGAAAATTTAATCTTTCAATCTCTGCTATCCCAATTGAGTTAAATAAAATTTAATTCAGTTTTTCAGTACGCGATTGTTTCCGAGGTTGATAAAATTCATTGCCTTCCGTGGGACTGCACGGGCTAAATCGTTTGCCGAAGTGGCGTGGTTATGAATAGCGGACAAATTAAAATCCATAATTTCTGCGATCACACGTTTCCGTACATCGAATTCTTGATCATGGTAAAACCTTTGATTAATTCAGCGATGCCGGCGTCTAGGCTTACCGAAGTTTTGTAACCGGTTGCCTCGATTTTGGCGTTAGAAACGATGTAGTTTCGTTGATCCGGATCCTTGCCGACCGGTGCGTCGATAAACACGAAGTCTGGAATCTGCTTTCTGATTGTTTCGCACAACTCCATTTTAGAGACATTGGCATCTGAAAGGCCGACGTTGTAAATCTGGCCTTTCATCGCGTCGTAATTGGTAATCGCATGTTGGAAAGCGCGGGATACGTCGCGTACGTGCAGGTAATTGCGTTTGAAATAGCCTTCGAACAGCACGATGAAACGGTCGTTGACCGCCCGATAGGTGAAGTCGTTGACCAGTAAATCGATGCGCATCCTTGGCGACATGCCGAACACAGTCGCCAAGCGGAAGCTAATGGCGTTTTCATGTTGCATCAGTTCCTGCTCTATTTTGACCTTCTCTATCGCATATTGCGAGATCGGGCGCAACGGCGACTCCTCGGTACAAAAATTGTTTTCGTCGCCGGTACCGTAAGCGCTATTAGTGGTCGGCATCAGCACGATTTGATTCTTGGACAGCAATTTCAGCATCAGCATTATCGCGTCGTGATTGGTGGTCGTCGCGCCGATAGGATCCATATTGCACAGCGGCGCCCCCACCAGCGCGGCCAAGGGAATTACGATGTCGGCATTTTTGAGCAAAGGCGCGATGGTTTTTTCCAAGCGGATGTCACCCTTAACGACTGAAAAATTCGGATGGTAGCAAACGTGGTTCAAACTGCTTTGCTTGAACATGAAATTGTCCAGCACCGTTACTTTATGTCCCGCCGCCAGTAAGTCGGGGGCCATGGTCGAGCCCAGATAGCCGGCCCCGCCGGTCAATAAGATGTTGTAATTCATATTTCTCCTTTCGGTTCGAAAAAAAATCGTTCGACAAAGATTGCCGCTTCGGCGCATACGCCCGTGCGAGTGCGCCAGCGCTATGCGCAATTCCTCAATGGAACTGGTCATTGTTTTAGGAACGATGGCCGCCTAAATGGCAAGTCCGCGCCCCTTGCCACCATCGCGGGCAGGAAAAGCGATACTCGGTATCGACATGGCGGCCATTAAGTTGGCGCTAGCAGTATGTTCGGCGACAGGCTTGACGTGATAATCCCAAAAAAGGCGTCGTTGCCGGTTGCGGGCGAGAGTGAACTCTCGAGGTCAAGACTTCCGCGGGTAAGATATCGCGTTTCCGCGCGCAATTCCGCCGCCTCGAAAGCGGTCAATGCGGCGGAATCCGCCGACAGACGGCTTTGGCCGCGATCGAGGCATGGATATTGGCGTTCAGTCGGAAACTACCGGGACGCCGGTTCGTCCAACACTTGCCCTGCACGGGCGTAATCCTCAGGAACCCCGATGTCGATGAAGCCGCCCAAAAACTCGACTCCGATCAAGCGTCGCCCGGCCGCCAGGGCCGCGGGAAAAATATCGTCCTCGAGAGACCAATTGGCGCGAAGCGTAAAGCGTTCTTCCTGCAGTGCGCAACGCCGAAGGTAATACACACCGCCGTTCGCCAGACTGCCGACCCCTGCCTTGCCTGACTTCAAGGATCTAATGCACCCGTCGTCGGCTACTTCCATAGCCATATAACGACCTTCCGTGTTGGAACGAAACATTGAAAAGCAGCAATCCGCGTCGTTTCGTTGCGCGCATCGCATCAATCGTTCGAAATCCACAGCGAAGAAAGTATCGCCGTTGAGCAATAGAAAACGTTCGCCGGCGGCGATGTTGCGCGCGGCTAGCAACACCCCGCCGCCGGTACCCAAGGGTGTGTCTTCAACCGCGTAGTCGATTGCCGCGTCGCGGTAATGATCGCCAAAGTAATCGATGATCGCATCGCGCCTGTAGCCGACCGACAGAATAAAACGCCTCACGCCCTGGCCCCGCCAGTACTCAATTAGATAGTCCAGAAACGGCCGGCCATTGATTGGCGCCATCGGTTTCGGCAAATCGGGTACCGCGTCACGCAAACGCGTACCCAAGCCGCCGCCAAGAACGATTGCGGTGGTCACGATGTTCGCCGTCAAACCGCGTTAAGCAACGCGCATAATTCGTCGACTTCGGCAATGCTCAAATCCGGGAAATTGCCGATGTAAAATCCGTAGAAATGAATGTGCTCGGTGTTGGGAAATTCCAGGTAATGGCCATCTGGCACGACGCCTCTTAAATACGGCTGGCGTATCTGATTGCCGCCGCCGGCGCTGCCCCGGCGGAATTCGATGCCGGATTCGCGCATTTTATTCATCACTCGTTGTACCAAACCATTGTCAGCTTGGTTGAGAATCAGGTTGAAGGCATAGTTGCTAGAGCCTTCCAGCTTGAAGTCGGTGCGGTATTTGGACGAATCGATTTGGTCCAGAAAGCGCAGCAAATTTTCGGTGCGGCGTTGCACGATTGTATCGAGGCGCTTGAGTTGGCTACGCCCCATGATGCCGCCGATTTCGGTGTTGCGGGTGTTATAGGCCGGATAGGCAAAAATGAAGTCCGGGTTGAGCTGCGGATTTTCGTCGATGTAGCGCGCCTTCAAATCATTGTCGGTCGCCTCGCGCACCATGCCGTGCGAACGCAACATGCGTACTTGCTGGTAGACCTCGGGATCGTCGGTGCAAATCATGCCGCCCTCGATCGTGCTCATATGGTGGGCGTAGTAATAGGAAAAATTGGAAATCCAGCCGATGCTGCCGAGTAGTTTACCGTTATGGCGGGCGCCGTGCGACTCGCAGACATCTTCGATCAACGGAATCTTGCGGCGTTCGAGTTCCGCAACCAGTTCGTCGGTAAGGCCGTCGAAACCTTGTACGTGGGTCAGAAAAACGGCGCGGGTTTTGCCGGTAATTTTGTTTAGGATTTGCCGGGTATCCATCGCCAGGGTGGCAAGATCTATATCGGCAAAAACCGGCGTGAAACCGTTTTGTAAAACCGACGCTATGTCGGAAACCCAGGCCAACGGCGGCACGATGACTTCGCCACCTTCGGGATGCCGTATTTTCAACGCCGCCATGGTCAGCAGATTGGCCGACGCACCGGAATTCAGAAAAACGCTGTATTTCACACCTAGCCACGCCGACCACTCGGCCTCGAATTCGCGCACGTTCGCGCCGTGGGTCAAAATCGGATCGTCCTGCTTGAGATGTTCGATTACTGCGTCGAGATCTTCGCGCAGGATGTTGTTACGCATCAGAGGGAATTTCATGTCTTCGAATACCCGGTTATTGAGAAAGTGCTTGGATGAAGGCCGCGACGCGCCGTTGCACGGCTTCCGGTCCGATGCCGACCTGTTCGTGCAATTCGGCCCGCGTGCCCAGTTCGAAACGGTAACCGCCCTCGACACCCAGGTTAAGCAATTTTAACGGTAGTTCGCGGCGGGTCAGAAAATCGAATAGCATGGCATCGACCCCGCCACGGCCACGGAAGCCTTCTTCCAGGCTGACCAGTCCTTGATAGCCGGCGAGTTCGTCGGCCAAGCGTTCCTCATCAAAACGCATTATGTCCACCAAGTCGATAAGGCCTGGCACAATCCCGGATTTTTCAAGTATATCCGCCACCTTGAGAGCGGTATGCAACATGTAGCCGGTCGCCAGCAGACACGCATGCTTGCCGCGACGGTGAACATGAAAACCCAATTGCAAGTCCGGCGCGGCTTGCTCGTAGATGACCGGTAATATCTGAGCGTCGAAACGCAGATATTTTGGACCGGTAGACGACAGGCAACGCTCGAACAACGCTCCCGCTGTTATGTGGTCGGCAGGGGAAAACACCTGGAAATTAGGCATAGCACGCATCAAGGTCAAATCTTCGTAGCACTGGTGGGTCGGCCCGGAAACCACATAACTGTAACCGGCGCCTACGCCAATCAGGTTGACGTTAATCGGTCGCGCTTCAGACAGCAACGCCAAGCTGACGCGAATCTGTTCGTAGCAGCGCATGGTGATGAACGGCGCGATGGCGTAGGCAAAAACGGTAAAACCTTCGAGTGCCAGACCGGCGGACACATTGATCAAATTTTGCTCGGCGATACCGACATTGACAAAACGGTTTGGGAAATCGGTGCGTATCTTGTCCAGTATCGGCGAACCGAAATCAGCGCTGACGAAAAATATTTTTGCATCCTGGGCCATCGCCTGCCAAATCCGCTCGAGCAGGACATCGCGCATCGCTAGCGGCTTGGTCGTCATGGCATTTGCTCCAGTAACCGGTCGATCAATTCCGGTTTGGGATTCAGAATGTGTGACAAAGGCGCGTTCTCAAGCCCCGGCACGCCGCGTCCTTTCAAGGTTTTGGCGATCAGCGCTTTCGGTTTGCCGGTCGCCGATGCTTTCATGTCTAACAATGCCGACCGTACCGCCAACACATCATGACCATCAACCCGGCGACAATCCCAACCGAACGCCGACAAACGCTCGACTAGCGGGTGGTGACTGACGATGTCGTCGGTATAGCCAAGCATGCTGATGCCGTTGTCGTCGATGACGAGGTTCAGGTTGTCAAGCCGGTGTTGAGATGCAAACATGGCGGCCTCCCAATTGGCGCCTTCGTGCAATTCTCCATCGCCGGAGACGACGAATACTTGCCGGTCGCTATTGAGCCGGTTTAAGCCCAGCGCCATACCGCTGGCAACGCCCAGGCCATGACCGAGCGACCCGTTGACGGTTTCATAACCGGGAATCACCGGATCGGGGATGCCGCCCAAAAAACCGCCGCTATGGCAAACCCGCAACAATTCATCTTTGGGGAAAAAACCGAGATCCGCCAAAATCGGATACATGCAAATTGAACCGTGCCCCTTGCTGATCACGCACCGGTCACGATGCGCCGACAGCGGCTGGGCGGCATCGAAACGCAATACGCCGCCGTAATATAAAGCGACAAAAATTTCGACGGACGACAGCGACGAAGCCAGTCGCGTTTCGGGCGCGCGGCGGTGGATAGCCAACGTTTCCCTCCAGACCCAATGAGCCTTGGCGCGCAAATCGGGAGTTTCGGAGCTCACGGCAATGTCTCCTTCCCGGCGTTCGCTCGTGAAAAGATCGAGTCCGCGCGCGCGCCGGTATAAAGGCAGAAAAACATATACATGGAAATCAAAGTCCGTTGGGTTGGTAGAGTACTACACGGCTGCCGGAGTCTTCGAAATTGAACGGCACGTGAATAAGCTTGTCCAGGCGTGCGCGAATCGCGGCTTGCTTCTCCGGTTTGGCGAACAACAATAAGAAACCGCCGCCACCAGCACCCAAAATCTTGCCGCCGATGGCACCGGCGTCGATTGCCGCGTTGTATATTTCGTTGATTTTTGGGTTGGATACCCGGCTGGAAAGACTGCGTTTGTAATGCCAATTAGTATCCAACAGCTTACCGAACGACTCAATGGGCTGGCGGCGATCCTGGAGCAAGTCGATGGCTTCGTCGACCATGGCCCGCATCAGCTTCAGCTCTTTCTCGCGATTCTCCAAATTGTCGATTTTCGACTTCGCGATCTCGGAGGCGATACGCGAAAAGCCGGTAAAGCACAACATCAAATGTTCGCGAAGTTCTTGTTGGCGCTGTTGCGGCAAAATCACCGGCGCCACGTCGAAGGTATCGTTGGCATGAAAGTCGATCCGGTTGAAACCGCCGAAGGCCGCCGATACTTGGTCTTGCGAGCCTACATGCTCACGGATCACATTTTGTTCGATGTGAATCGCGTCCCTGGCCAATCCATCCTTATTAGTTACTTGCCCTTGTAAGGCTTGCAGGGCGTTCAACAAACCGACCGTAAACGACGAACTCGAACCCAAGCCGGAACGGGCGGGCAAGTCGCCGTCATGATGGATTTCCAGGCCTTCCTCAACGTTAGCCCATTTAAGCACCGCGCGAACGGCGGGATGTTGAATATCGTCGGTATGTTTGACGTTTTCGATCAAGGAATAGACGATGCGGTGTTTGTGGTCGAAAAACGGCGGCAAGCGGCGGCAACTGATGTAACAGTACTTGTCTATGGAGGTCGACAACACCGCGCCACCGTGCTCGCGGTACCAGCTCGGATAGTCCGTGCCGCCGCCGAAGAACGAAATTCTAAACGGGGTCCTGGTGATAATCATACGCTCAATCCCCCAGCAATTTCCGCTTTAGGCGGATACTCGCCATGTCTTCGATGTTTTTTCTTTCTTGCGCGCCAAATCGGCGTTCGGCAAGTTCGAGATAGGCGGGATTCGAAAAGTAGGTATGCCATGCCCTGTCGCGGAATCGTAAAACGTCCGCCGAGCTCAAATGCCTTGTCGGCAGCGGTTCGCATGCGTAAGACAGGAAAGCGAAGCCTTCGTAGGTCTCGGGCAGTTTCCAGCCGTTGCGTTTGGCGATATGGTACATGGGGCTGCCCGGCAAGGCCTGGCAAGGATACATGTTAGCCATTTCGGTATTGAGCTCGATGGCAAGATCGAGCGTTTGCTGCATGGTTTCCAAGGTATCGTCGGGAAAACCGAAGATATAATTACTGATTATATTGATGCCGACCTCTCCAATCGTATTGCAAACCTCGCGGATATTGATTTCCTTGAAAGAACCCTTGGAAACCTCTTGCCGTACCATCTGGTTGCCCGTCTCGATGCCCAATGCCAGCCAGTTCACGCCGGAACGCTTAAACAAATCGAGTGCGTCGCGCCTGACCGTATCGACTCGGGAGTATGTCCACATGTTAAAGTCGAAACCCTGATCGACCACGTTTTGTAGGATGGGTTCGTAGTATTTGCGATTGAGGAAAAACATTTCATCGCTGATACGTAGCGTGCGGACGCCAAGCTTGGCCAATTTTTCCATTTCACGGATTACCCAAGCGGGTGACCAAAAGCGCATGCCCCGCGAATGCGAGGCGTCGATGCCATCGCTGTTATCGGACCGGTTGACAATGTTGATCATGCAGAAATCGCAACCGAAATTGCAGCCCAGTGAGGTATAAATGGCGGCGAACGGCGTGCGTTTTTCATGGCTGAACCCGGCGTGCCAGAAATGCGCCCGGTAGAGATCGAGCGGTTTTTCGCGGTAAGGAAGCAAATCCCATGCATAGCCGGGTAAGTCTTCGTCCATCCGTTCTTGCGGTACCACGGATTGAGGCGGGTTGATTACTGGTAGCGACGTTCCCTCTTGTTTATAACCGATGCCCTTGACGTGCGCCAAGTCGCGTTTGAGATTGCCGTTCAAAAGGTTGTGCAACGCGTAAACGCCTTCATTTAGCAATACGATGTCGACGCAATCGTGAGCTAGAACTTCCAGCGGCAAGGCACTGGTATGTGAGCCAACGAAAGCTATCCTGCAGTTAATGCAGTCGTCTTGTTTGATTGCACGGGCCAAGGCCAGAGCTCCAATCATGCCGGTCGTTCCGGAATTCGGATTTTGTCCATATACGACGAATAAGACCAATCTCGGAGCCAAGTCGACAACCCGTTTGACCGATTGGTCGAGCGTCAAACATTCCGCAATGCAATCCAAAATCGTAACTCCGAAGCCTTTGCTGCGGCAGGATTCGGCCAAAAGCAATGCAAACGTGGGAGGCTCGATGGCTGAATAAGTTTTGGCAAGATCCTGATAAGCCTTCGCGGACGAATCGGGATTTATTAACAATAGATCCATGTGCCTTTATAACGCGCAAAAAATAGGGTTTACTGAAAAAAAAGCTAAAACCGAAGCGCTAATTTTTTCAGATAGTTCTTCCGTGTAATCTTTAACCATGACCGTAGATGGATCAGTAATAAGACAAAGTGGAATTATAGCTATTTAGTCGCTGATTCTGCCGAGTAACAGGACTGGCAACAAGTGGAGCCACGGATTCATGGAGTACTCAATGAACAGAACTGCCAGATTTTCACGTGGCTGGACGTAAAATTGCTGTCTTAAGAGTTAGTCTGAGAGTCATCGTGGGAGCGAGGCACAGTCGCGATTTGAAAGGCCTTAATCGCGACTGTGCCTCGCTGTAACGGACTGCTTTTCATAGCCGGGGTAATGCCGAGCACTGATGAGCTTTACCTTGAAGGATCGGGAACAGCGCCGACTGCGGCCAAGTGGACAAGCGCCAACGCGCTAGCGTTGGGCCGTAGCCGAGTGCAGATGCCGGCTTAACTGCCCGGCCGGCAGCGGGTAACAGAAATAGTAGCCCTGGCCTTCCTGGCAACCTTCGCGCCGCAGAATTTCAAGCTGGCCCTGGGTTTCCACGCCTTCCGCGATGGTGCGCATTTCGAAGCCTTTTGCCAACTGGATGATGGAACGAACGATGGCAAGATCGTGGCTGTCTACTTCCAGATTACGGATAAACGAACCGTCGATTTTCAGTTTGTCGACCCGAAACCGCTTCAAGAACGCCAGACTGGAGTAGCCGGTGCCGAAGTCGTCGATCGACAAGGTGAAATGCAGGGTTCTGAATTTCTGCATGATGTCCAGGATGTAGTCCACTTCCTGCAGCATGATGGCTTCGGTGAGTTCCAGCTCGATATATTGGGGGTCGAGATCGTGTTGCTCGGCCAGACCGGTAATCATTTTGATGATGTCGCCGCGCTTGAAATGCAGCGCAGATAAATTGACGCCGACCCGCACCGGCGCATAGCCCTGCTGTTGCCAAGCCTTCGCCTGTCTGCAGGCTTCGCTGATCACCCATTCGCCGATCGGCACGATCTGTCCGGTCTGTTCGGCGATCGGAATAAACTTGTCTGGCAGCAACAGGCCGCGCTCCGGATGGTTCCAGCGTACCAGCGCCTCAATGCCCACCAGTTGCAAGGTGTTCAGGTCGAATTGGGGTTGGTAATGCAGGACAAACTGCTGCTTGAGCAAAGCCTCCGCCAAACCGTTGCGCATGCGCAGACGTTCCATGGCGTCGATATTCATCTTGTCGGTATAAAACCGGTAAGTATTGCGGCCGCTGTCCTTGGCGTGATACATGGCCGCGTCCGCCAGCTTTAATAGCGTGTCGAAATCGTCGCTATCGACGGAATGCAGCGCAATGCCGACGCTGGCGGTCGATGTCAGCCGGTATTGCTCGATTTCAAACGCTTCCGCCAGATGGTTGAGGATATTTTGCGCGACCATGGAAATGGAGTGAGAATCCGGCATGTCCGACAGCACGACAACAAATTCGTCGCCGCCCAGGCGGCAGACCGTATCGATTTCCCGCACATTGGCTTCCAGGCGCTTGGCCACGGCAATCAGCAGGCGGTCGCCTATTTCATGCCCGAGCGTATCGTTGATGTTTTTAAATTGATCCAGATCCAGATACAACAGCGCCACGGAGCCGGCATCGCGCCTATGGGTGATGCCGACCGCCTGATCGAAGCGGTCGCGCAGCAGCAGGCGGTTAGGCAACTTGGTCAGCGGGTCGTGATAAGCCAGGAAGGTCAGCATGGCCTCGTCGGCCTTGCGTTTGGAAATGTCGCTGAAAATGGCCACATAGTTGCATAGGGTGCCGTCGCTATCGTGTACCGAGCTGATATTGAGCCATTTTGGGTAAATTTCGCCGTTTTTGCGTTTGTCCCAGATCTCGCCGTGCCAATTGCCCTCATGCAGGATATGCCGCCACATGTCTTCGTAAAACACTTTGTCGTGCTGGCCGGAGGCCAGAATGCGGGGATTGTGCCCGGCCACCTCATTGAGCGAGTAGCCGGTTATTTGCGTGAAGGCGTCATTGACGTAAACGATATCGTTGCACTGGTCGCTGATCAGCACCGCCTCATCGCTGTTGGCCAATACCTTGCTCATCAAGCGGCCCTGCCGCTCGTTTTCCAGCCGGTCGGTAATTTCCTGACCTTGCGTGATCAGGGCCTTGCGGCTGCCGTTGGCTTCGAAAATGGGGGTTTTGACGATTTCAAACACTCGGTTTTGCTGGGAGTTGCCGCCGTTGGGCGCGATGGTCAAAACCATTTCCACCGCCAGGCCGGTCTGCCAGGCCTGTTCGTCGTTTTGCGTGCTGGTTTCAAAATGATGGCGGCATTGCGGGTCGCAAAGCGCGACCAGTTCGCTGCAGGTCTTGCCTTGCCAGGGTTTGCCGATCAGACCGAACAATTCCAGGCAGGCGTTGTTGGCGATTTGCCAGCGGCTATGGCCATCCTTCAGCGTCACCAGATTGCGGGTGGTATTGATCAACAGGAAAAAATTTTCTTCGTTGACAAAGGTGGCGGGTTTGCCGACTTGACCTATGAAGCGATAGCCTTGGCCGTATTCGGTTTTTATCAATAATTCGCTGCCCGGGCTGGTTTTGCGCAGCGTCGATTTCAAAATCGACAGGCAACGGGAAATGCTTTCATCGGACGTGGGAGCACCGTTCCAGACCTTGGTGATCAGCTCTTCCTTGGATACCCGCGTGCCGGCCTGCTTGACCAGTTCCAGCAGCATCTTGAATTCCTTGGGGTGCAAGCTAACGGGCTTGCCGGCAAAAGACAGGCCTAGCTCGCTGTCGATTACAAAGCCGTAAAAGTCGGCGTGAAATTGGTCTTCCATGGCTTATTGTTCCTCGGGCGCGGCGCGGCGGATGTTGGCGGGGTTATCGGTGTGACGGTAGCGGATGGTATAAAGCACTAGCCTGCAAATGTACAGTTAAAAATGACGGCGCAAGATACCAACACTTGGCGCGTAAATCCTTACGGAAATTTGTAAAACGTTGCCCGAGCGCGGGCGGGGAACACGCCTGCCAAACCAGAGCGTGCCGCCGATTGCCGAATCTGGCGTTTTGCGGTGCGCCGGCGGGAATTGTTCGCCGGTTGGCGGTTTTGCTACAAAATGGCCTAAAACCCACTATAAAAAAGAGGGTTTAGTAAAAACAGCATGAAATTCAATGCTTTGCGATTATGATAAGTGGCATTCTAATTGCTAAATGGCAAGTGCCGGCTCGGGATGCGCTGCGGAATAAGCGCCAGCCCCGTGGCGGCTATTTTTTCTCGTCGTGAGGTGTTGATATGTTTGAAATCATTGTGTTGTCCATGTTGCTGGTATTGTTTGCATCATGTTTGTATACCCCGTTCTCCAATTGCCTGGCCTACTTTATCCGGTCCGGTTCACGCCAGAGCGGCTCCTCGGTAGAACCCGACATGCAGGCGGGCAAATCCGCGGAGAGTCATACGTTTTTGACCTATTTGAAAAGCGAAGTGGAAGCTGAGTTGTTTCCGCGTCCGACTGACTCGGTATTGCGCAGGCATTACGATGCCCTAGTGGCGGCCGAACTGCAAAATCGGCTGGCGTTAATGGCTGAATAGCGTGGGCGGGCGGGTTTGCCGGCAGGGACGCCGCAAACCGTTATAGAGCAAGTTTCAATTCAGGGCGTCGGCCAGCAAGCGAATGGGGTGCTGGATGATTTGCCCGTTCAATTCCGGCGCGGCATTCAAAAAACACATACAGCCGAAATTGCCGCTGACCACTCTTTGGGCGGCGGAGGCGGTAATAGCCCGCACCTTCAGGCTTCTCAAGGCTTCGGCATTGTCCGGATGCGTCAGCATATAACTACCGCCGGCCCCGCAACATAGCGGGTTGTCCGCCAGCGGCACAACCGTCAAGCCGGGGATTTTTGCCAACAAGGCGTAAACCGTCTGTTGATTTTTCAAGACGTTACGCTGGCTGCAGGGTTCGTGCACGGCCAACGTGGTATCGGCCGCGGCTTTCAATTTTAGGTCGTCCGGCCAGTGCCGCAATATAAATTCATGTATGTCGGCCAGACGGCCGCCGAACAAGCGCGCGGCTTCCTGGTCGTCGTCCGCCCGGTATTCGCTCAACATGGCGCCGCAGCCCGTCGCCGCATGAATGACGGCATCGACGGGCAGGGCGTTGAACACCCGCAGATTGTGGCTTATCAAGCCGGCGGCGGATTGGCCGTTGTGTTGGTGTATGGCGCCGCAACAGCCTTGTTGCGGCGGCACAAGGACGTCGAAACCGATGGCGTTCAGCAGTTTGATGGCGGCCAGCAAGGTTTCGCGGTCGAATTGCTCGGCAACGCAACCGGTAAACAAGGCTACGTTGCCTCGGCGGTTTGCGGTAGTTGGGTAAAAGGGCTTCAAAGCCGTCAAGGCGGGCTTGGCGAGTAGCGCTTCGGCGGCAGCCAGGCGTAATTTTCGCGGCAGGCCGGTTTTACGGACGGGCTGGCGCAGGCCGGAATGCAGATAAAGACTCAGCAGCGGCATCAGGCGCTTGCGCCAGGTTTTATGTTCTATCAGACGGAAGGCCAGCCGCGCCAGCCGCTTGGGAGGCTGGCGCAGCTTGGCCTGGGCTTGGTCGAACAGTTCGCCGTAAGCCATGCGGCTGGGGCAGACCGGTTCGCAAGCCCGGCATTGCAGGCAATTGTTCAGGTGCCGCAGCTCTTCATCGCCGACCGGCTGATTTTCCAGCAATAGCTTGCTTATGGTGCGTATGCGCCGGCGCGGAGTTTCTTCGTCGGTTTGAAACAGTTTAAAGGTCGGACAAGCGCCGACGCACATGCCGCAACGCATGCAGTCGGCCGCCTCCGGAATGTAAGGGCCGCCGACGGGTTGACCGGCTTCGCCGCTGTTGAAATCCATGTCCATGAAGTCGAACATGTCAGCCCTCCATCATTTTTACGTAAGCCCGCCGCAGCAGCTCCATTTCGGCCGGCGGCCGGCCGCGCAGTTCGGGTAGAGTGCGCATGCGGCATTCCCGGTTTTGCATCAATCTATGCGGCGGGTCCAGCAAGGTGAAGCGGGCCATGTGCACCATGACGATGCCGCCGGGGGTATCGATCTGCTCGCAAAAGCCCGCTTCGGCGCGCAACAAGTCGTTGTCGAATTCTAGCAGGCGGTTGATTTGATTGACCAGCACGGAAGGGTGAATACTGACCTTGGCTGCCGAAAACTCCTCTTCCTCCAGCGGACTGGACAAGGCCGGCAAGGCGTCCGGAAAGCAGACGCTGCCGTTTGCCTGTTGGGCAAACATCACCAGGGCACTGATGTCGCCCTTGTACATCAACAGCAGGCGATGCCGGGCAAAGTCGTTGGGGTCGCTCATAAATTCAATTTATACCGGCTTGCCGCCGTGGCGATCCCACAACACTTTATAGCTGCTGTCCAGGCGCGACAGGCGGGCGTCTACCCGCTCCAGCAGTTGGGTTTTGGCGAAACGCTGGCTTTGGCCGCCGGCATACCAGCTTTCCATCTGTTGTTTAAGTTGACTGCGTTCAGATGCGCAGTCGGCAATCTGTTGCTTCAACCAATTCAGGCTGGTCGATGGCGTCAGTTCGGCAATGCGGTAACGCAGGCCCTGGCTGAAGATTTTTACCCCGCCGCCTTGGGCCGCCGTGTGGTAGAGGGCGTTGGGGTCGGTAATTTCCACGCCGGCCAGATAATCGACACCGAACTCATGCAGTTGCGGCAGCCAGGGCACCGTGGGGCCCATCAAGACGGTTTTGGCGTGACCGGCCAGTTCGGCCAGACGCGGGAAAGTTTTATTGGGGATGGAAGAGGCGGTCAGAAACACCCAGTCCGCGTTCGGCAACAGGAATTCGCAGGCGGAATCCGGCAGATCGTCGGCGGCCGGCTGCTTTTCCAAAACGCTCAGCTGCATTAAATCCTGATAACGTTCTATGCCGGGGTAGCGGCCGATTACCACCACCTTTTTATGATGCAGTTGCGGTAGAAAATAATCGAACACGGCCAGATTGGCATGCTCGGGATCGGCTGGCAGGGCCACGGATTCCGGCAGCGGCCGACTGTTGATACAGCTATTGATCGCCGCCATGGCCACTGTTGCTTGATAGGGGTTCCAGTCTAGAATCCAGGCCGCCAGATCGGTAATCGGCTTGCCGGTCAGGCTGCCGGACCAGGATAGGGTGCGGGTGGCGTGGCCGGGGCTCATAGCCAGGCCGATCCCGCTCTGATCCCGGGTTTTACACAGTGTCCACACCAAGCCTATCATCAGGTTGTCGACCACCGCTTCGCTGCTGCAGTGGTCCAGTAACAGTTCGTATACATGCTTGGGATTGGCCATGACGCTACCTATTCGGGAATGTCGAGCAATTTGGCTTCGGTTTTGATGTTGTCCTGTTGACCCCAGGCGTTGATGGCTTCAACGAAGTATTGCTTTTTGCCGGGGTGGGGCCGGACTACATCGTATTCGGCATAGAAACTGCCGTCGCCGTGAAATTTGATCTGGCCGACGCGCTGTTTGCCGCCGTTGTACCAGTAGCCGACCAAATCCTGGCTTTGCGTAAACGGATCGGTCACCAGACTGAATTCGGCGGCATCGAAGTCTGGCGTAGCGATTTGGCTTGCCGGCGTAAAACCCAGCTTGGCGATGTTGTCGGCCATGCGCCGGCAAACCGCCATGCCGAAGTCGCGCTTGGCGGCGATAAGTTGTTCCAGGGCTGCCGTCATGCGGCCTCCGGCTCCAAAGCGGCGGACAATTGCATGATCACCGACGCGCCGGACTTGTCTTGCGGATCCAGCACTGCCATCGCCGCCAAAACGGCACGGGCTTCGTCGGCCAGATCCTGGCGCAGTTTGATGAAGGCCAGCGCTTTCAGGGTATACAGATAAAACAGAGCAGTGTCGCTGGCATACATATCCCATTCGCCGGCTTGGCCGGCGAGTTGGCGGAAATCGGCCGGAAAATTGCCTTGCCGCGCGGCTTGATCCAAACCGGCCAGCACTTCGCGTTCGGCTTCCTGCAAACGGCCTTGGTAAAAATAAAACTTGTACAAGGCGAAATAGGTTTGCAGGCAGTTGGGGTCGAGTTGCTGGGCCTGTTTGAACAGTTTTTCCGCCAGCGGTTTTTCGGCATGGCTGGCCGCCACCGCCTGTTGCAGCAATTGGTTTACCGCCTCGGGCAAGTTGGGGCTGAACAGCACCCGTTCTTCAAAGATCAGTCTTGGCGTCATGGCTTACCAGACCTCGGGCGGTACGACCAGCGACGCAACCGGCGCACCGCCCAGCAAATGCTGTTCGATGATGGTTTTGACGTCGTCCTTGCCGACCTTGCCGTACATGACGCCTTCCGGATAGACCAGTACGCTGGGACCCATCATGCAAGGGCCCATGCAGCCGGTGTTGGTCAGGGCGATTTTCTCGAACAGGTTACGGCTTTGGATTTCATTCATGAATTCATTCATGACCTCGGCGCAACCGCTGGCCGCGCAGGAACCGCGCGGGTGGCCCTGCGGGCGGTTTTGAGTACAGACGAAGACGTGTTTTTTTGGGCGTGGCATGATTAATCTCCTTAAACTTAATACGTTATGGCTATTTGATCGATAGCAAGTGTTACTTTTTAACGCTAGGGTTAAATGGCTTTTTCCCTAGAGCAAATACTGTTAGAATTACAACCGTTAAACGAAAAAAACGGTCGCCATGTGTGCCACAATCCAAGTTAGCTTCGGCTACGCGCACATCCGCGACCACCTTTTCTGAGCTTATGCGAAATTACGCCATCCTCATTGATGCCGGTTTTCTTAAACGGAAACTCGGTTCCAAAGAATCTCCAGTTACAGCGAATAAAATCATCGATTTTGTCGATAGGATTACTCGGCACGAGAGACTTCACAACTTGGTGCTGCACAGAGTTTATTACTACGACGCGCCACCTATAATGGATGTTATCGAAAATCCCTTGTCTAAACAGCGAGTTAATTTGGGGCAGACTGAAATGGCAAAAACCAACAAGGCTTTACTTGATCATCTGTCCAGAGCGCCGTTTTTTGCGCTTCGGTTGGGTGATGTTGCCATGCGGGGATGGAAGGTCCCTCAACGTGTACTCAAAAATGGCGATGTCACCGGTATAGCTAGCGTTTCGGCAAACGACATTCAACCCAACATCATGCAAAAAGGTGTCGATATGCGGATCGGTTTGGATATAGCCTCCCTGACGTTGAAAAAGCATATCGACATCGTCGTTCTTGTTACTGGCGACAGTGATTTTGTCCCCGTAATGAAATTTGCCCGCAAGGAAGGCGCCCAATTATTCCTGATTACCTTGAATCATTCCGTCAAAGAAGCATTGATTGAGCATTCGGATCTAATTCTGGAAATTTAGTGTTCCGTCGCGCATAAAAATCAAGCCGCCACCTTATGCTGATGCGTAAAACAATCCTTGGGGCAAACCTTGGAACAGGCCTCGCACCCTATGCAATCGGCGCCGTTTTTAATGCTCATCACCATGCTGTTATCGTCATCGTCTTCAAAGTCGCCGTAGTCGTCGCCGAAATCCTCGGCCGACAGCACTTCGTCTTTTTCCACCAGATCGAATACATCACGCGGGCAGACCTTGAAGCAACGGCCGCAGCCTATGCAACTGCGCTGGTTGATATTGCTGACGTATGACGGCGTCCAGATTGTGCCGCCGAAGGTGGTACCGGTTACAAATTCGCTCATCTTCGTATCCTCAAGCAGTTTCCGCGGAGGCCGCCAGAAACTTCCGATTGGCCTCGTCCCAGGCCTTGCAGGCCTCGTAAGTGTTCTGGGCCACGGCTAGCAATTCGCCGTAGGCGTCCGGCAGGCGGTCCTCGATCAGGTCGTGCAGTTCCATCGCGGCCTCGCCGGCTAGACGCTTGGTTTTTTTGACTTCCTTTTCCAGTTTCTTCAGTTCTTCGTCAGTCATGAGATTTCTCCTCAGGCTTCCGCTACTTCTTTGAATTGTTCGATCAGCGCAACGGCTTTTTCAATCACGGCTTCGGTCTTGACGGATAAGTCTTCCAGGCTGGGAAAGCCGAAGCGGTGCACGTCGCGCAGGGTTTTATCCACCACGATCAACTTGCCGACCAGCACAAACGCCCGGCCGAAACCTTCGTGGGTGATGTTGATGACCGGCACGGCCATCTTGCCGGAACGTTTTTCCACCAATGACGCGATGCTGTTGTAATAGGCCTTGACGCGGGCCAAAGTGATCTCATCCGGGTCGCCGATGATGGGGATTTCACGCTTGCGTTCCTTGGTCATCACCAGCGGGTCGATGATTTTTTCATCCGACCAGCCTTCGTAGGTGTCGTAGGTGTCAAGCGCGCGCAGTTGCTTGAGCATTTCCTGAACGACGGGTGAAGTCATGAAGGGGTCGCCGGTTTCCACGGCTAAAGCTGCTTGGGACATGGTGTTCTCCTGTGTGTTGAATTCTGCGGTTGGTGTTGCCGTTGCAACGGTATATCGGCGGTGCGGGGCTGCTTATTCGTCCCAGCCTTCCTGCTCCATTTCATCGAAACGTTGCGGATCGGGACCCTTGTTCTGGTTGATGGCCTTGGCCAGCCAACTGGACGGCCCGGCCTTCATTTCAGCTTGCAAGTCGCTGAGCAAATCCTTGATGGTGCTGCCTTCGTGGACCTTGATCGGCTGTATGCCCTGAGCGATGATTTGTTTGATCGCCGAAGCGCCGACGGCTTGGCAATACACCGCCGCGCAGCCGTCCAACAATTGCAGCTTCACCGACAGTTTGTCTTCGTTGCCGTCTTGCGCGAGTTCGCCGAATTGGGCGGCTTCTATCAGCTCAACCTGTTCCGGGTTCACGGCATATACCGCGAACGATTTGGCGGAACCGAAGTGCTGATTGACATGCACCATGTCGGTGGTGGCGAATGCGACTTTGATGGCTGTTTCCATCGGTATCTCCTGTTCGGATTGATGCACGACCTGCATGCGGCGGGTTAATGACATGACGGCGAGCAGGCTGGACGTTCGGATTCGGGTTTTTGCGCGTACGGCGAGTAATACGGCTCTATCTCTTCATGGGCGAAATTGATCACCAGATTGGCCAGATCGAACAGGGTCTGGCGGGTGCCGCGATAACCTATCCAGGTTTTTTGATAGCCGCCGATCACATCGTAGAGCGGAAAGCCGATACGCAGAATGGGGATGCCCAGGCGTTCGGCGCTGGCGACGGCGTGCGAGTTGCCTATCAGCAGTTGCGCCTTGCGCTCCTTGGCCATTACTTCCAAATCTTCCAGGTCGCCGATTTTGATGCTGTCCACCGGTGCGGTTGCCAGTACCGGCGTGTTGCCGGCGGCGATGGCGGTTACGACTTCGCAGCCCATGCCGTGCACCAGATGAATCAGGGCATTAAGCTGGTCGGGATCGGCGGCGATGGCTACCCGCAGTTGGCCGAGCATGAAATGGGTATCCAGCATGGCATCCTGCAATTGGGCCCGTTGCCGCTCGACTTTTTGCGGTACCGGCATTTCGCTGATGTCGGTCAGGGCCTGCACCAGCGCATCGTTGGCTTGCAGGCCATACAGGTGATCGAAATAATGGCTAGGCACGCCGGTTTTTTCCTGCAACAGTTCGCCGGATTTACGCAGGGATGCGCCGATAACCAAGGTAGCCCGGGCTTCGCCCAATGTGGCCAATTCCGAAACCGGCGTGCCGCCGATGGTGACGGGGGAAAAGTCGTCGTCGGTCAGGCTGCCGTCCAGGGAGTCGGATAAATCCGGCACCAGTACCGGCCGTAAATTGAATTGTTCGATTAAATCGCGCAGCGCTTCCAGATCGCCCGGTGTCAACATCGGGCTGGCCAGTACGTTGACCTGCCGTTGGCGGTTGCCGGGTTTGCTGCCGGCGCTGGCGGCGTCCGGCACCAAATCCTTAATAATTTCGTACAGAGTGGCGGCATAGCCGGTCTCCACGCAGCCGGTGAAATCCGGGGTGTTCACGGCTACCACGGCGACATGGTTGTATTCCGGATATTTGACCCGGAACTCGCGAACGTTACGGTGCACGTCGCAACCTTGGGTTTCGGCCAAGCCGGTGGTCAATACCGCGATCAGGGCCGGTTTGGACTTTTCGGCGATATTCTTGATGCCTTCGACCACGTTTTCATCAGCGCCCAATACCGAACTGGCCTGATCCATCGCCGTGGTTTGCAGCGGAATCGGCTCGCGAAAATGCCGGACGAAGAACACCTTGGCAAAGGCGGTACAGCCTTGCGAGCCGTGCAGCATCGGAATGGCCTTGTCGAAACCCAGGCAAGCCAGGGAACCGCCGGTGGGTTGGCTGGCTTTTAACGGGTTTACCGACAGGGCTTTGTTGCGTTTGACGATTTCGGCCATGGCTATGCCCCTGCTGCAACGACCGTCCCTTCTCCGTGAGGGAGAAGGTTAGGATGAGGGGGATCAAATAAGGCATTTTGCTGATTTATTTTCTCCTCACCCCAGCCCTCTCCAGCAGGAGAGGGGGCTTTTATACGCCAGGGCGGCGTGGCCCGCACGGCTTCCCAGACCGGACTTTCCAGGGTCAGGGCCAATTGCCGCACCAGTTCCAGCATACCCTGGTAGCCTTCGTAACCGAATTCGCGTTCCTGGTTGATATCCAGGAAGGGAATGCGGGCTTTCAATGCGGTATACATATTGCGGCCGCCGGCGATCAGAATGTCGGCTTTATAGTCAGCGACGACTTTTAGCAAGGCTTTCGGGCTGCCGTCTTCTATCATCAAGGTCTCTTCGCCCATCAATTCGCGGATGCGCGCCTTGTCTTCCTCGGTGGATTTTTTGGTGCCGGTGGCGACCACCACCATCCCGAGATCCTGCAGCGCCGAAATGACCGACCAACTTTTTACGCCGCCGGTAAACAACAATACCCGTTTACCTTTTAGCCGTTCTTTCCAAGGAGCCAAGGCTTGGCGGATGCGGTTTTCCTCGCGGGCGATGATGGCTTCGGTACGTTCGATTAAATCGGGATCGTTAATCACCCTGGCGAAATCGCGCAAAGCCTGGCTGGTGTCGGTGATGCCGTAAAAACTGCCCTCGAACCAAGGCGTGCCGTAGCTTTGTTGCAATTTACGCGCGACGTTGACCATGGCTTTGGAGCAGACCATCATGTTTACTTCGGCCTTGTGCATGGTCTGCACCTCGCGGAAACGGGCGTCGCCGGACAGGGTGCACAGCACGCGCAGACCCATTTCGTCCAGCAGCGGCAGCACGTGCCAGAATTCGCCGGCGATGTTGTATTCGCCGACCAGATTGACATCGTGCACCTTGATGCCGGGCCGTTCGGTGCCGGGCGGCAACGGATCGGGATCGCGGGTGCCGATCACATGCTTGACCATGGCGTCGCCGGCGATGCGGTTACCCAGGTTTTTGGTGCCGTAAAAGCCGGCGCAATCGATGGGTACCACCGGCACGCCCCAACGTTCGGCGGCGGATTTGCAGGTGGCGTTGATGTCGTCGCCCACCAAGGCGGGTACGCAGGTGTTGTAAATGAACACCGCCGGCGGGTTGTAGGTTTCTATGGCTTGTTTGATGGCGTGGAACAGGCGTTTTTCGCTACGCCCCATCACCACGTCCTGTTCGGTCAAATCGGTGGTCATGCCGATGCGATACAGCTCCGAACCGGAAGAACGGGTGCCGCGGTTATCCCAGGAAGAACCGGCGCAGGCAATGGGGCCATGGACGATGTGCGCCACGTCCGCAATTGGCAACAATGCGATCTGGGCGCCGTCGAACGCGCAACCGCCCGCCGCCGAACCCGGTTTCGGTTTGGCGCAGCCGGACTTTTCCTTCTTGTTATGCTCGCAGGCCGGTTCGTCCAGCAGTTCGGCAATATCTTTGGTCGATTTCATGGCATCACACCTCGCTTTTTGATAGTGACAAAGCAACCAATGTGCCAGCAGTTAAGATATTGAGTTTATTAGCTTTGTTTTAGTAAGGCTTTGTAGTAAATGCTACAAAGCCCTGGCGGTGGGCCGCAATGACGACATTGACGGAACAAATAGCCGACAATCGGCCCCCAGGCCGAATCTCGGTTACCATGAGGGGGAACTTTTTAGGAGGCCTTATGCAAGACGACGTTGTAATCAGTTCGGCCGGCGTAGCCATGCCCCGGCTTATTTACGGTACGGCCTGGAAGCGGGAAAGGACCGCCGAATGGGTGGCCCTGGCCCTGGAAACGGGCTTTCGCGGTATCGATACCGCCTGCCAGCCCAAGCATTATCATGAAGCCGGGGTGGGCGAAGCCCTGCATGCCGCATTCGAATTGGGCTTGGGGCGCGAGCAGATTTATCTGCAAACTAAATTCACCCCCCTCGGCGGACAGGACCCGCTGCAAATTCCCTACGACCCGCAAGCGCCTCTGCAGCGGCAGGTGGCGCAGTCCTTTGCAAAATCGCTGGACAATTTGCGCACCGGCTATCTGGACGGCCTGATATTGCATTCGCCGCTGGCCGATAAGGCGGAACTGATGACGGTCTGGCGGGCAATGGAGGATATTGTGCTGTCCGGCGGCGCGCGCCAGCTGGGTATCAGCAACTGCTACGATCCGGCGCTGTTCGAATTTTTATATCGGGCCGCCATCGTCAAGCCGGCGGTATTGCAAAATCGTTTTTACGCCGACAGCGGCTACGACGTGGAATTGCGCAAATTTTGCCGGGCGCATGGGGTCATTTATCAAAGTTTCTGGACCTTGACCGCCAACCCGAAATTACTGGCGCACCAGACCCTCAAGGCTTTGGCGCAACACTACCGGCGCGGCCCGGCGCAAATTCTGTTTCGCTACTTGACCCAGGTCGGCGTGGTCCCCTTGACCGGCACCACTTCCACGCAGCATATGCGGGACGATCTGGCGATTTTCGAGTTCGAACTGACAGCGGATGAATGCGCCGACCTGGAGCGTTTGCTAAGCCCGGCCGATCCGGCTTGACCTGGACGGTGGCCGCTTACGACGCACTATCGGCGCGGCTACTATTCATTTCGGCTTTGCGGGGCCAGGGCGCCGCCGCAACTGCTGCCCTGGCCGGCCGTGCAGCCGTAACAATGGGCCGCCGTGGCTATTGCAGCGCCATTTAAAGCCGCCGGATTCAATTCGCCGATATGCACCTTGGGTTTGGCAACTGCCGCCAGCGGCATGTCCAGCATCTGATTGAAGTCGCAATCGTAGACATGGCCTTGCCAATCGATGCTGATGGTATTCAAACACATCAAATTGTCCAGATTGTCGGCGCGGAAACTGTTTTTCAGCAAGGAAAGATAGGAATCGAACAGACCATGGCTGAGCAATATGCTGCCGAAACGTTGTATCGGCATATTGGCGATGGCGTACAGATGGTTGAAGACGATGCCGTAATGTTGTTGCAGATGCTGTTTGTAGGCTTGTTCCAGCTGTTGTTGGTCGGGCGGCAACAGCGGGCCTTGAGGATTGAACACCAGATTCAGTTGCAAGCCGCTGTCGGACTGGCCGTAACCCAGTCGATTGAGGCGCCGCAGCGCCGACAGGCTTTGTTTGAAAACGCCCTTGCCGCGTTGTTTGTCGACATTGTCTTCCAGATAGCACGGCAGGGAGGCCACGATCCTGACCCCTTGAGCGGCCAAAAAACCCGCCAGGTCTTCATGCCCCGGCGCTTCCAGTATGGTCAGGTTGCAGCGATCGATTACCTCGATGCCGCAATCGCGCGCGCCGCGCACCAGATAATGAAAATCGGCGTGCATTTCCGGCGCGCCGCCGGTCAAGTCCAGGCAGCGAATATGGGCGGCTGCCGCCAGGGCCAGAACCTGTTCCACGGTTTCCCGGCTCATCATTTCGGTACGCTTGGGGCCGGCGTTGACGTGGCAATGCAGGCAACTGAGGTTGCATAAGTAGCCGAGGTTGATTTGTAAAATTTCCAAGGGCCGGCGAAAAATGGCCGGGAAGTCACTGGCGGTCAAAAGAGGCTTGGTGTCGTACATGTGTTTAATCCTTGGAAAACCAGATGTCGCCGTAGTCGGCGGCTGCCCGGCCGCCGCTGTTATCGGTATCGGTCATGATGGCCACGGCATCGATGTTTTCTATATTTTCGCCGAACAGTTGCTTGAAATCGGTCCGGAGATTGCGTTTTTCGCGATGCCAGACCTTCGGCGGCGCTTCCGGGCCGCGCAAGGCCAGCATCATCACATGCTCGCCGGCAAAGGCGTTGGGCCAGATGCTGTCTTTTTGGCTGTTACCGGCCCAGACATAGTTGATGGCCCTGGTGCGCCAAAACGCCAGACCGCCCTTGACCACCACATACAGTCGCGCCGCGTAATCGTCGCCGGCCTTGCTTTGCTCGTTCAAACCGCTCAGCCGCTCTGCGATGCGCCACGACCAGTTCAACGTCGGTGTTTGGTTTAGATCGATGCTTTGTTCCTTGAACAAGCCGGAGCCGCTGGCATGACTGTCCGCGGTCAGCACCATCGTTCCTTCCAGGTTTTGTAGTCGATAGCGGGTTTCGCCCTTGAAGCTTTTGTGCTCCCAGCCGTCCAGGCGGTTTTGGCTGAAGGCGCCGATTACCAGGCTGTCCTCGGCACAGGCCGCACGCATAAGCAGCGGCGGGATCAAGGCTATCAATGCATATTTTGTCACGGGATATTCTCCAAGGTGCGCCCGGTCACCAATTGTCATTCAAGTTACTGTCTTTTACTCTGAAAGTAAAAAATCGGGCGGGTACGGTTGCTTGTTGGACAGGCGACGGCAGCAAGGATGCTGCCGTCGAGCCTACACGGACGTATTTACGGCGTCCTGTCCGGCGAGGAACCGTACCCAGCTGCACTACTTTCATTTGCCGGGGCGATCGCCAGGCCTTCATGAACGTTACTCTGAAAGTCATGGTGGGAGCGATGCAATAGTCGCGATTCGCAAGGCCATCATCGCGACTATGCATCGCTCCCACGAGATTGCCTTTCATTTGCCGGGGGGTTCATGACCGTTAGGGGAAGAATAGCGCTTTTGCTTATAATAGCCTGTCGATTTCTCGGATTGTCCGGCCGGCCGGGGTAAAACGCAGTATGCCCCTGTTTGCCGACGAAATAAATCCAAAGCCCCTACACCGGTTTTGTGCGATTTTCTTTTTTACTGCTTTTTAGCCTTCCAACATTATGCCTCTTGCCGCCACAACGATAAAAACCCGCTTATTTGCGTTTTTATCCCGCTTACCCATCCGTTTTCCCTGGTCGCTGCTGTTGCTGTTTGCTCTGCTCGCCACCGGCAGCGTGTTTTATACCCGCGATCATCTGGGTATCAACACCAATACCAGCGACTTGCTGTCGCAGGATCTACCCTTCATTAAAATCCGCGCCGAATTGGATAGGGCTTTTCCGCGGGACGCCCTGGCCATCATCGTGGTGGTGGAATCCCCGACGCCGGAGCAAACCGCGGAAGCGGCAAGAACTATAGAAGCTCATCTGCAAGTGGAAAAAGCCTTGTTCGAATCCGCTTACACCCCGGTCGATAACGCGTTTTTCCGCCGGCAGGGTTTTTTATATTTGACCGAGGAAGAACTTGAAACGCTGTCGAACAAACTGGTGGACGCCCAGCCCTTTATCGGCTACTTGTCCGCCCATTATCATTTTGCCGGTTTAACCGACATCATTGGTCTGGCCCTGGAAGGACGGGAGCGGGATTTGGCCATGCCGCTGGATCCCTTGTTGAACGCCGTCGGCGAGTCTTTGCGGGCGGTCAAGGCCGGCCGGCCGCATTATCTGTCCTGGCAACAGTTGCTGACCGAAAAAAGTTTTGCCGGCGATCAAACCCGAAGGCTGGTGATTACCCGCGTGCATCTGGATTACAAGCAACTGATGCCGGCCGGCAAACCCATGCAACATCTGCGCGAATTGGCCGTCGACATGGCCGGTCGCTTCCCGGGCGTCCAATTGAGTTTTACCGGCGAAATCGCGCTGGAACACGAGGAAATGGAAACCGTGAACCAGGGCATGATCATCTCCAGTCTGGTCTCTCTGGTACTGGTGTGTCTGGCATTATGGATAGGCCTGCGTTCGTTGAGACTGCTGCTGATGACTTTTGTGGCCTTGCTGGTGGGTTTGGCGTTGACCGCCGGTTTTGCCGCCTTGACGGTGGGGCATTTGAATTTGATTTCGGTGGCCTTCGCGGTGCTTTACATAGGTCTGGGCGTGGATTTCGCCACCCATTTGTGCCTGCGATATCAGGAATGCCGCCAGCAAGGCATGGCTACCGAACAGGCTATCTTAAACAGCATGGATACCGTGGGCCGCTCGCTGTTTTTATGCGCGGCAACCACCGCAATCGGTTTTTTTGCCTTTATCCCGACCGATTTCAAGGGGGTTTCAGAGTTGGGCATCATTTCCGGCGGCGGCATTTTCATCGGCTTGCTGGTGTCGCTGAGCTTGCTGCCGGCCATGTTGAAACTGTTGCCCATCAATCCCCCGCCGACCAACGGCAAGACCTTTCTGCCCGAATGGATCTATGAGTTTCCGTTCAGGCATGCCGGGGCGGTTTTGATACTTGCGGCGACGGCCGCCTTGTTGGCCGGTTTGACCTTGACCCAAATGCGATTCGATTCCAACCCGATCAATTTGCGCGACCCCAACACCCAGTCCGTGATTGCCTTTAAACAATTGTTGCGCAGCCAAACCGATTCGCCGTTTGCGACCTCGGCGCTGACCGACAGTCTGGCGCATGCCGATGAGTTGGCGGCCCGTTTCGCCAAATTGCCCAGCGTGCACGAAGCCATTACCCTGAGCGATATGGTGCCGGGGCAACAGGAAGAAAAGCTGGAGATCATCGATAACCTGAATCTGATCATGCCGGTGCAACTGAATCGTTTTGCCGAACAGCCGGAACATTCGGATGTGCGGGCGGCCTTGCTGAAGTTGCGGGACAGGCTGCAAACAGCTGTCCGGCAACCCGGGCAACTCGTGGCCTTGCCGGTTTTGGAGCAACTGACGCGGGAAGTGACGGATTTTATCCAATATGCCGATGCCCTGCCCAATCCGGTCGCCGGCTACGCCGTGCTGGAAGACAGCATCATGAAGCTGTTGCCGCACACCATGCTGATGCTGCGCGACGGTCTGACCGCCAGCGAATTCGGCATCGAAGATTTGCCGCCGGAAGTGACATCGCAATGGGTGAGCGCCGACGGGATTTACCGGGTATTGGTATTACCCAAGCAGGATTTGAATAATCCGGAAAATTTGAAGCGGTTTGTGAACGAGGTCATGGGTATCTATCCGAAAGTGTTCGGTTTGCCGATAGGCGATGTCACGTCGGGCCAAGCCATCGTCGATGCGTTTATACAAGCTTTCTCCGGCGCGCTGGCGATGATCGTGCTGTTGCTGTTGCTGTTGACGCGGCGTATCAAGTCCACCTTGTTGGTCGTTACGCCCTTGCTGCTGGCGGCCCTGCTGACGGCGGCCGGCAATGTGTTGCTGGACAATCCGTTCAACTTTGCCAACATCATTGTGTTGCCGCTGCTGTTGGGCATGGGCGTCGATAGCGGCATCCATATCGTGCACAGGTTGCGGCATCAGCCCGATCATAAACAATTGCTGCAAACCAGCGCGGCCCGCGGGGTGTTTTACAGTGCCTTGACCACCTTGTGCAGTTTCTCCAGCCTGGCCTTCAATACCCATGCCGGCACCGCCAGCATGGGTTTGCTGCTGGCCATCGGCATTTCCCTGACCCTTGTGTGCAGTATGCTGGTATTGCCGGCCATGGCGCATAAAATCGGCATCGAGTAATTGGCCGGACGGGCAGATTTTTTAGTGGTTACAGCGTTAGGATACTCATGCTCTTTTTATCGAAAAAACGGGATTGGCTAGGCAATTTGCGCGGCGACCTGCTGGCGGGTTTGGTGGTGGCGCTGGCGCTGATTCCGGAGGCCATTGCCTTTTCCATCATTGCCGGCGTCGACCCCAAGGTCGGCTTGTATGCCTCGTTCTGCATTGCGGTGATAACGGCTTTCGTCGGCGGCAGACCGGGCATGATTTCGGCGGCAACCGGGGCGATGGCTTTGTTGATGGTGACGCTGGTCAAGGAACACGGCTTGCAATATTTGTTGGCGGCAACCCTGTTGACCGGTGTGCTGCAAATCGGCGCCGGGTATCTGAAACTGGGTAGTCTGATGAGTTTTGTGTCACGTTCGGTGGTGACCGGATTCGTCAACGCCCTGGCCATTCTGATTTTCATGGCCCAGTTGCCGGAATTGACCAACGTTACTTGGCATGTGTATGCCATGACGGTGGCCGGTCTGGGCATTATTTACCTGTTTCCCTATTTGCCCGTGCTGGGTAAATGGCTGCCTTCGCCGCTGATCAGCATCGTCTCCCTGACGGCGGTGGCGGTGATTTTCGAGCTGGATATCCGTACCGTCGGCGACATGGGCGCATTGCCCGATACCTTGCCGGTATTCATGTGGCCGCAAGTGCCGTTGAATTTGGATACCTTGCTGATCGTTGTGCCCTATGCGCTGCCCATGGCGGTGGTGGGTTTGCTGGAATCCTTGATGACGGCCACCATTATCGATGAGTTGACGGATACGGCCAGCGATAAAAACCGCGAGTGCAAGGGCCAGGGTTTGGCCAATATCGGCGCGGGTTTGTTGGGGGGCATGGCCGGCTGCGCGATGATCGGCCAGTCGGTCATCAATATCAAATCCGGCGGCCGGGGCCGTTTGTCCACCTTTACCGCCGGCACTTTATTGTTGATTATGGTGGTATTTCTGGATCAGTGGATTTCCAAAATTCCCATGGCCGCGCTGGTGGCGGTGATGATCATGGTGTCCATTGGTACCTTCAACTGGCGCTCCATCCTCAATCTGAAACAGTATCCCGTCTCGACCAATATCGTCATGCTGGCGACCGTGAGCGTGGTGGTGTGGACGCACAATCTGGCCCTGGGCGTGTTTGTCGGCGTGTTATTGGCATCCTTGTTTTTTGCCAATAAAATCAGCCATTTCATGTATGTCGATTCCAGTATCGACGAAGCCGGCGCTACCCGGACTTATCGGGTGGTCGGTCAGGTGTTTTTCAATTCGGCGGACAAGTTCACGGCCGCCTTCGATTTCAGGGAAGCCTTGGAAAAGGTGGTTATCGATCTGCACCGGGCGCACTTTTGGGACATTAGCTCGGTGACCGCCCTAGATAAGGTCGTCATCAAATTTCGCCGCGAAGGCGCGGAGGTGGAAGTGGTCGGTCTTAACCAAGCCAGCAGCACCATCGTCGATCGCTTCGGCATGCACGACAAACCCGAAGAAATCGAAAAGGTTCTGGGAGGCCACTGATGCAGGTTCAAAACAATACGGTACTGGCTTGCGTGGACGGCTCGAATTTGCTGCCGGCGGTGTGCGATTACGCGGCCTGGATCGCGCAACGGCTCGCTGCGCCCTTAACCTTGCTGCATACCATCGATCATCATCCGGAAACCGCCGCCGCGCTGGACTTGTCCGGTAATATCGGCGTGGATGGCAGCGACCAATTGCTGAAGGACATCGTGGCGTTGGAATTGCAGCGGAGCAAGCTCAAATTGCAACAAGGCAAGTTGATCATGGCGGCGGCCCGGCAAAGAGTGCTGCAGTCGGGCATCGCCACGGCGGATTTACACAGTCGCCACGGCAGTCTGGTGGAGTCGTTGATAGAGCTGGAAGAATGCATTGGGGTTTTGGTGGTCGGCGCGCGCGGCAAAGTGCACGAAGATCAGGCCGATAAAATCGGCGCCAAGCTGGAGTCCATCGTGCGTTCCTTACATAAGCCCATTCTGGTGGTCAACGGTGCGTTTAAAGCGCCCGAACGTATCATGCTGGCTTACGACGGCAGCGCAGCCGCGGATAAAGCCGTGGACATGGTGGTGAACAGCCCGCTTTGTCGCGGGTTGTTATGCCACTTGGTTTGTGTCAGCGAGCAGGATTACGGCGGCGAGCTGTTGGAAAAGGCCGCCAACACCTTGAAACAGGCGCCCGGTATCAAACTGATCAGCCAAAAACTCGGTGGTAATCCCGAGCAAGCGTTATGCGATTATCAAAACCGCTTCGACATTGATTTAACCGTCATGGGGGCCTTCAGCCATAGCCGGATTCATGATCTGCTGTTGGGCAGTTTTACGGCAAAAATGCTGTTGCAAAGCCATAAGCCGTTGTTGTTGCTGAGGTAGATGCCGATCCTTCGGCAACTGCCGCGTTTGCGCCCCTCAATCTCGGTTGTGAAATAACCTTTATGGAACAACGATGCGCTTTTTCTAAAGCCTTACTAAAACAGGCGGCTTACACTCTGCAAGGTTTTATTCATGCGCTGGCGAGGGAGTATGAAGAAGGCGGCTTGAAACAACGGGCCATGAGCTTGGTTTATATCAGCCTATTGTCGCTCGCGCCGTTGTTGGCGGTCAGCTTTTCTATTCTGAAAGGTTTTGGGGTGCATAACCAGATTGAGCCGTTTTTAGCGGAATTTCTGGCGCCATTAGGTGCAAAGGGTGCGGAAATAACCGGCAATGTGATTGCGTTTGTCGAGAACATAAAAGTCGGCGTGCTGGGTTTTGTGGGGTTTTTGCTGCTGTTTTATACCGCCATATCGTTGTTGGCGGAAATCGAGAGTTGTTTTAACCATATCTGGCGCGTCAGCAGACCGCGTTCGCTTTACCGGCGCTTTACCGATTATTTGACCGTCATATTGATCGGGCCGGTATTTTTGTTTTCCGCCATCGGCATTAGCTCATCGATGGGCGACTCGGAGTTGGTGCGGCGCCTGGTGCAAATGGAACCCTTCGGCTTCGCGTATTATCTATTTGGCCTGATTTTACCCCATGTACTGATCTCGATTGCGTTTGGCTTTGCCTACGTCTTCATTCCAAACAGCAAGGTGAAACTGGTGCCGGCCTTGATCGGCGGTTTATGCGCCGGAGTAGCCTGGAAGGCCGTGGGTACGTTGTTTGCGAATTTTATTGCCGATTCCACTCAGTACAGCGCGATATATTCCGGATTTGCGGTGATCTTGCTTGCCATGATCTGGCTTTATATCAGCTGGCTGATCTTGCTGATGGGTAGCGTGGTGGTATTTCATGTTCAATACCCGCGTTATCTGCGTTACGTTAAACGTCGGCCGCGGCTGAGTATTCAATGCCAGGAAAGCTTGTCTATTTTGCTGATGGTTATGATTGGTCGCCAGCATTTAAACAGCGGAACGGGCTGCACTTTACAACAGTTGGCGGATGCGGTGGATGTGCCGTGGGAAGCCGTCGAGGAAATTTTACACGGCTTGACTCGGGCGGGTTTTTTGCTGGCGCTGGAAAACGATTCAATGTTCGTTTTGGCCCATGATACCGATAACATTTTATTGATCGAGATACTGAATGTTATCCGCACTGCCGGCGACGGCTCGATAAGCAATCGAACTTGTATCGCCATGGAACCCGCGCTACAAAACCTGTTCGTCGCTCTGGAGCAACGTGGAGTTGAAATTTTACAATCGAGCAGTTTAAGAGATCTTCTTACCGGCCCATAAGGCGGCGCGCCAAAACGATTAACTTGTGGGGATCAATCATTCATCGCGCTCATCGATATGGGCCGCTGATCTTGCCGAAACCGAGCATAATTCGGCCATGGCGGTTTAAGTCGATTACTCTTTGTTTTTGCCGCGTTTCGAGGTGGAACCCACCCGTTTTTTGCTTTTGTCTTTTTTGACCAAGGCCGGATCGTATTTGGAAATATTCAGCGGTTTGCCGGCGACCCTGACTTTTTTCAAGGCCTGAAACAAATCCTTCGGCATGCCGGCCGGTAGTTCCACCGTGCTGTAATTTTCCTCGATTTTGATGCGGGCAATATGCTCGCCGTCGATACCGGTTTCATTGGCGATGGCACCGACGATATTGCCGGGCTTGACGCCGTCGCCATGGCCGACTTCTATGCGGAACAATTCCATTTCCACGGCGCCGGCCCGGCCGCGCTCGCGTTTGGGCGCGCGGTCGCGCTCGTGGTCTTTGCCGCGGGATTTATCGTCGGCATCCTTGCGCGGTTTTTTGGCTACATCCTTCATCAACAAGGGCGTATCGCCTTGCAGCAGCTTGGCCAGCGCGGCGGCAATGTCGATGGCCGGCACGTCGTGTTCGACCTGATATTGGTTGATCAGCTGGTTGTAAAAACTCAATTCCTCGGCGGCCAGGGTGTCGGTGATGCGTTGCTTGAAACGGTTGACGCGGGCGTTGTTGATGAATTCGGTCGAGGGCAGTTGCATTTCCTCGACTTTTTGCTTGGTGGCCTGTTCGATGTTGGCCAGCAGGCGTTTTTCCCGCGGCGAGACGAACAGGATTGCGTCGCCCGTGCGGCCGGCGCGTCCGGTGCGGCCGATGCGGTGCACGTAGGATTCGGTGTCGTAGGGGATGTCGTAATTGACCACGTGGGTGATGCGGTCCACGTCCAGACCGCGGGCGGCGACATCGGTGGCGATCAAGATATCCAGCTTACCGCTCTTCAGGTTGTCGATGGCGCGTTCCCTCAGGGCCTGCGACATGTCGCCGTTGATGGCGGAGGCCGAGAAACCGCGCGCTTCCAGTTTTTCGGCCACTTCGATAGTGGCGGTTTTGGTTCTAACGAAAATGATCATGCCATCGAAGTTTTCCGCTTCCAGAATGCGGGTCAGGGCATCCATTTTGTGCAGGCCGCTGACGAACCAGTAGCGCTGGCGAATATTGGCGGCGGTGGTGGTTTTAACCTTGATGGTGACTTGTTCCGGGTTATTCAGATATTTTTGCGCGATCTTGCGGATCTCGGTGGGCATGGTGGCCGAAAACAAGGCGGTTTGCCGGGTGGACGGGGTTTGTTCCAAAATCCATTCCACATCGTCGATAAAACCCATGCGCAGCATTTCGTCGGCTTCGTCTAGAACCAGGGTTTTCAGCTGGTCCAGCTTCAAGGTGCCGCGGCGCATGTGGTCCATCACCCGGCCCGGCGTGCCGACCACTACGTGGGCGCCGCGATTGAGTTGGCGCAACTGCACTGAGTAATCCTGGCCGCCGTAGATCGGCAGCACGTGAAAGCCCTTGATGTGGGCGGCATAGCTTTGAAAGGCTTCGGCGACCTGAATGGCCAATTCGCGGGTCGGGGCCAGTACCAAGGCTTGTGGATCTTTTTGTTTAATGTCGATGCGAGTCAATATGGGCATGGCAAAGGCGGCGGTTTTGCCGGTGCCGGTTTGGGCTTGTCCCAGCACGTCGCGGCCGGCCATGACGAAAGGAATGATCTGCGCCTGAATGGGGGAGGGTGTTTCGTAGCCGATGGTTTCCAGCGCTTTTAAAACCGGTTCGGATAGTGCTAAATCTTTGAAGGACGGCGTAGGGGTGGGGGTGTCTGACATTAAAAATACCTGTAGAGAATAAAGAGAACTGTCCGCGCGTGGCGGACAATGGCGGCATTGTAACGCAAAACAACGCTACAATGCTTAACTTATTGATAAGTTGGATAAAACGCTGGAGTTAGCGGGCGGATTCGCCTTGGGCGTAATGCAGGCAAATAAACAGAAAAAATTGGGCGCCGAAAATCAAATTGGCCATCAGCAGGTGAACGGGTTGGGCAAGCGCCGGAAATCCCAGTCTGTCCAGGCTGACGCCGGCCAGAATGGCTGTCACGATCAGGCCGATCAAGCCATGGGCCACTTTCAGCAACAGACTGTCTTTTTCAACGTTTTTACGCAGGGTCCAGGCCAGCCATAGATTGGTGAACAGAATCAGCGACGAAAACGAGCGATGCACGTAAAAAATGATGGGGAAGCTGTCTCGCCAGTATTGGCGGTCGATATAGCTGTGTTGATGGGCGATGTAATCCACCGATTCCCGAACCTGAGTGCCCATGGCAATTTGCAGCAAGGTCATCAGCATGGCTATTTTAAGCACCCAGATAAAACGCGGGGTCAGCCAAGCGGCATTCAGCGCCGTCAACAGGTTTTTTTGCGAGCGGCTGATGGCGTAAATCAATAATGCCACGATGAACAAGGCCAGCAACATGTGCAGGGTGATCATGAAGGGCTTCAAGTTGCTGGCGACCACCGCCGAGCCCAACCAACCTTGAAAACCCACCAGGAAAAAGGCGGATAGGGCCAGGTAAAAGGTGGTCTTGTCGGTTTTCAGATAAATACGCGACGACCAGGCGGTAAGAAAAATCAAAAATCCTATACTGACGCCAACCAGCCGATTGGTATATTCGGTCCAGGTTTTCACCGGATTGAAAGCGGTGCTCTCATAGCCGCGCGCGGCATAGATTTCGTGGTAATTGGCCGGCAGTTGCGCTTCGTCGGTCGGCGGTACCCATTGGCCGAAACAGGTGGGCCAGTCCGGGCAGCCCATGCCGGCGCCGGAAGCGCGGACGACGCCGCCCACCAGTATGACGAAATATACGGCGAAAATGGTGAGCGTGCCCAGGCGGCGAAAGCGGTTGGCGGCTTGGTGATCTATCATCTGATTTCAAAGAAACATGGATTGAGCAAGTTCTATTTCTTCCGAAACGCCTTCGATTTCCAGAATTTCCGCGTCGGCTTGCAGGCCGAGCTTGGCAAAGGCCGGCACCGTGGCCCAATCGACCCGGCAGGCGGGATGATCCGTGCCTGCGATGCTCTGTAAAAACGCCACTTGCACCAAATCGACGTAATCGGCCGGGCCGTCATGATCGCGCTGGAAGTTTACATATTCCGATGCCACCAGTTTTAATTCCTCCGGAAAGTTCCAGGTATCCATGATCAGTTTACCGACATGGGGATGGGCTTTTTCCAGCAGTTTTTCCAGGCGGGAAGGGCTGTCCTTGAATTCGGGGATTTTTTCCACCAGGGTTAAAATCGGCAATTTGCCAATCTGATGAATCAAGCCCGCCAGCATGGCTTCATCGGGGTTGAGTTTGGGCACGAAGGTGGCCAGGGCCCGGCTGATGGCGGATACATTGACGCCTTGCTCCCAAATGCCGCGGAAATAATGTTCCAGCAAGGCCGTGGTCGGCTTGAACATCTGTTGCATCACCAAACTGGTGATCAAGGTGCGTATGGTGCTGTTGCCGAGCCGGGTTACCGCCATCTGGATATTCTTGATTTCGTTGGCGCCGCGATACAGCGGGCTGTTGGCAACCTGAATCAGCCGGGCGGATAGCGCGGGGTCGGTGGCAATCATTTCGGCCAATTCCTGAGCCGAGGCGTCGCCCTTGGACACGGAATCGCGCACTTTTAATGCGATATCAGGCAGGGTAGGCAATATCAGCCGATTTGCTTCAAGCTCGGTTTTTACGTGGATCAGAAAGTCTTGCACAGATTTGAATTGCATGGTTAAGCTTTCCGGCTATTGGCGGGGATCAGTTTGATCGCGGTGCTCTTACTGTCATCCAGTATAAGGTTTTTTGTGGTGTCATCAACTGTTTGTAGCACTGTCAGCAGGCGGGTGATCCCGTCCGATGATTCCAGACACAGAATTTCACCGCATTTATCCCCGGAGTCGGCGTCTTTGATCGCGTAATCACTATCGGGCGGCAGGATTTTGTCGCACTCGGCCAGATAAAGATGGCGTTTGGCTTTGCCCAGATAATGGGTGCGGGCGACGACTTCCTGACCGGTATAGCAGCCTTTGTTGAAACTGATGCCGCCCAGTTGGTCGATATTTAACATCTGCGGGATGTATTGTTCCGATTTGGCGGCGGCAAACCAGGGAAAACCGCTGGAAATTTCCCAAAAGCGCCATTCTGCAAGCTCGCCGACCGGCAGTTTTTCGAGCGCCGTGGTATCGGTCGCCGGCGCAATGCACAAAAATCCGCCAGTGCTAAACGGCATTTTTACAATCAGAAGGCCGGCGGTTTGGCTGCATTCGAAATCCTCCCGCAGCAGGCTGGTATCGCCGATGGCGCCGGCTGTCATCAGGCCGATCAGGCTCAGCTTGTCCGGCTTATCCAGTCGGACTTTAGCGCGCAAAATATAGATTCGGAGTTTTTTTAGGACGATGTCCACCAAATCGGCGGGCAGGATCAGGAAAAATCCCGTGTGCGTTTTTATGACCAGCAATGTGCTGATCACGCGCCCCTTCGCGTTGCAAAAGGCCGCAATACTGGATGTTTGCAGAGACAGTTCGTTGATGTTACAGGTCAGTTGTCCTTGTAAAAACTGACTGGCATCCTGGCCATTGACTTCTATAATGGCTAAATGGGTCAAAGGGTAAAGAAAATCGTGCGGCTGGTTTTGAGCGGTCATCGAGTCGCTGTATCGGAAAGGTTAAGCAGAGGGTTGTTGGGTTGACCATTCTACACGCGGCGTGTCGATATTATGATGGGGAAATGGAACAAAGTTTTCAAGCGTCACATTTTTTTGTTATAGTTCCTTCGCGGCGTTTAAGGTGGCTGGTCGATTCGCTGCATCTGCTGGCTTTTCTGGCCTGTGGCTTGAACGGCTTGCCGGTTTTTCAGCGGATGCTTTTATGTGTCGCGGTTACGATCGCCTGGGCCGTGCGGCACGCAGCCCGGAAAACTTCTACGCCATCGCTGCGATATACTAAAAATCAGGGCTGGGAGATCGCGCTTGATGGCGGCGATTACGTAGCTATCGAAGTGTTGAATGACACCGTTATCAGCCCATGGGCGGTGTTTTTATGCTTTAAGGCGGATGCGCTATCCACCACGTCATTGATAATAGCGAACGATGCGTTGGCCGTCGACGATTTTCGCCGCTTGAGAGTTCAACTTATGTTATCCGGATGCGGGCAAAACTAATGGACGATGTGCTTAGAGAGTCAATCGAATCGCGTATCAACAAGCTGAAAAATTTGCCGGCCTTGCCGGAAGCCAGCGTGAAAATCTTGGCCGCTGTGAACGATCCGGATGTGGATATCGATAAATTGGTAAAGGTGATTGCCTTGTCGCCGGCATTGGTTGCCCGTTTATTGGGTTTGGCCAATTCGGCTTTTTTTGCCCAGTCGCGTCAAATCGACGATTTGCATACCGCCATCGTGCGGGTTCTTGGCTTGCAGATGGTCAAAAGCCTTTCCCTGGGTATATTGCTGAATGTGCAATTGGATGCCAGACAGTGTAAATGTTTCGACAGTCAGTCGTTCTGGATGCATTCGTTGATTACGGCGGTGGCGGCGCAAAAGTTGGCCGGTATCGATGGGGGGCGGGATTTGTCCGCCGCCAACGCCTATACCGGCGGCCTGCTGTTGCATATCGGCCTGTTGGTGGTCGCCTACTTGTTTCCCAAGGAACTGGACGTGATTTTATGCCGGGGGCCAAGCGATTATCGGCATATCGAAACCGAGGTTCAAAAATACTTTGGTCAAAGCCACTATCAAATGGGATATATTTTGTTAAAAAAATGGCGTTTACCGGAGTTTTTTCTATCCATGCTGCGGGATATCGACTCCAAGGAGCCGGTTGAAGAACGGGCGGCGTTTGTTCGTTGCATACTTGCCGGTCAGCGGATTTGCTATGCGCTGTTAGACGATAATGCGGATGAAAGCGGGCTTGAACCCGTTGCGCAACAAGCCGGTCTGCCGTTTGATCAAGTTGTTATGGTCTTTCGAACGATGTTGAACAACAAGGACAATGTGCAAAAACTGGCGGCTGAAATAAGCGGATAATGAGTGCGAACATGTTGCTGAGTTTAGATAATAACGATTGGGAACGCTCCAATGTACAGGATTTGATCGTCGATCTGGTGAACGCGCTTTCCGCCGTCAAGTCACTGTCTGAAATCAGTTGCGAAATGGCGGATGAGAAGCAGGTTATTCGCATGGCTTTATCCTGCCTGCTTTCCAATCAGGATATCGAAAGGTGCTCATTCTTCATCGCGGACGATGGCGGCGTGCTGAGTAATGTTACCGGTATCAGCGTGATCGATCAGGCGGGAGGCGAGGCTTCCGTCTTGCGGGGTACCATGAGTTTCCGTACCGGCGAGGGTATTGTCGGCGCGGCGGCGGCGACGGGAGAAATGCAATACTGCCGCAATTGCCATGAGGACGAGCAATTTGCCTTGGGCGCGGGTGATGGACGCATGCCGGGCTCCATCGTTTGCACCCCTGTATTTACCTTGCACAGGGAATTGATCGGGGTGTTGAACGTTTCGCATTCGGAGCCCGGTTTTTTTACGGTTTGGCATATGCGCTTGCTGCAGGTTTTCAGCAATATCCTGGGGCAACTCATTACCAATCGGCGTTTGTTTCAACAAATGGAAATTCAGATTGCGTCCAGAACGGCGGAATTGGAGCGCTTGGTTGAAGAGACCCGCCGCTTAAAGGATTACTACGTAAGCATGTCCATGCAGGATCAATTGACCGGGCTGCACAACAGGCGTTATTTTTACGATCAGGTGGGGCTGGCTTTTGCCCAGCATAACCGCTACGAATACCCATTCTGCTTGCTGATGATGGATATCGATCATTTCAAAAGCATAAACGACGAATACGGACATGCGTTTGGGGATGAGGTCTTAATTACGGTGGCGGACGCATTGAAAAAGTTGGTCAGAAACACCGATATATTGGTGCGCTTTGGCGGCGAGGAATTTGTGATCATTTTCGTTAACACCGGCTGCGATAACGGTAAAACATTTGCCGAGCGGATCAGAAACAAAATCAAAAGCTTGAAATGGCGGTTCGCCGACAGGGAGGTTCAATTGACCATGAGTATCGGTTTGTATTGCATGGTTCCCCAAGCCGATAAGGACAACCAGCAAAACGACATCGATCAAATCATTCATTGCGCGGATACGGCCTTGTACAGAGCCAAGGCCAATGGGCGCGACCGGGTGGAGGTGTTTGACAGCAAACTGAATAAGGTGGGTTGATGTTTTCCGGCGGGACAGGTTTCCGCTCCGGGCTTTGCCTGTAGGCGCGAATGGTTCGGGTGGACATTTTGCGCAGCCTTTGTATAATCCCGCCCCATTTTGTAGCCGATTTTATTCGGTTCCCGCACTCTCATTCTAAGATAATATCATGGCACTTTCTTGCGGAATCGTTGGCTTGCCCAACGTTGGCAAATCAACCTTGTTCAATGCTTTGACCAAGGCCACCATAGCGGCTGAAAACTATCCCTTTTGTACCATTGATCCCAATGTGGGCGTGGTGCCGGTTCCCGATCCCCGGATGGAAAAACTGGCCGAAATAGTCAAGCCCGAACGAGTCCTTCCCACGACGATTGAGTTTGTCGATATTGCAGGATTGGTGGCCGGTGCCTCCAAGGGCGAGGGCTTGGGTAACCAGTTTCTCGGAAATATTCGCGAAACCGATGCCGTTGTGCATGTGGTGCGCTGTTTCGAAGATGACAATGTAATTCACGTGGCCGGCAAAGTCGACCCGGTCGGCGATATAGAGGTGATTAACACCGAATTGGCGCTGGCGGACATGGCATCGGTGGAAAAGTCCCTGCAAAAAACCGTGAAGGCAGCCAAATCCGGTAACAAGGACGAGGTGGCGAGAAAACAGGTGCTCGAACGGGTATTGGAGCATCTGAATCTGGGCGAGCCGGTCAGAACCCTGGGCTTGTCCGAAGACGACGTCAAACTGATCAAGGAATTATGCCTGATTACGCTGAAACCTACCTTGTATGTGGCAAACGTGCGGGACGACGGCTTCGAGAACAATCCCATGCTGGACAAGGTCCGCGCCTTTGCGGAAAAGGAAGGTTCCAAAGTGGTGGCGGTTTGCGCGGCAATCGAAGCGGAAATAGTGCAGTTGGACGAAGCGGAAAAGCAGGAGTTTTTGGAGGACCTGGGTTTGCATGAGCCGGGTTTGAATCGGGTGGTCAGGGCTGGTTATGCCTTGTTGAATCTGTCTACTTATTTTACCGCGGGCGTCAAGGAAGTCAGGGCCTGGACTATTCCCGTCAATGCCACAGCGCCTCAGGCCGCCGGCGTGATTCATAGCGATTTTGAAAAGGGATTCATTCGAGCCGAAGTCATTTCGTACGAAGATTTCGTTGCCTATAAAGGGGAGCAGGGCGCTAAAGATGCCGGCAAATGGCGTTTGGAAGGTAAGGAATACAAGGTCCAAGACGGCGATGTGATGCATTTTAGGTTTAATGTTTGACATCCCTGTCGTTGGTTTTTATAATGCCGGCTCTTGAACAGTTTAGCGGCGATATAGCTCAATCCGGTTAGAGCGCGGGATTCATAACCCCGAGGTTCCAGGTTCGATCCCCGGTATCGCCACCATATAAAACAAGCGCTTAGGCCAAAAGCCAAGTGCTTTTTTTATGTCCGCTGGATGCTGGAAAATAAAAAGTCAAAAGAAGCCCCGTTAGGGGCTGTGCATGACAACCCGGCATCGTCCGCGTTTACCTCGCCTCATGTCGGCAATGCTATCCTTCAGTCATGTATCCCGCTGTTCTTCTGTCCACCGCACTTCTCGGGCGGAAAAATCGGCTAATCCCCTCTCCCCGTCCGCTGTGCGGTAAAATACGGACCTATTACCAACTATTTCAACTGAAGAAAATGGACGTTATCCAGCGCATTGCCAAAGAACTTTCCGTCAAATCCCAGCAGGTGGCGGCAGCCGTGGGTCTGCTGGACGAAGGCGCCACCGTGCCTTTTATTGCCCGCTATCGTAAAGAGGTGACCGGTGGGCTGGATGATACCCAGTTGCGGATGTTGGAAGAGCGCTTGGTTTATTTGCGCGAACTCAACGACAGACGTAAAACCATCCTGGACAGTATAGGCGCGCAAGGCAAGCTGAGTCCGGAATTGCAGCGGGCTATTCTGGATGCCGACAGCAAAACCTTATTGGAGGATTTATATCTTCCGTATAAACCCAAGCGCCGCACCAAGGCGCAAATCGCTCGCGAGGCCGGCTTGGAACCCTTGGCCGATGCGTTGTTGGCCGATCGCGGCCTGATACCCGAACAGGCGGCCATGGCCTATATCGATGCGGATAAAGGTGTTGCCGACGCTGGAGCAGCCTTGGATGGCGCGCGCCAAATCATCATGGAACGGATTTCCGAAGACGCGGAATTGCTAGCCGAGCTGCGCGAGCGCATCTGGCGCAACGGCATTCTGCATGCCAGCGTGGTCAGCGGCAAGGAAGCCGAAGCCGCCAAATTCAAGGATTATTTCGACTACAGAGAAGCAATCAATAAAATTCCTTCCCACCGGGCGCTGGCTTTGTTCAGGGGACGTAACGAAGATCTGTTGACGTTGAGCTTGAAGCCGGCCGAGTTGGAGCAGGAAGAGCATCAGCTGTGTACGCAATTCGTTTCGCGGCGATTGCATGTCAGCGATATCAGCCGTCCGGCGGATGCCTGGCTGGCGGAAACGGCCCGTTTCGCCTGGAAAATCAAATTGTTCACCCGCATAGACATGGATTTGAAGCTACGGTTGCGCGAGGCGGCGGAACAGGAGGCCATCCGTGTGTTTGCCAGTAATTTACGCGATTTGCTGTTGGCCGCGCCGGCCGGCCATAAGGCCACCATGGGCCTGGATCCCGGCATCCGTACCGGGGTAAAAGTCGCGGTGGTGGACGCCACCGGCAAGTTGCTGGCCACCGACACTGTTTATCCGCATCAGCCGAAAAATCAATGGGATCAATCCATTGCGGTGTTGGCGCGCCTGATCGGCCAGCACCAAGTGTCTTTGGTAGCCATAGGAAACGGCACCGCCTCGCGCGAGACCGACCAGTTAGTAGCGGATTTGATGAAACAGCATAAAGACTTGCCGATCCAAAAAATTGTGGTGTCCGAAGCCGGCGCGTCGGTCTATTCGGCCTCGGAATTGGCGGCCAAGGAGTTTCCGGATTTGGATGTGTCCTTGCGCGGGGCGGTATCCATTGCCCGCCGTTTGCAGGATCCCTTGGCCGAACTGGTGAAGATAGACCCCAAATCCATCGGCGTTGGCCAATACCAGCACGATGTGAATCAGGTACAACTGGCGCGTATGTTGGACACCGTGGTGGAAGACTGCGTGAATGCCGTGGGCGTGGATGTGAATACCGCATCGGCGGCACTGCTGAAACAGGTTTCCGGTCTGTCGGCCAGTATCAGCGAAAATATTGTGGCCTTCCGCAATCAAAATGGTCCGTTCGCCAATCGTAGCCAATTAAAGAAAGTGCCGCGCCTGGGTGACAAGGCTTTTGAACAGGCGGCGGGATTTTTACGGGTGATGAACGGCGACAATCCCTTGGATGCCTCGGCGGTGCATCCGGAGGCCTATCCGGTGGTGAATGCCATTCTGGACGATACCGGCAAATCGATACGGGATTTGATCGGCCAAAGTCAGTTTTTACGTAGTCTGAATCCAGCCAATTACACCAGTGCCGATTTCGGCTTGCCGACGGTCAGCGATATTTTGCAGGAGCTGGAAAAACCCGGCCGAGATCCCAGGCCGGAATTCAAAAGCGCGCAATTCAAGGAAGGCGTGGAAAAAATCTCCGATTTACAACCCGGCATGAGCCTGGAGGGCGTGGTCACCAACGTGGCCAATTTCGGTGCATTCGTGGATATCGGCGTGCACCAGGATGGCCTGGTGCATATCTCTCATTTGGCGGACGATTTCGTCAAGGATCCGCGCAGCGTGGTGAAAACCGGCGATATGGTCAAGGTGCGGGTGTTGGAAGTGGATGTGGCGCGCCAGCGGATTTCGCTGAGCATGAAGAAGAACATTGATAGCAGTGATATTGTGGCGAGCGAAAAACCGCAAAAAAATACTCACAAACCCAAGCCGCAACCGGCCTTGCAAAACAGCATGAGTAACGCTTTTGCCAAGGCACTGAAAAAATAAAATAAAAATGCTCTGCTATACTTTTTCGCACGCCCGGCAGCAACGGATGTTTGTGCTTAAGGGCCCGTATAAAGACCACTAGACCGGATAGGCCAAACTATGAAACTCGATTCCCAAAGATTGACTGCTTTGCTTTTTATGGGCTGGATGGCCTTCGCGCCCGTCGCCCAAGCCGATGACGTCGAAAGTTACGGTCAGACAGTCGGCCGCAAGGCCTTAAACGGTCTTGCGAATATCGGCACGTCTTTTTTGGAGATCCCCAAAAACATCATCAACATCAGCAATGACAGCAATATCGCATTCGGTCTTGCCGGCGGTGGCTTGCAAGGCCTGTTGAATATGGGTGGGCGCACCATTGTGGGTATATCGGATCTGATCCTGGCGCCGCTGCCTACCCAGCCTATCGTCTATCCGCTGTATGTCTGGCAGGATTTTGAATCCGATACCGCCTACGGCCCCATGTTTCGTACATGCAGCCCGTCCGACAATCCTTGCTACAAATAAGCGGCTGTCAATCGCTTCAAGCCGCGCCGTGGAACGCAATGACTGTCCATCCTTAATCTATGGGCAGTCGTGAAATGTCTCAGGCAACCATCTTCAGTTCGCTCAGGCCGTTGGGTTTTTTCACCAGCTCGATTTGAGTCTTGATGCGTTTTTTTACCCCATCCACGTGCGAAATAACCCCAACGATTTTGCCGTGCGTTTTCAGGTTTTCCAAGGTACTCATCGCCAGATAGAGGGATTCGGCGTCCAGATTGCCGAAGCCTTCATCCAGAAACAACGAATCGATGGCCTTGCCGTTGTTGGCTATTTCCGCCAAGGCCAGGGCCAGGGCCAGGCTGACTACGAAGCTTTCGCCACCGGATAGGGTTTGCGGCAGCCGGAGGGCGTTTTTCTGTTTGGTGTCTTCTATTTCCAGTGCCAGCCCATGCTCGCTGATACCGCTGCGGACGTAATAACGGCCGCTGAGCTGTTCCAGAATCCGGTTGGTTTCCGATAGCAGTCTGTCGGTCATCAATTGCTGAATCTGGCGCCTGAAACCGGCCGGATTGTCATTGATAAGCTTGAGTTCGGCTTCGGCTTGAGCCAGCAATTGCTGTTCGGCCTCGATTTGCGTTTGCAGCGTCCGATATCTTTCCTGATATTGTGTTTGTTTGGCCAGTTTGTTTTCCAGGCCTTGGACTTCCTGTTCGGCAATATCCAGGCTTTGGTTGATTTGTTTCAAAGTCTGCCCGATGGCTTGTTCGTCGAGATTTTGAGCCGACGCGGCCGCCCGCTCGCTTTCAAGCGTGGCGTTCAGTTGCGGGATTTGTTGCTCGGTTTCCGCCAGATTCTTAAGCTCGGAGTCCATCTGTTGCCGAATTTCAGCTTCCCGCGCAATCAAATTCAGCGTATCCCGCAGTTGATCCACCGAGGTAAAGGCGCTGCCCGCCAGCCTGTCGCTCAGAGTCTGCAGAATGGTTTTGTGCTCTATGCGCAAAATCCGCAATTGCTGTTCCTGATCGACCATTAGTTTTTGTTTTTCGATGATGGCGATATGCAGGGTCATTTGTTTCTGATACCCCAAGCGCTCGGTGTTATCGGCTATTTGTTGCTGGAAATGGGCGATTTTATCTTCGCAGGCCTGCAGTTGTTGATTTAGCGCGGCAATGTCCTTTTGCAAGCCTTCCTGACGCAATAAATACACCTGATAATCCTGGCGTCGAGCGGTCAGGCGGTCGAACAAGGCATTTTCCTTGCCTTTTGCCGGTAGTTTTTCCCCCAGCATGGGCAGTTGCGCTTGCAGCTTTTCGATCAGGGCGGTTTCTTCCGCGAGGCATTTTTCATAGCGTTGGCCGATTTCATCAAATTCCGGCGGCCTGTTGTCCCATTGGGTTTCCAGGTCTTGAACCGTGGCGCTCAGTTTTGTCAGCTGGGCTTGTTTGGCGCTTATGTCGGCGCTCATCTTGGCGATATTGCGTTGTAACTGGCTGTGTTGGCTGACCAGATTGCCCAGTTTGGTCAGCTCTTCGTTTTCCTGGGTGAACAGGTGTTTCTGCAGCGACAGGTTTTCTATATCCATGCCGTCGCGCATAACATTCAGCCGATTGGCCAGCGCGATCCATTGAGAATGCATCTGTTGCAGGCGTTGTTGTTTGGCCGACAGTTGCGAGTCGAACTTTTGCGCGGCTTTCAACTTGGCGCTGGCCATATCGATACTGGATTTAAGAGCTTGTATCTTACCGCGCTGATCCACCAGGGCTTTCTTCGCATCGGTAAAAACCGGCGGTTTCAGAACATAGGGGTGGTTGGTCGATCCGCACAAATAGCAAGGCTTGCCGTCTATCAGCTTGGCCCGGTCGGCTGCCATTTTTTTGATCAGGGCTTCGTTACGCAGGGCCTGTTCGAGGACTTTGATGATGTTCTCTTCACGGCTCAATTCCTGGCTCAGTTCATCCAGACGGGCTTGCAGTTCGTTGACATCGGGCGGTAGATCGGTGCGTTTTTTGATGCCCAGCCAGCTCAATAACCCCCTGTCGCTCAGTTTGGCGGTGACGGTGGCCAGCGATAACATCTCTTGCAGGTCGTTGACGCGGGCTTGTTGTTCTTGCCGCAACTCTTGCAGCTCTTCCGGGCTTTTACCCTGGGCAATTTCGCGCAGGCTCGTCTGATCGGCTTCTATCCGCTGTTGTAAGTCGGTTAAATCTTCCCGGGTGGTTTGCAGCGTGGTTTTGTTTTTATTCAGAGACGCCGTGATGTTTTTGGCCCAAGTGGCCTGGGTTTTTTGTTTGCCGCCCAGTTCGCCGCGCTGCGCCCTGAGTTGGCGTAATCGGACTACGTCGGGAAAGTCGTTTATCAGGCCGGCATCCCTTTGATGAGCTTGAAACCAGAGGTCGATTTCCGCCAACGCGGTCTGATTATCGCTTATCTGGCGTTGTATCGATTGCGCCAGTTCGCGCTGCCTGGGCAGCTCCAGTTTCAATTCGCTAAGCGATAATTTGAGGGTGTCGACGATCTGCTTCTGCTCGCTGAGCGATTTGTCGGGCACCGGCAAACCGAGCGGATTGGAATGCACCTCAAGTTGGTTTTGCAGCAGGCTCAATTCCTTTTGGTAAGCGTCCAGTGTCGCTTGGTTTTGTGCTATCAGTGCCTGCTTGCCATCCAGCAAGGCGATTTCAGCGCGAAATTGCAGAGCGGGCTGACCGTCCGCGATCCGTTGCAAATCTTGTCGATACTGGCCGATTTTTTGGGATAAATTTCGTTGCCGCTCCAGAAGCCGTTGTTGCCTGTCCTCCAGCTCGGCAATGTTTTGCAAATCGGCGAGTTGCCGTTGGCTGTGCTTTTGCTGTTGCTTGAATTCCGCCACTTGCTGTTTGAAATCGTCAAGATCGTGAGCCGCCGCCTCCAGCGTATCCGGCGTCAATAGCGGAATACCGGCTAAATCCTGCTGTAATTGGCTTAAATTCGATTGGGCTTGCCGGAAGCGGTTTTCGGTTTGCTGTCGGTAGTCGGCATATAGATCGGTACCGCTGATTTTTTCCAGAATATCCATCCGTTCGCTGTCCAGCGCATGCAGGAAGGCGGCAAAATCGCCCTGCGGCAATACGATGGATTTGCCGAACCGGTGAAAGTCCATGCCGGTCAGTTCGGCGATGCGGTGGCGGACTTGATTGGGGGTTTCCGCCAGTAATAATTCTTCGCCGTTCAGCTTGGTCAGGGTCATCTTCGGCAACAACGCAACGGCCTGGTCCGAGGTATCACTGAGCTTCGTCCACCAGGTCGAACGGTATTTATTCTCGCCCAATGCGAATTCAACCTGAGCGAAACAGTCGCTGGTTTGCTTGGTCATCACATGCGCGGCGGGTCTGTCGAAGCGAAAGGTTTCGCCGTAAAGAGCCAGGGTGATGACATCCAGAATGCTGGATTTGCCGGATCCGTTCGGACCGGTAATGGCAAACACCCCGCTGTCGGCAATCGGACCCTGATCGAAATAAACCCGCCCCTCGCCTTCCAGAGAATTGATGTTTTTGAAAAAAATATTAAGAATTTTCATAAATTTATGATTTGTCCGGTATTTATGGGGCCTGTTGTTGCGGCTGCCCAAAAATATGCTGTGCGGGTATTCAACCGTTAGCCTGCCATGATACACGATGAAATTTTGCTAAACAAAAACAAACCGCGCGGGTTTGGCGTATATTTTCCGCCCATGCCGTCCACGGGTCCGGAGTTATCCGTGTGTCTTTTTCAACAAGCGTTTTTCTATCGTCGACCATGCCATTATCCAGCGCCTTTATACAAAAATGCCGGGATCTGCTCGGCGACCGACAGGTGATTGCCGATACGGAATCCCTGCGAGTGTATGAATGCGACGCCTTGGCGGCTTATCGCCAGCTGCCGGAACTGGTGCTGCTGCCGGAAACCGTAGACCAAGTTCAAGCACTTTTGGCTTTGTGCCGGCGGTATCGCGTTCCGGTGGTCGCGCGCGGGGCCGGCACCGGCCTTTCCGGCGGAGCGCTGCCGGTTGCCGGTGCCGTGGTATTGGGCTTGAGTAAAATGCAGCGGATTCTGGCTATTGATCCTGAAAACCGCCGCGCCACGCTACAGCCCGGCGTGCGCAATCTGGCCATCTCCGAAGCCGCCAGGCCATACGGATTGTATTATGCGCCGGACCCGTCCTCGCAAATCGCCTGCAGCATAGGCGGCAATGTGGCGGAAAATGCCGGTGGCGTGCACTGTTTGAAATACGGATTGACCGTGCATAATGTATTGCAAATCAAACTGGTCACCATGGACGGCGAATTGCTGGTGCTGGGCGGCGGCGGCCTGGATACGCCGGGCTACGATTTGCTGGCCTTGGCAATAGGTTCCGAGGGCTTATTGGGCGTGGTGGTTGAAATAACCGTGCGTCTGTTGCCGCTGCAACCGCGGACGCAGGTGCTGTTGGCGGCCTTTGCATCGGTGGAACAAGCCGGTGCCGCGGTGGCGGCGATCATTGCCGACGGCTTGTTGCCGGCCGGCCTGGAATTGATGGACAAGGCAGCGATAAGCGCAACCGAAGCCTTTGCCCATGCCGGTTATCCACTGGAGGCGGCGGCGATTTTACTCTGCGAGCTGGACGGTATGCCCGAGCAGGTGGAAGCGGATAGCCGGCGGACTCGGCGTTTGTTGCAACAGCATGCCGCGACGGAGATTCGGACGGCTGTCGACGAGACGGAACGCAAGCGCTTCTGGGCCGGCCGTAAGGCCGCCTTTCCGGCGGTAGGCCGTATCGCCAGCGATTACTATTGCATGGATGGCACCATCCCGCGCGGGCAGTTGGCGCATGTGCTGCAACAAATAGGTGCCTTGGCCGAAGCCAGTGGCTTGAGCGTGGTGAACGTGTTTCATGCCGGCGACGGCAATTTACATCCCTTGATTTTGTATGACGCCAATAGGGCGGGCGACTTTGAAAAAGTCGAAGCGTTGGGAGGGCGGATACTGGAGCTTTGCGTGGCGGTTGGTGGCGCCATTACCGGCGAGCACGGCGTGGGCCATGAAAAGCTGAATCAAATGTGCGTGCAATTTCGGGCCGCGGAATTGGCGCAGTTTCACCGGCTCAAGCAGGCCTTCGATCCATTGGGTTTGTTGAATCCCGGTAAAGCCATACCAAGCCTGCATCGGTGCGCCGAAATGGGGCGCATGCATGTACACAGCGGCCGGCTGCCGCATCCGGACCTGGAGCGGTTTTAATGCGTGGGACCGATAGAGAGTCGCAAATAGTGCGGCAAGTGTTGCGGGCCATTGAAACCGGTCAAGGTTTGCGTATTGTTGGCGGTGGCAGCAAGGCATTTTACGGTGGCCATTGCACGGCCGATGTCGTGTTAAACACGGCGGAACATTCGGGAGTGATCGATTACCAGCCCAGCGAACTGGTCGTCACGCTGCGCTCGGGTAGCCGTATGGCGGAGATAAGCGAATTGCTGGCCGGGCAGCGGCAAATGCTGGGATTCGAGCCGCCGGATTATGCCGGCCGGGCTACCCTGGGCGGCACGTTGGCCTGCGGATTTTCCGGACCGAGGAGGCCTTTCGCCGGCAGTGCCCGTGATTTCGTGCTGGGTTGTAAAATCGTCAACGGTCGCGGCGAAGTATTGAATTTCGGCGGTCGGGTAATCAAAAACGTGGCCGGCTTCGATGTGTCGCGCTTAATGGTCGGCGCGCTGGGGACGTTGGGCGTGTTGCTGGAAGTAACCTTGCGTGTGTTGCCCGTGCCCGAAACGGAGTTGACACTGGTTTACGCACTTAACGAAGCGCGGGCCTTAAATCGCATGCAACAATTATCCGGGCAGCCCTGGCCGCTTTCGGCAATGGCTTTCGACGGGGAATTTTTGCGCATCAGACTGTCGGGCGCCGAAGCCGCCGTCGGAGCGGCGGCAGCCCAATTGGCGGGTGATATCGATCCGGACGGGGATATGTTTTGGCATGATTTACGCGAGCAACGCTTAAGTTTTTTCCAATTGCCCGGTAGCTTGTGGCGTATCGGTATGGCGCCGGCCTCCGCGCCGTTGAATTTGTCCGGGCGTGGCTTGCTGGATTGGGGCGGGGCCTTGCGCTGGTTAAACAGCGATATGCCGGCCGAGACCATACATGCCGCCGCTTCGGCGCGGGGCGGTCATGCCATATGTTATCGTGGCGAAGACAAAAGCGATTGGATGCGGCTGGATGGCGGTTTGCTCGGTTTGCAACGGAACATTCGCCAAGCATTCGATCCGTTGACGATATTTAATTCAGGCCGTTTGTTTTCCTAACCATCATGAAGTCGTTGCGTCGCCCCTGCCTATGACAGCAGCCTCCCAAGTTGCGATTGCTCGCCGGAAGGGACGCCGTGAATACGTCCGTGTAGGCTAGCCGGCGGCATCCTTTCCCAATATTTTACTTTCAGAGTAAACCATGCAGACCCAATTCGCCGATTTCATTAAACAAACAGCCCAAGGCCGGCGGGCCGAGGCCATTTTGCGCCATTGCGTACACTGCGGGTTTTGCAATGCCGGTTGTCCGACCTATCAATTGCTGGGTGATGAACAGGATGGGCCGCGCGGACGGATTTATCTGATCAAACAGGTCTTGGAAGGCAACACCGCCACTCGGGCGACCCAACAGCACTTGGACCGCTGCTTGACCTGTCGGGCCTGCGAAACCGTCTGTCCGTCCGGTGTGGAATACGGCCGTTTGTTGGACATTGGCCGGGGGTTGGTCGAACAGCAGGTGTCGCGCGTCTGGCATCAGCGTCTGCTACGCTGGTTGTTGTTATTCGCTTTGCCGGTGCCGCAGCGGTTTGCCCGTCTGCTGGCAGTCGCCAGAATATGCCGTCCGCTGTTGCCGCGACGATTTAAAAACATGCCGCCGTCGTTGCAAGCCGTTTCGCGCCGGCCGGCAAGCCGGCATTCAAGGCGCATGCTGCTCCTGGAAGGTTGCGTGCAGCCGGCATTGGCCCCGAGTATCAATGCCGCGACCGCCCGGGTGCTGGATAGGTTGGCCATCAGTCTGGTGGATACGCCCGCCGCCGAATGTTGCGGCGCGCTGGCCTATCACTTGAACGATCAGCCGGCCGGTCTGAACAGTATGCGGCGCCTGATCGATGCCTGGTGGCCCGAGGTCGAAAAGGGCGTGGAGGCCATCGTCACGACGGCAAGCGGCTGCGGCGTCACCGTTAAGGATTATGCCGAACTGTTAAAACATGATCCCTTGTACGCCGAAAAAGCGGCCCGTATTTCGGGTTTAGCCAAGGACATCGGCGAAATTCTATCGGCCGAAGAACTATCGGTATTTAAACCCGCGGCGCGGCGGATAGCTTTTCATTCGCCCTGTACTTTGCAGCACGGTCAAGCGTTAAACGGCGTGGTGGAAAAAGTATTGCTTGGCTTGGGCTTTGAACTTACGCCGGTTGCGGATGGGCATTTGTGTTGCGGATCGGCGGGCAGTTACGCCTTGCTGCAAGCGGAATTATCCGGCCGCTTGCGGGCGGCCAAGATCCAGGCATTGCAAGCCGGTCGGCCGGAACTGATTGCAACCGCCAATATCGGCTGCTGGTTGCAGTTGCGGGAAAAATCCGCTCTGCCGGTGGTGCATTGGATAGAGTTATTGGCCGAAGCCTGAAGGCCGTTTCGTCAAATCCATGACAGCGTTGCCAAAAGATGGCGAATGGTCGGCGCTTTAAATTGCCAACCATTCGCCGCGGATTGCTGGAGTCTAGTTCAGCTCATCCAATATGGCTTGGGCGGCTTGTTTTTGTTCCGGGCTGCCTTTTGCCAATACTTCGGTGGCGATGGTTCTTGCCGCCTCGGCATCGCCCATATCGATATAGGCTTTTGCCAAATCGATCTTGGTTTCGAATTCATCCATGTCGGTTAAATCGGCAACCCCGAAATCCATGTCATCGTCCAGACTTTTGCTGGCGGGGGTTTCAAAGTCAAAATTAAAGTCAAATTCGTCCGAGCCGCTAGTTAAAGTTTCGCTGACTGGTTCAACCGGGGTCTTTTTGGGTTCTTCTTCCGCGAACTCCGGAAATTCGAAACTTTCCAGGCTGGCCAAATCCAGCTTATCTTCATCCGGCCTTGTTTTGTCGCCGGCCGCATCGGTTGCCGAATCAAGTTCAAAGTTGAAATCGAAACTTTCCAGGGTTTCGCTGGCCTTGGTTTTTTCCTCGTCGGCGCTATCGGGCTGCAGGCCGCTTAAATCAAAATCTATCGTTTCGATATCGGGCGCGGGTTCCGCAAGCTCGTCTTTGGGTTTCGATTCGCTTTCGGCTTGTTCGAACGAACCAAGGTCAAAATCCAGGCTGCCGTGATCGGGTTCCTCTGGCAGAGTCAATTGCATTTCAGCCAATTCGGAATTTATCTCGTCCATCAATTCCATGTCCGGCAAGGCCGGGGTTTCCAGGTCGCTTAAATCGTCCGTGGTTTCAAAGTGCGCGGGTTCTCTGTCCAGCAAGTTGTTTGCCGCAATGTCGTCCGATACCGGGGCGGGCTTATGTTGAGGGACGCTGCCGCCGAACAAGGCCGATTCCGGTATGATCTCCTTGGCCATATCCGTTACCTTGCTCCAGAACGCTCTATCGGCATTCTTACCCGCGTCGGCCAGCTCTTGCGTGTATTCGGCGAAACGCTCTCTATTCTCGTTGGCGTAGAAAATTTCAAGCAGCTTCAGCTTGTAATCGTCTTTTTCCGGTTGGTCTTTTATCGCATGGCGGATTAAATCCTCGGCCTGTTGGTAACGGCCATAGGCCAGATAAACATCCGCTTCCGACATGGGATCGATATCGTTCTGATCGGTGTCGAAAGCTTCGAAATCGCTGGGGGTGAAGTCGCTGATAAACGAACTTTCGCCGACGGTACCGACATCGTAAGCGCCGGTGCTGTTGATATCCATGACCGGCACCGCCAAGCTGCTGTCGGCATCCGGCATTTTGATCTGGCTAGCGGAGGCGAACATGCTTTCGGTGTTGGTTTGGCTCTCGATTTTTCGTTTCCGCCATAACAACCACCCCAGCAAACCCATGATGCCGACGCTCAGTCCGCCGATGACCATCGAGTAACTGGGAGAAGACAGGAAGCTTTCTTCTTCAACCACAATCGGCGCCGGAGGCGGAGGTGTCGGCCTGACCGGTTTGGGCGGAGCGGGGACGGGGGCCGGTTTAATTTCGACCGGTGCTTCCGGCTGCGCGGCGGTAACCGGCGGTTCAGCCGTTGGAGCGGGAACGCTTGCTTGCTCGGGGGCAGCGGGCTCGGCTGGAGCGGGGGGAGGGGGAGGGCTTGGTTCCGCGGGTTGCGCGGGTGGAACTTGGGTGCTCTCTGCCTGCTGTTGGGCGCTATCTTGGTCTTTATGTTGTAGGGTTGCCAATTGTTGGTCCTTCAAGGCCAGCAATTGCTGCATCATGTTTAGCTGTTGTTCGAGCCGGTCGATACGGCTTTGTAAATCGAGGTCCTTGCCGTCGGCCGTTCCGCCGCCGGTTCCTTCGGTAGTCGCGTTTCCATCGCCGCCCGGTTTTACCTTGCCGCCCGCAACAGCACTGTCGGTGATCTTGGTGTCGCTGGGTGCGACGAGTTCCAAAGCCTTGGCGCCGGCTACGGTTTCAGCGGCGGGTTTGCGCGGTTTAATCTCGCCACGTTTGCCGGAGGATTGCAAAATGGCTTCGGTCTCCGGTATCTTCAATACCATGCCTGTTTTCAGCGAGTCAATGTTGCCGTGGTTGAACGCCTCGGGATTCGCATTAAACAGGGCAGCCATCATTTGACTGGTGGGTACGCCGCGTTCGTTGCCCAGCTGATTGGCTATTCGCCACAAGGTATCGGCGGTTCGGGTCGGGCCGTATTCGCCGCTGCTTGGCGTTTGCGGCGTGATGTTTGCGGCGGTATCCCGACGAGCGCCGGTTCTGGCGGGTTTGGGCTTGCGGGTGGGAGCGACATAGTCTTCGAGCGCTTCCAGCCGATAATCGCTACCCGCCGTGCTGGGTAGCGCGGGCGCCCGATAGGCCTCGGGCGGATCGATCAAAACGGTAAACTCTCGGTATTGGCTGCCTTGCGGCCAAGTGACTTCAAGTAAAAAATCTAAGAATGGTTCGGTCAAAGGTTCCCTGGAAGTGACTTTGACGATGATGGAGCCGTCGGCCTGCACCACGGGGTTGAATTTGATCTTGGATAAAAAATAATTCCAGGGAACGCCGGCTTGATCGAATTTTTCCGGAGGCGCCAGTTTTACCGTGACGTCGGCGGGGTTTTCGCCCGCCGCCAAGCGCAGATGAATTTCGGCGTTAAGTTTCTGGTTGAGGGCGGAATGCAATTGAATGTCACCGATACCCAGCGGTTGTGCGCTCATTGGTATCAGCAACGATACAACCGCTAAAGTTTTAGTTATGTGCTTCACATTCTTGTCCTTCACTGGGATTACCTCGGCACGATCGATCAGATGCATTTTGTCCGACTCATTAAAGATGTTTGCTAATCTTAGACTAGATGTAATTTTTTACCAGCACCTCGGCTATTTGCACACTGTTCAAGGCGGCGCCCTTTCTGACATTATCGCTCACCACCCACAAATCAATCCCGTTAGGGTGCGAGAGGTCCTCGCGAATTCTGCCGACGTAGACGTCGTCGTGGCCGGACGATTCGGTTACGGCGGTAGGGTAGCCGCCATTCTCGCGCTCATCCAAAACCGTGACGCCGGGAGCGGCCGATAGCAGTTCCCGTACCCGGTCAGCGGAAATTTTTTGCTTGGTCTCGATGTGCACCGCTTCGGAATGGCCGAAGAACACCGGCACCCGCACGGCGGTGGGATTTACCAGGATATCGGCATCGCCCATGATCTTTCGAGTTTCCCAGACCATTTTCATTTCTTCCTTGGTATAGCCGTTGTCCATGAATACATCGATTTGCGGCAAGCAGTTGAAGGCGATCTGTTTTGGATAAACCTTGGCCTCAACCGGTTTGGCATTCAGCAGGTTGGCGGTTTGGCTGGCCAGTTCTTCGATAGCTTCCTTGCCCGTGCCGGAAACCGCTTGGTAAGTCGCCACATTGATGCGGCTGATGCCGACTGCATCGTAAATGGGTTTTAACGCCACCAGCATTTGGATGGTAGAGCAGTTCGGATTGGCGATAATGCCGCGATTTTTATAGTCCGCGACTTTTTCCGGATTAACCTCCGGCACCACTAGTGGAATGTCGTCGTCGTAACGGAATTGCGAGGTGTTATCTATCACCACGCAACCAGCCGCCGCCGCCTTGGGAGCATACTCGGCCGAAACGGAGGCGCCGGGCGAAAACAGGCCGATTTGCACCTTGGAAAAGTCGAAACCGGCCAAGTCTTGCACCACCACGGAACCACCCTTGAACGGAATCCGTTTGCCGGCCGAACGTTCGCTGGCCAACGCGTACAGCGTGCCTACCGGGAAATTGCGTTCTTCCAGGATGCTTATCATGGTTTCGCCGACCGCGCCGGTCGCGCCGACAACGGCAACATCGTAAGTTTTGGACATAGCGTTTATCCTTTTAAAGCGTTGAGTACGGCATCGCCCATGCCCGAGGTGCTGACTTGGGTCGTGCCATCCGAATAAATATCCGGGGTTCTGGCGCCGGCATCCAGCGCCGTGTTGACGGCTTGTTCGATGCGTTCGGCCGCTTCCGGTTGGTTTAAGGTATAACGCAGCAGCATGGCGACCGATAAAATGGTGGCCAGTGGGTTGGCAATGCCCTGGCCGGCAATGTCTGGCGCCGAACCGTGTATCGGTTCGTACATGCCCTTGCCGTTGGCGTCCAGCGAGGCCGAAGGTAGCATGCCGATCGATCCGGTCAACATCGCTGCAATGTCGGACAAAATATCGCCGAACATGTTAGTGGTAACGATGACGTCGAACTGCTTGGGTGCCCGCACCAGTTGCATGGCGGCATTGTCGACGTACATATGACTTAATTGCACATCCGGATAATCCTTGCCGACCTCGGTGACCACCTGTCGCCACAGTTCGGTGACTTCCAGTACATTGGCTTTATCCACCGAACACAGCTTTTTATGACGTTTTTGCGCGGTTTTAAAAGCTGAATGGGCAATGCGGCGGATTTCCGACTCGTTGTATACCAGGGTGTTGAAGCCTTGTTGCTCGCCGTTTTCCAATAAGCGGATGCCGCGCGGTTGGCCGAAGTAAATGCCGCCGGTCAATTCGCGGACTATCATGATATCCAGGCCGGACACCACCTCCGGTTTTAGGGTGCTGGCCCCGACCAGTTGCGGGTACAGAATCGCCGGCCGCAGATTCGAAAACAGGTTCAGTTCCGAACGAATGCTCAGCAAGCCGCGTTCGGGGCGCACCGCATGCGGTAACGCTTCCCATTTGGGACCGCCCACCGCGCCCAGCAAAACGGCTTCGGCGTTTTTGCACAGATTCAGGGTTTGCTGCGGCAGCGGGGTGCCGAAGGCATCGTAAGCGGCACCGCCGACCAAGGCGGTTTCGAAACTAAGCCCCAGGGCCATGTCGGTATTTAAAAAGCTCAATACCTTGACGGCCTCGGCGACAATCTCGGGGCCGATCCCGTCTCCCGCCAAAACGGCGATTTTTTTTGCCATGCCCGTATCCGTTACTTATGCGTCTTGAAACAACCAGGGCGCGCGTTTGGCGCGTTCGGTTTCATAGGCTTTGATTTTATCGGCATGCTGCAGCGACAAGGCGATATCGTCCAAGCCGTTCAACAAGCGGTAACGGCGATTTTCATCCACGTCGAATCCGATTTGTTGGCCGGCGGGCGTGGTGATGGTTTGGCTTTGCAGGTCTATGGTCAGTTGGTAACCGTCCGCCATTTCCCTGAATAGCCGATCGACGGTTTCCGCCGGCAGCACGATGGGTAAAATGCCGTTTTTAAAACAGTTGTTGAAAAAGATATCGGCAAAGCTAGGGGCGATAACCGCTCTGAAACCGTAATCTTCCAACGCCCATGGAGCGTGTTCGCGCGATGAGCCGCAACCGAAGTTTTCCCGCGTCAACAGAATTTGCGCGCCGTGATATTGCGGCTGGTTCAGCACGAAATCCTTGTTCAATGGCCGGTTGGCGCAGTCCATGTCGGGCTCGCCGCGATCCAGATAACGCCATTCGTCGAACAAGTAGGGGCCGAATCCGGCGCGGCGGATGGATTTCAAAAACTGTTTCGGAATGATCGCGTCGGTATCGACATTGGCTCTGTCCAATGGCGCCACCAGGGCGGTCAACGTGGTAAATGCTCTCATGATGCGTCCTCCGCGACGTTAACAAAGTGACCGGCAATCGCGGCGGCGGCCGCCATGGCGGGGCTGACCAAATGGGTGCGTCCGCCATAACCCTGACGCCCCTCGAAATTACGGTTCGAGGTGGATGCGCAATGCTCGCCGGCTTCCAGGCGGTCGGCGTTCATGGCCAGACACATCGAACAACCCGGCTCGCGCCATTCGAAGTTGGCGGCGGTAAAAATTTTATCCAGGCCTTCCGCTTCGGCTTGCTGCTTGATCAGGCCGGAACCCGGTACGATCAGCACCTGCTTGACGGAGTCGGCTTTTTTACGGCCCTTGATGACCGCCGCCGCCGCGCGCAAGTCCTCGATGCGCGAATTGGTGCAGGAGCCGATAAAGACTTTGTCCAACTTGATGTCGGTGATTTTCTGGCCGGCTTTCAGACCCATGTATTGCAGGGCTCGCTCTATGCTTTGGCGTTTGACCGGGTCGGTTTCCCGCGCGGGATCGGGAACGCTGGCGTCGACCGGTAATACCATTTCCGGCGACGTGCCCCAGCTGACCTGCGGTTTGATGGCGGCGGCGTCGAACTCTATGACCTTGTCGAATTTGGCGTCCGGGTCCGAATGCAGTTTTTCCCAGTAGCGTACCGCCATGTTCCAGTCGTCGCCTTTGGGGGCGTAAGGACGGTCGCGGTAAAATTCGATGGTTTTTTCGTCGCAAGCGATCAGGCCGGCGCGGGCGCCCGCTTCGATGGCCATGTTGCAGACCGTCATCCGGCCTTCCATGCTCAGCTCGCGAATGGCTTCGCCGCCGAATTCGATGGTGTAGCCGGTGCCGCCGGCGGTACCGATCTGGCCGATGATGGCTAGCACTATGTCCTTGGCGGTGACGCCGGGGCCGGCCTTGCCGTTGACCTTGATCAGCATGTTTTTAGCTTTTTTCTGCACCAGACACTGAGTCGCCAGCGCATGCTCGACTTCCGAGGTGCCGATGCCGAAAGCCAATGCAGCCGAGGCGCCGTGAGTCGAGGTATGCGAGTCGCCGCAGACCACGGTCATGCCGGGCAGGGTGGCGCCTTGTTCCGGTCCGACCACATGTACGATACCTTGGCGGATGTCGCTCATATGGAATTCGGTGATGCCGAATTCCTTGCAGTTGCTTTCCAGGGTTTCCACCTGCAGGCGCGAAACCGGGTCGGCAATGCCTTTGGCTCTATCCGTGGTGGGGATGTTGTGGTCTGCGACCGCCAGATTGCGGGCGATGCGCCAGGGTTTGCGTCCGGATAGGCGCAAGCCTTCGAAAGCCTGCGGCGAGGTCACTTCGTGCAGCAATTGCCGGTCGATATAAATCAGGCACGAGCCGTCGTCTTCGGTATGGACGACATGGTCGTCCCAAAGTTTGTCGTATAAGGTTTTACCTGCCATATTGGTTTCTCTTGGATAGGGTACGCATTTATACCCATTCGGATACGCGTACCGAAAGCTTAAAGGTACGCAATGCGTACCCTACGATGGTTTAATTCAATACCGCGAATACTTTGGCGGTAATGTCGCCGACCGAGCCGACCCCGGCGATGCTGGCGAATTTGGCTTTCTGGCCGGGCGCCGAATAGAAGCTTACCAGCGGTTTGGTTTGAGCGTGATAGACGTCCAGACGTTTACGCACGGTTTCTTCGGTATCGTCGTCGCGTTGAATCAGCGGTTCGCCGGTGACGTCGTCGAGTCCCTCGGTTTTCGGCGGGTTGAATACCACGTGGTAACTACGGCCGGAGGCCATGTGCACGCGTCTGCCGCTCATGCGTTTGATGATTTCTTCGTCGTCCACCGCGATCTCGACCACAAAGTCCAGTTCCACGCCCATGTTTTCCAGGCCTTCGGCCTGGGCAATGGTGCGCGGGAAACCGTCCAGCAAATAACCGTTCTTACAATCGTCCTGGGCGATGCGTTCCTTGATCAAGCCCAGGATAATGTCGTCCGACACCAATCCGCCGGCATCCATGACTTTTTTGGCTTCCACGCCCAATGGCGTGCCAGCGCGTACAGCGGCCCGCAGCATGTCGCCGGTGGAAATTTGCGGAATGGCGAATTTTTCGGTAATGAATTGGGCCTGTGTGCCTTTACCCGAACCTGGGCTTCCTAACAGGATGATACGCATAGCTTTTAACTCCGGTGCATCAATGCGGCTTTTGCCGTCTTTATTAATGGTCTGGTGTCCGTCGGTGATTCCGCGGAAGCCGATAAAAAACCGTGCATTTTAACGCAAACCTTAGCGGAATGCCGTTAAATGTTGGGCTTTGGGGGTGAGGGCAATCTAATGCGGTTGAGGCAGTCATGAAGAGCTGAGATATTTGGCGGGAAGGTTTAACAGGCACTGCCGAAAAAGGGCCTATTTCCATGCGCCGATGGCGTCCCGGAGACGATTCGAACGTCCGACCTGCCCCTTAGGAGGGGGCTGCTCTATCCTGCTGAGCTACCGGGACTCGGTGCAAATTTTAACACAGGGAGCTGGGTTAATTTTTTTGTTTTCTGATTTCCACGCGTTCCAGCGACGTGATGAAATACGATAATTTTGATTGGCTTTTGCTGGATAGGTTTTCAAAAAAACCGCCCACTTGGACCTTGGCTTGATTAGGGAAGCCGGGTTTAACGAAACGTACTGAAAAATCAAAGTCCATTTGGTAGTCTTCAAAATTGATTTGACAGTTTTTTATTATGTCGCCACGTTGTATGCGCGCGCGATTTACCGGCAAATCGATACCGGCACCGCCGCGCGACAAATCGAACAGATATCCGCTGACCGACATGCCGGTGCGTTCGGAGACGCCGGTGAATGCAATATCGATCGAGCTGATTTCTATGCGTGGAGAGCGCCGGCGTTGCGGGTAAAAAATTCTATCGGGCAGCGCGCTTTTGTAATACGAAATGCCGCGCGAGTGGCCCATTTCGATGTCGGACAGGTTAAAGGATAAATGTATTCCTTTGTGAAAGGTGGATAGCTTTAAGGAGCGGGTGTCCTGTAGGACGGTATTGCCTTCCTTGGGAATCAGTTCATCCAAAATGATCAGATTCTTTTCGGTTTTTATTCCCAATATGGATGAATTATATTCCTGCGGCGCGCCGTCGATCTGTACGGTGCACAGCGGCGAGCTTTGCTCTATTTCCGATAGCAAATTGACGATTTTGTCCGGCGACGTGATGAAGTTGGGGTTTTCAAAAGGCGAGAGATCATCGGAGTCCTCGATTTCGTTATCAATCCTTTTGGTAAACAGGCCCCTGATTTTATTGAACATGCTGAAACGGTCTGGAAGGGAAGTTGGTCGCAGTCTACACCGAAATGAGCGTGTGTGAAAATAACTCGCTACGCGTACTGCCGTCCGGTCCGTAAGTCGTTGCCAGTTGCGACTTGCCGCGCAGAACCTGCAGGGCTCGTTGGGCGTGACGACTCAGCATGTCTATGCTGGCGCCGTTTTTTTCGTTCAAGGCGCGGCAGTTTATGGTGAGTTGGGTGATGTTGAGCCACTGCCCATGGGCTTGGGCAATATTGAAACCGTTTGCCTTGGCTTTGGTGAGGTAGTTTTGGACACCGTCTTGGTTAAGCGGCAGTTTTTCCGTCGCCAAAACTTGGCCCAACTGTTTGGAAAATTGCTCCAGCTGGACAACCACATCTTTCTTGTGCGTGGCGAGTGCGTTTATAGTGGTCGGATTGGATCGGGATTTCAATTGTTCGGACTCGGCGTTAAGTAGTTCGAACAACTTTTGAGCCGATTTGAGCCCGTTCGATAACAATTTTTCTGTGATGGGAAAAGTTTTTTCTATCATGGCGTCATGTCGAGTTGGCTAGTTTTGTTTCCAGTTGCATCATTTTTTCCGCAACATGGTCCGGGTCGATTTTGTAGTTACCGGCTTGTATGGCTGCTTTTATTTCGGCAACGCGGCTTTCATTGACAACGGGAGCGGAGTTGCTTGCATCCACTGCCTTTTTGATGCCATCCGCCGTGGAAATGTTGACGGTATCGACGTCGGTTGCGGGATTGCCTTGCTTGGAGGACTCAAGCGGGTTTTTGCCGACCGGTTTGGTTTGCGCGGCAACATTGGTCGTGACATTGTTGATGGATTGAATAGCCATGACGGTATCTCTAGCAAAAATTGGGATATGTCTTTTAACGGCATCATGGCGGCATCCTTTAATTTAATTATTGTAAATAGACGTTTACCAAGCCAAGGTTGACGACCGTGGCTTGAATCACGCGTTGCGACGTAACATTTTTTACACTGATTCTTTGTCCTCTTATGCCATCGGTCATGGCGACGCCCGTCGATGTGATCAATAAACCGGGTTTGCCGGATTGAATGCTGACGCGTTCGCCCCGTTTGACCAGGGTGGGTTCGCTGTAATGCGAGCGATAGAGTACGCTGCCTACCGGAATAAAGCGGGTGGCCTGTTTGTCGATGATATCGTTGGGGTCCGTCAGATATCCGGGTTGTAGCATGGAAGCATCCCTGGTTTCGATAGTGAAATGCTCCGGCCCGATTCTGTCGTTTCTGTTGAGTTGTTTTGCCAGAACCAAAACGGCTTCGAACGATTTGACCGCCACCGTGCTGTAAATTGTCCAGTTTTCGGCGCCTGGGCAGCTGATGCCAATGGTATTGCGGCCGGGTTTGACATTGCCGGACTGAGAAAATATCTGCAGGTTTTCGGTGCAGTTTGGCAACTGCAGGCGCGGGTCGATTTGGGCAGCGCTAAGTTGATATTGGCCGGCGGGGTCCAACGACGATTGCACGAAATTTTGTACGGCGTCCTGCATCGCGGGTAGCGATTGAAACGACGCAGACTCGGTCAACGGGCTTGCAAACAGCAGCAGGCAGAACGATAAGTTGATTATTTTCATGGCGAATGTCGGTTTATTGACTCTAGGCACCTTCAAGCAGAAAACATACCAAAAAATTATTGGCAGTCCGCCAATCCAAAGTGGCTATAATTCTTTCAATCATTATTTTGAGGGGGTATTTATGGCTGGAGTCTTAGAGGGCGTTGATCAGCGTACCAAACTGGCGGGGCATAATCGCTTTGAGTTGCTGTTGTTCAAACTGGCAAGCCGGCAACGTTTCGGCATCAACGTGTTTAAGGTGCAGGAAGTCATTCAGTGTCCGCCATTGACCCAAATTCCCAACTCGCATTCCGTCATTTGCGGAGTGGCTCACTTACGCGGAAAAACCATACCGGTGCTGGATTTGTCAATGGCTATCGGTATGCGGCCGTTGTCCCGCGAAGAAGGGGCTTATGTCATCGTCACCGAATACAACCGTTCCATCCAGGGATTTATGGTCGGCTCGGTCGACCGCATCATCAATATAGGCTGGGAGCAGGTCAAGGCGCCGCCGACCGGCGCGGGTCGCGAAAGTTACCTGACGGCCGTCACCAATGTGGACGGCGAGCTGATCGAAGTGATCGACGTTGAAAAAGTAATGAAGGAGGTGATTGGCGGTCGGGATGAAGCGGCGGCCGAAACCATAGATGCGGAAGTGTCCGGTAAGAACGATCATGTCCTTGTGGTGGACGATTCCTCGGTGGCGCGCAATCAAGTCAAGAGAGTATGCGAACAAATCGGCATCGAGTGCACGACGCTTAAGGACGGTCTGGAAGCCTGGGAGCATTTGACCCAATTGGTTGCCGAAGGGGTCAGGATTCAGGATCGTTACGCCATGATTATTTCCGATGTGGAGATGCCGCGCATGGATGGCTATACCCTGGCCACCAAAATCAAAAGCGATCCCGCCATGCGTGATATTTATCTGATATTGCATACATCGCTGAGCGGTGTCTTTAATACCGCCATGGTGCAAAAAGTGGGAGCCAACGAGTTTTTAGCCAAGTTTGACCCCGATTCCCTGTTGACGGCAATCCAAAAGCAGTTACGTACGTACCATTCCGTTTGACGCGGACACATTATTGCATTGAATCCGATTCCCCATTGCGCGATAGGTTTGTGCCAACGGTAGAGGGCATCGCGTAACCTCTCGGCCGTGATCCTCCTTAAAATCCTAGGGCGGTCCAGTCAGGCTATTTTTCAACCCGTGAAGATTTGGTAGCAAAAATTCATGGGTTATCGATTCAGTTTTCCGGACATGGGTGAGTAGGCAAATTATGCCCGCTTGCGTATTCCGCTCGAGTTTCCTCTGTTATATCCCCGCAACCACCAACCTTCGCTCACGGCAAGCCGCCAGAATATTGACATTCAGTTACGGCGGAAATTTTTTGCCGCTTTGTGCCGCCAGCGTATTTTTGACGCCAAAATTGCCGATCAAATTTTTTAAGCGATTGAAAAAAAGCGAAATAATTGCCATGGCATGATCAATGCTTTTGTTTTGTAAAACAGGAGGTGGCGAACATGGCAATCAATTTCAACAACGCGCTGGGTATTCATCCGCAGGCCCTGGCCTTGCGGGAAAAACGCAGCGAAATCCTTGCGGCCAATTTGGCCAATGTGGATACCCCGGATTACAAGGCAAGGGATCTGGATTTCAAATCCGTGCTCTCGCAGACCGTCGACAAGGCGGGTCGCATGGAGCAGACCCGGACAGGGCATCTGGCCGGGCCGCAAACCACGTTGGGAGCCGATTTGCTTTACCGAAATCCCCAGCAGGCCTCCTTGGACGGCAACACGGTGGAAGCGCATATCGAGCAAGCCAAATATGCCGAAAACGCCTTGCAATACCAAGCCAGCTTACGTTTTATCAACGGTAAATTTTCAGGGTTGATGTCAGCCATACGCGGAGAATAACCATGCCTTCCATGAACATTTTTAACATTGCCGGTAGCGGCATGAATGCGCAAAATCTGCGCCTGAATTTGGTTGCCAGCAATATAGCCAACGCCAACAGCATCAGCAGCAGTCTGGATGAGGTATACAAGTCCAGGCAACCGGTATTTGCCACCGAGTTGAACAACATCATGCGGAAAGATAATGCCGCCGGCGGCGTCAATGTGCTGGGGGTGGTTGAGAATCAGGCACCGCCGATTATGGAATATGCGCCCAACCATCCGATGGCGGATGAGTTGGGCTACATCTATAAACCCAATGTCAATACGGTGGAAGAAATGGCCAACATGATGTCGGCCTCGCGTTCCTACGAGAACAATGCGGAAGTCTTGAACACCGCCAAGGAACTGATCTTGCAAACTTTACGCATGGGACAGTGAGGATGAGTCATGAGCACTAACACAATAGACACCTTCAAAAATCTGGGTCTGGCGACCACCGCTACCCAGACCCAACAAAAACAAACCCTGGGACAGGAACAATTTTTAAAATTGTTGACCACCCAGTTGACTCACCAAGACCCCATGAAACCGATGGAAAACGGCGAGTTTCTCGGTCAGATGGCGCAGTTCAGCACCGTGTCGGGCATTCAGGATTTACAAGCCTCATTCAAGGATTTTGCCGGCAGTATCAGCTCCAATCAGGCATTACAGGCGGCGGGATTGGTTGGGCGCTATGTTTCCGCGCCCGGTCGGCAGGCATTGCTCTCGGCCGGAGGCACGGTGTCCGGCGACTTCGATTTACCCAGCAGTTCAGCCAGCGTGAAAGTCAGCATACTCAATCCGCAAACCGGCGAAACCGTGCGCGAACTCAACCTGGGTTCCCAGCCGGCGGGTTCGACACCCTTCAGTTGGGACGGCATGGACGGCAACGGGCAGTTTGCCAATCCGGGCGTTTACGACATACGGGTGCAAGCGGATATCGACGGCAAAAACACCGCATTGGCAACCAATATCAAGTCGCTGGTGAAGAGCGTCACCATGGGTAGCGGCAACAGTGCCCTGCAAATCAACCTGACGGGGCTGGACCCGGTTAAATTCAATCAGATCAAACAAATCTTATAAGTGGGAGACAGTCATGGCCTTTACAACAGCATTAAGCGGCTTGAACGCCGCATCCAATAATCTGGCGGTGACCGGTAACAATATTGCCAATGCCAATACCGTCGGCTTCAAGCGTTCGCGTTCCGAATTCGCCGACGTTTACGCCTCCAGTCTGGGCGGGGTCAGCAGTATTCAGCCCGGCGCGGGCGTGCGGGTAGCCAATGTCGCCCAGCAGTTCAATCAGGGGAATTTGGCGTTTACCGAAAACAATCTGGATCTGGCCATCAGTGGCGAGGGCTTTTTTACCCTGGCAAAAAGTCCTCAGGATATCAATAACCTATCGTATACGCGGGCGGGCGAGTTCAAACTGGATAAGGACGGTTATCTGGTGAACAACCAGGGCGCGGCTTTGTTGGTGTATCAGCCGAATGGTACCAAAGTCTCGGACGGTTTTAGCGTCGGCGTTACCAAACCGGTACAAATCAATACATTGACCGGCCTGCCATCGGCAACCGATAGCGTAAAAATGGTGGTCAATCTGAATTCTCAGGATGAACCGCCCACGGTGGCGTTCGATACCGCCAACCCGGATACCAATGGCAGTTATAACAGCCAAACCTCGGTGACGGTTTACGATTCGCTAGGTTCCCCGCATATTTTGACAAGCTACTTTGTCAAAACCGCCGACAACAACTGGGATGTTTATCATTTTATGAGCGACCCGGTACTGAGCGGCGCCGATCCGACCTCGGTCGTCAAGACACCGGTCGGTACCGGAACCCTGGTGTTCAACGATGCCGGTAAATTGGTGGACGACACCGCTTCGATATTTGCCATGAGTCCGACATTCGATCCCAATAACGGCGCCGCGCCCATTGATATTTCCGCTATCAGTTATGTAGGGTCGACCCAAGTGCAGCAGAAGTTCAGCGTCAACGAAATGTCGCAAAACGGCTTGCCGGCCGGGCGGCTGACCGGCATCGATATCGATGACGAAGGCGTGATCTTTGCCCGTTTCAGTAACGGCGGTTCGACAACGGTGGGGCAGGTGGCCTTGACGCGTTTTCCCAATGTGAATGGTTTGGCCAAGCTCGGCGATACCACCTGGGGACAGAGCGCCAATTCCGGCGAGCCGATTCGGGGCGAAGCCGGCGGTAACAATTTCGGTACCATTCAATCCGGCGCGTTGGAGGCATCCAACGTCGATCTGGCGGCGCAACTGGTGAATTTGATCGTGGCCCAGCAACATTATCAGGCCAATGCCCAAACCATCACCACCGAAAACCAGATCATGCAGGCCATACTCAATATCTGATAAGGGAGAGCGATCATGGACCGTAGCCTTTATATCGCCATGAACGGCGCCAAGCAGACCTTGCTTGCGCAAACCGCTAACGCCAATAACATGGCGAATACCCAGACCGTGGGCTTCAAGCAGGATTTCGAACAGTTTCGCGCAATGCCGGCTTTCGGTCCCGGCTATCCTTCCCGAGTCTACAGCATGACGGAACGTCCCGGCAGCGATTTGTCGTCCGGCGGCATCCAAACCACCGGGCGGGATTTGGATTTAGCCATCAACGGCGACGGCTGGTTTGCGGTGCGGGCCAAGGATGGCTCGGAAGCCTATACCCGGGCCGGCGATTTGCGCATCACCCCGCAGGGCTTGCTGGAAAACGGCGCCGGCCGGCAGTTGTTGAACGAAAATGGGCAAGCGATTGCCATACCGCCGGCGCAAAAGGTCGAAATCGGCCGCGACGGCACCATCAGCATGATTCCGCAGGGCGCCAATTCGACCAATCTGGTGGTGCTGGAACGCATCAAATTAGTCAATCCCGGCAACCAGAATCTGGAAAAACGCGACGACGGCCTGATGCATCTGAAGCAGGCCGGCGGTCCGCCGGCAGCGGCCGACGCCAATGTCAACCTGATTCAGGGCGCGCTGGAGGGCAGTAATGTCAATGCCATGTCGGCCATGGTGGAAATGATAGAGCTGTCGCGCAATTTCGAATTGCAAACCAAGGTCATGAAAACCATCGATGACAATGCCGGGGTTTCCGCCAAATTGATGCAAATGGCATAATTTATGCATTACTCCTGATAAGACAAAAAAATGTCAGTCAGGAGGTTGTCATGACAGAAAGAGCATTATGGGTGGCCAAAACCGGCCTGGATGCCCAGCAAACCCGGATGGCGGTTATTTCCAATAACCTCGCCAACGTCAATACCACCGGCTTCAAAAAATCCCGGCCCTTATTTGAAGACTTGATCTATCAAAACGTCCGCCAGGTCGGCTCGCAAACCACTCAGAACACCCAATTGCCGACTGGCTTGCAACTGGGCACCGGAGTGAGGACCGTGGCAACCGAAAAACTGCATACCCAGGGCAACATTCTGCAGACCGAAAACTCCCTGGATGTGGCAATCAACGGCCGCGGTTATATTCAAATTTTAATGCCGAACGGCGACATCAATTACACCCGCGACGGCTCGCTGAAGCTGGATGCGACCGGTCAACTGGTCACCTCCGGCGGCCTAACCGTGGAGCCCAACATCACTATTCCTCAGGACGCCATCAGCATCAGCATAGGCCGCGACGGCACCATCAACGTGGTGCAGCCGGGCAGCGCGACGCCAACCAATGCCGGACAAATCCAACTGGCCGACTTCATCAACCCGACCGGGCTGGAACCGGTCGGGGAAAATCTGTTCCGCGAATCGGTCTCCAGCGGTCCGCCGATCATCGGGAATCCGGGCGAAGACGAGTTGGGTTTTTTGCAACAGGGCGCCTTGGAAACCTCGAACGTAAACGTGGTGGAAGAACTGGTCAATATGATAGAGACCCAGCGCGCCTACGAGATGAATTCCAAGGCTATTTCCACCACGGACGAGATGCTGGCGTTCGTGACCCAACAGCTTTAAAGGTGGGAGATCGATCATGAAAGCAATTATTTTTATGGGCTTGGCCCTGGTAAGCATCACCGGCTGCGACACGCTGCCCAAAAGGGATCCGGATTTTGCGCCGGTACAACCGGCAGACCTGCGTCCGCCCGCGCAAAGAAACGGCGCCATTTATCAATCGGGTTACGACATTCGCTTGTTTGAGGACATCAAAACCCGGCGGGTGGGCGATGTCCTGACGGTGACCTTGAACGAAGCCACCAAAGCCAGAAAACTGGCCGATATGACCGCATCGAAGGATACCAACGTATCGGTCACCGCACCGACTCTGTTCGGCATAGCCAGCCAAGCTGTTTTGGGGCACGATTTGAAAACCAGTTTGGCTGCATCGTCTTCGTTCGATGGCGGCGGCATCGCCAACCAAAGCAACAGTTTGACCGGCGACATCAGTGTCACCGTGGTGGAAGTGCTGCCCAACGGCAATCTGCGGGTCAGGGGCGAAAAGCGGGTGGCCTTGAACGACGGCGACGAATATGTGCGATTATCCGGTATCGTGCGCCCCATCGACATCAGTACCGCCAACACGATTTCGTCCACCAAAATAGCCGACGCCACCATCATGTACAGAGGTGACGGCGGCATGAACGATTCCAGCAAGGTCGGCTGGTTGGCGCGGTTTTTCCTGAGCCCGATCTTTCCCTTTTAATATTCGAAACCCACGCTTGCGGAGACGACAATGAACAAAATTTTCGGTTCAATCCTATTGCTGGCACTGCTGACGTCCGGCGGCCATGCGCGGGCCGAACGTATCAAGGATTTGGCCACGGTCTCCGGCGTGCGTACCAACCAACTGGTAGGCTTCGGTCTAGTGACCGGCCTGGATAAATCAGGCGACGTATCGTCCTTGTTCGTGCGGCAAAGCATGCGCAACATGGCCGGCAACCTGGGCATAACCTTGCCGCCCGACGCCAATCCCCGCTCCAAAAACACTGCCGTGGTCAGTATTCACGCCGAATTGCCGGCATTTGCCAAGCCAGGTCAAAAAATTGACGTTACCGTGTCTTCCATCGGCGACGCCAAAAGTTTGCGCGGCGGCTCTCTGTTGATGACGCCTCTACGCGGTGCCGATGGCAATGTCTACGCCGTGGCCCAGGGTAATTTAGTGGTGGGAGGTTTGAGCGCTTCCGGTCAGGACGGTTCGAAAATTACCGTGAACAACCCGCTGGTGGGCCGTATTGCCGCCGGAGCCACGGTAGAGCGCACGGTGCCGACGTCGTTTGAAGAAGGTACCGATGTGGTGTTCGACTTGCACGACTCGGATTTTACCACCGCCAACCGGATGGCCGATGCCATCAACAAAGCCTTGGGCGCGGATACCGCCAGGGCGGTAGACGGCACCTCTGTCAGCGTGCGGGCGCCGTCCAATCCCAGCCAACGCGTGGGCTTCGTGTCGGTCATCGAGAACATAGAGTTGGCGCCGGACGACGCGCCCGCCAAGGTCATCGTCAATTCCAGAACCGGCACTGTGATCATCAACAGCAAGGTCAGAGTACAACCGGCCGCCGTTTCGCATGGCAGCCTGACCGTCACCATCAATGAAAATCCGCAAGTCAGTCAACCGGCGCCCTTATCCGGCGGACAAACCGCGGTGACCCCGCAGTCGGATGTATCGGTGGAAGAAGAGAACAACCATATGTTCGTATTCAACCCCGGCGTTTCCCTCGATGAAATCGTCAAGGCCGTCAATGATGTGGGCGCGGGTCCCAGCGATCTGGTGGCGATCTTGGAAGCGCTGAAATCGGCCGGCGCCCTGCGGGCGGAATTGATAGTGATTTAGTAAGAAGGCCATAAGGTTTAAGGCAGGAGGTTCCCATGTTGAACACAGATAGCGCATCCGTATATACCGATTTCAACGGCTTGGCCAAGCTGAAGCAAGGCGCCCGCGAGCAAACCCCGGAAGCCATCAAGGAAGTGGCCAAACAGTTCGAGTCGGTATTTCTGACCATGGTGTTGAAAAGCATGCGGCAAGCCAAACTGGCCGATGGCGCCATGGACAGCAAGCAAAGCGAGTTTTACCGCGATATGTTCGATCAACAAATGGCGCTTGAACTGTCCGGTAAACCGGGAATCGGCATGGCGGATTTGATCGCCAGACAGCTATCCCCCAAACAAAAGGATCAGGACCAGGAAGGGATGAAAGCCGGCGATTATTTGAATCGGGCCATGGGTGTGAGCGCTAAGGCCATGAATCCAAACAGCCCCGCTCCCAAGGTTGTTGACGGTTCGGCAACCGCGCAAGCCATGGAAGACTCCGGCTTGAATCGCCTACAGGAAAGTTTGGCCCGGCTGGAACAAAGCCAGCAAGCGTTGGAGGAGCAGTGGCAGAGCTTGCGCGGACAAACCTCGGGCGGCGAAGTTGCCGTCAACAAGCAAATCTTTATGAGTCAATTATTGCCGCACGCCCGCGAGGCGGCCAACGAATTGGGCGTGGATGCCAATGTGTTGCTGGCGCAGGCCGCGCTGGAAACCGGTTGGGGAAAATCGGTGATAAAAAACAGCCAGGGCGACAGCAGTTTTAATCTATTCAATATCAAGGCCGATAAAAGCTGGCAAGGCAGGCAGGCGCGGGTATCGACCCTGGAATACGATGGAGCGGTGGCAAGAAGGGAAATGGCCGGATTCAGATCGTATGATTCTTACAAACAAAGTTTTGACGATTACGTCAACTTCATCAAATCGAATCCCCGCTATGGCGAGGCACTGAAAAAAGCCGGCAACCCGGCGCAATATGTACGGGAATTGCAAAAAGCCGGTTACGCCACGGATCCGCGTTATGCGGAAAAAATCATGAGTATCTATAACAGTCAGATTGCCGGTCGTGCGATGGCTGAGGTAGGTTAGGAGGCTTTATGGCTATCGGTATTTTAAGTTCGGCCTTATCGGGTTTGGCGGCTTTTCAACGTTCGCTGGATGTCACCAGTAACAATATTGCCAACGTCAATACGGAGGGCTATAGCCGGCAGCGGGTGGAACTGCAAACCAGTCCGGAACAATTTATCGGCCACGGCTATCTGGGCAGTGGCGTCAACGCCACTAATGTCAAACGCAGTTATGACGAGTTCATCAATACACAGATGCGTTCCAGCGCCACGGCATTTCACGATGTCGATAGTTTTTACCAATTGTCCAGCCGCATCGATAATCTGCTTGCCGATCAAGCGACAGGACTGTCTTCGGCGATGAAATCCTTTTTCAACAGCGTCAACGATGTCGCCAACGATCCGACCTCGCTGCCGGCGCGTCAGGTCATGTTGGCGGAAGGCGATGCGGTGGCCAAGCATTTCAATACCATGACGGCGCGCTTCGACGACATACGGCAGCAAGTCAACAGCAATCTGCAAACATCCGTGCAGGAAGTCAACAGCTTTGCCAAATCGATTGCCGATCTGAACAAACAGATCACCGATTCTATCGGCAAGACATCCGGGCAACAATTACCGAATGCCTTGATGGATCAACGCGATTTACTGCTCGCCAAGATGGCGGAAAAACTGGATATAGCGGTGGTGCCGCAGGCGGACGGCAGTTTCAGCGTGTTCGCCGGGCAGGGCCAACCGCTGGTGCTAGGCAACACCGCTTTCGGCATGAGTTTGCAGGGATCGCCCTCAGACCCGTCGCGCATGCTGCTGATGCTGAGCGGGCAGGATATTACGCCTACCTTGAGCGGCGGGGAGATTTATGGCAACTTGCGCTTCAGGGACCAGGTTTTGGATCCGGCGCAGAATCAAATGGGTTTGCTGGCTACCGGATTGGCGATAGAATTCAATAAAATCCATCAGGGCGGTTACGATCTCAACGGCAGTACCGGAGCGGACTTTTTCAATTTGGGCTCGGCGACCAAACTGCCGGTAATCAGCAAGGCGCAAGACGGCAATCTGGTGGTAACCGTTGACTTCGTCCTGCCCGTGGATGCGGCGAATCTGGGAGCGTCCTACCGGATCGATGTCACCGGAGGTTCGCTGTACACGCTGACCAATTTAAGCGATAACAGCGTACATACCGATTTAAGCGATGCCGATCTGGCGGCGTTCGGTTTTGCGTTAAATTTCTCCGGCACCGGTTCGGTAAACGTGGGCGATTCGTTTCAGGTCAGTCCGTTCTTTAAAGCCGCCGGCTCGCTAAAGCTCGATCCGGCCATCGGTAATCCGCGCCAGATTGCGGTAGCCGGCGTCCCCGACCTGCCGGGCGACAACGCCAATGCGCTGGCGCTGGCGCGCCTGGAGTCGCTGAATATGATGCTGGGCGGCAAAAATTCCTTGACCCAGGTTTACGGGCAACTGGTGGCCGATGTCGGTTCGAAAACCCGCACGGCCGGCGTGAGCCGTAGCGCGCAGGAAGTCTTGTTCAATCAGGCCACCGCCGCGCGGGAAAATTTGGCCGGAGTCAATCTGGACGAGGAAGCCGCCAATTTGATCAAATTTCAAAATTCCTATCAGGCCGCCGCGCGGGCGGTATCGGTTGCCAGTACGCTGTTCGATACCTTGATCGGCATAGTGCGTTAAGGAGAGTCATCATGAGAGTGTCAACCACCCAGCAACATCGCTTGAGCGTCAATGCCATGCTGGAGCAGCAGGCCAAGCTGACTCAAACCCAATTGAAGTTGTCGACCGGTAAAAAATACTTGACGCCATCGGAGAATCCCGTGGCCGCCACCGGCCTGATCAATCTGCAAGAGAACATCCAGCGGCATCAACAGTATCAGGTCAATATCGATGCGGCGCGGCAGCGCCTGGAACTGCAGGAATCCAGTCTCGACAACGCCACGGATACGATACAGAGGATTCGCGAGTTGACGGTGCAGGCCCTGAACGACAGCAACAATCCGGAAAACCGCAAGCAGACAGCTCTGGAAATCGCTGCGCTGAACGAACATTTGATGGGGTTGGCCAATACCCGAAACGCCAACGGCGAATACCTTTTCTCCGGGCTGAAATCCAACGTGCCGGCGTTCAGTGTAAGCGCGGGCGAATATGCCTACGACGGCGAGCCCGAAAGTTGGCGCCAGATCGCCATCGGTCCCGAACGCACCGTGACGGATGCCGATCCGGGCAATCGTGTCTTCGGCGATATCGATACCTCCGGCTTTTTGGTCCCCGGCTCGATAAGCAACGTGTTTCAAGCCATTGCTCGCTTATCGCAGGACTTGCAAAACAATAGCCCGGACAGGAATTCCCTGACCGACCTGGATGAAGCCCTGAAACGCTTTGAAATTACCCGCGCATCCACCGGTGCGCGCCTGCATGCTCTGGATAGCCAGGAAAACCTGAATGCCGATTACATTTTACAGAATCAGTCCACGGCCTCGGATATGGGCGATCTCGATTATGCCGACGCCCTGAGCCGATTCGCCTTGCAGCAAACATCGCTGCAAGCCGCTCAGCAGGCCTTTACCAAGGTACAGAACTTGTCTCTGTTCAATTATCTGTAATAAAGGGGCGCACGATGGGCTTGTTGCATATTGGCGAGAAAGCGCCAGCCCTTGCGGTGTCGGAATGGCTGCAAGGCGGAGAGTTTACGCTCGACGGCTTGTTGGGAAGGGTGGTGTTGCTGGAAGTTTTTCAAGTCAATTGCCCCGGCTGTTTCATATATTCCTTGCCGCTAGCGATTGATTTGCATGAGCGTCTAGCCGACCAGGGTTTGGCCGTTTTGGGTCTGGCGACGGCTTTCGAAGACTTTGATAAAAACACCCGGCAAAATCTCGCCGCCTTGTTGCAAAGCGGGCAGTTGACGGGCGAGACCTTCAAGGCCTTGTCGGCGCGTGGGCAATTGCCAAACGGCCGCTGGGAGCGACGAATTCCCTTTCCGGTCGGCATGGATGAGTTGATTGAAATGCGCCAGCCGATTGGCGAGCAGGACATCGACGACTACATCCGGCTGCATGTACCGCAATTCGGCCGGGAGTCTCCGGTTTTTCAGCAACAGCTCAAACAACGGGTCGGTGCCTATTTGCGGCAATTGGAATACCGGCCGGAAACCTTCAGCCGTTTTCAATTGCAGGGGACTCCTTCTCAGGTCGTGATCGACAGATGCGGCATCGTGCGTGCCTGTCGTTTCGGCCTGTTTCCGGAACTGGAAAGTCTGCTTCAGCAATTGCTATCCGAAACCGCGGCATGAAGCGGCTGTTTTTTGCCCTGTGGCCGGACGAGGAAACCCGTCGGCAATGCCATCGGCTTTCTCAAGCGTTGAGTCATGCCGGTAAGCCGGTCGCCGCCGACAATCTGCATGTGACCCTGGTGTTTTTGGGCAATATCGATCGGGCCGAGCAGGAAGCGCTCGCCCAAGCGGCGGCGAGCCTGCCGGTTCAAGCCATGGAGCTGAAGTTCGATCGCCTGTGTTTCTGGAAAAAACCGGCGGTGCTGTGTTTGGCCGCCGGTCAATGCCCCCCGCCGGTTTCGACCTTGGTCGCCGAATTATCCCTGCGGGCGGAGCGGCTCGGCATCGGACTCGATAAACGGCCCTACCGCCCGCATGTCACCTTGGCGCGAAAAGCCAAAAATCTGCCGGATATGACATTCGAGCCGATAGTCTGGCGGGCGCGGGGTTTCGGTTTGCTGGAGTCGGTAGCCACGCCGGCCGGCGTGGAATACCGACTGATCGAGCGCTGGGGCGGAGTGGTTTAATTTTGTGCTTTTTTCTCGCGTATGGCCCGGCTGAGCTGATAAGCCGCCATGGCATAGAGGGGGCTGTGGTTATAGCGGGTAATCACATAAAAATTATGCAGGCCCAGCCATAATTCTTCGTGGTCGCTAAAGGGGTAGCTGAGTAATTTGACCTGTTCCTTGTCGGCAAGCTTGGCCGGAACTTGGATACCCAATTTGCGTAAGCGTCCTAGGGGCATGTCCGGTTTTACGCCCTTGGTCAAAGCGCTTTTATAGCCCTGTCCCTTGGCGGACACTCGATAGGCAATCGCGCCGCCGCGTTGCCAATGGTTGGCGACGAAATAATTGGCTACGCTGGCAATGGCATCGCTGGGGTTATGCCAAATGTCGCGCTTGTTGTCGTGGTCGAAATCCCTGGCGTAGGCCCTGTAGCTGCTGGGCATGAATTGGGTCAGACCCATGGCGCCGGCATACGAACCCATGGGTTGCAGTGGATCCAGGTGTTCTTCCCGGCTCAGCAGCAAAAAATTTTCCAATTCCTTCAGAAAAAACTCGCTACGGGACGGATAGGCGAAGCCCAGCGTCGATAAGGCATCCATGACCCGGTATTTGCCGGTAAAGGCGCCGTATTTTGTCTCCACGCCTATGATGGCAACGATGATTTCCGCCGGCACTCCGCTGTTTCGTTCAACCGCGCTCAAGGCGGCTTGGTTGTCGCGCCAGAATTGCACCCCGCCGTCTATGCGGGATTCTGTCAGAAATATTTCGCGGTATTGCTGCCAAGGCTTGCCTTCCGCCGGTTTAGCCATGGCATCCAATATGGCTTGCTGAATGTTCACGGACTGAAACAGATGTTTAAGGTCCGCTTCGTTGAAATGATGTTGTTTGACCATTTGTCCGATAAAACGGTTTAAGGCTTCGGTTTGCGGAATTTCGGCGTTTGCCGCCTTGGCCGCAAACAGGGCTGCACAGAACAGGGCGGCGGAAAGCAGGGGCTGGGTTTTCATAAGCGGCGATCAAATGGGTAAAAGTTTGCGGTGGGTGTGGATCGACATCAACATGCCGAAGCCTGCCATCAGGGTCACCAGGGAGGTGCCGCCGTAACTGACCAGGGGCAAGGGCACGCCAACTACCGGCAAAATGCCGATTACCATGCCGATGTTGACGAACACGTAAACGAAAAAGGTGAAGGCCAGACTGCCGGCCAACAAGCGGCAATAGGTATCCTGGGATTGCACGGCAATATAAAAGCAACGGCTGATGACCAAGAGATAGAGAAACAGCAGGCCCACGCAGCCGAACAAACCGAATTCTTCCGCAAACACGGCAAAAATGAAGTCGGTGGAACTCTCGGGCAGAAAATCCAGTTTGGATTGGGTGCTGCCCAGCCAGCCTTTACCATGGATGCCGCCGGAACCGATGGCGATTTTCGATTGAATGATATGGTAACCGGTGCCCATCGGGTCGGCTTCCGGATTGATGAAGGTCAGTACCCGGTTGCGTTGATATTCGCGTAAAAAATGCCACAACACCGGCGTCATGGCCGCCAAAGTCACGCCTATGCCTATCATGAACCACCAGGACAGGCCGGCGAAAAACAGTACCGCCGCGCCGGAGCTGGCCACCAGCAAAGAGGTGCCCAAGTCCGGCTGCTTGGCGATCAACAACACCGGAATCAGCAATAACACGGCGGCCACCAGGACATTTTTCGGCTTGGGCGGCAGCGGGTGTTCCGACAAATACCACGCCACCATCATCGGCGCGGAGATCTTGGTGAATTCCGAGGGTTGAAAGCGAAAGAAACCCAAATCCAGCCAACGCTGCGCGCCCATGCTGATTTGCCCCATCACGGCGACAGCCAGCAACAAGAGTACGCACAGACTGAAAAAAGCCACCGAAAAGGCCTGAAAACGGCGCGGATTGACATGGGCCAGCACCACCATCACCGCGATGGCCAGTCCGGTGCGGCTGGCATGGCGGAGCAACAGGGCTTCGTTTTGTCCGCCGGCGCTATACAGGATCACAAAACTGAGCGCGCAAATCAGGATCAGGATCAAAAACAGCGGAATATCGATGTGTAATCTTCGCAGCAGGTTGCCGAGCAGGGACGGTGCTTGAAATTGTTCGGTACGCATTTCAATTTTCATGCGGCTTATCCTTTTTGGGATTCAGATAGGCATCGATGATCTCACCGGCCATCGGCGCCGCGATCGAGCCGCCGTGGCCGCCGTGTTCGGCGACGATGGCCACGGCGATTTTGGGATCGTGAACCGGCGCAAAGGCGATGAACAAGGCATGGTCGCGCATTTTAAAGTCGATGGCATCCTCGTTGTACTTTTCTTCCTGTTTGACGGTAAAAACCTGGGCCGTGCCGGTTTTACCGGCAATCTGGTAGTTGATGTTTTTGGACAGGCGGCCGGCCGTGCCCCGGTTGCCGTGTACCACGTTGGTCATGGCGAATATGATGTTATCGACATGCTGTTTTTTTAACGGGATTTTACTGTCCGGCAACAAATCCGGCGGCGTGGCGTAATCGGGCGTGATGATTTCCTGCACCAAGTGAGGGGTAATCACCTTGCCGTAATTGGCCAGGATGGCGGTGGCGCGGGCCAGTTGCAGGGGCGTCACCTGGGTGTAGCCCTGGCCGATGCCGGTGATTACGGTTTCTCCCGGATACCAGGCCCGGTTGCGATGGCTGCGTTTCCATTCCTTGGTCGGCATCAGGCCGCTGATTTCGCCGACCAGATCGATGCCGCTTTTTTCGCCGAAACCGAAGCGGTGCATGAATTCCGACATTCTGTCTATGCCCAGGGCCAAGGCAAGATCGTAAAAATAAACATCGCAGGACTGGGTGATGGCGTCGTTCATGTCGACCATGCCGTGCCCGCCTTTTCGCCAATCCCGGTATTTGTGCTTGACGTTGGGCAGTTGGTAATAGCCCGGGCAAAACAAGCGGTGGCCGAAATCGATCACGCCGTATTCCAGCCCGGCCAGGGCGAAAAAGGGTTTGACGGTGGAACCCGGCGGATACAGTCCGCGCAGGGCGCGGTTATATAGCGGTTGATCGGGGGAATCGCGCAAGGCTTTGTATTCCGCGTTGGAGATGCCGGTCACGAACGGGTTGGGGTCGAAGCCGGGTCGGCTGGCAAAGGCCAAGACGCCGCCGGTTTTGATGTCGATGGCGACGGCGGCGCCGTTGTACTCACCCAAGGCGTCGTAGGCGATTTTTTGCAGGTCTATGTCCAGGGTCAGATAAATATTGGAGCCGGCGATAGGCTCCACCGTGGCGACCGTATTGACGGCGCGGGCCTGGGCGTTGGTCTCGATTTCCTCGTAGCCGGCGGTGCCCAGCAATTGGGATTCGTAGGATTTTTCTATGCCGTTTTTGCCGATGATATCGGTACCGCGGTATTCGGCGGTGGGCAGGGATTTTACTTCCTGTTCGTTGATGCGGCCCACGTAGCCGACCACGTGCGCGGCCAGTTCGCCGTAGGGATAATGCCGCACCAAGCGGGCGTAGACGTCGACGCCGGGAAAATAAGGTCGAACCACGGCAAATTTTGCCACGTCTTCATCCGACAGGTTTTGCAATAGCGGCGTAGTGACAAAGGCTTTGTTACGCTTTCTCTGTTTTTGAAACTGTTCGATTTTTTCGTCGGGAATGGCCAGCAGTTTTTGCAGTTTCGCCAAGGTGGCGTCGAGGTCCTTGATTTGCTCGGGGATCAGTTCCAGGCTATAAGTGGGGACATTTTCCGCCAGCATGCGGCCGTGGCGGTCGTATATGATGCCGCGAGTGGGCGGCAACGGGGCAATCTTGATCCTGTTGTCCTTGGACATGGTGGCGTAATGCTCGTGCCCGACCACCTGCAGATATATCAATCGGACAATCAGGCCGGTAATCAACAGCAGAATCAGTAAAAAAGCCGCCACAATGCGGCTGAGGAAGATCCGGTTTTCCGCCAGAGAGTCCTTGATGGCAAATTGTATATCCATGGTTCTAGCTGATGCGCGCCAAAACCCGAATTGCCCTCAGCGCCGAAAATACCAGCGGCCACAGCAAGGCGCCGGTCAGCACCGGATACCAAAACGACAACGGCAGGCGATTGGCGGCCTGCATGCTTTCCATGCCGAAGATCAGGCTTTGGCCGCCCAGCAGACAGAAAAACACGAATACGCATTGCTGTATCAGCGGAAATTGCCGCAGCCTGCGGTGTTGCCGGATGCTGAAATAACTGTAAAGGGCATAAATCAGCGCGTATTGGCCCAGCAAGTGGCTGGTCAGTACATCGGTCAGCAAGCCGGCGGTAAACGCGGTAAATACTCCGAATCGTTCGGGCAGGGCGATGGACCAATAAATCAAAACCAGCGCTATCCAGTCTGGATTGAATTCGACCGTACCGGGAAACAGGTCCATGATCCTGAGTATCATGGCGCAAGCCAGCGTCGCGATGAAGTATAAGGGCGCGGACGGACTATGGCTTGGCATGCTCGGTTTCCAATTGTTCGGCCGGTGGCGGTTCTTTGTCTTTATCCAAAAACACCGGGTTTGTATCGCTCCAGACGATCAGGAATTCGCGACTGGTTTCCAGCTGGGCTTTGGGGGTGGCGTATATGTTGGCGAAAGACTTGTCCGGGCGGGTTTCGAATTTATCCACCACCGCCACCGGATAGCCTGCCGGAAACACGCCGCCCAAGCCCGAGGTGACCAGCAGATCGCCGGGCACGATGTCGGCGTTTTTGGCTAAAAACGGCAGTTGCAGGCGATTGGGCAGGCCGGTGCCGAAGGCGATGGTTCGCAGACCGTTTCGGTTGACCTCGACCGGAATGGCGTGGTCTGGGTCGGTAATCAGCATGACCTCCGAGCTGGAGGGCAGGGCGCGTATCACCTGGCCGACGATGCCGTTGGCATCCAGCACCGGCTGCTCCGGATGCACGCCGAATCGCGTGCCCTTGTTGACCACCACGGTATGTTCGTAGGGCGCCAGTTTTACCGACAACAATTCGGCAATCAGCACTTGTTCGCCCAGGCGGAAGGAATTTTCCAACAATACGCGCAGCCGGATGTTTTCTTTTTCCAGAGCTTCCAGTTTTAACAGTTTGCCGGCATTGATCAACTGGGTTTCCTTCAGGCGGCGGTTTTCCTTTTGCAGCTCCAGATAGGACAGTACCGTGCCCGAGATGGATTTCAGGTTGTCTCCGGGCAGGCTGGCCAACAGTTGAAGCGGATGGGTTGCGATGGACAGGACGGCGCGCAGCGGGTGCAGGTGTGGTGTGCGGAAATCGGTTACCAATAATGCGAGCGAGGCCAGAATCGCCACCAACAGGCGCGTGTTAAGCGATGGGCCTTGGGCAAATAAGAGTTTTATGGCACAACCTCAAGCGTGATAACAAAGCGACAAACACCGCGAAACGCGGATGTCGGTTAAAGGAGGCCAAATATTAACACAGCGATTAGATTGCTGCGGCGGTCGCCATTTTGCGCAACGGCGGCCGCTCCCAGTCCGTCAATATCCGGCGGAGTTGAGGCTTATTCGAGTGAAAATGCCGAAGCACCTTTTTTGTCCAGCATTTCCAAAACCATGCCGCCGCCCCTGGCGACGCAGGTCAAGGGGTCGTCGGCAATGAATACCGGCAGGCCGGTTTCTTCGGCGATCAAACGGTCGATGTCTTTCAACAAGGCGCCGCCGCCGGTCAGTACGATGCCGCGGCTGGCGACGTCCGCGCCCAGTTCGGGCGGCGTTTGCTCCAGCGCCACTCTTACCGCGCTGACAATGCCGGACAGGGGTTCCTGCAGGGCTTCCAAAATCTCGTTGCTGTTAAGGGAAAAGCTGCGCGGCACGCCTTCGGCCAGATTACGGCCGGTGACCTGCATTTCGCGCACTTCGCTGCCGGGGTAGGCGGCGCCGATTTCGTGTTTGATTTTTTCGGCGGTGGCTTCGCCGATCAGGGTGCCGTAATTACGCCGCACATAGGCGATGATGGCGTCGTCGAAACGGTCGCCGCCGATACGGACCGAAGCCGAATAGACGATGCCGTTCAAGGAAATTACCGCCACCTCGGAGGTGCCGCCGCCGATGTCTAGCACCATGGAACCGTGCGGGGTGTCGACCGGCAGGCCGGCGCCCACGGCGGCCGACATCGGTTCTTCGATCAGATAGACTTCCCGCGCTCCGGCCATGGCGGCCGACTCGCGGATGGCGCGGCGCTCGACCTGCGTGGAACCGCAGGGTACGCAGATCAAAATACGCGGACTGGGGCGCAGCAGTTTGTTTTCATGCACTTTTTTGATGAAATAGCGCAGCATGCGCTCGGTGACCGCGAAGTCCGCGATCACGCCGTCCTTCAGCGGGCGGATGGCGGTGATGTTGCCGGGTGTGCGGCCCAGCATGCTTTTTGCCTCCGCGCCGATGGCCGCAATGGTTTTTTGCCCGCGAACCTTGTCTTCCTTGATGGCAACCACGGAAGGTTCGTTGAGCACGATTCCTTGGCCGGGAACGTAAATAAGGGTATTTGCGGTGCCCAAATCGATCGATAAGTCGTTGGAAAAGAGGCCGCGAATTCGTTTGAACATGATTACACCAAAGCGCACAGAAAATCCCGCTACTTTATCAATCAAGCGGGCGGTTGGGCAAGATATAAAGTATCATATTTACATTACCAATAAGGGAGCTTAATGATGTCGTTGACGGCCAGTGACGTGAAAAAAATCGCCCACCTCGCCAGGTTGGGCATTCAGGAACATCAAATCGATAGTTATGCCAGTGACTTGTCCAACATGCTGGATTTGATGACGCAAATGGGGCAATTGAATACCGATGGCGTGGCTCCCATGGCCCACCCCCTGGATCAGATGCAGCGCCTCCGAGACGATGCGGTGACCGAAACCGATCAACGCGGTCTGTTCCAGTCCATTGCCCCGCAAACCGAGGCCGGGCTTTATTTAGTACCCAAAGTTATCGATTAAGGATGATCATGCACAATCTTACCCTGACCGAACTGGCGGCCGCGTTGCGCGGCAAGCAATTTTCCAGCACGGAATTGACGCAAGCTTTTTTAAGCCGCATTCGCCGGCATGAAACCTTGAATGCATTTATTACGGTCTGCGAAGACAGCGCCTTGCAACAAGCGCGGGCGGCGGATGCCTTGCTGGCGGCCGGCGCGGCCGGGCCGTTGACCGGTATTCCGCTGGCGCAGAAAGATATTTTCTGCACACTGGGTACTAAAACCAGCTGTGCTTCGAAAATGCTGGACAACTTTATCGCACCTTATAACGCCACGGTGGTTGAGAAATTCAACCGGGCCGGCGGCGTGATGTTGGGTAAATTAAACATGGACGAGTTCGCCATGGGCTCGTCCAACGAAAATAGTTTTTACGGGGTAGCGCACAATCCGTGGGATACCGGTTGCGTGCCGGGCGGCTCATCCGGCGGTTCCGCCGTTGCGGTGGCCGCCCGGCTGACGCCGGCGGCCACCGGTACCGATACCGGCGGCTCGATACGGCAACCGGCGGCATTTTGCGGCATCACCGGTTTAAAGCCTACCTATGGTCGGGTATCGCGCTACGGCATGATTGCCTATGCCTCCAGTCTGGATCAGGGCGGCCCGATGGCGCGCAGCGCGGAAGACGCGGCACTGCTGCTGCAAGTGATGGCCGGTTTCGATCCCAAGGATTCCACCAGCGTCGACCGACCTGTGCCGGATTACAGCGCCGGCCTGAACGACAGCCTGCAAGGTTTGAAAATCGGATTGCCGAAACAGTTTTTCAGCACCGGGCTGGACGGTGAAATGGCTACGACGATTCAGACAGCGGTCGACGAATACCGCAAACTCGGCGCCGACGTTAAAGAAGTGGACATGCCCAACCTGGAGCTAGCCATTCCAGCCTATTATGTGATCGCCTCGGCCGAATGCTCGTCCAACCTGTCGCGTTACGACGGCGTGCGATTCGGTTACCGTTGCAAGGATCCCCAAGACTTGACCGACCTCTACACCCGCTCGCGTGGCGAAGCCTTCGGTGCCGAAGTCAAACGGCGGATTTTAATGGGGACCTACGCCTTGTCCGCCGGCTACTACGATGCCTACTACTTAAAAGCTCAACAAGTGCGCCGCTTGATCAGCGACGATTTCAAACGCGCCTTGTCGGAAGTCGACGTGTTGATGGGGCCGGTTTCGCCCGGCACCGCGTTCCGCATCGGCGAAAAGACCAGCGACCCGGTGCAGATGTATCTGGAAGATATTTACACTATCGCCATCAATCTGGCCGGCTTGCCGGCCATGTCTGTTCCGGCCGGCTTCGTCGACGGCATGCCGGTCGGCTTGCAGGTGATCGGCAGCTATTTTAGCGAAGCCAAGTTGTTGAACGTCGCGCATCGCTATCAGCAAGTCACCGATTGGCATCTGCAAGTGCCCAAGGGTTTTGAGTAACTCCATTAATGTTCGCAAGCTAAATCGCACACATAGAGAAGCCCTTTGATGTTGATACGATCTATAAAGCTGAATAATTTTTTGAGCTACGGCGACAGTGCGCCCTGTATTCCGTTAAACAGTCTCAACGTAATTATCGGTCCCAATGGTTCTGGAAAATCCAACCTCATTGAAGCTATAGAGCTCTTACGCGCCACCCCCAAAGATTTGCTTACTCCTATCCGCGATGGTGGCGGTATTCGCGATTGGCTGTGGAAGGGTAGCAGCATCATCCCCACAGCGAGTATCGAAGCCGTATTTAGCTTGACGGACACTCCCTCAAACAACCTACGCTACACACTTGGTTTTACAGAAGTTGCTCAACGCTTTGAAATCACCGATGAGCGCCTTGAAACCGAAACCCCAAAGCCTCATAAAAACCAGCCGTATCTGTATTACGAATTTCGCAATGGTCACGGTGTGTTAAATGTAAAGGGAAGAGAACGAAGGCTGCAACATGAAGAGATCGAATTAAACCAGTCTATTTTGTCCCAACGCAAAGATCCCGATCAATATCCTGAATTAACTCGGCTTGGTCGTTCGCTGGCAGAAATAAAGCTTTACCGGGAATGGAGTTTCGGGCGCTATACAACACCCCGCATCCCGCAAAAAGCCGATCTTCCCAATGAATGGCTGGAAGCGGATGCGCGCAATCTCGGTTTGGTACTGAATCGCTTGCGCCGTGAGCCCCAAGCCAAACAACGTCTGTTATCCGCCTTGCAAGCTCTCTACGAGGGCATCGACGATTACGATATTCAAATAGAAGGCGGCACCGTTCAGGTATTTTTTCATGAAGGCCGCTTTACCGTGCCCGCCACTCGGCTATCGGACGGCACGCTGCGCTATCTTTGCTTGCTGGCAATCCTGTGCCACCCCAATCCTCCACCCTTGGTGTGCATTGAAGAACCGGAACTAGGCTTACACCCCGACATATTGCCTACACTGGCCGATTTGTTAAAAGAAGCTTCCGAACGCTGCCAATTGATCGTGACCACGCATTCCGAGATATTGGTGGACGCTTTGTCGGATCAACCCGAGTCGGTATTGGTTGCTGAAAAAAACGAAGCCGGTTCCACCCTGACCCGTTTAGATGCAGAACAACTAAAACCTTGGCTGGAAAAATATCGCTTAGGTCAACTCTGGACTCAAGGACAAATTGGAGGAACTCGCTGGTGAAAATTTTCGTAGAAGGGGGCGGCGATTCTAGTCAACTGAAAGCGAATTGCCGGAAGGGATTTGCCAGCTTTCTTGAAAAAGCCGGCCTTAAAGGAAATATGCCCAGAATTGTAGCCTGCGGAAGTCGAAAACATGCTTATGATGATTTTTGTACCGCTTTAAATAACGGTGAAGAAGCTTTGTTATTGGTGGATTCGGAAGAATCCGTCAATACGGGATTGCAAGGCACTGAAGACTATGAAACCTGGAAACCCTGGGAACATTTAGCCCAGCGCGAGGGCGATAAATGGGTTAAGCCGATAAAAGCTACCAATAAGCAATGCCATCTGATGGTTCAGTGCATGGAAAGTTGGTTTTTGGCTGATCGCGACTCCTTGAAGTCATTTTTTGGGCAAGGCTTTAAGGAAAATCAGCTACCCGCTGCTGCTAACTCGATAGAAGCGATTGGCAAACAACAAGTTTATGAAGCGTTGGCAAAAGCAACGGCCGACTGTAAAAGCAAAGCAAAATATGGCAAAGGCGAGCATTCTTTTAAAATTTTGGAACTGATTGCCCCAAGCAAAGTTATAGAAGCTTCCCCATGGGCAAGGCGTTGGATCAATGTGACGAAACATCTAATGGGGATTTCATTGTCTGCAGCGGATAAGCAATAAACCATGACTAAAGTCACTCATCTATCGCAACTCGACCCCAACGGTACCTACAGCTATGCCGATTATCTGACCTGGCAGCTCGAAGAATCGGTCGAGTTGATCAAGGGCAAGATCATGGCGATGTCGCCGGCGCCCAACCGCAAACACCAAAGCGTCTCCGGCAACTTGTTCCTGCACTTGGGAAACTATTTCAAGCACAAACCCTGCGAAGTGTTTGCCGCGCCATTTGATGCAAAGCTTTACGACCGCCGCAAATCGCTACTCAAAAATGGCGAAGCGTTTAGTGTCGTGCAGCCCGACTTATGCGTGATTTGCGACAAGGACAAACTGACCGAACAAGGCTGCGACGGCGCGCCGGACTGGATCATCGAAGTGCTCTCGCCCGGCAACAGTAGAAAAGAAGTGCGCCTGAAATTCGATTTATACGAAGAAAGCGGCGTGACCGAATACTGGCTGGTGTTTCCTTACGAACAAATCGTTCAGCAATTCGTGCTCGACGACCACGGCAAATATCAGCTGCGCGCGCTGTACCCCGGCAACGAAATTGCCATTCCGCATTTATTCCCCGACTTGCAAATCGATTTAAACGACGTTTTTGCCGAATAAGCTATAAAGGAAACCAAGCATGAACTCACAATGGGAAGCCGTCATCGGCCTGGAAATCCACACCCAACTTTCCACCAAATCCAAAATCTTTTCAGGTGCCTCGACTGCCTACGGCGCGGACCCCAATACCCAGGCCTGCGCGGTCGATCTAGGCTTGCCCGGCGTGTTGCCGGTGCTGAACAAGGATGCGGTGCGCAAGGCCGTGACTTTTGGTTTGGCGATAGACGCCGAAATCGCCCCGCACTCGGTATTTGCCCGTAAAAACTATTTTTACCCGGATCTACCGAAAGGTTACCAGATCAGCCAGTTTGAACTGCCCATCGTCGGCAACGGCCATTTGGACATTGACGTCGACGGCGAGACCAAACGCATAGGCATCACTCGAGCGCATTTGGAAGAAGACGCCGGCAAATCCCTGCATGAAGACTTCCACGGCCTGACCGGCATAGACCTGAACCGCGCCGGCACGCCGCTATTGGAAATCGTCTCCGAACCGGATATGCGTTCGGCCAAGGAAGCCGTGGCCTACATGCGCAAACTGCACGAATTGGTGCGCTACCTGGAAATCTGCGACGGCAACATGCAGGAAGGTTCGTTCCGCTGCGATGCCAACGTCTCGGTGCGCCCCAAGGGCCAAAAGGAATTCGGCACCCGCGCCGAAATCAAGAACATCAACTCCTTCCGCTTCGTCGAAAAAGCCATCAATCACGAAATCGAACGCCAAATCGACGTCATCGAGGGCGGCGGTAAGGTCGTGCAGGAAACCCGTTTGTACGACGCCAACAAGGATGAAACCCGCTCGATGCGCAGCAAGGAAGAAGCCAACGACTACCGCTACTTTCCCGATCCGGATTTGTTGCCGGTGGAAATCGAAGAAAGCTTGAAGGACGAAATCCGCGCCGCGCTGCCGGAATTGCCGGACGCCAAGAAGAGCCGCTTCATCGCCCAGTACGGCATGGACGCAGAAAGCGCCGCGACTTTGACTTCGTCGCGCGAATTGGCCGATTTCTACGAAACGGTAGTCAAAGCCTTCGGCGGTGAGGCCAAGCTGGTCACCAACTGGCTGACCGGCGACGTGCTGGGCGCCTTGAATAAGGCCGGTCTGGAGATAAGCGATTGCCCGGTCGACGCGGAACGTTTGGCCGGCTTGTTGAAACGCATTGCCGACAACACCATTTCCGGCAAAACCGCCAAACAGGTGTTCGATAAACTGTGGAACGGCACCGCCACGGCAGACGAGATCATCGAGCAGGAAGGCTTGAAGCAAATCACCGACAGCGGTGCCATCGAAGCCATCGTCGACAAAGTGATTGCCGCCAATCCCGTGCCGGTCGAGCAATATCTGTCCGGCAAGGACAAGGCGCTGATGGCGCTGGTCGGTCAGATCATGAAGGAAACTCAGGGGAAAGCCAATCCTGGGGAAGTGAATAAGATGTTGATTGCTAAGTTGAAAGGTTGATATTCGGTTTTGATGAACACTAAGCCAATAAACCAAACTCGTGATGAAGATGCGCGAAATGCGTTAGCAGCCTTGCAACGAGCAGCATTGCAAGCCAGAAGAATCGCCGCGCAAACCCGTACGGCTTTGGTGGTGGTAAAAGATGGGAAGTTGGTTAGGGAAATGGTGGATTGGGATTTTGACGAGCCTCTTCATCGTTGATGGCAATTGAGCTCATCATGGCATGAGTTTTGGTCAATTATCGATATTCTATGCATTTCACAGGGTGAAGAATTGCACGTTGGGTCGGAGGTGGCTTGAGTTGTGTCGCTATCGCGACGGGTGTTTTAGAAGTCGGGTTTCGGCCCGACAGCCGAGGTACTTTTCTTTGCTTGTCCAAAGAAAAGTACCCAAAAGAAACGATCCCCGGATGCCACTTTTTTCCTGCGCTCCTCGGGTTTGAGCGGGGTTTTTCGAAGGGGCTTCCCAGCCCCACGAAAAACGCGATGCATCCCTGCATCGCCCCAGCGGGCAAATCCGCTCAAACCCTCCGGTGCTCGGCGCGGCATAACGGGAGAAAACCAATCGCTGTGGTAGGCTAGGTTGAATGATAATGAAACCCAGTGATAATGGATTTGAAGCTGGGATTCGCTTTGCTCTATCCAGCCACGGGCTTAATTGCTAGTTAGATTTCTAAGGGAGTCGAATGGACAAAAAGTACCAAGTATTCGTCAGTTCAACATATGTTGATTTGCTAGATGAGAGAAAGGAGGTTATTCAAGCTCTGTTGGAGCTTGATTGCATTCCGATTGGAATGGAATTATTTCCGGCTTCTGACGATGATCAATGGTCATTTATAAAAACAGTAATAGATGATTGTGACTACTACGTTTTGATTCTCGCTGGAAGATATGGATCCTGCTCGGAATCAGGATTAGGTTACACAGAAATGGAATATAGATATGCAATAGAGTCAGGGAAGCCAGTGATTGCTTTCTTGCATAAAGCCCGCGTAGGTCCGATTAGCGAAGCATAATCGGACGAATGAATTGAATTAATTGAATTTCTATTTCCGAACTTGCAACGAGGAAATATTGTGGGGTTGGTGTTTATCGAACTGTTCGGAATGCTAAACATCCGTCCGATTACGCTTCGCTAATCGGACCTACGTATTTGAATGTTTTTGAATCTGCGATGGTTTTTTTCCCGTTATGCCGCGCCGAGCACCGGAGGGTTTGAGCGGAATTGCCCGCAGGGGCGATGCAGGGATGCATCGCGTTTTTCGTGGGGCTGGGAAGCCCCTTCGGAAAACCCCGTTCAAACCTGAGGAGCGCAGGATCAACGCGGCATCCGGGTTGCCTTTTCTTTGGATACTTTCTTTTGGCAACGCAAAAGAAAGTATCTCGGTCGTCGGTCCGAGAACCGACTTCTAAAACATCCGTCGCGATAGCGACACAAATACCCCCCTTTCAATTGATCATTCCGCCATAATAGCCGACAATCCCAAAAAAAGAGGACCCACCACCATGAAACTAAAAAACCTTCTAATTCTGGGATTAGCCTTGATGCTGGCCGCCTGCGGCCACGGCTTCGAGGGCGAATACACCGAACAGGTCGGCTCGTCGGTCGAATTCCTGGACGCCTTTGCCAAAGTGACCGGGACAGACGGCAAGATCATTGTGATTGGCTCGGACTACATCGATACCGACGGTATCCGTACCCAATACAAGGATATCTTCGTGCGCGAATCGGGCAGCGAGCGGTACTTGGTGCTAAAGAAAGATAACGACACCGAAGAGGCCTGGAAGGTTGTCGACGACGATACCCTGGTGCGGGGCGGCGGTTTGGTGTCCATCACTCTAAAACGGATCAAGAAACCGGATTAGCCCTTGCATGTCATGTAACCGGGACGGTGGCACATGACCTAACTCAGATTCCGGCGGCGATTTATTTTTCGCCGTTTTCCTTGGCAATAAATTCCTTCATCAAGCCGGTGAATTTACGCAATTGTGCGTCGATTTTGCCGTTAAACGAGTCGGCCGGGAATCGGCCGTCGGCATCCGCCGCGCCGGCATCCAGCCCGCTCAACAACGCCAAGGCGTCATCGACGGTTTCGATGGCGTAAATATGAAACTGCCCGGCCCGGGCGGCATGTACCACGTCCCAACGCAGCATCAGGTGGGCGATGTTGCTGGCGGGGATGACGACGCCCTGGCTGCCGGTCAGGCCGCGCTCACGGCAGATGTCGAAAAAGCCTTCGATTTTTTCGTTGACGCCGCCTATGGGTTGTACCTGCCCCAGTTGGTTGACCGAGCCTGTCATGGCCAAGTCCTGACGCAGCGGCACTTGCGCCAGCGAGGACAAAATGGCGCACAATTCCGCCAGCGAAGCGCTGTCGCCTTCGACGTGGCCGTACGACTGCTCGAACACGATGCTGGCGATCATGGAAAACGGCGTGCTGCGGGCGTAGCGGGCGGCGATAAAGTGGGACAAAATCATCACGCCCTTGGAGTGTATGGCGCCGCCCAGTTCGGTTTCGCGCTCGATGTCGACCACCTTGCCGTTACCCATGCGGGTGGTGGCGGTAATCCGCGAGGCCTGGCCGAAGGCGAATTCGCCCAGTTGCAGTACCGACAGGCCGTTGATTTGGCCGACGATGGCGCCGTCGGTGGCGATCATGACGATGCCGCGTTGAATGTTTTCGTACAAGCGGTCGCGCAGTCTGTCCAAGCGGCGGGTTTTCTGGTCTATGGCTTGTTGGACATCGCTGTTGGCGATCTGGGTATGGCCGTTTTCGCCAGCCCAATGGTCGGCTTCCGTAAGCAGGTCTTTGATGCTGCGTAAATGGATCCATAATTTTTCCGCATCGTCGGCCAAGCGGGCGCTGTGTTCGATAATGCGGGCGATGGCGGCCTTGCCGAGCGGGCGCAGTTTTTCCCGCTTGGCAATGCTGGCCAGCAGGCGGGCATACTCCAGACTGTTGTGCTCGCGATTGACGCTGCCCGCGAAATCGGCGGCAACTTTGAAGAAATCCTGAAATTCCGGGTCGTAGTAGCTCAGCAGATAATACAGCATGGGGTCGCCGAGCAGAATGATTTTGACGTTCAGCGGAATGGGCTCCGGCTCCAGCGAGGTGGTGCTGATCAGGCTTAGGGCTCTTTCCAGCGATTCGATGCGGATTTCGCCGGCTTTCAGACAGCGCTTGAGGGTTTCCCAGGCGTAGGGCTGTTGCAGCAGTTTGCGGGCGTCGATGATTAGATAGCCGCCGTTGGCTTTGTGCAACGCGCCGGGTTTGATCATGGTGAAGTCGGTCACCAGCGAGCCCATTTGCGCCTGATGGTCGATGCGGCCTATCAGGTTGCCGTGATTGGGCAGGTCCTCGCAAATCACCGGCGCCGTGCGCTTGTGGTTCAAGTCCACCATCAAATTGACTTGGTAGCGCTTGAAGGGTTGCGGCTCTTGCGGAAGTTCCATGAACGACAGGACTTTTTCGCCGTGCGGTATGAAGTCGCGCACGTGTTCGATGATGTCTTTTTGCACGGCCTCCAGATAATCCAGGATCGGTTGCCATTTGGCGTAGCGTTGTTTCAGTTCGTCTATCGGATGGCTGACGGCCAGCTCGGCCACTTCCCGGTTCAAGGCCTGCAGTTTGCGCTTGGTTTCCTTGCGCCACTGCGGAAATTTTTTGATCGCATCCCGCAGCCGATCCTGCAGGTCTAAAACCGTATCATGAAATTGGCGCTGGCGGTCTTTATCCAGTTTGTTGAATTGTTCCGGGGTTAACGGGTCGTCATGCTCGTCGGCCGGCAAAAAGGCATAGCCGGTGGCGGTTTCGGTGAAAATGATGTGGGCTTTTTCGGCTTCGTCCCGTAGTTGGGTAATTTCGTTGATTTCGCGCTGGCGGGAGTCGTTTTCCAATTCGCCGGCGCGGGAGCGGTATTCGTCGCCGTCGAACGCGGCCGGGATGGCCACGCTGAGTTCGTCTATCAGTTCGACCATATCCTGCTGAAACCCTCTGCCTTGTCCCGGTTCCAGGCGGATGGCCCTGGGTTTGGCCGGCTGGTTGAAATTATGCACATAACACCAATCGAACGGCACCGGCTGGCGATGGGCTTCCTGTTCGGCCAGTTGCGTGGCGGTGGTCAGTTTGCCGGTGCCATCAGGGGCCATGGCGAAAATGTTGTAACCGGGCTTTACCACTCGCAGGCCGAATTTGATCGCTTCGATGGCGCGTTCCTGGCCCAGGATGACGTCGACGTGGTCCAGTTCTTCGCTCGACTCAAAACTGAGTTGATCGAGGTCGCAGGATTTGTAAAGCCGGTCCGGAGTCAGTGCCTTGATGGTCATAAATTCAGATATCCTGCTTGGTTGTATTCCGTGTGGTAGGCGACGTATCGATGAAACGTTCGCGCGCGAGTTTTGGTTTCGCCCGCTATTGTGCAGGCTGGCGGGGATGCGAATCAAATTTTTACTCTGAAAGTAAAAAATCGGGCGGGTACGGTTGCTTGTTGGGCAGGCGTCGGCGGCAAGGATGCTGCCGTCGAGCCTACACGGACGTATTTACGGCGTCCTGTCCGGCGAGGAACCGTGCCCAGCTGCACTACTTTCATCTGCCGGGGCGATGCCCAGCCTTCATGAGCGTTACTCTGAAAGTAAAATATTGGGAAGGGTGTGCTTGCTTGTCGGACAGGTATTGGCGGCAAGAATGCCGCCGGCTAGCCTGCATGGACGTATGCACGGCGTCCTGTCTGGCAAGCAATCGCACTTTGGAAGGCTGGTTTTATCGGCCGGGGTTTCATGATTGTTAGGTCTATGCGGCTAAATCCGGGATAATTTGCCTCCAATAGTTTATTTATCTCAACCTTGCCATCCAATGTCCACTCTGACCGATATTCCCACCGTATCTCTGGCGATTCAACAGGCGGTTGCGCCGGTGTTTCTATTGACCGGTATCGGTTCGATACTCGGCGTGCTGACCAATCGCTTGGGAAGGGCGGTGGATCGCGGTCGGCGTCTGCATGAGACAAGCGCCGGGCGGACGCAAAACGGCGATACAGCGGAAATGCGGAGTCTGACCAAGCGTACTCGCTGGATTCGGCGGGCAATTACCTTGTGTACCCTATCCGCGTTATGCGTGTGCTTGTCTATCGCGGCCCTGTTCGTGGCGGTGCAATTGAAATTCGATCTGTCGGGCGCGGTTTCCCTATTGTTCATCGCCGCCATGCTGGCCTTGATTGCCGGGTTGTTGTGCTTTTTGCGGGAGATTGTGTTGGCGACGCGGGCGGCTTGAGCTGGTAAGGCAGGATGAGTAGGCACAAAAAAACCGTCTTTCCCATTGGGAAAGACGGTTTTAAAATACGCGCTTGTCGAACGCCGGTTTCTTTATAGTGACGATGCTTTTTTGTTGCGATTTAGCTTCCATCCCAGCAAACCCATGCTGAGTAACAGCAGGCTGGAAGGTTCGGGTACGCTGCTGGGTGGGGTGGTTCCACCGGCGGTACCGGTCAGGCCGGAGATCTTAAAGAAGTCGTCGCCGAAATCCAGAGAGCTGTTTGAATCCGCTACGCATGTGTAACCGTTACTGGCGTTGGCGTTGGCGCAACTGGTGTACGCGCTGACCAGCCAATAACTGGAGGATATATTGTTTGGGTTGATGCTAACGGTTGGATTAGAAGGATGATCCAATTCTGAATAATTGCCTATAAGCGTCCAGCCGGAGCTTAACAGTTGGGCATAGGTTTTTCCCAGAATGCTAGACAATGGGTTACCGGCACCTGTATAGGCCAATACTGAAATGTCCGCGTCGTAACCCGGGGTGCCGCCGTCCCAACCTATCGACAGCGATGTCAAGTTGACGCTTTGGGCGAAAGCGAACACGGCCGCGTCTACATCGCCGCCTGGGCCTTCGTCGTTTGCCGAGTCATTGTAACCGCCGTCATTGTCGAATGCATGGTGAGGGACGGAACCGAACGATCCGTCTTCCGCGCTTTGCACGCCGATACCGCCGCTCCACGAGCCTAATGTGGCATTTTGAAATCTTTCCGTTGAATATGCATCATTACTGTAGCAACTGGTTGTAGATGAGGTGGAATCGCAGGTGGTCGAAAATGCGCTGACGGTGACGGAGCCCGCACCTGATGAACCGGCGAACGTTCCATTTTGTCCATAATTCACTGAGTTTCCGGTAGTGAAGTTCCAGCTAAGCGTGGCGTGGGCGGGCAGGGGGGCTAGCAGAGTAGCCAGCAAGGCCAAGTTGAGCTTGTTCATTTGAGATCCTCGTATTGTTTGCGCTAATCTTTAAAAAATCGTTTTCTCTGCCACCATTTCGAGACGGTGGGAGATGTCCGTAAGTAAAGGGCTCGATTGAATTTTGGTTAAGCAAATTCAATGCCACTTTGTGTTTTTCACCGTATTGCTTCATCTTTTCTTAATCATGTCGGTAGTTTCATAATACCGGACAGTGGAAGTGTAAAAATTTCCGACAGCTTGGGTGGGTACTATTGACTCAGTTTTTCCAGTAAGGACCGGGCGTGTTCAATATCCTTGAACGGTAAATTGGACTTTACGATTTGTTGCAACTCTTGCATGGCTTCGTCCTTGCGACCCAATTTATCCAGTGCCACGGCGATGTGATAGCGGATTTCCGGTTCGTTTGCCATGCGGGAATGGGCGTTGCGCAGATAATGCAGGCCTTGTTCCGCTTTTCCGGAATTGACCAGGATCCAGCCCAGCGTATCGTTGCTGGAAGCCTGTTCCGGCGCCAGTTGCTGGGCCTTTTCCGCATAACTCAAGGCTTTGCCGTCACCGGTGTTGAAATAGATATAAGCCAAATTGTTTAGGAATTGCGGCTCGTTTGGGTATCGGGAGAGTAGAAATTCATAGTGTTTTTGCGCTTCCTTTAACTTGCCTTGTTGCAATAGTTCTTCGGCCAACGCAGCTATCGGCACCAAGTCCTGGGGATTTTTTTTGGTCCACTTCGACAACAGGTCGAAAGCTTTCTGGCTTTGCCCGATTTGTTTCAGGCTTTGATAAAGTTTCATCAACAGGGCGGTATCGGGCTCAAGATCGAAGGCGGTTTGGTAGCGTTGGGCCGCCAGGTTGAAGTCTTGATCGCGCGCGGCAATGTCGCCTAGCAATCTATGTGGAAAGCCGCGTTGCGGATACTCCTTGAGCAGGTAGGCGGCTCGATTGCCCGCAAGCACGGGTTTGCCGTAATTAAGCTCCAATTCCGTCAGCGCGATTTGCGACGGGATGTGTTTTTCATCCGCCAGTACGGCTTTTTTCAAGGTTTTGACGGCATCCACGTGATCGCCGGCTTGCATTTGATAGCGGGCAACGCTGTAAAGTTTTTTGACATTGAAATGGGCTTTATCGGCCATGCGCCGATAAACGCTCAGGGCTTTTTCACGGTTATCCGTGACCAGATAAGCTCGCGCCAATGCCTGTAACAGTTGCGGATCTTCCCTGTCGATCAATTCCGCTGCTTCGCCGATGGCGAGGGCTTCCAGGGCTCGTCCGGTTCTGATTTTTAAATCCATTTGCGCCAGCAATACCGGCATGGATTTTTGGTCGATCTTGCGGGCGGTCTCCAACCATTGATTGGCGCTGTCGTTGGCGCCGAGCGCCACATCGACCGTGGCCAACTCAATCAATAGCGCAATATTGTCGGGAAACTGTTTGTTAAGCTTAAGCAAGCGCTGCTTGGCCTGATCGACTTTCTTCTCGGCCACATCCAATTTGCTCAGATTGATATGGGCGGTGATAAAGCTCGGGTCGAGCTCGATTGCCTCTTCAAAACTGCGGCGGGCTTGTTTCAGGTTTTGGCCGGCAATTTGGGCGGTGCCCAGCAAATTCAAAAGTGTAAGATTTTTCGGCAGTCTGTCGTGCATACCCTGGGCAACCCGTAGCGCATTTTTAGCGTCGCGGTTTTCAATATAAATCGCAACCAGTGGGATGCCGGCTTGGGTGTTGGCGGGATTTTTTTGGATAGCGGCTTCCAGGTCCCGGATGGCGAGTGTTTCCTGGCCCATGGACAGGCGGTTGAGGCCGATTTCGGCATGCAGGCTGCCGTCGCCGCCCTCGCCATCGGCCGAGGCTTTTTCCAGCAAGGCATGGGCTTGATCGTGCTTGCCGACATTCATATAGGCTGTGCCAAGTAAAAACAGCAGGCGGTGGTCGCTAGGGTTGCCGGTAACGATGGGCTTCAACAGATCAATGACCGCTTCGGGCTCGTTTTTGTTCAACAGAATAGTCGCCAACAATTTGTAGGGTCCGGTCTGGCCTGGATAAGTTCTTACGTATTGACGCAGATATTCGGCCGCCAGATCGTAGCGCTGTAGGCTGTAGTTGATCAGTCCGGACAGCATCAAGGTTTGGCTGTGTTGGGTCAGGTACTCCGGTTTGACCGAGACAATAATATCCGCAGCGGTTTCCAGTTCCTTGACGGAAGCCTCTTTTTGGCCGTTGCGGGCCAGTGTTACGGCATGCAGATAGGCGGCCTTGGGGTCGAATGGATAGTTTTCGCGCAGATAAGTCAAATCCGCCATGGCGCGTTGATCCTGGTTCAAGTCCATCAAAATGCCCGCCCGGGCAATCCTGGCATCCTGGTAATCCGGAAGTAATTCAATGGCTTTGTCATAGTCTTTAATCGCATTTTCCAAGTCGCCCCGTACATGCTTGATGGTGCCGTTGACATACCAGATACCGGCATTGTCGGGTTGCATGGACATGGCTTTATCGACAGCCTGAGCGGCGCCGGACAAATCGTTGCCGCGAATCAAGGCATTGGCTCGTCCGATGACGGCATCGATGCGCTCGGGATCGATCCGCGCCGCTGTGTCGTATTCGTTCAATGCTTCGCTGACCTGATTGAGCTGCAAATAAGCATGGCCGCGGAATACGTGTAAATCCGGCTGCAATGCGACGCTGAATTGACTGGGCTGGATTTCCTTCAATAACAGTGAGTATTTGATTTGATACAGATATAGTTGAGCCAATGCCTTGACGGTTAGCGATCTGTCCGCGCCCAATTGGTTGGCCAGATTGATATGCACTTCCGCTTCGGAAAGCGACTTTTTCTGTAAGAACAATTCGCTCAGCAGAATGTGTGCCGCCACATAATTCGGATTTTGCTGCAGCGCGTTTTTCAATTCAATGATGGCGGCATCGACATCCGGCTTTCTGACGGCGGCAAGGGCGTTTTCATAATATTTGCCGGCCAGATTTTCATCGGCTATCACGCTGACGGGGAGATTAAGGACGGATGCCAGGATCAGGCAGGTTAATAAGCTATTTATTGGTTTCGATGAATTTGGCATCTCGGCTACCGACTGAAGTGACTATGCTCATAGCATAACGGCAAAGCGCATCGAAAAATAGCTCATGAATTTAAAGCGATAACTGATTTGCCTTTCCAAGCTTTCCCTTCATGCCTCGCCATCATGCGGTATCATTCCCGGCATTTTTGACTAACTTCGAGTTTGGATTTTTGACACAGCATGGGCGTACAGGAAAATTTTGAACAACTGCCTTTAAAGGAATTCACCGAAAAAGCCTACCTGGATTATTCCATGTACGTGATTCTGGACCGGGCCTTGCCGCATATAGGCGACGGCCTCAAACCCGTGCAGCGCCGCATCGTCTATGCGATGTCGGAGCTGGGCTTGACGGCGCTGGCCAAATACAAGAAATCGGCCCGCACCGTCGGCGACGTGCTGGGTAAATACCATCCGCACGGCGATTCGGCTTGTTATGAGGCCATGGTGTTGATGGCGCAGGATTTTTCCTACCGTTATCCGCTGATCGACGGCCAGGGTAACTGGGGTTCGCCGGACGACCCCAAATCCTTTGCGGCGATGCGTTACACCGAATCGCGCCTCACCGCCTATGCGCAAACCCTGCTTAGCGAGTTGGGCCAGGGTACGGTGGACTGGACCGACAATTTCGACGGCACCCTGAAGGAACCCAGCCTGCTGCCGGCCCGCTTGCCGAACGTGCTGTTGAACGGCACCATGGGCATCGCGGTGGGCATGGCCACCGACATTCCGCCGCACAATCTGCGCGAAGTCGCCGCCGCCTGCCTGCAATTACTGGACGATCCGCAAACGCCGCTGGAGGGTCTGCTCGAGCATGTGAAAGGCCCTGATTATCCCACCGAGGCGGAAATCGTCAGCCCGGCCGCCGACATTCAAAAGCTGTATTTGACCGGCAACGGTTCGGTGAAGATGCGGGCCAAATACGAGCTGGAAGACGGCAATATCGTCATCACCGCGCTACCGCATCAGGTGTCCGGCGCCAAATTGCTGGAACAGATCGCCGCCCAGATGCTGGCGAAGAAATTGCCGATGATAGAGGACTTGCGCGACGAATCCGATCACGAGAATCCCACCCGCTTGCTGATCATCCCCAAGACCAAGCGCATCGATGTCGATGCGGTGATGTCGCATTTGTTCGCCACTACCGACCTGGAGAAAAACTACCGGGTCAATATGAACATGATAGGTTTGAACGGCAAACCTCAGGTGAAAAATCTGCGGCAAATTCTGGCGGAATGGCTCGGTTTCCGTACCGAGACCGTGCGCCGGCGTTTGCAATATCGGCTGGACAAGGTGCTGGCGCGCCTGCATATTCTGGAAGGTTTGCTGATTGCCTATTTGAACATCGACGAAGTGATTGCCATCATTCGCGCCGAAGACCACCCGAAGCCGGTGTTGATGGAACGCTTCGGTTTAACCGATATTCAGGCCGAAGCCATTCTGGAACTGAAATTGCGTCATTTGGCCAAGCTGGAGGAAATGAAGATACGCGGCGAGCAGGACGAACTGGAGCAGGAGCGCCAAGCCTTGGAAAAAACCCTGGGTTCCGAGCGTTTGCTGAATCGATTGATTCGCAAGGAAATCGAGCGCGACGCGGAAAAATACGGCGACGACCGCCGTTCGCCCATCGTTGCCCGCGAAGCCGCCCAGGCGCTGGACACCACCGAACTGGTCGCCAACGAACCGGTGACCATCATTCTGTCGCAAAAGGGCTGGATCCGAGCCGCCAAGGGTTACGACATCGAGGTGGAAAGCCTTAGTTATCGGGCCGGCGACGGCTATCTGTCGGCCGCCAGGGGCCGCACCACCCAGCCGGCTTACGTGCTGGATTCCACCGGCCGGGTTTATAGCATCACTACCCACGATTTGCCGTCTGCGCGCAGCCAGGGCGAACCGTTGACCGGGCGCCTGAATCCGCCGCCAGGCAGTTTGTTTACCGACGTATTCAGCGGCCAGCCCGACGATTGGGTGTTGATGGCCAGCAACGCCGGCTATGGTTTTCGGGTGCAATTGAAAGAACTGATGACCAAGAATAAGGCCGGCAAGGCCGTGTTAAGTTTGCCGGCCGGCGCCAAAGTCCTTACGCCGACCGCCATTCCAGGTGCCGATGATTTGCTGGCGGTGGCTACCCTGCAGGGCCGCTTGCTGATTTTTCCGGCGCGGGATTTACCGGAATTGGCCAAGGGCAAGGGCAATAAATTGATCCAGATCCCCGGCGCGGACCTCGGTTCAGGCAAGGACGCCGTGGTGGCGGTAACCGCGCTGCCGGTCGGCGGCGAGCTGAAAGTCCTGTCGGGCAAGCGCCATGTCAGCCTGAGAGGCGGGGATATCGAGCAATACAGCGGGCACAGGGCCAATCGCGGCACAGCCTTGCCGCGCGGATTTCAGAAGGTGGATGGCTTGGAGGTTGGCGGCCTAGCCTGATTTCGCGCGATTTTGCAGCATTGCCCGGCCAGGCGATCATGAATGCCTTTGCTTCGCCCCGGGTCATGAAAGTAGTATCCCTGAGTATGTTTGCTTGCCGCCGATGCCTGTCCGACAAGCAACCCTCCCAATTTTTTACTTTCACGGTAACGTTCATGTAGGCCGGGCGATCGCCCCGGCAAATGAAAGTAGTGCGGCTGGGCACGGTTCCTCGCCGGACAGGACGCCGTAAATACGTCCGTGTAGGCTCGACGGTAGCATCCTTGCCGCCGACGCCTGTCCAACAAGCAACCGTACCCGCTCGATTTTTTACTTTCAGAGTAACGTTCATGAAGGCCGGGCGATCGCCCCGGCAAATGAAAGTAGTGCAGCTGGGCACGGTTCCTCGCCGGACAGGACGCCGTAAATACGTCCGTGTAGGCTCGACGGCAGCATCCTTGCTGCCGACGCCTGTCCAACAAGCAACCGTACCCGCTCGATTTTTTACTTTCAGAGTAACGCTCATGAAGGCTCGGCATCGCCCCGGCAAATGAAAGTCAACGGCGTTATGTCGTTAGTATTTTGGGCGTTTGCCGCGTGACTTTCAGAGTAACCCAAAGAGTGAACCGGTCGCGTGGGTTAGTTTTCTTCCGCAACCTCGGCCGGCTTGCGTTTCAAATCTTTGTTGAGCCGTTGCAAACGTTTGATCATTTCTTTTTTCATTTGCTCGCGGCCTATCGAATGTTTCATGCCGCTGCCGAATCCGGCCACTTGATCGGTGGAGGTGCGGGTGGAATAAAACACCAGAGTGCCGTCTTTATAGGGCAGGCCGCCGGCGACTACATGGCTGGAGTTATAGGAATGGCCCACGTAAAATTGCCGGGAAACAATCAAGCCGCCCGTCGCGCTGGTGGCGATGATGCGGTGGCTCAAAATGGCGGTGGGGCGGTCTTCGACATTACGATTGAGCCAGACAAATTGTTCGCTGGTGTCGGCTGGCAGTGGCGCGGGATAATTCAGCCAGACTTGCTGCAATTCCGGGAAGTAACCGGCCCAGGCTTTGCTGTTGACCGCATCGGTACGCAATTCCGCCGCCGGATCGGCGGTGCTGTCTTCGCGGCTATAGGCGGGAATGCCGGCCAAACCATTTTTTTGATACGCGTGCAGGCGTTGCAGTAAAAATGCCCGATAGGTTTGATTGGCGGTTTTTAGCAAGGTTTTGTTGTCGGCATCGCCCATGTCCAGGCTTTTGAGTGTTTCAAATTCAGCCTTGGACAGATTAAATTCGCTACCCGGTTCCGCGTTTAAAAATGCCTTGGCTTCATCCAGCTGCTTTTCGGAAAAACCAAACTTTTTGAAGCTGGCGGCATCCGCTTTCGCCGGCAGTAAACCGGTGGCGATGATATCGCCTTCACTAGTGCTTAAATTGCCTCGTTTGATGTAGTCGACAATTTTCGGCAACGCGACCGGGATGATCATTGCCACGCCAATGGCGAGTTCTTTCTGACTGGTTTCGCCGACGTCGTAACTGACGATGTCGCCCTGTTCCAGGCGTGGGATCAAGGCTTGGCTGATGCCGAAGTTTTGCAGGGCTTGTTCGGGCGTTGGCGCTTCCCGAGCGAATGCGGCTTGACTGAATGCCGTACATGCCAGCAGAGTGAGTGGTAAAAAGTTTTTTATGCTTAACATAGGCTTATCCGGTCATTGTTTGAAATCGCTATAGTAGTCGCCTTTGTCTGATTTGACAGCCCTAAAACCGAATTTCCATTCTCCTGGGAGAACCTTATGCACCGAAAATATCATTTGCTGGCGATGCTGTTATTGAGTGTCGGTGTCTTATCCGGCTGTGGCTTATTGGCCGTTCAAGAGCAGCATGAAAAAATTGCCCGTTACTGCCAAATCTACGGTACGGTAAAACCTGAAGTGGATGATGGCAAAAAAATCATTGTGGTACTGTTTAAAGTCACGGCGCCGGATCTTAAAAATCCCGTGAACTGGAGCGTATTCGATCACTTTGTCAATGATGGCCACGGGAAGTGGTTCTTTTCGACTGCTCCCGGCGAATATCTGGTGGGGGCGTTCAAGGACGTCAACGGGGATTTGGTCTACCAGCTGGATGAACCGGTTTTTGCGCCCGTTCGCGGCAAGATGATTCAATGCCGGGCGGGCGACGTCAAAACCGGTAACGACTTGATCATACCCGAGCAAGGCCGTTCCAACGCGGCGGCGCCAGTGGATATTTCCAGTCTGCAAGTGCGCAGCACCAAGCAACAGCTGGATATTTCGCTGGGTCAGGTGACGCAGGTTGGCGCCATCGCCGCATTGGACGAACCGCGTTTCGCCGACGCGGTGGCCGAACAAAGTCTCTGGAAACCGCTGGATTTTTTGATCGAAGGCAACGCCGGCATCTATTTTCTGGAACCTTATTCCGCGCAAAAAATGCCGGTGCTGTTCGTGCATGGCATCAACGGCACGCCGCGAAATTTCGATTATCTGATTCGCCAACTCGACAGGAGCCGGTACCAGCCATGGGTGGTTTATTATCCCTCTGGCGCCTACATCGATAATGTGGCTCGCTATATCGATCAAATGCTGCAGCAATTGCAGGTCAGGTATCAATTCGACAAAGTTGCGGTGATTGCGCACAGCATGGGCGGCTTGGTATCGCGTAGTTTTATCTTGCAGCACTTGGAAACCGTCAACCATCTGACGATTCCACTGTTCGTATCGATTTCCACGCCCTGGAACGGCCATGCGGCGGCAAAATTAGGCGTGGATCACGCACCCACCCCCGTGTATTCCTGGGAGGATTTGGCGCCGGGCAGCCGCTTTCTGCACGATTTGTTTTATACCGGCAACGGAGAGGAGGCTTCGCGCCGTAAATTGCCGGACACGATGTCGAAACATTTGTTGTTTTCGTTCATTGAAAGCCAGGCGGGCGACGGTACCGTGAGTTTGCTCAGCGAATTACGCGCGGAAGCCCAGGACGAAGCCGATCGCATCCATGGATTTCCGCAATCGCATATGGGCATACTCAACACTCAGGAAACGGCAAACTTGCTGAAGCGATTATTGGATAGCGTTCGTTAAACGGCGATTCAGCCGGTTTTTTCGATTGCGAACGGCGTCCATGCTTGCTGTTTGAAGGTTTCCCGGCGTATTCGCGGGCAGCCAATTGTTTATACGTAACATCGAAAATTTAACCGGAAATGGGCTATAAGTAGCAATAGTCACCCAATAAATAAAGGAGTTATTTTATGACCAGGAACAAGAATAAATCCAAGCAAATGGGTTCCGGTTCGGCGGCAACGGTTGCCAGCAAAATTGAATTTAGATCGCGCGAAGAGCGCCTTGCCATCGGCAAATTACTGCGTGACAAAGTGCCGCGCTCCAGTCACGCCGCTTGGGTGGCGCCAGCTAAGCACCGCGACCCTATTGAAATCCTGGAAGAATCCAACCGGGAGCGGATTCCGGAACTGGTGCCGATTCGTTACGGACGCATGTTGCGCAGCCCATTCACGTTTCTACGCGGTTCGGCCGGTCTGATGGCTTACGATCTTGCCGGCACGCCGAGCACCGGTTTGCGCGTGCAAGCCTGTGGCGATTGTCATTTACTCAATTTTGGTTTGTTTGCCACGCCTGAGCGCAATCTGATTTTTGATATCAACGACTTTGACGAAACCTTGCCGGCGCCCTGGGAATGGGATCTAAAACGTCTGGCGACCAGCTTTGCCGTCGCTGCCCGTGACCAGCGCTATAGTGATGACGAAGCCCAAGCTATTGCCGTGGAATGCGCTCGATCTTATCGGGAACACCTACGTGACTATTCGAAAATGAATCCCTTGGAGGTGTGGTACGACCGTTTGGATGCCGAGACACTAATCGAAATGGCGCCTGATGAGAAACTGCGGAAAAAGCGCGAGCAAATAACCGAAAAAGCCAGACAACGGGTCGGCGATCAACTCGCGCCTAAGATTGCGGTGACGGTTGGGGGCCGCCACCGCTTGCTCGACCAGCCGCCGGTACTGTTTCATATTCAGGAGGAGGATGCGGAGCGACGGATGCGCGAGGGCTTTGAGGTGTATAAAGCGTCGCTTTCCGACGAGCGCAGAGTGTTATTTGAACGCTATCGTCTGGAAGACTTTGCAGTGAAAGTGGTGGGTATCGGCAGTGTCGGCACCCGTTGCATGGTGGGATTGTTTTTCTCCGCCGAAAACCATCCCTTGTTGCTGCAGATCAAGGAAGCCGGCCCCTCGGTATTGGAGCCCTATGCCGGCAAGAGTAGCTATGACAATCATGCTCGGCGGGTGGTTATGGGGCAACGATTGATGCAGTCTTCCAGCGATATATTTTTAGGTTGGTCGAGGTCGGAGCAAGGCCGTGATTTTTTTGTGCGCCAACTGCGTGACATGAAAATGTCGGTGCCGATCGAAGGCGCCACGCTGCAACAATGTAATATCTATGCCGAACTGTGTGGCTGGACTCTGGCGCGCGCGCATGCCCGCTCGGGCGATGCCGCCACAATCAGCGGCTATCTGGGTAAATCGGATCGCTTCGACCGGGCGATTGGCGAGTTTGCCGTTGCTTACGCGGAACAGAACCAGCGTGATTACGCTGTTTTGGTGGATGCCGTCAACTCAGGGCGGGTTAAAGCGCTGATAGAGGAAGATGAATGATGGGCGCGGAATGTCAGCTTTGGGTTGAGGTACAAGATGACAGAGACAACAGAATCAAATCGGGCTCGGGATTTTTCTTTAGTGCAGGGAGGGCCGTTATTTCAGTTATTCGTCCGCAGCCGTTTATCGACCGATGCCTTGGGTTGGCTTAAGCGCCGAATCCTGTTCTTGATATTGCTGACTTGGCTGCCTCTGTTGATTCTTTCGCTGCTATCCGGACAAGCGACCGGCAGCGGGGTGCGGGTTTCCTTTCTGTACGATCTTGAAATGCATATGCGTTTTTTAGTGGCCTTGCCCTTGTTGTTGCAGGCGGAGTGGGTGATTCATAACAGACTGCGGCCGGTGGTCGCGCAATTTATCGAGCGAGGTATCATCACGCCGCAAAACCGCGCTCGCTTCGATGCCTGCATTCAATCGGCGCTGCGCTGGCGGAATTCATTGTTGATAGAGATTGCGCTGGTTGTTTTAGTGTTCACGCTGGGGCATAGGTTTTTTTTCGAGCAGAATACTTTGAATACCAGCATTTGGTATGCGATTGGGGCCACAGCCGAATTGCAGTTGTCCCCGGCGGGGGTTTGGTTGGCTTACATCAGTTTGCCGGTTTATCAATTTATTTTTTTGCGTTGGCTGTTCAGGATTTGTGTTTGGGCCTGGTTTCTCTGGGCTGTGTCTCGTCTCGATCTGTATTTGGTCTCGACACATCCGGACAAGGCCGGCGGCTTGGGCTTTCTTGGTCAAAGCGCCGTGGCCTTCATGCCTTTTTTACTGGCCCAGGGGGCTTTGCTGTCGGCGATGATAGCAGAGCGAATTTTGTACCAAGGATCTGAACTTATGGCGTTCAAACAGGAAATTGCCGCCTTTATTGTATTTTTATTGATTTTAGTCTTGGGGCCCTTGAGCGTGTTCGCGCCAAAGCTGGCGCAAGTCAAGCGCCAGGGCTTGTTAAGTTATGGCGCGCTGGCCAGTCGCTATGTCCGTGAATTCGATAACAAATGGCTTAGGGGCGGCGCCGATAGCGAGGAAAGCTTTATCGGCAGCGCAGACATCCAGTCTCTGGCGGACTTGAATAACAGTTTTGAAGTGGTAAAGAGCATGCAAATACTCCCATTCGGCAGGCAAACAGTGATCCAGCTGGCGCTGGTGGTACTTCTGCCTTTGCTGCCACTGCTTCTGACGATCATTTCGCTGGAAGAGTTGGTGAAGCGGCTGGTCAGTATTTTGTTGTGATAGTGCGGGTTACATTGTTATCTGATCGAGCGGGTCGGGACACGGACGTCCACAGGTTCGCCATACCCGCCTGGAAACGGGGAGCCTGCCCGAGATGACGGTTTTTGACAGGGTTGATGCGTCATTCCAATCAGGACAAGATTTGATCAAGTGTCTTGTTTGAGTGCATAAAAATTACCAATACTTATAGGCTTCTATGACATATCAGAATAAACACCTGGCCGTAAACGAATTGGAACCGCAACTGCGGTTTCAAGCCATGCTGGCTGAACTCTCAGCCGACTTCGTGCGTGTTTCCAGTGATGAAGTTGATGATCTTGTTCAGGAAAGTCTGCGCCGGATTGCGGAAAACCTGGAATTGGACCACGTCGCCGTGGGATTGTTATCCGAGGACGGTCATGACTTTTACTCGAAGTATCAATACGCCAACCAATCTTGCGTAAAACCTTGGTTGAATTCGTCCTTGAGGTCGGAAGGACCCTACCTCACCAAGACTCTGTTGGCCGGTCAGCCCTCTATCATGCATGACGTAGAGGAACTGCCGCCCGAAGCCACCATGGATAGAGAGGGATTTCTTCGTTACGGCATTAAAGCACACTTGGCATTTCCCATTATCGTAGGCGGTCATTTACGCGGTGGAATCGGCTTCGCCTCCTCGCGTCCGCGGCAATGGCACGACAATGTCGTGCGCGGGCTGGGTTTGATGGCTGATGTGTTTGCCAATGCGTTGGAGCGTAAACACAATTTTCAAGCACTGCAAAGTCGGGAAGAACAAATGCGACTGGCATCCGAGGCGGCCGATGTGGGGCTTTGGGTTTGGAATATTGCATCGGATACCATCTGGGCTACCGATAGGGCTAGGAAACTCTATGGTGTGTCGCTCGACCATGTCCTGAACATGCAACGCTTTTTGGCCTGCTTGCATCCCGACGATTGCGAACGCGTCAAAAACGTGGTGGAACAGGCGTTTCGAAGCGGCGGCGACTTTAAGGAAGAATATCGGGTGGTGCATCCCGATGGTAGCGAATATTGGATCTGTGCGACCGGCAAATGCCAATTCGGAGACTCTGGTCAACCCGAGCGCATGATGGGGGCTAGTTTAAATATCACTGAAAAGCGGCGCGTCAACGATGAACTCAGGGCTGCGCTCGAAGAAATTCAGAATTTGCAGGAGAGGATTCAGCAAGAAAATGTTTATTTGCGTGACGAAGTAGCAGAGCGCAAGGGCTCGAAAATCGTCAATGGTAGCGAAAAAATGCGGCGCATCCTGGAGCAGGTGACGCAAGTCGCCGCAACGCCGGCCTCGGTGCTGATCAGCGGAGAAACCGGCACAGGGAAAGAGTTGTTGGCGAGGGCTATTCATGAGGCAAGTCCGCGAAAAAACCGGTCCATGATTCAAATAAACTGTGCAGCGATTCCCGCCGCATTGATCGAAAGCGAACTTTTCGGCCGCGAAAAAGGCGCGTTTACCGGTGCGCTATCCAAGCAAATCGGACGTTTCGAACTAGCCAACGGTTCGACCTTATTTCTCGATGAAGTCGGCGAATTGCCCTCGGATGCGCAAGCCAAGTTGTTGCGAGTATTACAGGAAAAGCAATTCGAGCGCCTTGGTAATCCAAAGCCAATCAAGGTAGATGTGCGGATCATTGCCGCGACCAACCGCAACTTGTCTCAAGAAGTGGCCCAAGGCCGTTTCCGTGAAGATCTCTACTATCGATTGAATGTTTTCCCTGTCCGGATGCCGCCGTTGCGTGAGAGGCGGGAAGATATACCCAAGCTGATTGAGATTTTCGTCCAGGAATTTGCCGCTGGCATGGATAAAACGATCGAGGCGGTGGATAAAAACAGCTTGCAGACCCTGTGTCGTTATGACTGGCCCGGCAATATTCGTGAATTACGCAATGTCATCGAACGTGCCGTCATTCTGGCCAAAGGTCCGCTGCTCAAAATTGCGTTGCCCGTCGATGGCTCCGAGCCAGTTGCGAGATACTCCACACCCAGTCTGGCTTCGCTGGAAGGCGTCGAGCGCCAGCATATTCTCCACGTCTTGGAGGCTTGTGGTTGGCGGGTGCGCGGGCAAGGTGGCGCAGCCGCCATTCTGGGGCTCAATCCCAACACTCTGGAGAGCAGGATGACGAAGCTGGGCATTCGTCGTCCGTGTTTTGGGGAGTAGTATTATTTCGGATAAACCACGATATTTAGGGGTTTATGCTGGGATATAGTCAGGCGGTTCTTCAGTGATTTTCTTGTAAGCTATTGTTAAGTAATTAGTATTCTATCCGATTCGATTCGACTCTAAAGTGGCTCATATTCTGCACTGAATAAGCCATGATCGAACTACACCTCGTACTTAGGGTACCCCCCAATCAAACCCGTAACTTGACTGCCGCTTTCCAAGCGTTGGCAAAAAGCGCGCGCATTTTGCCGGGATGTATGAAGGTCGAAGTCTATAAAAACGTGGCACAGCCTCGTTACCTTTGTTATGAAGAAGTTTGGGAGTCGGAACCAGGGTTGCGCCGCATGATTGCATCGCATCACTTCAGTCAATTGGCTGCCTTGATGGAATTATCCAGCGAACCGCCGTCCTGCGAATTTCGCTTCATCAGCCAAACCTACGGGCTCGGTTTTGCCGAGCAAGTTAGGGGGCAATGTCTGATTGCCTCATGCGATCGGCAGTGGTTGAAACCGGTTTCCGAGCGGCTAAAAGTCTGCCCGCAGGAAGCGCATTCGTCTCGGCCGGCAATGCCGTCGACAAAAACCTGAGAGTGGCAAGATGAAAGCGATTAACGTTGAGTCCGAGCAAATAAATACTAATTTCCATAGGCATAACGGCGTGCTGTTGCGAGCCATGTTGATAGCCTTGGCTATGTTGCCGGCGGCATGCAACAAGGAAGAGCAGCAAGCCGGCAAAGTGCAGCCGCCTAGCCAGGCGCCGGTCGTACAGAGCGAACTGCTGGCACCGGCGGCAGTCGTCGCGCCACCCGCCAAACCGTTGAGCGATCTGGAATCTCTGGTTGCGCCCATTGCGCTTTATCCGGATCCGCTGCTGGCGGAGCTATTGGTAGCGTCAACCTATCCGTTTGAAGTGGTGCGGGCGGCGAGATGGCTGGAGACCAAGCCCGATCTGGCAACGCTGAGCAGCAAGGATTGGGATGCCAGCATCATGCGACTGGCCAGCGTGCCGCAAGTGATCAAGATGATGGACGATCATCTGGACTGGACCACGCAACTGGGCGATGCCTTTCTGGCCAAGCCTGGAGAGGTCATGGCATCGATACAGGCCTTGCGCAAGCGTGCCAAGGATGCCGGATTCTTGAAAGATACGCCGGAACAGACAGTCAGCACCGATAAGGTTGCAAATAACAACGTTTCGGCGGAAAAGATCAGCATCAAGCCCGCGAAAGCCGATACGGTTTACGTGCCGCAATATAAACCGGAGGTGGTTTATCAAGCACCGCTGGCGCAACCACCCGCAACAGTGGTTAATGTCAATGCCGCCGCACCCGCGCCGAGCTACTACCCTAGCTACTATCCGCCGACCACGACAACGACCACCGCCAGTTCCAGCAATGACAGCTGGATGAACTTTGCGACCGGCGCGGTGGTGGGTGGCTTGTTGACTTGGGGCATCATGGAATGGGCCGACGACGATGATTATTACGTCGGGCATTACTACGGCAATACTGTTTGCCACAGTGGCAATTGTTGGCACGGCGGTGGCGGTTATTACGGAGGCGGGGGGTATTACGGCGACCGCGGTAACGTCAATTACAACAAAAATATCAATATTTCCGGCAACGAAATCAACATAGACCGTGGCGGTAATTTTAGCCAGAATTATTTGCGGCCTTCCCAACTGCCGGCCGGTTGGCAATCCGACCCTCGGCATAGACGGGGGCAGCCTTATCCGCCCGCGGCACGGCAACGCTTGGGGCAAATACAACAGCCGGCTTTAGCCGGACAGCGGCTTGGCGCGGCGCAAACCTTGCCGGCTTCGGCCCGAGGCTTTGCCGAGACTGGGCCGCGTACATCGGCGACTAATTTGCCCGCCGAGCGGCGGCCTTCCAGTAAGGACATTCAAAGGCAGCTGGCGCAACAACCTGCCGCCCAGACCAAGGTGGGGCAAAACAAGCCGGCAGCGACGGAAAGGAAAAGTGCCGGCGACAATGCCTTGCAAGGGTTAAATACCCCGGGACAAATATCTCAACTGCAGAGTCGACGCGGTGCCGCTAGCCTTGGCTCAGCCTCTGGAAGAGGATTGGCCAAATCAGCGCAAATCCAGTTGCCACGTGCTCGGGAGACCCTGCAAGCGGCCCGGCCGAATGCGTTTGACGCGTCGCGTAACACGCGTGCCACTCTAAGCTTTAGTCAGCGTGGTGCCGCGAGCATGCAACGCTCGGTGAATGCCGGAAATCAGCGAACCTCGGCTGGTTTTCAAGGTGGAGGCGGCAGGCGTCGATGATGAATCCATGCACAAGCATTTTTCATGGGCTGGGTTGTTTGTGGCGTCATTCGTTATGGGTTCCCAAGACAATATCCGCCGATTCCATTCAAGCTTTCCAGATCGAGGTTTTCTCCATGAATCGCAAAACCACACACATATTGCTGACGGCCCTTATTTCAGCACCCTCAATGGCTCATGCAGATGCACAGTCGGCCGCGGAGGCTTTACCTGCCGTGGTCAATACCGTCGCCGCAAAGAATTTTTCCAATCCTGATGACGCTGCCAAAGCTTTACTGGAAGCTCTTGCCAGCAAGGATAACGCTCAGCTGATCGCGTTGTTCGGCAGCCAGAATGCGGAATTATTATCGTCGGGCGATGACGTTCAAGATGGCAACAATCGCGCGGAATTTGTTGCCTTGGCTCGGGAAAAAACGCGCATGGAAACGTCGGGCGAAGACAAAGCCATTGTGCATGTCGGCAACAACGATTGGCCGTTTCCGATTCCACTCGTAAAAACGGACGGACATTGGCACTTCGATGCCGAGCAAGGTCGTCAGGAAATTTTGAATCGGCGTATCGGCCGCAACGAGCTCAGCGCGCTAGCAGCGATGCGCGGTTATGTAGAAGCCCAATTCGAGTATGCCAATCTGGATAGGGACGGCGACGGTGTGTCCGAGTACGCGCAAAAGCTGCAGAGCGAACCGGGCAAGTTTGATGGCCTGTTTTGGGAAGTCGCGGAAGGGCAGCCACAAAGTCCGCTTGGACCGCTATTTGCTGAAGCCAAAGCCCACGGTTACAAAGTCAGGGAGGCCGCCGAAGAACCGGTCCCATTCCATGGCTATTACTACCGCATACTGGCTCGACAAGGTGCCGCTGCGCCAGGCGGTAAGTACGACTACATCATCAACGGCAATATGATTGCCGGCTTTGGCATGGTCGCCTTTCCGGCCCAATACGCTTCTTCCGGCATCATGACGTTTGTCGTCAACCATCAGGGTAAGGTCTATCAAAAAGATTTGGGGCCTAAAACCGCTGAGCTTGTCGAGAGCATCAAGGAATATAACCCTGATTCGACCTGGCAGCCATTTCAGGCGCAGGAATAAACCGCTGTGGTCTGGTCATCCATGCCTTGCTGGTAAGGTGAGGAAACTGTTGGAATCCGGGCCTGACGGTGAATTTAAATTTAAATAGATGAGGAGATATACCATGTTAAATCCAAACTTAATTCGTCTGGGGGTCGGTGTGTGCGGTATCGCGTTAGCTGGTCTGGCGCAGGCTGAGGTTCCCTATGAGCAGGCTCAAGCCGAGTGTCAGAGTATCGCCCAACAGCAAGCCGGCGCATCGGCTCCTGCTCAGCAACCGCAAGCCGGTGGCAGGGCTAAGGGAGCCGCGGCCGGAGCTATGGCAGGGGCCGCCAAAGGCATAAGCAAAGCCAACCAATATGGCAATGTGCCTGATCAGGTAGCCGAGGAATATACCCGAAATCAGATGCAGGAAGCCGCCAAGATGGGCGCCGCGGCCGGAGCCGCCAAGCAGCGTCAGCAACGCCGGCAAGAGCAGCAACAACAAAGTAATTCAACTGATGCCTATAACCAAGCATTCAATGCGTGCATGGCTGGGAAAGGGTTTGTTCAGTAAGTCTGGATGTTCAAATTTTGGGCAGCAGAAATGGTTCTCGATGGCGAGAGTTTCTCGGGTTTTTGTGGCCTAGTTCCAGCCCCCTGTTATGAACACGAAGCGAATTCATGCTGGGAAGATGTTTTCGATGCGCTTTCTACTATTTACGCCGATCGTTGGGCCGAACAATTCGTACAGATTGCCAACCGCAAGCCGGGCGAAGTGGTGACCGATCCGACCCCGTTTACGCTCAGGCCGTTTTAATGATGTATGCCACCCCTGCAGCTATGTTGGGGTGGCTTGGTGTTGCCTATCCTTGGTGCTGTAAGGATGTCGCCATGAATACACACGAGTAACTATTCACTGATCCGGCTTACGATAAGGTTTATGCTGCATTTACTGAATCATTACAACCACGATACCTGGAAATTCGTTATCCGATTGCTTATTTACCGTAAATGCCATGCTTAAAACAAATCTCCACATTGCGATCGCACATTTACTGACCGGGCCTTTCAGATTTTCCATATTAGCTTTGCTCGTCTTATTCATTCAGGGGTGCGCTACGCCAGTGGGCATTGAGCCGGTAGATATTCAGACCGGTTATCAATTGAATACCGAAAGCGCTTTGTCATCGGGGAGTCCTTCCGAAGCTTCAAAAATGGTGCTCAGGCGCAATGGACTGATGGACAGGTTCGAAAATGAACCGGAAAAGGTGCTTGCCGAACTCCATGCGGAACTTAAACCAACGGGCGACGAGGACAAATTATTCACATTGGCGGAATTGTCGTTGTTACACGCCCAAAAGACGGCTGACCACGCCTACTTCCTGGCGGCGGCGGTTTATGCGTGGTCGCTATTGTTTCCGGACGACGGTCAAACGATTCAGTTTGAACCTTCAGATCCGCGTTATCGCTTAACCTATGATCTCTACAATCAAGCGCTTGCGCAAGGCTTGGCAAGTCCGGAAGATGGCGCTACAGAAGAAGTCGAAGTCCAAATCAAGCCGGGGATATATCAATTGCCATTCGGCGCGCTGGATTTAAGCCTTGACCGGAATGGGTTATCCTGGGGCGGTTACAATCTCGAACATTTTATCTCGACTGCCTTCCTGGAAATTCGGGGATTCAGAAATCGTTACCGCAGCCCTGGGTTAGGTTCCACGCTTGCGGCCAGCATTTCTCGTGAGCATTTGGCCGCCAACATAGCGGGGGCTAACCGTTTGGGTCCTCAAACAAAAGTACCGGTGACCTTGCTTGCGCGTTTCAAGCAGGCTAGGTCTGCCTTGGCGACCGGGCAAATCAAGGGTCAACTCGCGTTGTATGCCAATGATCAATCCAAATCTGTTAGCGTTGATGGCCACGTACAGCCGCTGGAGATCGACCCTACCGCTGCTTACGCTTATCGGCTCAACGATAATCCCTTGTACAGCATGGAGATTCTCAATTTTATCAGGGGAGGCCTGTTTGCGGGCGCCATTCCGGAGGACCGGGCCAAGGATGGCTTGTTCACTATCTATCCTTATCGTCCCGGCAAAATTCCACTAGTGTTGGTGCATGGCACGGCTTCCAGTCCATTGCGCTGGGCCGAAATGATCAATGAATTAGAAGGGGACCCGCTCATCCGCGAAAAGTATCAGCTTTGGGTGTTTCTCTATGACTCTGCCAATCCAATCGCTTATTCAGCTGGCGTGTTACGGGAAGCGTTGGAAAATACCCTTAATGAATTCGATCCCGAGCGTAAAGATGCGGCTTTACAGCAGATGGTAGTCATCGGCCATAGCCAAGGCGGCTTGTTGACCAAGCTGACGGCAATTGACAGCGGCGACCGGTTTTGGAACCTGATTAGCGATACCCCCTTCGATAAGATCAAAGTCAGCCCGGACGTGGAGGCACTGCTAAAGCGCACCCTGTTCTTCAAACCCTTGCCATTTGTGAAACGGGTTGTATTCATCGCCACGCCGCAACATGGCGCCATGGCGGCCGCGTCTGAGTGGGTGAGAGGCGTGGTCGCTAAACTGGTCACGCTACCTCAGACCATGTTGCGTGGTTTAGCGCAAGCGGCCGCAGCCACCGGCGACGAAAAATTGCTGGCCAAATTGCGCAGACCGCCAACAGCGGCTGACAACATGAACCCCAATAACCCGGGCTTACAGACATTGGCATCGATTCCGGTAACCGCCGTTCCCGCCCATTCGATCATTGCCGTGGACGGTGACGGCCCGAAGGAAGAGGGGGATGATGGTGTGGTGGCTTATCTGAGTGCCCATATTGATGAGGCTGTATCGGAAAAAGTGGTGCGATGGAATCATTCATGCCAAGGGCAGCCGGAAGTGGTAGAGGAGGTGCGCAGAGTTTTATTGGAGCACTTGGCGACGCTTTCAATGGCGATCAACTGATACTTGCGCCGCTGGGCAAGCATTACGGTAGATTCAGTAAAGAGATCGACTAAAGCATTCATCCAATCCCATAAACTCAGGACATCCTTTATGAGCGCAGAAATCATCAGCCATTTTGATGGCATTGTAACCGCCAAAATCACGGGTAAATTGACGCAGCCGGAATTAACCACCTTGCAACAAAGCATGCTCGGCATCATAGGGCGGGAAGGAGGTATACGAGCCTTGACTGTCTGCGAAGATTTTCAGGGTGGGGCAAAAGAAGGCGAACGGGAAGATGTTTCCTTTCAAAACAACAGCGACCCGTATATCAACAAAATGGCGTTGGTTTGCGACAGAAAATGGGAGGATCTGGCGTTGATTTTTAGCGGGAAAGGCTTTCGGGAGTTTATTTCGAACCGGGCGACATCAATCAAGCACAAGCTTGGTTACATCAATTTTACTCTGAAAGTAAAAAATCGAGCGGGTACGGTTGCTTGTTGGACAGGCGTCGGCAGCAAGGATGCTGCCGTCGAGCCTACACGGACGTATTTACGGCGTCCTGTCCGGCGAGGAACCGTACCCAGCTGCACTACTTTCATATGCCGGGGCGATCGCCCGGCCTTCATGAACGTTACTCTGAAAGTTATGGTAGGAGCGACGCATAGTCCCGATTCGCAAGGCCATCATCGCGACTGTGCGTCGCTCCTACGAGACTACCTTTCATTTGCCGGGATGACTCACCTGTTTCATGATCGTTAGGAGATTACTATGCAAACACCATTACGGAGATATTTACTGGCCGGCAGCGTTTTTGTTCTGGCGGCTTGTTCCAGTGTATCCGTGAAAACGGACTATGATCAATCGGTAGCCTTTGCGCAATACCGCAGTTACACCTTGGCGCCGAGTACTGAAGCGGTAGGCTTGTCGCCATCCAGTGAAGCCGCGCTATCCGCAACCCTACGCAATCAGCTTGCGGCGCGCGGTGTTGAGGAGGTTGGTGAAAATGGCGATTTGCATATCGTGCGGCATATCTCGACCAAGGAAAAACTCAGCATCAATCAATCGAGCGCCGGAGGGCCATACCGCTATGGCGCATGGGCTGGCGGGCCGCAATACACCGACGTGTCGCAATATACCGAAGGCACCTTGATACTTGATTTTGTCGACAGCAAAACCCGTAAATTGGTATTCCGCGGCATAGCCAGCGGAACCGTCGGCGATCCTGAAGCTAATGCCGCCAAGATCAAAGAGGCGGTGGAAAAAATTGTCGCAAATTATCCGCATCCGCACACCGGCCAGTAACCAATTCAATTGCGCGGGTTTTCGTAATTCCGGGGAAACCCCGATATTTCGGGGGCTGATCTCGAGGGTGTGCGTGGCCGGCTTTTCTAATTCCACATTAACCATTTGAATAGCAAGGATTAACCCGCCGGGTATAACTATCATGGAAAGCGGCATGAATTCTGCGGTTATCTAGCTTTCTGGACTTAGGTTTAGTGTTGGAGCCAGCTGCAAGATTTATCGAAGATACCGGGCGGGATTTCACCTTTAATCGGTTTCCGGCGTATTTTTAATTAACCAGAGAGTGAAATTATGAGACAGCATGTCCTTGCGATTGTCGGTTTGTCGGCTGTGATACTGACCGACTGTGAAGTCGCCGTTGCTAAAAGCAAATCCAAGCAAACCGAGGGCATTGATCGGACGGTACTGCCCATCGCTGACCCTCAGCCCAATCCGATAAGCGAACTCGACGTCCGCAACGCCAAGGCGCCGCCGCGTTTTGAAGTGAAAGCCCCGGCGGGTGCGCCGAATGTGTTACTGGTGTTGCTTGACGACCTCGGTTTTGCCGGCACCAGCACTTTCGGCGGACCGGTGACCACGCCGACCTTCGAGCAAATCGCCAACGAAGGTGTGCGCTACAACAACTTCCACACCACGGCCGTGTGTTCGCCGACCCGCTCTGCCATCAAAAGCGGTCGCAATCATCATGTCAACAACATGGGGGCCATCATCGAAACCGGTACCGCGTTTCCCGGCAATACCGGCCAGATTCCAAATAACGTCGCGTCGGTCGCCGAAATGTTGCGCTTGAATGGCTACGCTACGGCTGCCTTCGGCAAATGGCACGAAACAGCCGCTTGGGAAGCCAGCATGGCGGGACCGTTCGATCGCTGGCCAACCCGGCAGGGTTTCGACAAGTTTTACGGTTTTCTGGGCGGCGAAACCAATCAATGGGCACCATTCATTTACGATGGCACCAAGCAGGTGGAAGTACCGAACGACTCCAACTATCACTTCATGACCGATATGACCGATCAGGCCGTGTCCTGGATCAAGTACCAAAAGGCCCTGACGCCCGACAAACCATTCTTCACCTATTTCGCACCTGGCGCCGTGCATGCGCCGCATCACGTGCCCAAGGAATGGATCGCCCGCTGGCGGGGTAAATTCGATCAAGGCTGGGATAATCTGCGCGAGCAGATTCTAGCTCGGCAGATCGAAAACGGTACGGTTCCCAAGGGTACCGAGTTGGCGCCAAGACCAGAGGCGATTCCAGCCTGGGACTCACTGTCGGCTGACGAAAAGCGTCTGTATACCCGGCAGATGGAAGTATTTGCCGCCTTTGTCGAGATGACCGACCATGAAATTGGTCGGGTCATCAAGGCCATAGATGAGGTGGGGCAACTCGATAATACCTTGGTGCTATTTGTCTATGGCGACAACGGCACCAGTGCCGAGGGCGGTCGCAACGGCATGTTCAGCGAGATGACCTACTTCAACGGCGTTCAAGAACAAGTTGCCGACATGCTCAAACATCTGGATCAGTGGGGCGGGCCCGAGACCTATCCGCACATGGCGGCGGGTTGGGCGGTGGCGCTGGATACGCCCTATCAATGGACCAAACAGGTGGCCTCCGATCACGGCGGCACCAAGGTCGGCATGGCCGTGCGCTGGCCGAAAGGCATCAAGGCCAAGGGCGAGCAACGCACGCAATTTCATCACGTGATCGACATTGCCCCAACCATTCTCGAGGCCGCCGGCCTGCCGGAACCCAAAAGCGTCAATGGCGTCAAGCAGCGGCCGATGGATGGCGTCAGTATGAGCTACAGCTTCGATGACGCGCAGGCAAAAGACCGGCATACCACCCAATACTTCGAGATGTTCGGCAACCGGGCCATCTATCACGAGGGCTGGTTCGCACGCACCATACACCGGGCGCCGTGGGAAATGAAGCCGCGCCGCCCGTTGAACGAAGATATTTGGGAGCTGTACGACACCCGCAGCGACTTTAGCTTGACGCACGATTTGGCAACGCAGCAACCCAAGAAACTGAAGGAACTGCAAGCCTTGTTCCTGAAAGAAGCCAAGAAGAACACCGTATTGCCGATCGATGATCGGGTGATCGAGCGTGTCAACGCGGAGCTGGTCGGCCGTCCCGACCTGATGGCGGGACGCACTTCGCTGACCTTGGCGGAAGGCATGAGCGGCATGAGCGAAAACGTGTTCATCAATATCAAGAACAAGTCCAAAACCATCACCGCCGAGCTGGATATTCCTGATGGCGGCGCCAATGGGGTAATCATCGCCCAGGGCGGCCGTTTCGGCGGCTGGTGTTTGTACCTGAAGGACGGTAAACCCGCTTACACCTACAACTTTCTTGGCCTGAACAGCGCTACTATCAGCTCGCCTGAAGTCTTGCCGAAAGGCAAAAGCAAACTGGTGTTTGATTTTGCCTATGACGGTGGCGGATTAGGTAAGGGTGGCATGGGCACGCTGTCCATCGATGACAAGAAAGTAGCCGAGGGCCGTATCGATAAAACCCAAGCGATGGCCTTCTCCGCCGACGAAACCGCCGATGTGGGTGTCGATGACGCCACGCCGGTTGTCGCCGGACTCGGTCAGGGTGCGCAGACCCGCTTTACCGGCAAAATAGAGAAAGTCACGATCAACGTGAAATAAACACCTCGGAGTAGGCGCGTTGGTGCGCGCCTGCCGAAACCGTTGAAAGACTCACGGAGCTTAAGCTAATGATGCAAAAAACCAAACTCGCCACGGCGATCGCCGTGATGTGCGGCCTGTTGGCGGGAACCGCGCTTGCCAAACCGGTAAAGCCCGCGCACTACAAAATGACCACGGAAGTTCCTGAGGGTATCGCGATACCGGATCAGGTCAAAACCCGCTTGGGCACCCTCAAATTTTTCGACGGTTTCCCGGATGATGCCAGCGTTGAAAAACTCTATGACAACCTGGATTTTCAGCGCGCGGTACAGGCCTACCTGCTCGGATTGGCACCGGTAAGCCAAGTGGCGAATCGCAAGGGCATACTGGAAGTGGGGCCGGCCAATACCACCGTGCCGATCTTCGAGCAGATTATGGATGCGAAGTCGTTGTTCCTGACCCCTAACAACAATACCCCTTACACCTGGTTTTGGCTCGACCTCGGTAAGGGGCCCTTGGTCCTGGAAATTCCGCCCAAGGTTCTCGGTTTGATCGACGATATGTGGTATCACTTCGTCACCGATTTGGGCTTCATGGGCCCCGATAAGGGCGAGGGTGGCAAGTTTCTGCTGTTGCCGCCCGGTTACACGGGAAATGTGCCGGAGGGCTACCATGTTGTGCGGCCGGCCACTTTCAACGTCTGGGTTGCCTGGCGTACTTTCCTGAAGGACGGCGATCCTAAACCGGGGGTGGACAGCGTCAAGCAATTGACGAAAATCTATCCGCTGGGACAGGCCGAAAACCCGCCGCAGTTAAATTTTGTTAACGTCTCGGGGCGGGACTTCAACACCGTCGCGCCGGCGGATTACCCCTTCTGGGAGTACCTGAATCAGGTGGTACAAGAGGAGCCGACCGATTCGGTCGATCCGATTACCCTGGGTTTTTGGGCGTCGGTCGGCATTCAAAAAGGCAAACCTTTTACTCCCGATGCCAGGATGAAGAAAATTCTCGCCGAGGCGGCCCTGGTCGGCGACGCGACGGCGCGCGCGGTTTCTTATCGTCCTCGCGATACGAGTGCTTATTTCTACCCGGATAGCCAGAGCGCCTGGGTCAATCCCATGAATGCCAGCGGCTACACCTTTGAGGATAATGGGGTACGTCTGTTGGACATGAATACCTTTTTCTTCTTCTATGCGACAGGCATTACCCCGGCCATGGATTCGAAGGTGGTTGGACAGGGCTCGCAGTATATGGGGGCATTCGTCGACGCCAAAGGCAAGCCGCTGGATGGCGGCAAAAACTACAAACTGCACCTGCCGCCCAATATCCCGGTGGCAAACTTCTGGTCGGTGATTTTGTACGACAACCAGACCCGCTCCATGCTGCAGACCGACCAGCATTGGCCGGCGGTCAGCAGTCAGACCCAAGGGCTTCAGGTCAACCCGGACAGCTCGGTGGACATCTATTTCGGGCCGAAGCCGCCGTCAGGCAAGGAAAGCAATTGGGTGCAGACCATACCCGGCAAGGGTTGGAATACGCTGTTGCGCCTGTATGGTCCGCTCCAGCCCTGGTTCGACAAAACCTGGCGGCCGGGCGAGATTGAAGCCGTTAAATAATGAGTCATTTCACGGCCTTCAGAATGAGTGTGCTTGCCTCGGCCGTGATGTCGGCTGGGCCTGTCATGGCTATTGAGGCGCCCGCGGGCGATGCTCGGGCAAAGGCCGCCGAATTGGCCAAGAAGTTACAGAATCCGATTGCCAATCTGATCAGTGTTCCTGTGCAAAACAACTGGGATTTTGCTGTCGGCCAAGCCGATGCCATGCGTTTTACTGCTAATGTGCAGCCGGTGATTCCGTTTTCAGTTGGCGACAACTGGAATCTGATTACCCGCACCATCATGCCTGTCATCCATGCCGAATCGTCGATACCGGGCGGAGCCAGCGTGTCGGGTTTAGGCGATGTTGTGCAAAGTTTCTTTTTGTCACCCAAGCAGCCCCTCGGTGGCTGGATAGTGGGCGGAGGGCCGGTATTTTTGTACCCATCCGCCTCGGAACAGACTCTGGGCGGGCAGAAGTGGGGAGTGGGGCCGACGGCGGTTGCCCTGAGACAGCAAGACGACCGGACTTATGGCATGTTGGCCAATCATCTGTGGGACTTTGCCGGTAACGCTAATCGAGCCGACATTAACGCTACCTTCATGCAGCCGTTTGCCGCCTATACCACCAAAACCTACACCACATTCGGCGTAAACACCGAATCAACCTACGATTGGGAAAGTAAGCGCTGGACGGTGCCACTCAATTTAACGGTTCAACAGTTAGTGAAGTTTGGTTCGCAGCCCGTGGCGTTCACTGGGGGTGGTCGTTACTATGCCGAGAAACCGGAAGGCGGGCCGGATTGGGGCTTGCGTTTTGCCGTCACCCTGCTGTTTCCGAAATGAATTAACAGTGGTCTTATGTGCAGGCCAAAGGATTTTATGAATTTCAAATTTAAAACTAGGCGTATTTTGCTCGGTTCGATGTTGTGTTTAGGTTTGGGCTCAAACGCTCACGCCATCGGGCCGGTTGAAGTCCCGGAAACCTGGGGTGGCGATTTGGCTTCACGCCAGCGTTTAAGCGGCGATTGGGGCGGCGTCAGGGATGAAATGGGCAAAAAAGGCGTGGTATTGGACGCCAAAATGCTTTTATTGCCGGGGGGTATCGCGACCGGAGGCCGAAATACCGGCGCCGACTTTTGGGGCAGCGTCGATTATTCGTTAAATCTGGATACCGACAAAATGGGACTTTGGCCGGGTGGCTTCTTCAAATTTCAGGGGATTTCCAGTTTTGGCAATACTTTGTATAACGAAGCTGGCGCAATGGTGCCCACTAATATGTCTTCGCTACATCCCAGCTTCAATCAGCCAAGCAGCGGTTTGATGCAGGCGTCGTACACACAGTTTTTGAGCGAGCAATTCGGTGTGACGATGGGGAAAATGAACCTGCTGGATTTCACGCCTAACGAGTTCTACGGCGACTATAACACCCAATTCATGAATACCGGGCTGAACCTGCCCTTGGCCTATGCGACGGTACCGATATCCGCCTATGGCGGTGGCGTTATGGTTCTGCCGACCAAAGACATCACCTTGATGGCCTTGGCGCTGGATGCCAGCGGTACGCCGGAGGAGAACGACGTCAGCAAAGCCTTCGATGACGGGGTGATGCTGGTCAGCTCCGCGAATATCAAAATCAAACCCTTTGGTCTAGTTGGCCACCAGGGAGTTAGCGGTGTTTGGAGCGACAAGTCTCGTTTCTCGCTTACTCAAGACCCCGCCAACTTAAGGCAAGCGCTGTTGAATGAGCGTTTTCCCTTCCTGGGCAATCCCGGCCCGATACTGGAGCGGATTCTCAGTGAGCGTTTTCCAAATTTGCTGCTTCCGATTCAACCAGCCAACCGGAAGGAGAATACCTGGTCGGTGGTCTATAGCTTTGACCAATACTTCTGGCAACCCGACGGCGACTCGAAACGCGGTGTCGGTGTTTTCTTTAATTTCGGTGCCACCGATGGCAACCCCAATCCGGTTCAATACAGCTTTATGATGGGGATTGGCGGAAAGGGCGTATTCGCCGGACGTCCGGACGATAATTTTGGCATAGGCTGGGCGCGCACCCAGTTTAGTGAGCAATTTGTGCCGTTATTACGTGAAAGACTGGGTCTTGGCCTGAACCATGAAGATGCCATCGAGCTGTATTACTCGGCCGCGGTTATGCCATTGTTGAATGTGAGTCCGCATCTGCAGATCATCAATTCCGGTCTCAATAAAACACTCGACGACAATAACCAGTTGCGGAATATGAGTACAGCCGTTGAGGCCAGCTTGCGCATGAATATATTGTTTTAATCAGCGGGTGAGCCAGGAGGGGGCGGGAACACCATGCTGCCCGGATACTATTTACTCTTCCTAGGTTCCCTAAGACCAAGCGGATGGAGGGGGAAATGAAAACGGTATTTTCAATAATGCATTCGGGGGCAAACAAGCCATGAGTCTACTATCAAAGATAAAACATGAGGCTAAGGAAGTAGGCTGGGTGACGCTGTATTTCTTTTTTTGCTTTGGCGTGATGTTGACCTTAAAGAAGCTATTACTTTCCGGCTACCAGGTTGACGTTCAGGTTGTTTCCACGGCAGCCATCAGCGCTTTGATTATCGCCAAAATCGTCATCATTCTCGATCATACGCCGGCCGGCAATCGCTTCGATAGCCGTCAGCCGCTTTGGGTGGTGGTTATTTACAAGACTCTGGTCTATTTGGGCGTAGCGTTCATCGTGTTTTTCCTGGAAAAACTGTTTCATGCCTATCGCCAGACTGGCTTGTTCAATCAGGCCGTGTCGGAAGTATGGGAACGCCAAGATTGGAGCCTGATGCTGATGAAGCTACTTTGCGTCGGTTTGACCTTTTTGGCGTATCACCTGTATGCGGGATTGGATCATCGTTTGGGTGAAGGTGCGCTGCGGCGCAAGATTTTCGAGCGTCCGTAAGCATTTCATGGCCCAAGCAGCGCGGGCCAATGAACGATTTTTAAGATAATGGCGCATTGGGGGAATCAAATGTTGGGTATTGCCGGTCTTGCTGTGTTGTCCTCGCTGGGCTTGTTTGTTGGCATGCTGCTGGCCATAGAAGTCGGCAGGCGGTTAGGCATTCGTAGCCAGGCGGATGAACAAAAAACCGATAGAGCCGCCGCCGGTTTAATCGACGGCGCCGTTTTCGGCTTGATGGGCTTGTTGATCGCTTTTACTTTCTCCGGGGCGGCCTCGCGCTTGGATCATCGCCGGGATTTGGTGATAAGCGAGGCCAATGCGATTGGAACCGCGTATCTGCGCTTGAATTTGCTGCCGGCTGACAAGCAGTCGCCATTGCGGGATTTGTTCCGGCAATATCTGGATGCGCGACTGGATGTGTTTCAAAAACTGCCCGACATGGCGGCGGCGGAAGCCGGATTGCTCAGGGCTAATCAACTACAAAGCCAAATCTGGCCGATGGCGGTCGAGGCCTGTCAGTTATCGGGATCGGTGCCGGCCACCACATTGTTGTTGTCGGCTTTGAATGAAATGTTCGATATGGCGAACCTGCGCACGACCACTTCGCGAGTTATGCACCCCCCGCCGGTGATCTTCATCATGTTGTTTGTCCTGGCCTTGCTCAGTTCGCTTTTGGCGGGATATTCGATGGGTAATAGCCGGGATAACAACCGGTTTCATGTCATCGGTTTTGCCGCCATCATAGCGGTGACGGTGTATGTGATACTCGACATCGAATATCCGCGCGCGGGCTTGATTCGGGTGGATGCGGTGGATCAGGTGCTGATGGAGCTGCGGAGCAGCATGCAATGAAGCTGTCGGTGAACCACGCTTCGCTTTGGAATAAGTCATGAAGACATGGGCTAACCGTAAGCATCGGTGGTTCGCCGTCTTGGGCTTGCTGGTGCTGGCAGGGTGGGGCACTTGGTTTTACCTGTTCCCGCTTGCCGGTCGTTCCACCGTCGCGCCGGTTTCAAATACCTTGCAGGCCGAACAGGCCTACGTCGGCAGAGCCGCATGCGCCGGTTGCCATGCCGAGCAGGATAGTCTCTGGCAGGGTTCACATCATGATTTGGCGATGCAGGACGTCAACGAACAGACGGTGCTCGGCGATTTTCAGGACGTTGAATTCAGTAAGGACGGCGTGGTGTCGCGTTTCTTCCGGCGGGACAGCCGTTTCATGGTCAACACCGATGGCCCGGACGGCACGCTGGCGGATTTTGAAATCAAGTATGTGTTTGGCGTTACGCCGTTGCAGCAATACCTGATCGAACTGCCCGGCGGCAAGCTGCAAGCGTTGTCGATTGCCTGGGATAGCAGACCGGCAGCCCAGGGCGGACAACGCTGGTTTCATCTGTATCCGAACGAAAAAATCGACCATACCGACCCATTGCACTGGACCCGGCGCTCGCAAAACTGGAATTTCATGTGCGCTGAATGCCATTCCACTAACCTGCAAAAAAATTACGCTGCCGCCAGTCGGACTTACCGCACGACCTGGTCGGAAATCGATGTGTCATGCGAAGCCTGTCATGGTCCCGGTTCCGGGCATGTGGACTGGGCCAAGCGTGAACCGGGCGCGGCAACGGTGGACAAACAGTCCAAGGGCTTGGCGGTATTGCTGAACGAGCGGCAAGGCGTGGCTTGGCGCATCGATTCGCATACCGGCAATGCCCAGCGCAATACCCCGCGTCGTGATGATGCAGAAATCGAGGTCTGTGCCCGTTGTCATTCGCGGCGCGCGCAGTTGCTGGGGGATTACCGTCATGGTCGCTTGATGGACAGCCATTTACCTTCCTTGCTGCGGCAAACCCTGTATCACGCCGATGGGCAGATCGACGGCGAAGTGTATGAATACGGCTCGTTTTTGCAAAGCAAAATGTATCAGGCCGGCGTGACCTGTAGCGATTGCCACGAACCGCATAGTCTCAAATTGAAGGCCGCCGATAACGGCACTTGTCTGCAATGCCATGCCGCCGCTAAATATGACGATGCCAGGCACCATTTCCATGCGCCGGATTCCGTTGGCGCTAAATGTGTCAGTTGCCACATGCCGACCAACACCTATATGGGTGTCGATGTCCGCCGCGATCATGGCTTTCGTATTCCGCGCCCCGATCTAACCGAAAAACTGGGTGCTCCCAATGCCTGTAACGCCTGCCATGCCGATAAGCCCGCGCAATGGGCGGCTGACGCAGCCAAACGTTGGTATGGGCATCAGCCCAGGGGCTATCAAAATTATGCCGCAGCCTTGCATGCCGCGCGTATCGGAACCGCGGATGCAACGGCTCGCTTAACAGCCTTGGTACAAGACAAAAGCCTGCCGGCTATCGCGCGCGCTACAGCCATCTCGGAAATGGCCGCCCGTCTGACGCCGGAGCAGTTGCCGGTTCTGACCCAGGCCTTGCGGGATGCCGACCCCTTGTTGCGCGCGGCGGCCTTGGAGGCTTTAGAACAAGTACCACCAGAGCAACGTTGGTCGCTGGCCCACGACCGCCTGCGCGATCCGGTGCGTTCGCCGCGCATCTTGGCCGCGGCGGCATTGGCTGGCCTAGCGCCGGCAACTATTTCCGCTGCCGAACAGGCCGACTACGCAGCGGCCGGCAGTGAATATTTAAATTCGTTGGATTGGAACGCCGACGATCCGGCCGCGCAAGTCAATCGAGGCAATTTTCATACGGCCCGCAATGAATTCGCAGCCGCCGAACGGGCATATCGGGAGGCTCTGCAACTCGATGCCGATTTTGTGATGGCCTACATCAATTTGGCCGATCTTTTCCGGGTGATGCATCGCGACAGCGAAGGGCTAACCGTGCTTGAACAAGGCTTGGCCAGATTACCGGACGCAGCCGAATTGCACCACAGTGTGGGCTTGTTACAGGTCAGGCGGAAAAATACCACGGAGGCGCTGAAGTCTCTGGAACGCGCGGTTAAATTGGCCCCTGATCAAGCCCGGTTCGGCTATGTCTACGCCATGGCTCTGACCAGTGTCGGACGCACTTTGGATGCGCGGGATGTCGTCCGCTCCGCCCTGAGGATAACGCCGAACGACCCCGCTTTAAATGCATTAAATAGCCAATTCACCACTGAGGAATAAGTCATGAAAATCGTAAACAAACCCCGTCAAGTCCATGGTCAATTCGGATTCAGGCTCATCGCTTGTCTGGTGTTGATCATGTCGGCCATGCTGGCCGGCTGTCAGACCACGGGCGGCTCTCACTCGGACTCGAAAGCCAATGCGGCTCAAATTGACCGCGAAGTGGATGCGGCTTTGCATAAACTTTACCAAACCACGCCGTCGGCCAGAACGCTGGCGGCAAAAGCCAGAGGTATTCTGGTGTTTCCTAATGTGGTCAAGGCCGGCTTTATCGGCGGCGCCGAATACGGCAAGGGCGCCATGCGTAGAGGTGGCAAGACTACCGGCTATTACAACATCGTTGCCGGCTCTTATGGCTTGCAAGCCGGGGTGCAAGCCTTCGCTTACGCCATGTTCTTCATGAACGACGCGGCGATAACCAGCCTGGATAGCGCCAAGGGCCTGGAAGTGGGCGTCGGGCCCAACATCGTGGTGCTGGATGAAGGCATGGCCAAGAAAGCAACCACCACTACCTTGCGGGACGATGTCTATGCCTATGTGTTTGGCCAACAAGGTTTGATGGCCGGTCTAGGTATACAGGGCTCAAAAATTACCCGTATCAATCCTTGATTCAAAATCATCATTTTTGCAAAAGGAGATTAAACAATGACAGCTTACAGTAAGCAAAATCTCGTCGGTATAGTGGGGCTGGGCCTGATGCTGAGCATGCCCGCGTGCACGCCGATCAAGCAGGCGCGTAATGTCGAAGAATCCGGATTTTTAGGGGATTATTCGGCCTTGCGCGAGGGGCAAAACGGCGAGGCGCTGAAGATTTACCTGAATCCAAATTATCCGCAAATCTGTAATAACTATGACAAGGTGTTGATAGAACCTGTCGGTATCTGGGTTGGCAAAAATTCCGATATGGCTACGATTTCGCCAGATGATCGACAAATGTTGGTCAATCACTTGCATGGTTCGCTGGTCAACGAATTGGGCAAGCACTATCAAATCGTTAGAACGCCGCAACCCGGCACTTTGCGGATCAGAGCAGCAATTACCGAAGCCGAAGGCTCCTGGGTGGCGTTGGATACCGTGTCGTCCTTCGTGCCGCAATTGTTGGTAATGTCCAAGCTGAAAGAAATTGCAACCGGTACCGGCAGCTTTGTCGGCAAGGCGAGCGGGGAAGTGGAAATCACCGATGCCAGCACCGGCGAGCGTTTGGCGGTCGCTGTCGATCGCATGGTCGGCAACAAGTCGGTTACCGGTGTTACCGGCAAATGGGACGACGTTACCCGGACCTTCGATGACTGGTCGGATCGGATGGCTTACAGGCTGGCGAACTGCGGTGCCAATCGGCCGGAACAATAACGGTTCGACTTTACCCATATCACTCAAACAAACAGGTAAAAACATGAAGATTAGCTATCGCATATTTCGTAACGCCATGGCCGGAGCGGTTTTATTGGGCGTGGGAGCCATGAATGCCCAAGCGCAAAATCTGATGATTTATCCCGCCGCCGGACAAAGCCCGCAGCAACAGCAGCAAGACCAGTACAACTGCCACGGCTGGTCGGTTCAGCAATCCGGCTATGATCCCAGCAACCCTCCGGCGCAGAGTTCCGGCCCAAGTTTTGGCAGTGCGTCCAGGGAAACACTCAGAGGCGGTTTCCGTGGCGCGGCGGCTGGCGCGGCCATCGGCGCGATTGCCGGCGATGCCGGCAAGGGTGCGGCTATTGGCGCCACCGGCGGTGCCTTGAAACGTGGGTTTCAGGAGCGTGACAGGCAACAGCAAGCCGCCTCCGCGCCGCCGCCCGGCTTGGATAATTACAATCGGGCCATGAAATCCTGTCTGGGCGCGATGGGATATTCGGTCAATTAGTCACGTCGATTCGACCAAGGCAGTCATGACTCTCCGACATAGACATTTGCTGTTTCCACCCAGCGGCACGCCGGGTATGCCCTGTCTCGTGCCGGTGCTGCAATGGTTTGTTTTTGCCGCATTGACGGCGATGCTGTCATTGGCCGCCTTAGCGGTGCGCGCGGAAGGATCGTCCGCGGGCATTCAGTCAGCGACTGCGCAAGCGGACAGTCAGGATGCCGCTTCGCGGCAAGGAACTGAATCTGAACTGAGGTTACGACTCGATCAAGTTCGTGTCCGCCTGGCCGCGTCATTGCAAGACGGCGAGGTGGCGCCTGTTGCGGCTACAGCGGCCGAATGGGCCGAATTCACCCGCTTGCTGAATTTGATTGCGAATGACTACGAGCAGCATCTGGATACCTTGAGCAAGTTTCGTGGGATGGGGCAAACGCGGGAGGATTTTCAAAAAAAAGCCATGGTTTGGACGAATTTTTCCGAGCCTCCGCCGTATTCGGTGGATTTTATTGACTACCAATGGCAACAGGTGCGCCTGAAAGATCGCGAATTGGAGGCTACTAGACTGGAACAGGCCTTGTTTGATGGTTTGCTGGAAACGCGGCGGCAGGAATTTCAGGAATCTTCGAAGAATCTGCGGCAGGCGAACGAAGCGCTTGAGGTGGCCCAACCCGAGCAGGCCGAGCGAGCACGTTGGTTGCGGGAACTGAATGCGCTCCGCACTCAGCGGGACGAGGCGCGCATTGGCCTTCTGAGTACAAGCAGCGATCTTCGTAACGAACGGTTGGCTCATCTAGCCGACGAAAAAGCATTGCTGCTTCGTCAGGCCATGCAGGCCAGTAGTAGTTCACCGTTATCGCAAGTCGATTTGAACAAAAAGCTGGATCAGCTTACCGAGCGTCAATTGGAACTGGACGGCGAAATTGCGTCGACCGTCCGAGCGGCCCAAGCCGCTGAAAGCCAGTTACAAAGTACGCGCGAGCGTTTGAAAAAGCTAAGCGAGAAAATCGCCCTGGAGAGTGGGGGCAAAGTTGAAAACACTACGCCCGAGATTGAAAGCATCCAGCAGATACTGGACGCCGATTCGGTGGAAAGTCAGGTGCTGTCTTCCAACTTGAGAACCCTGCGTTTGCTCGCGTTGGCGGTGGTGAGTGAGCGACACGCGTGGGAATTGCGTTATCTGGTTGGCCATGCCGAGGATCCTGTCGCCTTAAATAAAGCTTCGGTGGATCTAAAGCTGGGTATGGAACGGCTTTCGTTATGGCGTAAGTATCTGAAATCGGAACTGGATACGATACAAATCCACTTAGATAACCAGGCAAAAAAGTTGGCGAATTGGCAAAGCGAGTACGGCGAGCAAAAACAGGAGCAGCGTAAAAAAGCCGCCTTCGCCAGTGCGGAAAAGCTGCTAAGACGCGCACTGACTGAATTGGATGACCTCGAAAGCCGTCTTATCAATATGCTCGATTTGTTGGAGCTAAAACAGGGCAATGCATCATTGCTTGAAAAGCTGAAAACTTTCTACGCGGATTCGATGGCGTTGGTAAACGCGTTCAGCGATTTCGAACTTCTCGCCATCGATGACAGCATTATCGTCGAAGGGCGGCAGATTAGCGGTAAACGCAGCGTGACGGTGAGCAAGATCGTCAAGTTTATCCTCATACTTGCGCTGGGCTTGTGGTTGGTCAATCGCGTCGCGGAGCAAGGTTTGCGGCGGGTGAAAAACTGGCAGCCAATCAAGGCGAGTTCGGGATTGTTGTCCTTGAGGTTGTTCAGTCTGGTGGCGGTGGTGGCCATCATCGTTTTTGCCTTGATTAGCGTGCATATACCGCTAACGGTATTTACTTTTTTCGGCGGCGCCCTGGCGATTGGTGTCGGTTTTGGCGCTCAGAACATCATCAACAATTTCATCAGCGGTTTGATTTTATTAGCGGAGCGTTCGATCAGGCTGGGCGATATGGTCGAAATCGAGGGCGTCTTGAGCCGCGTCATGCAAATCGGTAGCCGGTGCTGTCAAGTGCATAGGTTTGACGGCATCGATATGTTGATACCGAACAGTCGCTTCCTGGAAAACAACGTCACGAATTTGACCCTATCCGACCAGCGCCTTCGTTGCACTATTACGCTGGGTACTGCTTATGGCTCGCCGGTGCGCAAGGTATTGGCGTTGGTCGAGAGTGTGGCTATCGAAAACCCCCAGGTACTGAAGCATCCCGTGCCCGAAGTTTATCTGCAGGAATTTGCCGACAGTGCCTTGAGCTTGCGTTTGGATTTTTGGGTCGATCTACTGGTGCAACCCAACCGTATGCGTCTGATGAGCGATGTGCGCCTGCGAATCGAAGAATTGTTCAGCGAAAATGGAATTTTGTTGGCCTTTCCGCAACGCGACGTGCATTTGGATATCACTCACCCGGTCAAGGTGGAATTGAATACTGCCCTGGCTCAGAGCGGCGAGGCATGAAAAATCCTTTGCAGTACCGCGTTACTTCGACTCAAATCGGTTGGCGCTCCCAGATAGTCATGGTGTTGTCATCAACCGGTGTGTCCATCAAGTCAATCCCATCACCTTAAGGAGGTGAACCATGCAAAAAACACTACATTTAGGAACACGCAACGTGCTATGGATGGCTATTCTTATAACACTCGTGGGCTGCGCAGAGCAGCCGACGCTGAAGAATCCATCCTCGGATTGGGCTTCCCAGGAATCCACTATGCAAGCCGGGCCGGAACCCACGGATGCCAAGGGTATTCTGTTGCGCATGGCGAATTATCTGGCCAAGACGCCGGCCTTCGCGGTCAATCTCAGCGACAGTTATGACACGGTGCAGCCATCCGGCGCAAAAATCGAATTCGCGGCCACTCGCAAGGTTGTCGTTAGTCGGCCCAATGGTTTGCGGGTGGAACGCGAGGAAAGCGATGGCGAAAAGCAAATTGTGTTGTATGACGGCAAGGACATCACTGTATTTAGCCCCTCCAATAACGTCTATGCCCAGACGGCAAAACCCGGCGGCATCGATGAAGCGGTTAAGTATTTCTTGAAGGATCTGAATATGAGACTGCCATTGGCCGTGTTGTTGGTAAGCCAATTACCCGCCGAGTTGGAGCGCAGAACCGAATCGCTCGATTATGTCGAAAAGACCGCGATTTACGGGCAAACCGCGCATCATCTGGCCGCACGCACCGAGACTGTCGATTACCAAGTATGGATTGCCGAAGGACCCAAGCCTTTACCACTGCGTGTGGTGTTGACTTACAAATTGGCGGAAGGTCAACCGCAGTTTAGAGCGCAATTTTCCGATTGGAATTTGGCCCCGCAAATCGACAATGCGCAGTTTGCCTTTACGCCAGCCGAAGGCGCAAAAAAAATTGCCTTCTTGGCGCAATTGCCTAGCATCTTGCCTGGCGCCTCTGAATATCCAGCACATGCGGGAGAAAAACAATGAATACAAAACTTAATGCTATCGTGACTGCGATGACTGCCGCCTGTGCCATTCTAAGCATCGGTATCGGAGACGCCACGGCTCGTGGAATGGCTGGAGGCGTTGGCGGCGCTGGTGGTTTTTCCCGTGGCGGCGCGGCGGCAAGCGGCAGTTTTTCGGCGCGTGGCGCGGCTTCGTCCGCATCGATGGCGTCCAGCCGTTCGCAAGCCGCCTCGTCGGTTTCGGCTAATAGAACCGAAGCGGCTTCAACGATGTCGAGTAATCGGGCCGCAACAAGGCAATCCATGCAGTCTGCGTCGACCGCCAATCAAGCGCAGCGGCAGGATTCCGTGTCGCAAAACCAAGCGCAACGCCAAGCTTACTCGAGTGAAAATGTCGATACCCGTCAGCAGGGCGCGACGACACGATCACAAGGCCGGCAACAAGCAGCCCAGAACTATAGTGGCGGCAACTATAGGCCACCCGCCGGTGCGTATCCACCACCCGTGGGGTATTATGGAGCGGCGCAAGCGCAGTACGATGATAACCATTGGGACGACGGCGAAGTGGCGGCCGTAGCTGTCGGCGCCGCGGCGATTGGCGCCATGGCGGGTTATGCGGCTGGTCAATCGAACACCAGCCAAACCACGGCACCGGCACCATCCACCACCGTGGTGTATACCACTCCGCCGCCCGCCGCCAGCGGAGGCTTGCCCTGCACCCCAAACACCACCGTGGTTCAAGGGGTGACTTATTATCAATGCGGAACGTCTTGGTATACGCAGGCTTACGGTAGCAACGGCCCAATATATACCCCGGTGCCGGCGCCTAACTAGCGGGAGGATTTTGTTTTTCATGGCGACGTTTTTTCGTCGGGGCAGCGCTAAAATCCTGGCATGTTGGGCGGTTACCATGGCTGTTAGCCTTTCCGCCCAAGGCCAGGATTTGGAGCCGCGTACGTATGCCAATACGCCGGTAGGGCTGAACTTTCTGGTTGCGGGTTATGGCTACACCGCTGGTGGTGTAGCCACCGACCCGGCCTTGCCGATAGAAAATACCCAGATCGAACTGCATTCCGGGGTACTGGCTTATGCGCGGGCGGTCGATGTCTATGGTAAATCGGCCAAGTTCGATATGGTGTTGCCCTATGCTTCGCTGCAGGGAAGCGCCACCGTGGTTGACCAGGAACGGGATAGGGAAGTCTCCGGTTTAATCGATCCCCGTTTTCACTTCTCGATGAACTTTTTCGGCGCACCGGCGCTGACGCTTGAGGAGTTTGCCAAGTACGAACAGGATACGATTATCGGCGCCACTATCGAGGTGACGGCGCCGGGAGGGCAGTACGATTCCGGCAAATTGGTCAATCTCGGCACCAACCGTTGGTCGATTAAGCCGGAGTTAGGGGTTTCCAAGCGCATGGGGCCGGTAACGTTGGAGCTGGCGAGCGGCATTCGCTTCTACACCGACAACGAAAATTTTTTTGGCGGCAAACTGCGTTCGCAAGACCCGGTTTATTCCGTGCAGGGGCATCTGATTTTTAACTTTGGCTACGGCATTTGGGCGGCGGCGGATGCCACTTTTTACACCGGAGGACAAAGCCGAGTGGACGGCCACAAAAATGACGACAGCCTGGAAAACTCCCGTGCCGGTGCGACGCTGGCTCTGCCAGTCAATCGAGCCAACTCTATCAAGCTGTATTACAGCACGGCGATTTCCGGCCGCAGAGGTAGTGATTTCGATACCACCGGCATAGCGTGGCAATATCGGTTTGGCGGCGGCTTGTAGTCTGTTCGTGGTTTTATGGGTTTTATTTTTGCCAATCAAATACTTGACAGTATTATGATGGGAGCCGGTTCTTATCACATTCTACTTCTTAAGCTGGAGCATCATGCCGACCCTTCGTTCTAAATGCCTGCTTTTGGTCATTGCTGTCTTATTGATGCCGGCTTGCGCCATGCAAAAAACATCGGATGCTTTCGTGCCGAATAATGCCGGCGACGCCGAAAACCAAGCGCAAGCAATCACTGGCGTGGTCTGGATGTTGAAACGGTTCGACGCTGAGTCCGAACCGGATAGTTTTGTGATTGATGATCCCGCTCGTTATACCTTGGCATTAATGCCGAATGATCGTTACAGGGTGACAGCAGATTGTAATCGTATGCAGGGCGGTTATTCCGTGGATGGAGATCGCATCAAGCTGGCATCGGGCGCGGCTACCTTGGCCGAATGCGGCCCGTCGTCGCGCTATGCTGATTATTTGCGTCTGCTGGCCGAAGTCGTGCGATTCGAAGTCATCAATCGGGGCCAACTCAATTTGTTCGCCGACAGCGGCGTGTTGGTGTTTGATAACCAAGCTTTGGAAACAGATCAGCGGGCACAAAGTTGGGAAAAATGATGGCTGTGTCCTGTCATCACGCGATAGCGCTTGGTAACTGATGCAAACGCTTAAATATGCCTTGCTGGGCTTCATCATCCTGGTAGTCGGCTTATGGGGTAGTTTGGCGCTTTATTTTGGCGATTCGGGTAGCGGAACCAGTCAGCAGGTTTTAGGCTGGCTGTTTGGGTTCTGCGCGCTGTTGACGCTGTTGGGTTTGTGGCTGCCGGGATGGCGCGGGCCATTGCTTATTGGCTACTTCGCGATATTTTTTGCCGTGCTGGGGTGGTGGTTTGATATCAGTCCCAGCAATGGCAGACAATGGCAAGCCGACGCCGAAAAGCTGGCTTTTGCCACCTTGGATGGCGATCGGATTACCGTGTACAACATCCGCAATTTCGCTTATAAATCCGAATTCGATTACCGGCCGGCTTATTACGATAAGACTTTCGAATTGAATAAACTGGAAGGGATCGATCTGTTTTCCATCTATTGGATGGGGCCGGCGATTGCGCATACCATCATCAGCTTTCATTTCGGAGGCGCTGATTATCTAGCGATGTCCATCGAGGCGCGCAAGGAACTTAACGAAGGTTATTCGACGATCAAGGGTTTTTTTCGTCAGTATGAACTGATTTATTTTGTGGCTGACGAGCGGGATGTAATTCGCTTGCGTGCCAATTACCGCAAAAATCCCGAGGAACAGGTTTATCTGTACCGCTTGCAAGGTTCCAAGGATCAGGCCAGACGGCTTTTTCTGGAGTATGTCAGGCAAATCAATCGGCTCAATCGGCAGCCGGCTTTTTACAATACCCTGCTGGATAATTGCACTACGGCTATCTGGTTTCGTACCTTGGTCAATCCGGAACACTTGGCCTTTTCCTGGAAAGTTCTGCTCAGCGGCTATCTGCCGGACTATCTGTATGAAACAGGCCGTCTGGACACTCGCATGCCTTTTCCGCTGTTGCGGGAGCGAGCTTTGATCAATGACCTTGCCCGGGCCGCCGATCAGTCAGCCGATTTTTCGGTACGCATTCGCGCCCGACTGGAGCCGCTACAGCAATAGATGACAGGGCTCCCGCATCACGCGAGCCTTTCGTTTTCGATTCGGCTTCTCCGGTTTCCGGGCCGTGGAGAAATCGCCTGTTTCGCATGTTTGGCTGGAAATGTTGTGGTCTGGAGCTGACGGCCTGATTTGGAGTGGTTTACAAGGAATCCATGCGTTGCGGTAGTCCGAAAAATTCAGCAAGTCAGTGGAAAGTCAGGAAGTTGGTGAAGGAAAAAAGTCGCGCGGATATTACGGTTCGACAAGGCGATTTTGAGCCTTTAAACTCCCTCACAAATACGGAGGGAAAATGGCCGCTTGGTTGGAAGCTTTACTGAATAGTTCGAAAAACTTCATGCCTCACGGCGCCTGTTATTTATGGCAGCCATCGGTGTTATGGTTGCATGTCATCAGCGATACGCTGATCGTCTTGTCTTATTACTCCATTCCGTTCGCCCTGGCGTACTTTGCCTACAAGCGCACGGACCTGATCTACCGCTGGATGTTTGTGTTGTTCGGAGCGTTTATTTTGCTTTGCGGCACCACGCATTTGCTGAGCATTTGGACGATCTGGCATCCCGATTATTGGCTTGAAGGTTGGGTCAAGCTGTTGACAGCCATGGTTTCGGTTGCTGCGGCCGTTCTGGCCTGGCCCTTGATACCCAAACTCCTAAAGTTGCCTAGTCCGTTCGCGTTAAAAGCCAGCGAAAGTTATATGCGGGCCATTTTCGATGCCACGCCGGATGCCATGTTGATAACGAATCAGGGCGGCATCATCACCATGGTGAATCATCAGTGCGAATCCTTGTTGGGGTATCGGGCGGAAGAGTTGATAGGTCGTTCCATCGAAATTCTGGTCCCGGAGTCGTTGAGGATAAAGCATGTCGGATTGCGGGAAGCGTTTGCCGCTAATCCCTCGGTAAAATCCATGGGCGCGGGACGGGTGGTAAAGGCACAAAAAAAGGATGGCACGGTATTCGATGTCGAAATCAGCCTGAGCCCCATAAGGACAGGCAAGGGTTTGTTTTTCGCCAGCGCGATGCGCGACATCACGCAGCGCAAGATCATGGAAGACGTGCTGCGAGCCAGCGAAGAGCGATTTAGGCGGATGTCGGATGCCTCGCCGGCCATGATATGGATTACCGATGTAAACGGTAAGCCCAGCTTCGTCAATCAAACCTGGCTGGATTTTGTCGGCATTGCATTTGATCAAGCCATCAGTTATGAAAACTGGATTCAGTTCATTCATCCGGACGACAGGGACAGCGTGTTTGCCGAATACTACAAAAACGTGTTCGATCAAAAACCCATAGTCACCGAATACCGCATGCGGCGCGCCCGAGGCGACTGGCGCTGGATACTCGATCATGGCGTGCCCATCCATGATGAAAATGGCGCGTTTGCCGGCTACATCGGCTCGGCCTTCGATATCACCGAGCGGAAGCAGGCGGAAGCCGAATTCCGTATTGCCGCCACTGCCTTCGAGTCGCAGGAAGCCATGGTGATTACCGATGTCAATGCGGTGATTTTGCGCGTCAATAAAACCTTTACCGAATCCACCGGCTACTCCGCCGAAGAGGCGGTGGGGCAAAACATCAGCATATTGAAGTCCGGTCGCCACGAGCGGGATTTTTACGCCGACATGTGGCACAGTTTGACTACCACCGGTACTTGGCAAGGCGAAATTTGGGACAAGCGTAAAAACGGCCAAATTTATCCCAAGTGGCTGACCATTACGGCGGTCAAGGACGAGACAGGCGCGGTTACGCATTACGTGGGTACCCACATCGATATCAGCGACCGCAAGGCCGCCGAGGATGAAATCAAAAATCTGGCCTTCTACGACCCGCTGACGCAACTGCCGAACCGGCGCCTGTTGCTGGACCGCTTGCAGCAGGCCTTGGCGGCTCATGCCCGTAAACAGCAGTTCGGCGCCTTGTTGTTTTTGGACCTGGATAACTTTAAAAACCTGAACGATAGCCTGGGACACGAGAAAGGCGATCAGTTGCTGCAACAGGTCGCCAGTCGCTTGAGCTCTTGTGTGCGCGAATACGATACCGTGGCCAGACTGGGTGGGGACGAGTTTGTGGTCATGCTGAAGGAGTTGGGCGGCAAGAGCGCCGAGGCCGCCATTCAGGCCGAAATCATCGGCGACAAGATTCTGCAAAGCCTTAATCAGGTGTACTTATTCGAAGGTTACGAGCATCGCAGCACCGCCAGCATAGGGGTGACCTTGTTCAACGATCAATCGCTCGGTATCGACGAACTGCTGAAGCAGGCCGACATTGCCATGTACCAGGCCAAGGCCGCGGGCAGAAACAATATGCGCTTTTTCGACCCGGCCATGCAAGCGTCCATTGTGGCGCGCGCGGCGCTGGAGCAGGCTCTGCGCGAGGCGCTGGAATCCCGCCAATTCAAGGTGTTCTATCAGCCGCAAGTCGATGCCGGCGGCCGTATTCACGGGGCCGAGGCCTTGCTACGTTGGGAACACGGCAAACATGGCATGGTGGCTCCCGCCAGCTTTATACCCTTGGCCGAGGAAACCGGCCTGATTTTGCCGATAGGACTCTATGTGTTGGAAAGCACCTGCCAACAATTGGTGAAATGGTCCGGACAGCCGGGCATGGAGCATTTGACGATAGCCGTCAACGTCAGTATCCGCCAATTCAGGCAGGAAGACTTTGCCCGTCAGGTGCTGGCGGTGTTGGCCGAAACCGGGGCGAATCCGGCCCGGCTAAAACTGGAGTTGACCGAAAGTATTCTGGCCTTGGATTTACAGGACATCAAAGCCAAGATGACTAGCTTGAAGAGCCGGGGCGTGCGGTTTTCACTGGATGATTTCGGTACCGGCTATTCTTCGCTGGCGTATTTGAAACAGTTACCGCTGGATCAATTGAAAATCGATCAAGGTTTCGTCAGCGACATCCTGGTCGATGCCAATGATGAAGCCATCGCGAAAATGATCATAGCCTTGGCCGCCAGCATGGGGCTGGAGGTTATCGCGGAAGGGGTGGAAACCGTCATGCAGGAACAAAAGTTACTGCATCTGGGCTGCCGTAACTATCAGGGTTACTTGTACGGTAAACCGCTGCCGGTCGATCAATTTGAAGCCTTGATCAGGCGCCGTTGAATCCGCGAGAGTTTGACACCGCCGACATAAATCCGGCAAAACCATATTTTTTCTGTTGGTTACATAACATCAACAAACAAATTGTTGGTTATGTCACTAGGCCGGGATGAGGGTTTTCTCTATATTTTTCTAATAAAATCAATACATTAATATTGTTTTAAACATTGGCACGGCCATTGCAATATTCATCTTGTCATTCACTACAAGTCTTACAAGAGGAGAAGATCATGGCGAAACTACGTCAATGTGCTATTTACGGTAAAGGTGGTATCGGTAAATCGACCACTACTCAAAATCTGGTTGCCGGCTTGGCAGAGCTGGGCAAAAAAGTAATGATCGTCGGTTGCGACCCCAAAGCCGACTCCACGCGTTTAATTCTACACGCAAAAGCGCAAAACTCCATCATGCAAATGGCGGCCGATGCGGGCAGCGTCGAAGACTTGGAACTGGAAGATGTATTGAAAGTGGGTTACCGCGACATCAAATGCGTTGAATCCGGCGGTCCAGAGCCTGGAGTTGGTTGCGCCGGTCGTGGTGTTATCACTGCCATCAACTTTCTGGAAGAAGAAGGCGCTTACGACGAGAACCTGGACTTCGTGTTCTACGACGTATTGGGCGACGTTGTATGCGGCGGTTTCGCGATGCCAATTCGCGAAAACAAAGCGCAAGAAATTTACATCGTCTGCTCCGGCGAAATGATGGCTATGTATGCTGCCAACAACATCGCCAAAGGTATCGTGAAATACGCTAACTCCGGCGGCGTTCGTTTGGCCGGTTTGATCTGCAACAGCCGTAACACCGCTCGCGAAGACGAACTGATCATGGAATTGGCCAGAAGATTGGGCACTCACATGATCCACTTCGTGCCACGCGACAACGTCGTACAACGCGCCGAAATCCGCCGCATGACCGTGATCGAGTACGAACCAGCCGCTAAACAAGCGCAGGAGTACCGCGATTTGGCCAACAAAATCATCAACAACACTCAATTGGTAATTCCTACTCCCATCACCATGGACGAGTTGGAAGACCTGTTGATGGAGTTCGGTGTAATGGAAGAAGTCGACGAAAGCATCGTCGGCCAAACCGCGGCTGCCGAAGCGACTGCTTAATACCAAGTACCCAGGTTGGGTTGGGCTAAGCCAATCCAACCTGCTCTATAGTTCCTAATCGAGGTCTGTTGGGAGATTACCCACGGCCGCTGGAGGATAACATCATGGCTGCCATGACAAGAGAAGAGACTGAAGCGCTGATCCAAGAAGTGCTGGAAGTCTATCCCGAAAAAGCGAAAAAAGATCGCGCCAAACATTTGGCCGTTAACGATCATAGTCTGGAAAAGGCTAACAAATGTATCACTTCAAACCGTAAATCCCTGCCGGGCGTCATGACCATTCGTGGCTGCGCTTACGCCGGTTCCAAGGGTGTGGTTTGGGGTCCCATCAAGGACATGATCCATATTTCTCACGGTCCCGTCGGCTGCGGACAGTATTCCCGCGCCGGCCGCCGTAACTATTACGTGGGCACTACCGGTGTCAACACTTTCGGTACCATGAACTTTACTTCGGACTTCACCGAGAAAGACATCGTATTCGGCGGCGATAAAAAACTGGCCAAGTGCATCGACGAAATCGAAACTTTGTTCCCGCTGAACAAAGGTATCTCGATTCAATCCGAGTGCCCAATCGGTCTGATCGGCGACGACATCGAAGCGGTTTCAAAAGTCAAAAACAAGGAATACGGTAAAACCATCGTGCCCGTACGTTGCGAAGGCTTCCGCGGCGTATCCCAATCCTTGGGCCACCATATCGCCAACGACGCGATTCGCGACTGGGTATTGGAAAAACGCGACGGTGACGACAGCTTCCCCACCACGCCTTATGACGTTGCCGTAATCGGCGACTACAACATCGGCGGCGATGCCTGGGCATCCAGAACTTTGTTGGAAGAAATGGGTCTGCGCGTTGTGGCTCAATGGTCCGGCGACGGCACCATTGCCGAGATCGAAAAAACCCCGAAAGTGAAGCTGAACCTGATTCACTGCTACCGGTCGATGAACTACATCGCGCGGCATATGGAAGAAAAATATTCCATCCCCTGGATCGAATACAACTTCTTCGGCCCGACCAAAATCGCCGAAAGCTTGCGCAGAATCGCCGAGCATTTCGACGACACCATCAAGGAAGGCGCGGAACGTGTAATCGCCCGTTACAAAGCCGAATACGACGCGGTCATTGCCAAATACCGTCCACGTCTGGAAGGCAAAAAAGTCATGTTGTACATCGGCGGCTTGCGTCCGCGCCACGTCATCGGTGCCTACGAAGACTTGGGCATGGAAGTGGTCGGTACCGGTTACGAATTCGCGCATAACGACGATTACGACCGCACCATCAAGGAAATGGGCAATGCCACCTTGTTGTACGACGACGTCACCGGCTACGAATTCGAAGAGTTCGTCAAGAAAGTCCAACCCGACTTGGTCGGTTCCGGCATCAAGGAAAAATACATTTTCCAAAAAATGGGCGTGCCTTTCCGCCAAATGCACTCCTGGGATTACTCCGGTCCTTATCACGGTTACGACGGTTTTGCCATCTTCGCCCGCGACATGGACATGACCATCAACAATCCTTGCTGGAAAAGCTTTAAGGCGCCTTGGAAAACCGAGGCCGCCAGCGAACCGGTTAAGGCGGTCGCGTAACGCTTCGGCGTTCCTTATGCCAGAGGCCTCGTCGGACGCGCATCGCGCATCCGTTCGGGGTCGGACGAAGGGTGCGTGTTACGTGCCCTACCTTTCGAAGGTCGTGCTTCCCTTGAAAAGGCGGCACGGCAAAATCCAATCAACGCTGGTCCACGGATTAGTGGCGCGTTAGGAGATTATCATGAGCCAAGAAGTCGAAAACATTCAACCCAGTTATCCTTTGTTCAGAACCGACGAATATAAGGAAAATCTTGCCAATAAACGCGCGATGTACGAAGAACGTCATCCGCAGGATCAGATTGACGAAGTTTTTCAATGGACGACCACGCAGGAATACCAAGAACTGAACTTCCAGCGGGAAGCCATTACCGTCAATCCCGCCAAGGCCTGCCAACCCCTGGGTGCTGTTTTATGCGCGCTGGGCTTCGAAAAAACCATGCCTTACGTGCACGGTTCGCAAGGTTGCGTGGCTTACTTCCGTACCTACTTCAACCGTCATTTCAAAGAGCCCATCTCTTGCGTTTCGGACTCCATGACGGAAGACGCGGCGGTATTCGGCGGTCAGAAAAACATGTTCGCCGGCCTGGAAAACGCCAAAGCCTTGTACAAACCCACCATGATTGCGGTATCGACCACCTGTATGGCGGAAGTTATCGGTGACGACTTGAACGCGTTCATCAACAACGCCAAGAAAGAAGGTCATATCGATCAGGACTATCCTGTTCCATTCGCCCATACCCCTAGCTTCGTCGGTAGCCATACCACCGGTTGGGATAACATGTTCGAAGGTATTGCGCGCTACTTCACCTTGAACTACATGGAAGGCAAGGAAGTCGGTTCCAACGGCAAAATCAACTTTGTGCCGGGTTTCGAAACCTACCTGGGTAATTTCCGCGTCATCCACAGAATGATGAAGGAAATGGGCGTCGATTACACGCTGTTGAGCGACCCCACCGAAGTGCTGGATACTCCAGCGGACGGTCACTTCAACATGTATGCCGGCGGCACCACCATCGACGAAGTCAAGGATGCGCCGAATGCCATTACCACGGTGTTGTTGCAACCTTGGCAATTGGAAAAAACCAAAAAATTCGTCGAAGCCACCTGGAAACAGGATGTGCCTAAACTGAATATCCCGATGGGTCTGGAATGGACCGACCAACTGTTGATGAAAATCTCGGAACTGACCGGCAAACCGATTCCAAAATCACTGGAAGTGGAACGCGGCCGGCTGGTTGACATGATGACCGACTCGCACGCCTGGCTGCACGGTAAAAAATTCGCCTTGTACGGCGATGCCGACTTCGCCTTGGGCATGACCAAATTCCTGCTGGAAATGGGGGCCGAAGTCACCGATGTATTAGTCAACCACGCCAACAAACGTTGGAAAAAAGCTTGCGAAGAAGTTTTGAAAGCCTCGCCCTACGGTCAAAGCGCTACCGTGCATATCGGCAAGGACTTGTGGCATTTCCGGTCATTGATGTTTACCAATAAACCCGATTTCATGATCGGTAATTCCTACGGTAAATTTATCCAACGCGATACCGTGTACAAAGGCGACGAGTTCGAAGTGCCGCTGATTCGTATTGGTTTCCCCATCTTCGATCGCCACCATCTGCATCGGATGACGACCCTGGGTTACGAAGGCGCCATGTATATGCTGACGACTCTGGTCAACGCATTGCTGGAGCAACTTGATAAGGAAACCAGAGGCATGGGAACCACCGACTACAACTACGATTTGATTCGTTAAGGTCGGCTGGATTAGCGCGAATAGCGCAGTCCGATATTCAAAAGCCAACGAGTCGGGTTACGGCTAACGCCTAACCCGACCTACGCTATTTTATTTGGAGAATCCCATGCCCAGCGTCATGCTCAGAAAACGCGAAGACGGCAAATTATTGTTCTACGTTGCCAAGAAAGACCTGGAAGAAACCATCGAGTCCCTGGAGTTTGATAGTCCGGAAAAATGGGGCGGTGAAGTAGTATTGGGCGACGGTTCCAAGTATTATTTCGAACCCATGGAACCCGCGCCAAAAATCCCCACCACTTTGCAAGCGAAACGTTTATCCGAGGAGTAAGCCATGGCCTTATATATCGCTGCCGAAGAATGTATTTCCTGCGGTGATTGTAAACCCGTTTGCCCCACCGACTCCATCAAGGAGGGCGCGGTGGTTTTTGAAATCAGCAAGAAAACCTGCACCGAATGCAACGGCGATTACGACGAACCGCAATGCGTGAAAGTCTGTCCCATCGATAACTGCATATTACCGTTGGTTGCCTGATTAACGGCGGCGCGAAACAGGTCTGTCGCCTGTTTCGCCCAAAACTACCCCCCTCAGTCTTAAGGAAGCATCGTCATGATCAGCTCTGAACAATTGCAACGCATCGCCTCCGCCATCCGTAGCCAGACTTTGAACGAAACGGTGGTAACGGCTCTCAGGGGTGAATATCCCGGTATCCATTTCACCTACTGCATGGACGACGATCTCCCCAATGTGGAACCGGTGCTGGAAGGCGAAAGTTTCAATCTTTATCTGGTCGACGGCCGGGAACATTGTCTGTGCCTGACCAACAGCTATGAGCATGCGACCGGCATTGTGATAGCCGAAGTCATAGAAGACTAGGGTCCAGCATGGCCGAGCCCACCGAGTCCGTTTCCACGCCACTGGCCGATTGCAGTCTGTGCCCTTTTCGAAACAAAACCCTGTTGATGGGGCGCTGCATGCCGGGCGACACCTGTGTGCTGGCGGAAAGCGGTCGTCAGATCGACCGCTTTTTCCGGGTTAATCCCGCTTACGCGGTTTTATATTTACAGGACAGATTTTGGGAACGGCGTGCCATTGCCGTGCGCTATGCCCCGCAAAAAGCCCTGCACGCCTTGCTGACCGACGAAGACGAAGTGGTGCGGCGGGCGGTGGCCTATCGTTTACCTTCCAGTCAATTGCAGCATTTGATCGACGATCCGGATCGGGAAGTACGCATGACCGTGGCCGATCGCATCGATCCGGAATACCTGGAAGCCCTGGCCGACGACAGGGATTATATCGTGCGGCTGATGGTGGCCAAGCGCCTGCCGGCCGGGCGCTTATTCCGCTTCATCAAGGACGACGATGTGCAGGTGCGTAAAATCGTGGCCGAGCGTCTGCCGGAGGTGAGCTTGGGCCTGATGGTCAACGATCCGTCCGCCGACGTCCGCCGCATAGTCGCCGAACGCTTGCCGCCGGAAGATGCGGCGGCCCTGCTTAACGACAGCGATTGGGTGGTGCGCTACACGGTGGCCTTGAAAGCCGACCCGAAACATCTTACCGTATTGATTGACGATCCCGAACCCGATGTGCGCGAAGTGGCGCTGCGCCGTCTCAATTCAACCCACGCCCCGGATTCCGAACATGACTGAGCCTCGTTTGATGCTTGCCGGACAAGATATTACCGAATGCTGTAAAAAAATCATCCCCGGCCAAACCGAAGACTTACTGTTAAGCCAACTGCAAGGTCTGATAGCCGATTATCCGATTCAATTGGCCTTGGCCGGCGAAGAGTGGTATCGGCTGGGCGGCGTAGTCGATATGGACGGGCAGCGGATAGCCAACGATTTGATCGAATGGGCGGAACGCACCTATCTGGAATGCGGGCAAAATCTGCAAACCTTGATCGATTACACCGTCGAACAAAAACTGATTGCCACCAAGCAAACAGGCAAAACCTTGTATTTCGTGGTGCAGACCGGCGACAGGGCCGAGGATTTCACCCTGATAGAGATCGACAAGACCCACGAAGTCACCGACCGCATGCTGGTTAATCCACTGCAGCCGCCGGAGGATTTGGAAGAATTCATCGATCCTCTGCAACCCTTTTGCATAGAAAGCTACGGTTTCGGCCATTCGCGCTATACCTATCGCCGCAAAACCGACGTCAAGCTTTTTATGGACGTCATCAACGAACGCCACCGGGGCGAACATCCGGTGCAGCGTTTCATGGATGATTGGAACAGAAGCAGCGCCGGGCAGAAAAAACGCCTGTCCGACGAATGGATCATCCGCCCGTACCAGCACACCGGGCGCTTCGGCGAGCAGATCGTCAACGTCGACATCATCAACACCCAACAATACATCTTGCCGCATCTGGAAGACTTTTCCGGAAAAAAAGGCAATGCCCTCAGCAGTTTGCTGAATCGTTTCGACCGTCAGGCCGGTTATCCCTTTGCCTGGTTTTTCTACATGCTGAAGGGCAAACAGGTTTCGACCCATTGCGCCGAAGCGGTTTACCGCGACATTGCCGGCGATTTTGCCTACCTGGGCCAGCGCGACGAGGCCGTATTGAGGGATTGGATCGCCAGTCCGTATAACGTGTGATTTGACACCAGCGGCTTGCCGTGATGTCGACATCCAGCGGGTGAGGCTTTTGCCGGCGGCTGTTTTTTGCCGAAATGCTTGACAATGATCGGCAACAGGCTCTAGGCTCAGTTGACCTTTCCGCCGCAGGAGTACGCCATGAACTTATCAGCAGTTGGTTTTTTAGGTGCCGTCCTTGCAATTTGCTGGGCCGTCGATGCGCAAGCCGTCAGCATCACGCAACGGGCCGGTAATAACTTCCGCACCGCCGCGAACAATCGCGAGTTCGTTCTGAACAAATCCAATGTGAATGCCAACGATTTCGGCCTGCTGCGCATTCACGATTTCAACGCCAAGGTGGAAACTCAGCCGTTGGTAGTCGAAAAAGGCGCCGGGTCGGATGACTTGGTGATTATCACCACCATGAAAAACGAAGTCATAGGCATCAACGCCCGCACCAATGCCCGGGTCTACGATGTCAAATTGGGGCCGGAAATCAGTTCCCAAGACATGGATATGTGGAAACACACCCCCACCTGGGGCATTTCCGCCACGCCGATTATCGATCCGGCTACCGACACCCTGTATGTGGCGGCCTGGCTGAAAAAAGACGACGACAACCGCTTCCGCGATTATTGGATATTTGCGTTGAATCCCCTGAACGGTAGCCGGAAGGCGGAACCGGTGCGGATTTTCGGGCAGTCCCAGGAAGGCAACGGCTGCTGGTTTAACGATGCCGGCGCTGTTTACAGACAGAATAATCAAACCAGGCAATACGTTTATCCAAAATTGCGCGCCGGGCTGGCGCTCACCGAAAATCACGGCTTGGTGCTAGCCTTTGCCGCAAACGGCGAGTCCTTGATGGGCGGGCGGAAAAATCCGCACGGCTTTGTGGTGGCCTACGATACCCGCGGTTTGCTGGGGCGGGATGGGGTTTCCCGCCAACCCGCCATGTTCTGCGCCACCTCGTTCAACGGCTGGGGCGCCGGCATTTGGCATGCCGGCGGCGCGCCGGTCACCGAAGGCGACATGATTTACGTAGCCACTTCCAACGGCACCTCCAATAACGGCGATGTCGATCTGGCGGAAAGCATGATCAAATTGCGTTTTGTCCCCGGTAGCGGCGGCGCCCGGCCGCTGCTGGAAAAAGTCGATTATTACAAGGCGTTCCTGGACGAGCGCAAGTCCGGCGGCGGCTGTTTGTGGCGGGATAACAACTCCGAAGTGTCCTGCGGCCGCGGCGGTGTCGGCAGCGCCGCCGCCGACTGGGATTTCGGCGCGGCCGGGCCGATGCTGGTGCCGGGCTCCAGTCTGCTGCTGCAAGGCACCAAGGACGGCATTATTTATTCGCTGGACAAGTTCAATCTGGGAAAAAATGATCGCTTCAACCAATTGTTATCCAAGCCGCCGTTGGTGGCCTCTTATTACGGTGGCGACCTCAACCAAAATTGGGACAGGGCCCAGCATTTGAATCGCAGTCTACCGTGTCCGGCCTCCGGACACAGCGACCATGGCTGGTTTATGCCGTGCGGCGACCCGGAAAACAACAAAATGCATCACATTCATGCGCTGGCACTGGCTCAGCGTAACCAGACCGGCGGCATTGTTTATGTCTGGGGCGAAAACTCCCGTTTGAAAAGCTATAACTTTTCCACCCTGGACGGCGAATTGCCGACTTTTAGGGCCGAGGGCGAAGATATGGCGTCCGTGGGTTACGAATCGCCCGGCGGCATGCCTGGCGGGCTATTGATGTTGTCCGGCAAGCCGTCCGCCAGTTCCACTTTTCCGCATGCGATCGATTTCGGTTCGGCAATTCTGTGGTCGGTATATTCCAAGTTCGGCGACGCCAACAAGGAGTTTGCCGAAGGTCAATTGGTGGCTTACGACGCCACCGGCATAGAGCAGGGTAAGCGCATGAAGCGCCTGTTTCGCACCGGCGACGATAACAACGGCGGGCTGGGGAAAATGTCCAGAATGATCCCGCCGGTGGTAGCCAACGGCAGGGTCTATGTAATGATTTACCGCGTCAACACCGATGATTGCACGGTACCCGACAATCAGTTGAAGGTGTGCAGTCAGTTGAAAGTGTATGGCTTGAGATAAGCAATTCGCCCCTCGGCTAGCGGATGATTCGGCGAGGAGGAGGCCGATCCCATTGTCGAGCTCCGCCTGTTTCCCGAAATTCCAGCCAGCCCGCCAAACATTGTTAGAATTGCCTTAGCGTTAGGATTCCGCCCACAATAACTTCCGCATTCTGTTCCCTCTCCCAGCGGGTTAGAGTGAGGGATTAAAGAGGCAAGTGATCAGGGACGGAATCCTTTACGGTATTGGCTTAAACATGCACGACAGGGAAGTCGCAACAATAATGGGGAAGGCGGAATGGACAACACGATTAAACACAGCCTGTTTGTTTTGCTGTTCGCTTTGTTGGGTTTGGGTTTTTGGCTCAGCGCGGATTTTAAAACCATAGTCGCCGGCATAGCGGTTTTCGTGTTTGGCATGTTGTCCCTGCAAAAAGGCTTCAAGTTTTTTACCGGCGGCGTGCTGGAGCGCCTATTGCGCAATGCCACCGACAACATGGTCAAACGCTTGTTGTTCGGTATTGTCACCACTACCTTGATGCAGTCCAGTTCCTTATTGTCGGTGCTGGTGATCTCCTTTATCAGTGCCGGCTTGTTGGACTTGACCGCTGGCATCGGCATCATTTTCGGCGCCAACATAGGCACGACCACCGGCGCTTGGCTGGTGGCGGGTTTCGGACTTAAAGTGAATATTTCCGGCTATGCGATGCCGTTGCTGGTATTCGGCGTATTGCTGCATTTCGCCAAACGGAAAAGCTATCAGGGCGTGGGACACATTCTGTTGGGGCTGGGTTTTTTATTTCTCGGCATTCAGTACATGAAAGACGGTTTGGATGCTTTCAAGGGCAATATTGATCTTAGTCAATTCGCGATGACCGGCCTGAGCGGCCTTTTGACCTATGTGCTGCTGGGTATCGCGGTGACCGTGGTCATTCAAGCCAGCGGGGCGACCATGGTACTGATCATTGCGGCGCTGGCCAGTCACCAGATCAGCTATGAAAATGCCTTGGCGCTGGCGGTAGGTTCCAATTTGGGGACTACGATTACGGCGGTTTTAGGCGCATTCGGCGCCAATATCAAGGGTAAGCGCTTGGCTGGGGCTCATGTGCTGTTCAACCTGTTTACCGGCGTGTTGGCGATTGTTTTTCTGCGGCAATTCATCTGGCTGGTGGATTGGCTTTGCGATTATGCCGGCATAGCGCCGGATGATTACACCCTGAAACTGGCGATGTTTCATAGCGTCTTCAATGTAGTTGGCGTCGTCGTCATGTTGCCGCTGTCGGGGCTGTTGGCGAGGCTATTGGAAACCTTCATGCGGGAGAAAACAGCCAGCGTCGAACTGCCGCGCTTTCTGACCAAGTCGGCCTTGCAATATCCCGACACTGCAGTCGAGTCCGTGCATCAGGAAACCAGGCATTTGTACGAAAATGTCACCCATGTCATTTTAAGAGCATTGGGGCTGCACAGGCGGGACGTGTATTCCGGACAGGATTTGACTGAGGTAATCGGCCAATACCCGGAGATTAAGGACTACGATATCGACGACGCCTATGAGCGCAATATCAAGGGCTTATATAGCGCGATCATCGAATTTGTCAGTCAGGCCCGCTTTACCTGGGAAATGAAGCAATCGGGACGTTTATATTGGTTGCGCGAGGCCAATTTGAAGTTGGTGGAAGCGGTAAAAGCGGTCAAACATTTACAGAAGAACTTGTTAAAACACCACCGTTCCTATAACCGCTATCAGGCCGAGGAATACGACCGTATCCGTTTTCAGATAGCCTTCGTGATCCGCGAATTGCGGAAAATCAAGGACACGGAGCAGGTCAACGAGTTGCCTCTGTTGACGCTGGACGCCCTTAAGGGACGCATCAAGGAGCAGCGCCAAGCCGCCATCGAGATTATCGAAAACCTGATTCGCGAGCGCAAAATCAGCGCCGAGGCCGGCACCTCGTTGCTAAATGATAGTTCATATGTTTATGAAATACAGAGTAATCTGATCCGTATGGCGGAAACGGTATTCATTAACCACGCGGCCGATTCGGTCAAGGCGGAGAAGGAACTGGCCTTGACCGATCATGAGATGCTGGCGGTGATTCGGCCCACGCAGGCGGTAGACCATGAATAAAATCAAACTAATGACCCGGTTGGAGGCTTTTTTCAATTCCGATGTGAAGGAAGAGAAGAAAAAAGTGGAAGAGATCAAAGGTGTAATCAAAAAGCTGAAAGCCAAGCAAAACAAAATTAAAAAAATGCTGGAAGTCTGCCCCGATCAGGATATGAAAAATGCGCTGCAATTGGAGGTTAACATCATCCAGGCGCAAATCGATAAAGGCGAGGCAGTGTTGAAAAATCTCTAAAGCTGGTTTCGACTCAGCCAGCCGCCGGAACGGAACTACTGCCGAGCCAGCTTTTGGCGGCCGGCCAGGATGGCTTAAACCTGATCCAGTTGGTGGCGGATCAAATCCTGCAGGCCGTGTTTTTCCACCAGACTGTAAAGCGTCGGTCGCGCAATGCCCAACAGTCGGGATGTTTCCGAGATGTTGTAGTCACTGTATAGCAGTGCGCGTTTAATGGCCGATAATTCCGCCGCTTCTCTTACTGCCTTTAAATTCAACGGCATGGCGTTATCGACTTGTTCCGACATTTCCATGTCTTGCAGCGTGATCAGGTTTGAGTCGGATAAAATCACCGCGCGTTTGAGTTTGTTTTCCAACTCTCGGATATTGCCCGGCCAAGCGTAGTTTTCCAATGCCTGGGCCGTATCCGGCGCAAAACGTTTTTCCTTGCAATTGTTTTGGTTGCAGTAGCGCTTCAACAGCGCATTGCCGATGGCCAGAATATCCCCTTCGCGTTCACGTAAGGCCGGGATTTCTATGCTGATTTCGCTGAGGCGGTAATACAAGTCAGCTCTAAACAGGTTTTGCTCAATCAGTTGCTGAATATTGCGATGGGTCGCGCAAATAATCCGTACATCAACAGCTATTTCCTTGCGTCCGCCTAGGCGCTCGATGACACGCTCTTGAATGAAGCGCAGTAATTTGGCTTGCAGCGCGAAGGGCAGGTCGCCAATCTCATCCAGAAAAAATGTGCCGCCCTCGGCGTATTCGATCTTGCCCTTGGTTTGGTTGACCGCGCCGGTAAATGCGCCTTTTTCGTAACCGAATAACTCGCTTTCCAATAAAGTATCCGGGATCGCGGCGCAATTAACCGCCACGAAGGGCTTTTGCGCGCGCGGGCTTTGCGAGTGTATGGCCTTGGCCAGCAGTTCCTTGCCGGTGCCGCTTTCGCCCAATAACATGACGGTGGCTTGGGTTGGGGAGATTCTGTCTATCATGCGCATTACAGATAGCATTTGGGGACTGGTAGCGATAATGCCGCTGCTAAATGCTTGTTGCTGCTGAAGATTTCTAAAGTCGGTTTCCAGCGCATGCAGGTGGAAGGCCCTGGCAATGATCATATTGAGTATGTCAGCATCAACCGGTTTTTGATAAAAATCGTAAGCGCCTTGGGCAACGGCCTCAATGGCATTGGCGCGGTCGTCGTTTCCGGTGACGACAATAACTTTCGTATGCGGGGCTAATTCCAGTATTTCCTTGAGTGTGGCCAAGCCCTCGCTGGCATTGGTCGGATCCGGCGGGAGGCCGAGGTCGAGCGTGACAACGCTGGGCATGTGGCGCCTCAGGGCCGCTATGGCTTCCGACCGATTATTGGCCAGGATGATGTCGTATTGTTCCAGACTCCATTTAAGTTGCTTTTGCAGGCCCGGGTCGTCTTCGACGATTAACAGTTGATTGGATACTGGCATGGTTTTATTAACTTAAAGGTAGTTGTATGGTGAATGTTGTGCCGTGTCCTGGCTGGCTTTGCACATCCAATTGTCCGGCATTTTTCAAGATGAAGTCCCTGGCTTCGTAAGCGCCGATTCCCATGCCGGCATTGCCCTTGGTGGTGTCGAAGGGCTTGAATAGTCGTTCGGCAATAAATGACGGTTCCATGCCTATACCGTTGTCCATGATTTTGAGTACAGCATAATCGGCTTGTTTGCTTAATACCAATTTTACCCAGCCATCCGGTTTCTGGCTTGCGTCCTGGGCGTTTTGTATCAGATTGGTGATGACGCTGATGAGTTTAGTCTGATCTGCTTTGATCATGCAGTCTATCAACTCGGTTTCGAATGTGAATGCGGGAGTACCGTTGTGTTGGCGTTCTATTTTTGTGATGACGTCGACCAAATTGGTAAGCGTGGCTGAACTACCGGAGGATTTTCCCTGCTTCAGTTGCTCAACGATGTGTTGCATTTTGCTGACAGCGTGGTTAAGCGTATCAATGGTGTCATCGAAGAAATCCGGATTGTGTTTATGTTTGGCGGCATTTCGTACAACCAGGGACAGTTGGGCCGCAATGTTTTTAAGGTCGTGAACTAAATAAGCCGACAGCCGGTGATAGGTTTCAAATTGTTTATTATTGGCCAAGGCTTCGCTGGCTCTGTTCAATGCAAGGGCATTGGCGAGTTGCATGCCGACGGTTTTAAGCAGGTCATGGTCCTCCCAATTTAGTTTTCTGCGCGCTCTCGGTTGCGTCAATACGGCGAATGCTTCCAGGTGATTCAGATGAAACAGCGGTACTATCAACCACACTTCGCTATCTTCGTAACACCATGGGGTCAGGTCTATGTCGTCGTAAACCTCCGGGGCGTGGGCTAACTCGTAAAAATCTATAACCCATTGTTTTTGGCTGAGATAGCGAGGCAATTGAGGGGCTGTTTTCAGGCTTGCCAGTTCTTGCTGAGTGAGGCGCAAATTATGTTCGGCGGCCAGGAAAAATTGCCCTTGATCGTTTTTAAGCCACAACCCGCCGCCGCTGCTTTCTACCAAGTCCGTCAGGGTGGTGATGATAAAATGCTTCAGTTCATCAAGAGACTCGAGTTTCGCCAAGGCTTGGCTGATCTTTAACCATTCCTCGCGATAATCATAACTGTAGTGAAAGAAATGTTTGCCGAAGTAGACCTTGGCCAACGCCCGAATCTTACCGGAAGTGAATGAAATGACCAGGATAAGGATGGCCAGAAAAACAAAAATGGTTTGTATGGACTCGCCCCACTCGGCATTCACTTGTTTTAGATAGAAGCCGGTGGCCGACATCAAGATTAGATAAACGCCGCAGCCAATTAAAATGGTTGTGTAAAAAGTTGTCTTACGCGATATGGAAAACGTTGTCTGGTTGGAAATGCTATCGAGCCTGGGTAATGCAAGTGCGAGGACGGGGGCTATCAAAGCGTTAATGATTCCGCGCGATTGCCACAATGGTATGTCCAAGTTCTTGTAAAGTAATGATTTACTGTAGACGATCAGGTCGATGGCGAATAATGCCCCGGCCCCTAGGCATAGATACTTTAAGTTCCAACGCAGGTTTAAAGGTGTGTTGCGGTAAAGTTGTTCCGTCAGGATCAGACCGAAGATGGCAAATATTACGTGAGAGTAAAATCGAGGATCGACACCGCTTGATTGTTGAATGATTTCCAATAAATCGGGAAAACTCTCTATACTGATAGTAAACAAAATGATCAAGGTGACGGATAAGGCTGACTTGGAGCGAACAATGCGCCAATAACCGCCACCATGTAGCAGTTTGTTTAACATCGCGGTGAGTAACAAAAACAATGCTGCATTTCGCAAGGTTTCAAAAACCAATGCGTCGGCCAGAAAAAATTCATGTTCCTGGGTTGTTCTTAAAATACTCGCGCTCCAGAGCATTACGAACAACATAGCAACAATGAATGCCCAATTTCGGTTTTTTCTTAGCACGGCATAAAGAAAAAGCACCGAATAGGCGCACAAGTTGGCCAAGTAGCTAAAATAAATATAATTTTCCATGACTGCTGCCGATTATTAGACCTTTGGGCGGAGATGTAAAGCGGGTGTCAAGGTACCATGGCTAATGGCTCGAATGTGGATTACGTGTATAGGTAAGTATGAAGCAAATACTCGATGACATATTAAACAGTCCCCAGTTTGCGGAAGGCAGTGCATGGAAACGCGTGCACTATAAGGCAGGCGATAAAATCATCGAAAAGGGCGAGTTGGGTAGTACCTTGATTCTGGTTGAAGAAGGCAGTGTGCGCGTTCTTGGTGGAGCGGAGCTGGAAGGCAGGGTCAAAATAACGCCGGGCTTATGCGATCTGGCCGCCGGGGCGATTTTCGGGGATATCTGCCTGTATGGCTCGCATCGCAGAACGGCTTCCGTAGTAGCTTTAAACGATACCCGAGTATTGGAAATCCGTAGTGATATGTTGAGCGTGTACCTGGATGATCACCCAATTGAGGGTTATTTGTTTTTAAAAGCTCTTTTTGAAATCATGGCGACCCGGCTGGAAACGGCCAATGACCGTATCGAAAAGCTTTTGGCCTGGGGTATAAAAGCGCATGACATCGATAAATACCTTTAGACGTGAGTAAATAGGGACTGGCAGATGAATGACAAGTCCGAAGTAACGTTGACAGAGAGTTTTGAGCGCTATTTCAAGGTAGAATTGGCTGAGTCGGATATTCAAAAGCAGCTGGTTTATGGGGTTAGGTATCGTGTTTATTGCGAGGAATTCAAATACGAAGCGGTTGATTTGTTTCCCGATGGCTTGGAAACGGACGAATATGACCAAGTGTCTCGGCATTGTTTGGTAATTCATAGAAGAACGGGATTGCCCGCCGGATGTGTAAGACTGGTTCCCGCCTTGGGGGGACGGGAAGAAATGCCCTTACCACTGGAAAAATTTTGTAGTTCGAGTCTAAATCAGCAACAAATCGAAAAATTGGGTTTGCCGAGATCAACCGTGTGCGAGATTTCCAGGTTGGCGGTCGATGGAGCGTTTCGGCGCCGAAGTGGTGAGTCCTTGACGCGGTTTGGTGAAATCTCCAGTCTGCATTTCTCGGATCAGGAACAAAGAAGCTTCTCGTTAATTGCCGTGGCCTGTTTCTTGGCGGCGACAGCCATGACCGAAATGGATAACAGAACCAATGTGTTCGCAATGATGGAGCCTTTCCTGCCGCGCTTGATGCATCGCTCCGGAATCGATTTTCAGAGGATAGGCAAGGATATGTATTACCACGGCATCAGAGCGCCTTATTTTATAACCACGCAATCGGCGCTGGAAAATATGCATCCTGATTTGCTTGAATTGTATGTATGGATTAAAAATGCTCTGATTGAGTAATTTTTTTGATTAAATAAAAACTTTGGGAGTTTATCGTGTCATTCAGTCAAGCAAATATAATTAAATTATATTTTCCGATTCTAGTGCTTAGTGCTTTGATGGCAACGGCATGTGATTCGCCGGATGAATTAGCGGAAAATCACTTGCAAAAGGGTAAGGAATTGCTCGATAAAGGCGAGTACGATAAAGCGATTCTCGAATTGAAAACATCAGCCCAAAGTAGCGATCAACGATCGGAAACTTATTACTACATGGCTTTGCTGGATGAAAAATCCAATAATTTTAAATCCATGAGGGAAAACCTTAAAAAAACTCTGGAGCTCGATCCTGCTAATATTGATGCCAGGCAAAAATTAGGCAAAGTGGATTTGCTTTTCGGCGATTTTGATAGCGCCCTGGAACACGCCGATTTTGTTTTAAGGGCAAATCCTGGAAATGAAGAGGCAAAGTTGTTAAGAGCGACTGTTTTAATTAGGCAAAAAAAGAATGAGCAGGCCAGCGAGATAATTGATTCAGTGATTGCGGTTAACATGAAAAATACCGATGCATTATCATTGAAAGCGGGCTTGATGTTCGAGGAAAACAAACTGGAACAAGCTCTTGAGTTAACGGAAAGGGCATTGCAACTGGATGATAAAAATATTCCCCTAAGATTATTTAGAATAAAAATACATGCGAAGCAGAATAATTCTGATGCGGTTGTAGAAGATTACAAAGGTTTGATTGAATTATATCCGGATGTGGAAAACTTCAAATTGAGTTTGGCTTCCATATATTCCATGAAAGATCAGTTGCAGCCGGCGGAAACCTTGCTGCGGGAGATGATTGAGAAAAATAAAGCAAAGACGGAGCCGAAAATCATTTTGCTGGAGTTTTTGAATGCTAAAGCCAAGGATAGAGTGGCAAGCGAGTATCAGTCCATGTTTGATGGCTGGGGAGAGAATCCTTCAGGCAGGTTGGAACTGTCAAAATGGATGCTGGCATCCGGATATTTGGACGAGGCAGAAAAAGGCCTGGAAAAAATTGTCTCAGTTGAGAAAAATAACCAAACAGGGTTGGCTGCTCAAGCAATACTTGCGGAAATTTTTATTGACAAAAAGCAATATGATAAGGCCGATACGGCTGTTTCCAATATTCTGAGTGAAAACTCTGATTTTGTTGAAGCAAATTTGCTGAAAGCACGGTTGTTTTTGATTAATAATAAAGTCGATGACGCAATTGAATTGTTGAATAAAGTAGTCTGGACCAAGAATGACTCCGATAACGCATTTATGTTGTTGGGGCAGGCATATAGCACCAAGAAAGACCCAAAGCAGGCGGAAAAAAATTATAAACAAGCCTTGGAATTGAATCCCGCCAATTTGCAGGCCTTTATACCAGTCTACGGTAAATATTTACAAGCCAATCAAAAGGAAAACGCGCGGCAACTTTTGGAAAAGGCCTTGAAAGCCAAACCGAATCAGGCCATGTTCCTGACATATAAGGCGGAATTGGATATCTCCGAAAAGCGCTGGGATGAGGCCCAGGAGACGGTTCAACGTATTGCTTTGTTTTCGAAAAATAAAACCATTCCAGTATATTTTCAGGCCAATATATTGCAAGGCAAGGGTCAGTACGCCGATGCGGTAAAGCTTTATGAAAAAATATTGAATGAGTTTCCTGGTCACCTGAATTCCTTGGTTAATTTGATACGGTCATATGATGGGCTCAAGCAACGCGACAAATCATTGGCTTTTGTTGAAGGGTTGCATCAGAAAAATAAAGAGGATTTAACGATCGTAGGTGTATTAAGTGATTTATACATGGCCGATAAGGATTATGTTAAGGTCAAACAGTTACTTGAAAATCAAATTAAGCTGTTGCCTGATAAGTCGGTTCCGCTGTATTTGGCTTTGGCAAAAGTTGAGGCCGTTTTGAAAAAATCCGCTGATGGCGCCAAACAAGTTTATTTGGCGGGATTGCAGGCCAATCCCGATCAGCCACAGTTGTTGTTGGCCTTAGGTAGTCTGTATGAGCAACTGAATGATAAAAATGAAGCGCGTAAGGTTTATGAGAAGATAATTGAAAAGACTCCGGATAATATTCTGGCAGTAAATAACTATGCGGCATTGTTGCTGGAATCCGATCAGGCCGAGGATTTGGCAAAAGGTTTGGAAATGGCTCAGCGGTTTAAGGATTCGGAAAACGTTTCTCTTCAAGATACCTATGCCTGGGGTTTGGTTAAAAATGATAAAAACCCAGAAGGATTGGCACTTCTCGAGTCTTTGATTGTTAAAGAGCCCAAAATGGCTGAACTTAGATATCATTTAGGCGTAGCTCATCTAAAGAATGGCAATAAAGCAACCGCGCTAGTCGAATTAAAGCAATCAATAGACTTGGCGGAAAAGCAACAGCGTGGTTTTGCCGGTAAGGACGAGGCGCAAAGGCTGATAAAAGAACTTACGGGTCGTTAAAATCGGCAACATTAACTTACTGATTTTTTTTGGTGGATTTTTAGAAAATGATAAAGACTAAAGTTTCAGCAGTCTTGCAGACAATGTTTGCGTGCGTTGTTTTACTTTTTTTAAACGGTTGCTCGCAGCCTTTGCTTGAAGATGTTGCACAATCCTCGGATTACACCTATCAAATTGGACCGGGCGATAGCGTCAATATTTTCGTGTGGGGTAATCCGGAGTTGTCGACGTCGGCTACGGTCAGGCCGGATGGCAAGATCACTGTTCCATTGGTCGAAGAATTGCTCGCGAATGGAAAAACCCCTTTTCAAGTGGCAAGGGATATTGAAGAAGTATTAAAAGTCTATGTCAAAAGTCCTCAGGTAGTGGTGATGGTTTCGGGATTTAAAGGGGTTAGAGATCAACAGATAAGAGTTATAGGTCGCATTGGTGGTGGCTCTTCCGGCGGAGGCATGGGCGGAGGCATGGGCGGAGGCATGGGCGGAGGCATGGGCGGAGGCATGGGCGGAGGCATGGGCGGTGGAGGAATAGGTCGTTATCAGGGTAAGTCTTTGCCTTATGAGCGGGGTATGACTTTATTGGATGTCATTATTCAAATAGGCTTAAATCAATACGCCGATGGAAATAGGGCGAGTGTAATTCGTGCAATAGACGGAGAACTGAAATCTTATCGCGTAAGAATTGATGATTTGATCGATGATGCGGATTTGTCAGCCAATGTGCTTATGATGCCGGGTGATATATTAATTATACCGGATGCGTATTTTTAATATGGGTTTAACTATTTTCTACATACTTTCAAATTCGAACCATGCAACATGAGTTAACCGAAGTTTATTTTTACTTAAAAGGAACGCTTAAGTACAAACGGGTGGCCTTTATGTTTGCCTTGCTGGTGTGCGTAAGTGGCTGGAGTTTTGTATTTTCCATGCCGGATAAATTCGAGTCGAAAGCTAAAGTGCATATTGATTCCTCCACAGTCATCAGGCCCTTGATGAGGGGTATGGTAATTGATCCTGATGTATCGGCTTTGATTCGGATCATTCAGCAATTGATGTTTACAAGGCCAAATTTAGAGAAAATCATTGAACTGTCTCATATGCAGGCTGATAAATCCGGCGCAATAATCAGTAGCGATTTCATTGAGAAGTTAAAGAAAGATATTACTATTGAGGGTGCTCGAGACCGGGATATTTTTGATATTGGCTATTCCGCAACCGACCCGGAAACCGCCAAGAGCGTTGTTCAGGCCGTGCTAACCGTTTTTTCAGAACAGGCTCAAGGGAAGGCATTGGCGGATGCCAGCGATGCCCAGCGTTTTATAGAGCAGCAAATTCGAGATTACGAAATTAGACTGCAGGAAGCTGAAAAAGCCAAGGAGGATTTTAAACGGGCAAACATGGAATACCTTACCAGCGATTCAGATCAATTCCAATTGCTGAATCAGCTTAAAGAGCAACTTAACGCGGCAACGGCCGCGCTAGAACAGGCATTGGCTAGAAAGAGTGTGCTGGGAGAGCAGGTAAGAAACATTCAGCAATCGGATGAGGACTGGGGTGTAACGAATATTTCAGAAGAGGTTTCGCAAGAGGACTCGCGAATAGCAGCGTTAAATGATAAAAAAACCGAGATGTTAATTAAATATACTGAAAATCATCCGGAAATTTTAGCGATTGACAGATTGATTGATTCATTGAAGCAACAAAAAGAACGCAATAAAAGTGAAACGAGTTCTGAAATGGATTGGCTCGGACCACAGAAAATGTCAAATCCTTACGTCCAAACACTGAAAATTGCATATGATAACGCCGACGCGGAAGTGGCGTCTGTCCAGGCACTAATAGGTTCAATTAAGGCAAGAATAAATAAAATAGAACAAGGTTTGAATGAGCGACTCGCAATCGAAACCGAGATGAAGAACCTTAATAGGGATTATGAAACCATTAACAGTAAGTACTCTGAATTATTGGAGCGTAGAGAGCAAGCGCATATTACTGAACGGGTAGATGATCAAACGTCACGGTTAAAATTCAAAATTGCCGATCCACCAACCAAGCCTAGTAAGCCATCTTCGCCAAATAGAATTCTATTCTATTCCGCTATTTTGATTGGAGGGATTCTTAGTGGGTTTGGTGTGGCTTTCTTGATTTATTTTATCAGGCCGGTTTACATGTCGAGCCGGCAAGTCCGAGTCGTTACTGGGTTACCTTCTTTAGGCAGCGTTTCATTAACTAACCTTGGCATTACCAAAGCTAAAAGTGTTGATTGGCTTTTGTTAGGTACAATCGCACTGATAGCTATGGGGTATACAGGTATTATGTTATTTGAGATTTTAAAATAACAACAAGGTAACCCTTATGAGTATTATTGAGAACGCTTTAAAAAAAGCTAATAGTCAAAATCTGATTGAAAAAAATAAATCGGAACTGTCATCAAATAAGGAAGAAAAATTAAATTCTGTTTTCGTTGATAAGCCAGTGGATATCAAGGTTTCGTCCGATGAGTTTTTTATTCCAAAGGATAATCAAGTCTCTATCAATTGGGCCGCTTTGGCAGGTGATGGTTTTCTCGATCAGAACGACACTAAGTCTCAATTGGCGGAAGAGTTTCGAGTTATTAAAAGGCCGCTGGTCAACAATATACAGGGCGGCGAAGTTAATGGTATATCAAGAGCCAATCTTATTTTAATCTGTAGTAGCCTGCCCGGAGAAGGCAAAACATTTGTTTCCATAAATTTGGCACTCAGCATAGCCAATGAATTGGATAAAAGCGTGTTGCTGATTGATGCGGACGTAGAGAAACCCAGTGTTTCCAAGCAATTAGGGATTAAGCAGTCCCCCGGGCTGATTGAATATCTGGAAGATGAAAAAGTGACCTTTTCCGATATTTTGTTGAAGACGGATTTGTCCAATCTTAATGTTATACCGGCGGGTAAGCGACATAAGTATTCGACGGAGTTGTTGTCCAGTCAAAGGATGTACTTGTTCGCCGAAGAAGTTAGTCGGCGTTATAAGGATAGAGTTGTTATATTTGACTCACCACCTTTGCTGGTCGCCACGCAGGCTCAAATTCTTGCTGAATTGGTCGGCCAAGTTGTTTTGGTTATAGCGGCAGAGGAAACTCCTCAGAATATCGTTAATGAGTCCATTTCAAAATTAAGCAATTGCGATGTGGTAATGACTCTGCTGAATAAAACTAAGAAGGAACTTGATCTGTACGGATATAATTATGGCTACGGCAAGTATGGACATTCATAGAAGTAAAATTGTTTTGGATGGTGTAACCGTAAGATATTTTGTGGCTATGGTTTTGTGTGGATTGTCAAGTGCAAGGCATGCTTTTGCTTTTGACTGGCAGTTGCTTCCAAACCTGTCGATGAGCGAGGTTTTTTCAGATAATTTAACATTATCCAATGCCGAGAAACAGAGTGGCTTTGTATCGGAAGTCTCGCCCGGTATCTCCGTTTTCGGCTCGTCGCCTTGGAGTAGTTTTAATTTAAATTACAGGTTGCAGGGGCTTTATAATGCCGGCGGCCGTGATCAAGTTGATATCAATCATCAACTTCAGATGAATGGATTATATCAAGCGGTAAGAGATACTCTTTTTTTGCAAACCAGAAGTTCCATCAGTCAGCAGAATATCAGAAATACTTTTCTTACCACCGATAACCTGAGCGGAAATGATGGTTATCGAGTTGAATCAAAGAACTTCAGTATTTCGCCTTATTGGACGCCTCATTTCGGGCAATATGCCAGTGGTTTACTCAGGGTTGGATATGAAAAGTCCAGTTTTGATAACACAGGTTTAGTTTCCGGAAATAATAGTTTAGCTATTACCGATTCGGAGACTTTTTCCAGGCAAGCCGGCTTGTCCAGTGGAAGCAAGTTTAATATAGTCAGATGGAACTTGAATTACTCTTCGCAAGATCAAAACCGAGTCGATGGGAATGATGTGCGTTTTGAGCAATATGGTGGCGATGCGCGGTACTATTTTAATAGAAAATACAATGTTTTTGTTCGGGCCGGCTACGAAAACAACGATTATCGGACAGCTTCAAACAGTATAAACAACGGTTTCTATTACACTTTTGGAGGTCAATGGAGCCCTAGTCAATTTTACTCATTGGAAGCAGGATACGGCAATAACAAAATAGTTACTGTTCGTGTCAATCCTGCCGCAAATTTCAATGCATTTGTAACCTATGAAAATAGGGATGTGGGACTTAATACTGGCAATGTGTGGAATGCGCATCTAAATTATATTTTAAATCACGGTTCAGTGAATTTTAGTTATTCTCAGGAAACGACCACTGCTCAACAGGTATTGGCGCAGCAGCAAATTTTTACCGATCCGTTTGGGAATGCTGTTTCAAACACCACGAATCAGACTTTGCTTGCATTTAATCCCAACTTACCTGATTTATCCCTTGGTAACGATGTCATTATCAGTAAACAGGCTAATCTATCGTTTAATTTTCAAACCGGTAAGAGTTTCTACAATCTTTCTTTATACAATACTCAGCGTAGTTATGAGCCCAGTCGCGCCCAGGATGACGTTTATGGCGCTTCCGGGAGCTGGAATTGGCAGTTTCAGCCACGGCTTGACTTTTATTTTCGTCCCAGTTGGCAATCCATGGACGGTTCCGGGGCATCGCGGGCAAATAGTAAGCGCTATGATGTGGCTTTAGGTCTAACCCGCGGTTTTCCCATCAACCTGGGTCGGCCATTGCTGATGAATACCAGTTTGGAATTTAGACATATTAATCAGCAGTTCGATAATCCTATTGTTAATGGTAGTATTGGTAATGACTACACCGAGAACCGCGCCACCGCCAATTTTGCTGTCCGTTTTTAATATAGCCAATTCAAATTTATGTACGACGGATTTTACAATTTAAGTCAAAAACCTTTTCAATTAAGCGCGGATCCCGATTTCTTTTTTCAAAGCTCTGTTCACAAGCGCGCATTGGCATATATGCAATACGGCTTGACACAAGGCGAAGGTTTCGTTTTAGTGACTGGTTCTCCCGGTACGGGTAAAACCATGTTGGTCAAGAGTTTGGTGAAGAACTTAAATAAAGACAAACTGTTGATCGGGGTTATGATGACCTCTCAGGTAGGCCCTGAAGATACTTTACGTCTGATAGCCTCCACCTTTGGTTTTCAATATTTGCATAATGATAAAGCTAGTTTATTAAATAGTTTTGAAAAATTTATTATAGAAAAGGCAAGGGAAGGGCGTCGCTTATTATTGATTATCGATGAGGCGCAGAATTTGCCCAAGCAATCCCTAGAGGAATTGCGGATGTTGACCAATCTGGATGTGAACGGCACACCGGTTTTTCAGGTTTTTCTGGTTGGGCAGCCGGAGTTGAAGCGTACCATTTATGCAGCGGACATGGAGCAGTTAAAGCAGCGTATTGTATCGACCTATCATCTCGATCCACTGGATGAGGAAGAAACCAAGGAATATATTTTATTCAGGTTGCAAACGGCCGGCTGGCAAGGGAAACCCGAGTTCGATCCCAGGGTATTTGCCGATATTCACGATTTTTCCGCCGGAACTCCGAGACGTATCAATTCTCTGTGCGATCGTTTGTTGCTATTCGGTTATTTGGAAGAACTGAGTGTTTTAGATAGTCAGGCGGTAGAAAAAGTCATTTCGGAAGTGAATGAAGAGATGCAACTTGAAGATCGTGAAGAACAAGTGGCGGCATCATCAATTACAGCCATTCGATATTCCGATGCGGAAGCAGGGTCATTTGAAGACCGCTTACAGCGTTTGGAAAACGAGGTGCTTAATCTGCATAATATCGCCAGCAAGGAAAAGGCCTTGCTCAGAAAAGCAATTTTAATTCAGTTGGATATGGAACCGGTTTATGACAGTGGAAAAAAATAATTCCGTGCAACCCGGGGTCCTGGTTTGCGTGGTTGGCGCCCGACCCAATTTCATGAAAATGGCGCCCATCTTTAAAGCGTTACAAGAGGTCAAGCATTTAATAAAGCCGTATCTGGTTCATACCGGCCAGCATTACGATCAGGCCATGAAGGACACTTTTTTTCAGCAATTGGGTATTCCCGAGCCGGACACCGATTTGGGAGTTGGCTCCGGGACTCATGCGGTACAAACCGCCAATATCATGTTGAAATTCGAACCGGTGCTCGATGAAGTCAAACCGTTTGCGGTATTGGTGGTCGGCGATGTCAATTCGACCATTGCTTGCGGCTTGGTAGCCGTGAAAAAGCAGATACCGCTGATACATGTCGAGGCCGGTCTGCGCAGTTACGACCGTGAAATGCCGGAAGAAATAAATCGTATCCTGACCGATCAGCTATCCGATTTATTACTGACTACCGAACGCTCCGCCGCGGACAATTTACTAAAAGAAGGTATTTCCGAGCAGCGCATTTGTTTTGCCGGCAATGTAATGATTGATAGCTTGTTACACAATTGTAAGCAAGCCTCCTCGTTTACCGAGACTCTTCGTAATTACGGTCGCAGTCAAAAAGTAGCGGAGCGGAACTATGCCTTGTTGACACTGCACAGGCCTTCGAATGTCGATGACCCAGTCACTCTCGAGCGTCTGATCAAAGTGGTGTCGGAAGTGAGCGAAAAATTGCCGGTGATTTTTCCGGTACATCCTAGAACCCAGCAAAAGATTAGTCAGGCTGGTTTGTTGTCCGTGTTGTCCGAAGAAAGGGTGATCATGTTGCCGCCAGTCAGCTATCTGGAAATGTTGGGATTGATGCAGACAGCTAAACTGGTATTAACCGATTCGGGCGGCTTGCAGGAAGAAACCACCGCGCTGGGCGTGCCGTGTATTACTCTGCGGGAAAATACCGAACGACCGATCACGGTTACCGAGGGTACCAATACGATAGTCGGAACCGATCCCGCCAAAATCATGCAGTGTGTTGAAGAAGTGCTGATTAACGGCGGTAAAAGCGGGCGGGTGCCCGAGTATTGGGATGGCATGGCCGCGCAACGTATCGTTGCGGAAATCATTGGTCGTTATCTTACGGATAATTGAGATTTATGGCGCCCCCCGCAATCACCAATGCGATGACGGTCGATGTCGAGGATTATTTCCAGGTATCGGCATTTGAGCAGCATATCGATAAATCCGGCTGGGATTCCTTGCCGCACCGGGTTGTCGAAAATACCCATCGCATTCTGGATTTATTTGCTAAACATCAGGTGAAAGCGACTTTTTTTACGCTGGGCTGGGTGGCCGAGCGTTACCCGGCGTTGGTGAGACGGATTGTTGCCGAGGGTCATGAGTTGGCGTCGCACGGATACGAGCATGTGCGTGTGACGCAGCAAACACCGCAGCAATTTCGCGCGGATATCAAAAAAACCAAACAGTTACTTGAACAGACTGCCGGGAAAGCGGTTATCGGCTATCGCGCGGCCAGCTATTCAATTGGCGCCAACAATCTTTGGGCTTTGCAAATTTTGGAAGAAGAGGGGCATCTATATAGCTCCAGCATTTATCCGGTCAAGCATGATTTATATGGCATGCCTTCGGCGCCGCGATTTGCGTTTCAACCGGATAACACGCAAAACTTGCTTGAACTGCCGATTACCACGCTAAAAATTTTAAATAAGAACCTGCCCTGTGGGGGCGGCGGGTTTTTTCGCTTGTACCCCTATCTGTTTTCCAAGGCGGCCTATCAATATCTGAACTCGGTGGAACGGCAGGCAGGTATTTTTTATTTCCACCCGTGGGAAATTGATCCGGATCAGCCCAGACAGCACAACCTGCCGTTCAAATCGCGCTTCAGACATTATTTGAATTTAAACCGGGTAGAAAGCCGCCTCGATAACTTATTAAATGATTTTGTCTGGGATACCATGCAAAATGTTTTTTTAAGCACACCTCTTGCCAAAACGCCATCATGATCAAACTACTTGAACCGGCTGATTATCAGCGTTGGGACAACTATGTCAGCGCATCCGATTCCGCCAGCTTTTTTCATCTTTCCGGTTGGCAGCGGGTCGTGCAACAGGCTTTTTCGCATAAGACTTATTACTACTTTGCCGAGCAAGACGGTCAAATCACCGGGATTCTGCCGTTGGTGCACATCAATAGTTTGCTGTTCGGCAATGCCCTAATTTCCAATGCGTTTTGCGTCTACGGCGGCATAGTTGCCAGCAATGATCAGGCGTTTGCCGCCTTGCAAAACCATGCGCAACAATTGGCGCGGGAATTGGGCGTGGACCATCTGGAAATGCGCAATCGGCGGCAACAGCATCCGGATTGGCCGCATAAGCAACTCTATGTGACTTTCCGAAAAGGTCTGGATAGCGACCATGAGAAAAATATGGCGGCAATCCCGCGCAAACAACGCGCCATGGTCAGGGCGGGTATCAAGGCTGGCTTGAGCGGCACGGTCGACAACTCAATCGAACGTTTTTATCAAGCTTACTCGGAAAGCGTCCGAAACTTGGGTACGCCGGTTTTCCCCAAACGTTATTTTGCAGCCTTAAAGCAAGTTTTTGCCGATGATTGCGAGATTTTGGTCATCGAACATGAGGGCCGATTGGTCGCCGGCGTCATGAGCTTTTATTTCAAGGATGAAGTATTGCCTTACTACGGCGGTGGTACCGATCTGGCCCGGGATCTGAAAGGCAACGATTTCATGTATTGGGAAGTCATGCGCAGGGCGGTGGATAAAGGTTGCAAAATATTCGATTATGGTCGCAGCAAGGAAGGTACCGGCTCTTATCGGTTTAAAAAGCATTGGGGCTTCGAGCCCGAGCCGTTGTTCTACGAAATCGATCTGGTTAAGGCGCAACAAATTCCCGATATCAATCCACTGAATCCCAAGTATCAATTGTTTATTGCCGCCTGGAAGCGCTTGCCATTGCCGGTCAGTCAGTGGGTGGGCCCATGGTTGGCCAAGGATTTGGGCTGAGCTGCTCATGACCAAATTACTCTATTTGGTGCATCGAATTCCGTATCCGCCGAATAAAGGCGACAAGATACGTTCGTTTCACTTCCTGAAAGCCTTGGCGGAACAATACGAGGTTTATCTGGGAACCTTTATCGACGACCCGGATGATAAACAGTATGTCGATGCCTTGAAACCTTATTGCAAAGACAGTTTTTGCGTTGATTTACAGCCCAAATTAGCAAAGCTGATGAGCTTGCGCGGTTTTCTGACCGGCGAGGCGTTGAGTTTGTCCTACTATCGCAATGCCGCATTGCAGGCCTGGGTAGACAAAACCGTTGCGGAACACAATATTCAGCACGCGCAGATTTTTTCCTCGCCGATGGCGCAGTACCTGGAAAATCACTCCGCGGTGAGTTTGGTGGCCGATTTTGTGGATGTTGACTCCGATAAATGGCGGCAATACGCCGGCAGTAAAAGTTGGCCGGCCAGTTGGGTGTACCGGCGCGAGGCGGAAAAACTGCTGGATTTCGAAACCCATATTGCCGGTTTGGCTAAAACCACCTTGTTTGTATCGGAACGGGAAGCGGAGTTATTCAGGCAATTATCGCCAAAGCACGCGGATAAAGTCAGTTTTGTAAATAATGGCGTCGATACCGACTTTTTCGACCCTGCTTTAAGCTTCGATTCGCCATTTGCGCCAACTGAAAAAAACATGGTTTTTACCGGAGCCATGGATTATTGGGCCAATGTTGATGCCGTGGTTTGGTTTGCCCGGCAGGTTTTTCCGTTGGTCAAGCAGCAAATCCCGGAGGCGCGTTTTTATATTGTCGGTTCAAAACCCTCCGGGGCTGTGCTGCAGCTGGCGGACGAAGACAGCTCGGTAATCGTCACCGGGCGCGTCGATGATGTCAGGAACTACGTTTTTCACGCCGGTCTGGTGGTGGCGCCTTTGCGAATTGCCCGCGGCATACAAAACAAAGTGCTCGAAGCCATGGCCATGGCCAAGCCCATCGTGGCAACTTCCGCCGCAATGGAAGGCATTCCAGGTAATTCGTCGTTACAAATTGCGCTAGCCGATGAGCCTAACGAGTTTGCCGGAAAAGTCGTCGATATTCTGCGGCAAGCCGTCAGGGTTGTGCCGGAGCATCGCGGTTACGTGCGGAGCGATTTCGGTTGGGAGCATAACGGGCAACGCCTATGCGGCATCATTTCCGGTCGGGAACGTTAACCCCATGTCCGAATTGCCGCCGTTGATCGTGCATATCATTTACCGTCTGGACGTGGGTGGGCTGGAAAACGGTTTGGTCAACCTGATCAATCGCATGCCAAGTGAAAAATATCGGCATGCAATTATCTGTTTGACCGACAGTACCGATTTCAGCAAGCGTATCCAGCGGCCGGATGTGGCCATATTTGAAATACATAAAAAGCCGGGCCAGGATGGCGGGTCATTTTTAAAAGTTTACAAATTGCTCAAACAACTTGAGCCCGAGATTGTGCATACCCGCAATTTGGCCGCCATCGAATATCAACTGTGTGCCTTTTTGGCCGGCGTGCCTTTCAGGGTACAGGGCGAGCATGGTTGGGATGTATTCGATCCGGAGGGTAATAATGTCAAATATCGCTGGTTACGCTTTTCGTTGGGTTTTTTGATTCAGCGCTTTATTCCACTTTCCAGGCAGTTGGAAGATTATTTGCAGTACAAAGTGGGTATTTCCGCCCAAAAAATTACCCGGATTTGTAACGGTGTTGACACGGAGAGGTTTTATCCTGCTCAAGGACAGCGACAAACCTTGGTAGACTGTCCGCTGGATTTGCAGAATAAGTTACTGATCGGCACCGTCGGGCGCATGCATGGGGTAAAAGATCAATTAACCCTGGTCAAGGCCTATATTCTAGCTTGTCAGCAGTCGGCAAGCTTTGCCGGCAAAGCCTGTCTGGCGTTGATCGGCGATGGGCCATTACGGGAATTGGCTGTCAATCTGCTTCAGCAGCATGGCTTGGACGACAAGGCCTGGCTGCCCGGAGAACGCCAAGATGTTGCCCAAATCATGCGCGGTTTCGATGTCTTTGTATTGCCGTCCAAGGCGGAGGGCATTTCAAATACCATTCTGGAAGCCATGGCTTCTGGCTTGCCGGTCATCGCAACCCGGGTGGGGGGTAATCCGGAGTTGGTGCTCAACGAAACAACCGGTCTGCTGGTGGAAAAGGAAAACGTCCCGGCCATGGCCGCCGCATTGCAAAGTCTGGTCGGTGACGATGGTAAACGGCGGCAATTTGCCGAAGCGGCATGGCGGCGGGCGCAACAGGAATTTTCAATGGATAGCATGGTGGCACGCTATCTGGCGGTTTATGACAGGCATTAATCACAGCCCTGGGGAGCTAACATGTGCGGCATAGTGGGTATCTTTGACATTCATGAAAAAACCGAAATCGATCGGGATTTGCTGTCGAGGATGAACGAATCGCAATTTCATCGCGGACCCGACGAGGGCGGTTTGCATACCGAGCCGGGTTTGGGTTTCGGGCATCGCCGTTTGTCGATTATCGACCTGTCCAGCGGCCAGCAGCCCATGCATAGCCAGGATGGTAATGTGGTGCTGACCTATAACGGCGAGGTGTATAACTTTCCGGAGCTGCGGGAAGAGTTGCAAGCCTTGGGCTACGGTTTTAGAACCCATTGCGATACCGAAGTGATTCTCTATGCTTGGCAAGCCTGGGGGGAAGCGTGCGTCGAGCGCTTGCGCGGCATGTTTGCCTTCGCGATTTGGGACAGGGCGCAACAATCCTTGTTTCTGGCGCGCGACCGTTTGGGTATCAAACCGCTGTTTTATGCCCACTTACCGAATGATCAGCTGATATTCGGTTCCGAACTCAAGGCATTGAAACAGCATCCGCTATTGCCTAAAACAATCGATCCAACCGCCATCGAAGATTATTTCGGTTTCGGCTATATTCCCGATCCCAAGACTATTTATCAGGGCGTTTATAAGCTGGAGCCAGGCTATTTCTTAACCATCAAAAAAGGCCAACGGCAATGGCAGCCCAGGCAATATTGGGACGTAAAATTTCAGCCGGGCCTAAACCGGGATGCGGCGGAAGTCGGTGAGGAATTGATCGAGCGCCTGCGCCAAGCAGTCAAGATTCGCATGGTAGCCGATGTGCCGTTGGGAGCTTTTCTGTCCGGCGGCGTGGATTCCAGCGCCGTGGTGGCCATGATGGCCGGATTATCGAACGATCCGGTAAATACCTGTTCCATTTCCTTTGGCGATCCCAAATTCAATGAATCCCAGTTCGCCGCGCAAGTGGCCGAGCGTTATCATACCGCGCATAGAGTGGAGCAGGTCGATCCGGACGATTTCAGTTTGATCGATCAATTGTCCGGATTATACGATGAACCTTACGCGGACAGTTCTGCCTTGCCGACTTACCGGGTTTGCGAGTTGGCCAAGAAACAGGTTACCGTGGTGCTATCCGGTGACGGTGGCGACGAAAACCTGGCAGGCTACCGCCGGCACCGTTGGCATACCTATGAAGACAGAATGCGGGCATTGTTGCCGGACGCAGTACGGGTGCCGCTGTTTTCGACCCTGGGCCGGATTTATCCCAAACTGGATTGGGCGCCCAAGTTTTTGCGGGCGAAATCGACTTTGGAATCCATTGGCCGCGATTCCATGGCCGGTTATTTTCATAGCGTTTCCATCATGTCCAACGAGATGCGGGAGCAGTTGTTCAGCAACCAGCTAAAAAGCCAATTGCAAGGTTATCAGGCCATAGAGGTATTCAGGCGATATAAAAATCTGGCGCCGAGCGATCCGTTGTCCATGGTGCAATACCTGGACTTGAAAACCTATTTGCCGGGCGATATCCTGACCAAAGTCGATAGAGCCAGCATGGCGCATGCGTTGGAAGTGCGGGTGCCGTTGTTGGATCACAAGCTGGTGGAATGGATGGCGACCCTGCCGCCGGAATTGAAATTGCATGGCCGGGAAGGCAAATACGTGTTCAAAAAAGCCTTGGAAACTTATTTACCCAACGATATTCTGTATCGGCCCAAAATGGGTTTTGCGGTACCCTTGGCAAGCTGGTTTAAAGGTCCATTAAAACAACGGGTGCGGGAAGCGTTGTTAGGGGATACACTTAAACAAACCGGCTGGTTCAATCAGGCGTTTTTAGAGCATATGGTCACGCAGCATCAGGCCGGATTACGCGATTACAGCGCGCCGATTTGGTCGTTATTGATGTTTGAAGCTTTTCTGAGAAACTCCCTTTAGTGCGTTAAATTTTTAAGTTAAAAATTGCCCACTTGTTCAATGGACATGCGCTGAGCGTTTTGTTAGAGTGTGAACCAGTTCAAATTTATTTAGAGGTAATCTGAAATGAAATCCGAAGACCAAAACCAAAAAGCGGAAATTGGCGGGCATGAACCTCCCTATACTGTAGATAACTCCCGCCGTTCGTTTTCGAAGAGAGGGTTGGTTGCTCTGCCTCTGCTCACATTGGCAAACCGGTCTGCTTGGGCGAACTACTGCGTTGCCAGTGGATTCCAGTCTTTTGCAATAGCTGCAAGATTGGGACAGAATTTATCTCACGGCACATTCACCCCTCCTAGTGGTTCGGGATGGAAAAGCGCGGCAGGTTGGCTGTCACAGGTAACCTCCGTTCCTGGAACGGCTTGGCCCAGCAATTATTTACCTACCCGGATAAAGGTCAACGGCGGGGGGCCTATTAGATACGAAATTCGTAATTTGTCAACCGGGCTTTGGAGTGGGAATTATTTGGCTACCGATCCAGCTATTGCAAAAGGATTCGTGTCCAGCCTGGTACCCGGTTCTTCAGATGGTCGCACAATTTATACAGTATTATTGGCGAATTCAGCTGCTGACAAAATATTGCTTTATAAAATTGCAACGGAATTTAATAAATTGATAAGCACTTCTGCAATACCTTTCCCAAATTTGACTGGAGAAGTATTTAACATTAATGGCGTAGCCATGTCAGATTACGAAATATTTTATTCTAGTTGCATTTGATGCTCGAGTTGTGATTGCAAGGTTTATAAAAATTGCCCAAATATTAGTTGCCAAATGGGATGACGAGTTAGTTGTTTATAACCCTAGAAGCGGGGATACCCATTTGTTTCCAGTCGTGCTTGAACCCGTAATCCGTTATTGTTCCAAGTATGATGATATTTCACTTTCCGAGCTCTTATCCGATATTGATGTCAGTTTTCCCCGTTCTTCGAATGAATCTGAAAGAATTGTGGTTGAGGTTATCAAGCAACTTGTTAATATAGGTTTTTTGCAACCTGTTACCAGTGACTAATTTTTCTTTCGAAAAGCATCTGGCGCATGGTCTAGTAATTTGCACAGGTCCATTCAATTTCTTGATCAGAAGCTCGTTGGCGAATGTTGGATATAATTTAGAAAGACTTTATCAAGATTTTCCGGTCGATTTATATGGCGAAAATAGCTTTTGTGATTTTCATGTCAATCTAAGGGCACCCCGGTTGATCAGAAGCCTGATTCATCCACAAGCTCAGTTCTACGTAGACGACAGGGTTGTATTTAACCCATTCCCGATGATTCACGCCACCGCCATGCTCGAATGGGGCATGAATTGGTGCATATCCACGCAAATTCATACCTATCTGATTATTCATGCCGCGGTGATGGAAAAGAACGGTTTTGCCGCTGTATTGCCTGCACCGCCCGGTTCGGGTAAAAGCACCTTATGTGCTAGTTTGGTGCAGGAAGGTTGGCGCCTGTTGTCCGATGAATTGACCTTGATCAATCTCATTACTGCCGGCGTGGTACCGGTGCCGCGGCCAATTGGATTAAAAAACCGTTCCATTGACATTATAAGACAGCGTTATCCGCAAGCTGTGCTTGGGGTTTTATCGTCCGATACTTTGAAAGGCAGCGTTTGCCATCTGAAACCGCCAACCGAAAGCGTGCAAAAACAATTCGTCGAATGTCCGATTGGCTGGATTATTTTTCCAAAATATGAAGCCGGCGCCATCACTGAATTACTGTCAAAGCCGAAGGGACAGGCATTCATGGAAGTTGCCAATAACGCCTTCAATTACAGTGCGTTGGGTGTGAAGGGCTTTGAGGTTTTAAAGCAGGTTGTTGATCGAGCGGATTGTTTTAGTTTTAAATACAGCAATTTGGACGAGGCGATTGTCGTTTTTTCTCAATTGGAACCGCCACATGAGAACTAGCTGGCCTCTGTTGGTTGCGGTGCTTCGTAAAGAACGGGCTTTTAAAGAGTTAAACGCGGCCGAGTGGGATTTACTAATTCGTCAGGCGCGAAGATCTCAATTGTTAGGGCATTTATATTATTTGGTTGATGCGCAAGCTTTGTTGCCGTTATTGCCTAATGGTGCATTTCGACACTTGGACTCCGCACGTGTTCAAACCGAAAAGCAACAGCGCGATTTTTTGTGGGAAATTGGTAAACTGCGCCAGGCGTTTACTGGTGCGAGTTGTTCATTAATTGTTTTAAAAGGTGGCGCTTATACACTGGCCTGTTTGGCGCCGCATAGAGGACGTTCATTCTCCGATATTGACTTATTGGTACCATTCGAGGCGCTGGTTGATGTCGAGAAGCGCTTGATGATACATGGCTGGTTGCCGGAAAACAAAGACGATTACGACCAGCAATACTACCGGCGCTGGATGCATGAAATTCCACCTCTTAGGCATGTCAAACGCGGTAGCGTGGTTGATTTGCATCATAATATTCTGCCCAGAACCGCCAAAGCCTGCCCGGATGCGCAGTTGTTGCTTGAGGCTGCCGTCGAGTTGACGGGCGAGCATCAGGGAATCAAGGTACTATCGCCTCTTGATAGATTCATTCACAGCGCCACGCATTTATTTTACGAAGGTGAGTTGGACAAGGGCTTGCGCGATCTGGTGGATTTGGCTGGGCTGATCGCTGAATTGGATGCCGATGAGCGTTTGCAATTGGTTGATCGCGCACGGCAACTCGGGCTGCAGCGGCCTGTTTATTACGCTTTACGATATCTGACTTTAATTCTACACGCGCCAGAACTGCAAGGCGCCATGCGGCGGTTGGAACAGTCGGGTTGCCAACCAAAACTCATCGTTGTCATGGACTGGCTGTTTTTAAGGGCATTGATGCCGGATCATGCCAGTTGTGATGATAGCTGGACAGGGTTGGCGCGTTGGTTGTTGTATGTCCGTTCGCATTGGTTAAAAATGCCGCTATATTTACTATTGCCGCATTTATCTCGAAAAGCCTGGATGCGGCTACCAGGAAAAGATCAGCACTAATTGCTTGAATGGTCGATAATTAAAATAAAAATAACCGTAACGATTCAGAGATTGCGAAGTGTAGGGCGGATAAGCCCCGCGCATGCACAATGATTGCTGAATAATTACAAATAATCAAGCCAACTTCAGACATGAAAGTCTTACATATTCTCGATCATTCCATCCCCCTGCACAGCGGTTATACCTTTCGCACTCGCGCAATTCTTGAACAGCAAAGGAAACTGGGTTGGGAAACCTTTCATATAACCTCCGCAAAACATGTCGGCGGTCGCGCGGCGGTCGAAACGGTCGATGGTTTGCAGTTCTTTCGCTCGCCAGATCCGGAAGGACTGTTCGCCAATTTCCCCGTCCTTAATCAATGGGCCATAGTCAAAAGTCTGGAAAGACGTCTGGATGAAGTCATCCCGCAAATCAAGCCTGATATTTTGCATGCCCATTCTCCGGCCCTAAACGGGCTGGCGGCTCTGGCGATGTCGAACAAATACCAAATTCCCTTGGTTTATGAGTGCAGGGCTTTCTGGGAAGACGCGGCGGTCGATCATGGCACCACGCGGGAAAACAGTTTGCGTTACCGCATTACCAAGTTAATGGAAACTCATGTCTTCAAGCGTGCCCAGGCCGTGACAACGATTTGCGACGGCCTGAGAAAGGATATTATCAGTCGCGGGGTGGCGGCGGATAAAATCACCGTGATCCCGAATGCCGTGGATATCGAGAAATTTACCTTTGGCGAGTCGGCGGACCCCGATTTGGTGAAAGAGTTGAATCTGGTGGATAAACAGGTGCTTGGTTTTATAGGCTCATTCTACGCCTACGAGGGCTTGCTGCTGCTGTTGGATGCCTTGCCCGCCATCCTGGCATCCCAGCCCGATGTGCGTTTGTTGCTGGTGGGCGGCGGTCCGCAGCAAAAACAAATCAAGAACAAGGTTCAGGCCTTGGGTTTGCAGGATATGGTTATCGTGACGGGGCGCGTGCCGCATGACCAAGTTCAACGCTATTACAATCTGGTGGATGTTCTGGTTTATCCACGGTTGTCCATGCGTCTGACTGAATTGGTCACGCCGCTGAAGCCGCTGGAGGCCATGGCTCAAGGCCGATTGTTGGTGGCCTCGGACGTGGGTGGGCATCACGAATTGATACAGGATAAATCCACGGGTTATTTGTTTAAAGCCGGTGACCGGACGTCGTTGGCCGACACGGTTTTGTTTGCATTGAAGGATAAGCCCCGTTGGGATGAGATACGCCGGTCCGGCAGGCGATATGTAGAGGAAGAGCGGAACTGGCTCGGCAGTGTCGAGCGCTATCAGGATGTTTATGCAAAGTGCGTCGCAGCCAGATAGCCGGAAAAATAGCTTGCATATCGGTTTAGTGGGGCCATTGCCACCGCCTTTTGGCGGTATGGCCAATCAAACCAAACAACTTGCCGGATTATTGTCTTCGGAGGGCGTCAAAGTCACGTTGGTGCAAACCAACAGACCTTATCCGCATCCGCTGTTTGCGCGTATTAAAGGAATTCGGGCCGTATTTCGCTTGATCCCATATATCCTTGAGCTTTGGACAGTTTGTAAAAATGTCGATTGTTTGCATGTAATGGCAAATTCCGGCTGGTCCTGGCAGGTTTTTGCCGCGCCTGCGATATGGGTCGCGTGGTTTAAAAACGTACCGGTGATCGTAAATTATCGAGGCGGAGAGGCCGAGGTATATTTGCAAACTTCGATCAAATTCGTAGCCCCGACATTGAAAAAAATATCGGCCTTGGTGGTACCTTCCGGGTTTCTACAGACCGTTTTTGATAAATACGGCTTTGCCGCCCGCGTGATTCCCAATATCGTCGATTTAAACCGCTTTGCGTTTGCGTCGAATAAGTGCGTTCGTAATAAGGAGGCTCCCGTGATTGTGATTGCGCGAAATCTGGAATCGATTTACGGGATCGACGTCGCCATTGAAGCCATAGCAATTTTGCGGCAAAAAATACCGCTGGTGAAGGTGTTGATAGCCGGTAGTGGCCCCTTATTGGAGTCCTTATCGAAGTTGGTTCAACAGAAGGCTTTGACGGATAACATTGAATTTACCGGCAAATTGACTCCGGAGCAGATTGCCGGATTGTATGCCAAAGCGGATATCATGCTGAACCCGACCCGGGTCGACAACATGCCTAATTCGCTGCTGGAAGCTTTGGCCGCCGGCTTGCCGATAGTGACTACCGCCGTCGGCGGAATACCTTACATTGTCAGTGACGGTGAAACCGCCTTAATGGTTGAACCCAATAATCCGGAAATGATGGCGGCTAAATTGGAGCAATTAATCATTGATGGGGCCTTATATGAAAAGCTGGCCGAGAACGGTATCCAATATGTTCAACAGTATGCTTGGCGGCAGGTTAAACAGCAATGGCTTACACTCTACGAGCAGGTGACAGCATGATATCGGATATTTATACCTCTTTTTGCTCGACCATTCTGTTCCCTCTGCATGAGGCGCTGAAAAAACACACAACGGTTAAGGTGCGCCAAGACATGGAGCACAGCCAGTGGTTGGCTCCGGAGCAGATCCGGCAATTGCAGTTGACAAGGCTGAAGGCTTTCCTGATCGATGTGGACCGGCATGTGCCTTATTACCGGCAGTTGTTTGCCTCTCGCGGCTTCGATCCCCAAGAGTTAAGCGATCTGCGGCAATTGGCCGAATTGCCCTTGCTGGATAAAGCGACTATCAGAGCCAATTCGGAGGCATTGAAAGCGGATGATGCCAATGGCTTGTCTCGTTTTAATACCGGCGGTTCCAGCGGTGAGCCGTTGATTTTTTTCATTGGCAACAAACGGGTCAGTCACGATGTGGCTGCCAAATGGCGGGCAACGCGTTGGTGGGATGTCGATATCGGCGATCCGGAGGCGGTGATCTGGGGTTCGCCTATCGAACTGGGTTCGCAGGACAAAATTCGGCTTTTGCGGGATAAATTTTTCAGAACCCATCTTATGCCGGCATTTGAAATGTCGGCGGAGAAACTGGACGGCTTTATCGGGGATATTCAACGCATACGGCCAAAAATGCTGTTCGGCTATCCATCGGCCTTGGCGCATATAGCCGAGCATGCCGAAAAAAATGGCGTAGTTCTTAGCGAATTGGGCATAAAAGTGGCTTTTGTCACCTCGGAAAGGTTGTATGAGCATCAGCGGGCAAAAATTCAAGGCGTATTCGGTTGCCCGGTCGCCAATGGCTATGGCGGGCGCGATGCCGGCTTTATAGCCCATCAATGTCCTCGGGGCGGCATGCATATCACCGCCGAAGACATCATCGTGGAAATTGTCGACAACGATGGAAAGGTGCTGCCGGTCGGAGAATTGGGCGAAATCGTGGTGACCCATCTGGCGACCCGGGATTTTCCCTTCATTCGTTATCGTACCGGGGATATGGGGATTTTGTCCGCCGAAACCTGTGACTGCGGTCGGGGGTTACCTTTGTTGGCGGAAGTGCAAGGTCGAACAACGGACTTTGTGGTGGCTCAAGACGGCACGGTGTTGCATGGGCTGGCCTTGATCTACGTTTTGCGCGACCTGGACGGGGTGGACGCCTTTAAAATCACCCAGGAAAGCCTGGATAAAACCAGTGTGCAAATCGTCAGGACTTCCGCCTATCAACAGGCGAGCGCCGAAGAAAAAATTATCGCCGTATTCAAGGCCAGGTTGGGTCAAGCCGTGAATATCAATATCGAATATCCCGAGTTTATTGCCAAGGAGAAATCCGGTAAATTCAGGTATGTTATCAGTCATGTCAAACAGTAAATAACCACAATGACGAAATTTGCAGGTTGGATGCATGGCGCTATAGGCCAAGCCGATTCACGAGGTGTGTTGGAGAAAATGCTTTCCGGTCCCGGGCTGGATCATTTTCACGGCGCGAACTATGCGATCCGCGCGGCCGCCGACAAAATCGCGCAAGTCGATGAATGCTATTTAATTGCGCCGGCCGCGCCCCTTTCTGTGGACAAGTTGCGGCAGTATCACGCTGTCTATCGGCAACAGGGGGGGGAAGGTTTGGTGTCGCAAAGCCATCCGCTTGCGCTGGTGGTGGTGGATGCCCTGCGGCAAAGCCTGCTGCTGGCGACCGACCCCATTGGATTAAGCCATATTTATTATGCTGAAACCAACGACGGCATCGTGTTCGGTTCCAGTGCGGATTTCGTGATCCGCCACCCTGAAGTCAGCTCGGATATCTCCGCGCAAAGCGTTTACGATTATGTTTATTTTCATCATTGCCCCAGTCCGAATACGATTTACCAACAGGTGAAAAAACTGGAGGGCGGACAATGCCTGATTTATAAGGACGGCAAGATCAGTCTGAAACGTTACTGGTTGCCGGTATTTCAGGAACAGATGAGCGGCAGCTTGCAGCATGCCGGTGACGAATTACAACAATTGCTGGTCGATGCCGTTAAATCCAGCGTGGGAAGCGAAGACAACACCGGCGCATTTTTGAGTGGCGGCTTGGATAGCTCCAGTGTGGCCGGTACCTTGGCCAAGGTATTTCCCGGAAAGGCAAAAACCTTTTCGATGGGTTTTCCCGTAGAAGGTTATAACGAAATCGAATACGCCAATATTGCCGTTAAGCATTTCAACACCCGCCAGCACGAATATTACGTTACGCCGGAAGATACGGTGGCCGCGGTGCCCTTGATAGCCCGTTACTATGACGAGCCTTTTGGCAACTCGTCGGCATTGGCGGCTTATTATTGCGCCAGATTAGCTAAAGAAAATGGCGTAAGCCGGATGCTGGCCGGTGACGGGGGCGACGAGATTTTCGCCGGGAATGAACGCTACGCCAAGCAAATGTTGTTCGATCACTATCTGCGCCTGCCGGGCTTTGCCCAGTCCGCCCTGGAAGCCGGTTTGAGCTGTTTACCCCGGGGTCTCGCCAATAGCAAATTACCCTTTAAAGCCAAACGCTATATCGAGCAAGCCAAGGCAGCCATGCCGGATCGTTTGCAAGACTATAATTTTTTGCACCGGCATGACGTAGCCGATATTTTTCAGGCCGATTTTCTGGCGCGTATCGATAGCTCCGAACCGTTGCAATTGCTGGCAGACTGTTATCGTCGGCCGGAAAATGCCAGCACGCTGAATCGCATGCTGTATATGGACTGGAAAACCACGTTGCATGATAACGATCTGGTGAAAGTCAATCGTATGTGCGAGATGGTTGGCGTAGAAGTATGTTATCCGTTGCTGGATCAGCGTATCGTGGAATTGTCCTGCCGCATACCCTCGGCCGATAAGTTAAAAGGCCAAAAGCTGCGCTGGTTTTACAAACAAGCCATGAGCAACTTTTTGCCCGAGCGGATCATCAATAAACCCAAGCACGGCTTTGGCTTGCCGTTCGGTATCTGGTTGAAAGACCATCAACCGTTAAAGGAATTGGCTTACGATGCCATACACACGCTTAAGAAGCGCGAGTATTTCCAGCCCAAATTTCTCGATCACGCCATAGACATGCATCAAAGCATCCATGCCGCTTATTATGGCGAATTGATCTGGATCTTGATGATGCTGGAGTTATGGTTTGATGGAAAGGGTCGTTAATATCTGGGGAAATCTCAGAAGGGTTTCAGCACCGCCAGCCAGATAATGGCGATCAGGAAAATCACCGGTATTTCATTCATCCAGCGGTAATAAACATGGCTGCGCCGGTTTCTGTCGTGTTTAAAGTCCAGCAGCCATTTGCCGCAAAACAGATGGTAAACCACCATCAATACCAGCAAGCCGAGTTTCAAGTGCAGCCAGCCGGCGGCTGAATACAAAGACCAAGCGTAATCGGCCAACATCCATACCCCAAACGCCAGGGTTAACAGCATGCCGGGTGTCATGATGCCGAAATAGAGTTTGCGTTCCATGACCTTGAAGCGTTGGTTGCTGATTTCATCGTCGCTCATGGCGTGGTAGACATAGAGTCTGGGCAGATAAAACAAACCGGCAAACCATGTCACCATAAAAATCAAATGTAATGCTTTCAACCACAGCATGTCTGGTCTCCTTTGGGTTGATGCGGGTATGCGAAAATTCGATTACCTCACAAATTAAGGGTTTTTTATGGCAAATCGCTGCTTGTGTCGCCTGTTAGGCCTATTAGCTGCTATTCTTGCACAAAATATTTTACCTCGGAGGGTTTGATGCCTCAGTATTTGAATAACTTGTTTGTTGATCAGTCCGATGATTCGGTTGTTCTCCAGGCGTTTGCAGACCATGAGGTATTGTCTTTTCACGGGAACCAGTCGCCCGAAGCATCGATTCTTACCACACTGGTGTTAAGGGTGAGCAGAAAGCCGAAAGATTTGCTGGCTCATCTGCGGCGCATTTATTTTTGCTATCAAAATGCTTTACCGGAACCACTGTTTGCCGCGTTGCTGGATTTACTGATCGTACTGGATCAAAAAGGCAGGGATTTGAGCCTGCGACTATTGTGGGGCAGCCGTTCCCTGCTAAATGAAGAGCAACAGGCATGTCTTAAAAATCTGGTTCAAGGCCGGCAAGATATGCGGGGGAGCCGTTTTTCCGTGTTTACCAAGGGCGTGGTGGGTGTTTCCAGCTTGCTGGAGACCAAGCGCCAAGTCCAGTCTCAGCATGATTATTTGGGTCTGGCGGCGGATTTTATCGAATACAGCCAGCTTGAAGAAGCAATGGATATATTGGAGCAAGGGCTGGAGCAAACTCCGGACAGGCAGGATTTTCAAGCGTTGTTGCTGGAACTGTATAAATCTACCGAGAGCAGCGAGCGGTTTCAAAAACAATATGACTGGATGCTGGAATCCGGTGAGCCATTAATTGACCAGTGGCAACAGTTGGCAGTGTTTTTTAATGGAAAAAGCTCATGAAAAAAAATCGACCGGATTCTGTCAAAGTGGCGTTATACGGCATGGATCCGAGAAGTTACAAGACCATGGAATTATATTTGAAGGGTCCTTGCCGGGGCATCGCCGAAGTCGTCGCGGAAGCGGATGCTCAAGTCAACATTATCGATGCGGATTTTGCAACGGCTTCGGACATTCTGGCGGATTGCCGGCGGAAAGCGCCGGAAAGACCGGTGGTACTTTTATCGTTGCAACGCTTAAAAATTGAAAACACCTATTTTGTGCAAAAACCGGTCAACGCCGAGCAGTTGACCACCGTGCTGAGCCAATTGAAACCGGTTAAAAAAGTCAGCCCGGCGCCTGTTTCGGAAAAGCCAAGCCAGACTACCCCAAACACCGCGCAGCAGTCCGGTCCGGAAGTCAGCCGTCCGGTAGCGGCAAAACCGGCTAAGCCTCGTTCAGCCTTTGAAAATAACGAAGGTGGTTACACGGCTTTTTTGGGTACCTTGATGGATATCGACTTTCAGGATGCCAAACAATTATTGAGCGCCAGTTTCGATGCCAAAAAACATTTTCTCAGCTATGTTCTTTCGGCTTGCAAAGTGGCCGCGCATCAAGGCAAAGCTCAGCAATTAAACTCCATCTGGAAGCCCTTGTTGATATTTCCCGATACACGGCAAATCTGGCTGGATGCCGACGACAAGCAGTTGAGGGTATTTGCGGGGGTGGAACAAAATAAAATGTTCGCCGCCAACATCAGCTTGGTGCCTATCGATGCAGATAGTGTGAAAGCCGGAAAGGCCAAGGACAAGTTTCAGGATTTGGAGACCTTTATCTGGAAATTGGCTATCTGGACTTCAAAAGGCCGTTTTCCCCGCGGAATAGATCCAAACTTGCCGATTTCATTGAAATATTGGCCTAATTTTACCCGCCTGTTGTTGATTCCGGATGCCATGCGGATGACCTCATTATTGCTCAAAGGGACATATACACCTTTGGAAGTTGTTAAAGTGTTGGATGTAAAACCTCAATATGCATTTGCTTTTATCAGTGCATGTCACTGCTTGGGGATATTGTCGCAAAGTCGGCCCAGTATCGATTCGGTACAGACGCCAAAACCGGACTTACCCAAGCCGAATAAAAAGCAAACTCTGTTTAGTAAAATTCTTAATAAATTGCGCGGCGACTAAGGGTTAGGGATCGGCATGAGTCAATATAAAATTATTTTTACCGGGCCGGTAGGCGCCGGAAAAACTACTGCAATCACAAGCATCAGCGATGCGCCACCGGTGAAAACCGATGCAGCCGCCAGCGATATGACCAAGGACCGTAAGGCATCCACCACTGTGGCGATGGATTACGGGGTCATGAATCTTGAGGGCGGCGAAAAGGTACATCTGTATGGAACTCCGGGTCAGGAACGCTTCGATTTTATGTGGGACATTCTGACCCAAGGCGGTATCGGTCTGATTTTGTTGCTGGATAATACCCGCACCGATCCGTTTCAGGATATGCGGTTTTTTCTGAATGCCTTCAGTAAGTTTATCGAAGACACCGCTGTCGCGGTGGGGGTAACCCAGATGGATATCAGTAGCACCCCCACCATCAACGAATATCAAGCACATTTACAAAATTTGGGTCTCAATCCGCCGGTGTTTGCGGTCGATGCCAGGGAACACAACGATGTGTCGCTGTTGGTGCAGGCCTTGTTATACACACTGGATCCCGGTGTGGTAAGTGAATGATATGAGCGGATTCAAATTAATTGAAAACCTATATCTTTACCCAACACCCGCCGGAGCATTTCAGGCGATTGCCGCGCCGGAAGCCGATAAACCCAAGCGTTTCCTGCAACGATTGTTGCAGGAGCCCCAAACTCCGGCACTAACGGTACCGCAACTCCAAAGATTGGCGGATGGCGACGATGAGGCCAAGGTGCTGGAACTTTTGCATCATTGTCAGAAACTGGGCTGGGTGCAGGGCGTCAATGAGGTTTTGCAAGCGCCCGCCGGGGCATTGGAGAACCTGCTGCCGGATTTATTGGCACGGATATCCGAAAGCGGGAAAGTGCTGTTGGCGGACGACCAGGGGTTTTATCTGGCTTGTAGCGGATTTGCCCATGAGGTGGCGGAAGAATTATCGGCGTTAAGCGCGGATTTGGCGACGGTACATCAACGCCGCTCCGGCCTGTTGGTCAGCAACATGGGTATCGCCAGCCACGCCTGGGCAATCGTGGATGCTTTCGGTTGCAGTCAAATCGGATTTTGGCCGCTGTTTATCGGCGGGCATCATTTTGTGATTGCCATAGCCGGCATACCGCACTTCAATCAGCCCGAGTTTGTGACTTTGATCTGGGCTTTAAGCACTCGTTATACAAAAATAGACAACCCCAAAAAAGGTGAATGATTTTGGATTATTTTAAGTTAAGAGGATACAGATAATGAAAGCAGACATGCTGACTTCGGTTTTAAACGAACTCAACGGCACCTCGGCCGATATCGAGGCTTCCGGTGTGATTTCCACCGATGGTTTGATGATGGCTTCGGTATTGCCTGCCGGCATGGATGAAGATCGGGTGGGCGCCATGAGCGCGGCCATGTTGTCATTGGGCGACAGGACCGCGCAAGAATTGAATCGCGGTCATTTGGAGCAGGTCTTGATCAAGGGTGGGCACGGTTATGTGCTGATGACCTACGCCGGCGAAGAAGCCGTGCTGACCGTGCTGGCGAAACCCAATGCCAAACTGGGTTTGATTTTTCTGGATGTCAAACGGGCGGCGGAAAGCATTGCCGAAATGTTGTAAGTCAAAAAACTGCGTGGGGGAGAGCATCATGATTGCGGATATGAACCCGGAAGACATCGTAGGCGACTATCGGGAAGTCAGCTTGCAATTGTACGGTTCCATTTTAAGAAAAATATTATACACCGAAGTTGAAACGCCTTATCCGGATGGCAAACTGATCGTCTCAACCACCAATCCGGATGGAATCATTACCCACGTGAACCGCTCTTTTGTGGAAATGTCCGGTTACAGGGAAGATGAATTGATCGGCGCCCCGCATTCCATCCTCAGACATCCGGACATGCCGCCGGCGGCGTTCAAGGACCTGTGGGAAACGGTTCAACGCGGCGAAAAATGGCAAGGCTATGTAAAAAATTTGCGTAAGGACGGCGGTTTTTATTGGGTGAAAGCTACCGTGATTCCCAACGTCAGGGCCGGTAAAGTGGTGGGCTACACATCGGTCAGGCGTAAACCATCCCGTAGCAAAATCGAAGAGTGCTGCAAACTCTACCCAACACTTTTTTAACCGGGGATGCCAATGTCATTTCAATTTACCGTCAGTCCCGATTTCACCCCCGATCATTTGTCGGGATGGTACATATTCAATACGTGGCTGCAGAAGCAAACGGAACTTGCCATCCATTTGGAAATGTACAACGATTTTCAAAGCCAAAGGGATGCGATACAAGCCGATAACATCGATTTGATCTATGCCAATCCGTTCGATGCCGCCATGCTGGTAAGGGAAAAGGGTTTTCTGCCCCTGGTAAAAGCCGAGGGAGCCGCCGATGAGGCTTTGATTGTCGTAAACGCCAATAGCCCCATAAACGATGTCGCCGAATTGCAGCCCGGCGCCCGGGTGGCTTATACCGAAGATCCCGATGTGCGCTTGATGGGCATGATCATGCTGGAGCCCGGGGACCTGGACAAGAATAATATTGAGCCAGTGCTGACTGACAATTATGTATTGGTGGCCAAGCATTTATTGAAGGGTGAGGCGGATGTCGGTATTTTTCTGGCGGAAGCCTATGACGATCTGTCGTCCATGGTTAAAAAACAGTTAAGGGTATTGGTCAGGAGCCAGATCAGCGTGATACATCACGCCCTAATGATAGGGCCGAAACTGCGGGACAGGCGAGACGAGTTGCAAAAGATATTGCTGGAAATGGCGGCTGACGAAAAAGGCCGCGGAGTATTGAAGGCTCTGGGTTTCAATGCCTGGCAAATTGTCGACGATGAAGCCATGGAATTTATGATCGATCTGATGGATACCCTTAACACCTGACCGGTTGCCGCCTTGCCCACAGCCGGATTAACGAAAACCACGGTCGATCTGTTGCGGCACGGCGAGGTGAATGGAGCGGACTGTTTTCGCGGCAGAACGGACGATCCACTGTCCGCATTGGGTTGGCGGCAGATGTCGCAACAGTGCCGGGGCCTGCATTGGCGGGCCGTAGTCAGTTCCCCCTTACAGCGTTGCTCGGCATTTGCCTTGGCTTGGGGACGAGATCATCATACGGACATTGCCCTCGAACCGGCCTGGATGGAGATGGATTTCGGCGATTGGGACGGTCTCGGCACCGAGCAAATCATGCGGGAAAATCCCGGGGCGTTAGACGCTTTCTATAAACAGCCGCTGGATTACTCGCCGCCCAATGCCGAGACTTACGCGAATTTTGCCGCGCGTATTCGGTGCGCGTGGGACGCGCTGATAGTCAAGCACGCGGGACAATCGGTGTTGGTAGTGACTCACGCGGGTGTTATCAGGGTCTTGTATTCGCAACTGTTGAATATTCCGGCCCAGCATAGTTTTCAGATCGATGTGCCGCATGCCTGTTTGAGTCGTTTCAGCTGTTTTGATGACGAACACGGCAGATTTGTTCAGCTCAACTTTCACAAGCCTGTTTGATTTCCTATACTGGCAAACCCCGCATATTTCTCAGGATAAAGTTTGACTTCCCGTTTTCCTCCCATACATTTAGGCGCGCCGGGCGAAGAAATCAGCAGAAAGGATTTACACGCCATCGCCCAGAGGTTTAAGTATTTTAACCAGAGCCGCCTGCTGCGTATGCGGGAGTTCATGCAACCGCGCCAGCACGATTTTTTGCATTTGTTGCCGCTGCTTTTTCACCAAAATCATCCGCTATTGCCGGGGTTCGTCTCCCTGGAAACACCGGCCGGCATTCCGGATTACCAGCCCGGCAAGCAGGCCGTCGAAGCGGCCAGACAATTTTCCAAGGGCTTTATTTACAAGCGCAAGGCTCTCAGAAGTTATCCGATTCAGAGTCTTTTTTTGATGGGTAGCGTCGGTAGCATGGCTTTTTCCAAGGAGAGCGACATCGATATCTGGCTGTGCCATCAGCCAGGTTTGTCCGGCGCCGAATTGGCGGAACTGCGGCAAAAGTCCCTATTGGTGGAAAAATGGGCCGAATCGTTAAAGCTGGAAGTGCACTTTTTTCTGGTGAACAGCGAGCAATTCAAGCAAGGTGAAAATACGCCGATTTCCAGCGAAAGCAGCGGCGAGGCTCAACATTACCTATTGCTGGAAGAGTTTTATCGCACTTCGGTTTATATCGCCGGGCGCGTGCCCGTATGGTGGCTGGTGCCGCCGCTGCAGGAAAAAAATTACGCCGGCTATGTGGATCATCTGTTGGAAAACCGGTTTATTTCCGAACAGGAAGTATTGGATTTCGGCGGTTTGCAAGACATGCCGCAAGCCGAATTCGTCAGCGCCACGCTGTGGCATATCTATAAGTCCTTGAATTCGCCCCACAAGGCTTTGCTGAAACTGTTTTTAATGGAAAGCTATGCGATGGAGTTTCCGGAGCCGCAATGGTTGTGCGTGTCTATGAAACAGGCGATTTACACGGGTGATTTCAGTGTCGATACCCTGGATGCTTACCTGCAGATTTATAACAAAGTCGACGACTATTTGCGGCGGGCAGGCTCCACGCATCGACTCGATCTGGCTCGTGAATGTTTTTATATCAAAATTACCGGCTCATCATCGGGCTTGCCGGATAGCAAAACCCGCCAGATGCGTAACGACTTCATGGAGATGATTGCCCGCCGTTGGCATTGGCCGGAAAATTTGTTGGGAAACTTGGCCACGGGTAAGTTTTGGGACATCGGACGAGCCGGCACGGAACACAGTGTAATCCGTGACCAACTGCAACAATGTCTGCGCATTATTCTGAAAATTACCGGCGACCCCGGCGATCATCCGGAGCAACATGACGACTTAAAATTATTGAGTCGCAAGTTGAGGGCGTTTCTGGATTTGCGTCCCGGCAAGATTGAGATATTGACCACGCGGTCCATGGTTTACAACAAACCGGATATCTGGGCAATAGCGGAAATACCTCTGACGGATACGGAGACGGTCTGGTGTCTTTACGACGGTAGGCTGCCGCCTCAGCCTGTACGGCCCGAACTGGCGATCAAGCAAAGCGAAACATTGCTGGAGTTGCTGAGTTGGGCGGTGCTGAATGGATTATACAAGCGCGATGTCAATCTGCACTTTCATGCCAGGAGCTGCAAGATTCCCGATGCCGATTTGAATCGGCTGTTGACGGAATTGTCAGCCTTTCTGTCTACCCATTTACCGAACAAGGAAACCGGCTTGGATGTTTACAGGCAGCCGAACCGTTGGATAGCGTCGTTTTTGGTCATAAACCTGGGGGAGGTTTTGGCTATCGATGACAATCAACAGCAGTTCATGATGAGCGAACGCTCGGACCCGCTGAGTTATGGCGAGAGTCGCCACTGTTTTGTGCAAGGCCTACAAAAAATATCGATTTCCAGTTGGGGCGAAGTGACATCTCTGCGCTACAACGGTTTGGAAGGAGTGTTTACCTGCCTGAGCGAAATATTCAATGAAACGGCCAAACCCATGTTGGCCGAAAACCTGCGAGTGGTTTGTTATACGCGCGGGCGGGGCCGCAGTATTGCCTTACGGATAGAAACGATCTTCAATCGTTTGTTGGCCGGCTTTTCCGCCCGGCGGGGGCGGGAAGCCGGCAGATATATCCTGCCGGCCGGCGGCGGATATTGTTGTTTTAAATTGCGGAATGATGCGTTGGGGTTTTATTTTTTGGAAAACCATAGCCAATTGCTAAACGAATTATCCAGTCCGCATAATCAATTTTCTCCGGTGATTTTCGACGAATTTGTGCTGGAGCAAACCTATATTCCGTTTTTATATCAATATAACCGGCCCGACAAGTTGCAGATTTTTTATCACGCCACCAGCAAGCATGTGGCGGTGTATATCATCGACGAACACGGTTCATTGTTTGTGCGTCAACACAGCAATGCCAATCCGCAACATATACTGGTTCACTACTGCTTATTTATCAAAACCCTGCAATTGCAGGCCAAATTGCCGGAATACATCGGTATCGAGTGCTATGAAATTCAAAAAAACTCGACCGGAGTGGTGTCGTGTCACCCAACCGAGGTAAAGCCGGGCAATACCGCCTTGGATTTGCGGGTAAGAATCGTGGTCGATCGTTCCCGAGGGCCGGTCGTGTATTGTAACGAACGCAAATTCGATCTCGCCGAGGCCGGGGCTTACCAGAGTTTAAAAAACCATATTTTCGGTTTTAGAAAAAATCGCGAAGACTATCCCTTTCATATTACCGAAGTCGACGCGCCCGGCGAAATATTGGGGATACAGCAGATGGATCAGGCTCAAAGTCTGCATTATTTAAATTACAAACAAAAAATCGAGGACAAACTGAATATTTGACCGGCCGTCGATAGGCTACCGAGACATTAGATAAATTTTACCGCTCAAGGGTTTATGCCTATACTCACGACCATGATCAACATGGAGTCAGAAAGTGGAAGCCGACCAACGCATTCATAAACGCTTTAATCCCGAAGGACTTACCGCCCACATCATCATCGATCCGCCGCCGCCCGATCAAGAGATCGTCATCGAGGGCGTGGTGCTGGATATGAGTTACAAGGGGATCAAGATCAAACTGGAAGAGCCCTTGAATCCCGAGGTCGAGCAGGGAGAACTCAGAATTTCCATCGTTTTGCCGGAGTCCGGGGTATCGGTTTCCATTCACGGCATGATCAAGCACATTCAGGAAAAAGGCGAATGCGGCCTGCAATATGCCGAGCGGCATACCGAAGATGAAATGGACAATCTGATGTTCGAGTGCGTGAAATTCGCCGCCGATTCCGAGTAGTATGAAACCGACGGTCAAATCGGCGGCGGCCTTTATTGTGAATGCGTGGCAAAATTGTAACGGCGAGGCGGCTTATCAACGTTATCTGGAGCATTGGCGGCGGCAGCACGCCTCGGAAGGGCAGCCCCTGAGCCGCAAGGCGTTTTTCGCCGCCGAAACCCAACGTAAATGGAACGGCATCAAGCGTTGTTGCTGATTTTACATGAGCCGATTAATCCTTCCGGCCAACTTCGGCACTTGCCCTAATCGCCCCGTTGTCGAGTCTTGGGTCTAGGGTATGCATCTTAGACCTGCTTGACTTCAGCCTTAGTTTTGTAAAATTTTACTTCCCTTGATTGCCACATCCTTACTAGCTTTGACGTTGATATTACCGCTACCGTTAATCGTAATATCATGACCGCTCAGCAATATAGAACCATCTTTTTTCATTATCAATTTTGCATTGCCGACCACTAATTCAATTGAATCGCCCGCCACTATCCGCAGGCTTTTACCGATATTCAATTTACCATTAGCAGTGACTGAGAGGGCGGCGTCTTTACCAACAGTTACGGATTGGTTGAAATTAACCGTCAAATTGGCATTACTGCCGACATTAACATTCAGTCCGCCACCGACCGTCAGCGTATCACTATTGCCCACGTTGACATTACGTCCGGATCCCACCGAAAGTGTATCGTTAGCTCCGACAGCGACGTTACGGCCAACCCCCACTGTTAGATTGTCATTGCTGCCAATAGAGGCATTGCGAGAACCTCCGACGGTGAGAGTATCATTGCCGCCTATGGTGTCGACTCGATTGCTTTGTGTGTTTTTATTCTCAGCCATGCCGCGCGCTCCCCAAAAGGTTAAAGTAATATTTGCTCAAACTCAGTCTAAGTTGATGTGTAAACCAGAGTCAAATAATCATCGGCAACGGCTTCCGGCCTGCGAGACACAGTAACGCTGATGAAGGCGGGGCGCCGCCCCTGGTTAGGGAAGGCAATCGAGTAAGAGTAACGCACGGTCGCGATGCTGGCCTTGCAAATCGTGATTACGCGTCGCTCCCACCATGACTTTCAGTGTAATTGGATGGCCGGATTATTCAGGGATTTCCCTCAGACCATTCTCGGCCCTTGTTCTCCAATGACGCACTTGCGGCGATTCATCGGAACAGGCGACTGTTTTGGGTCGGAATACGCTGGATTCCGGCTGGGGAGCAGTCGCCAGAATGTTATAAATTCTTATACATGCCATCCAATACCAATGCGTTGGGGCTGACCATGCCGATCACGCTGCCGTTTTCGACGACGGGCGCGCGGACTAGGTTATAGTTTGAAAACAGGCGCGAACAATGCCGAATATCCATGTCGGGATTCACCTGGATCACCGGGCAGGTCATGATTTCATAGACATTGACCCGGTCCGGCGCTCTGTCTTTCGCCAACACGTGGCGGGCAATGTCTCCGCTGGTTATCAGGCCGTAATCGTCGAATTCATGGCGTTTTTCTACCACCAACACCGAGGTTTTATGGGATTTCATTTTAATCAGCGCGTCTTTAACCGTTTCGGAGCCATGAATGCGGGCGAAATCGGTTCTCATGATATCTCTGACACGTATGGTTTTGGCGCTATCGATCATATTTCATCTTCCAGTTCTTGAGTAAGTTGTTCGACTTGATGCATCACGCCTATGGCGTCTTCCACATCGATCTTAAAAGCGATACCCGAACCCGGTTGGGTATCGAATTCGCCGGCCTTGGCGATTTTTTCCAATATATAGCGGCTCAAATGCTCTTCCACCAAAAATAATAAAACATCGCGCTGCACATCCAGCGTCAGGCCGAAGAATGTCTTGGATTGCTTGATGCCCTCGCCGCGAGCCTGGGTAATCACCGTGGCGCCCTTGGCGCCGCTTTTACGGGCGGTATCCAGCACCAACTCGGTTTTGGTGTCGTCGACAAATGCTATGATCAATTTGAAGCGCATGGTAATCCTCACGTGTGGTTTGAATTGCGTTTTTTGCGGCGCCATTCGGCGAGTTGAGCATATGCCAGCACGCTGATGCCGGGAAACAACGTGGCCAGGGAAATTAAACCAAAGCCATCCAGCAATGGATCGCGGCCTTGAAGGGTGGTCGCCAGACTCAGGCCCAGCGCGGTCACGATGGGTACTGTAACGGTGGAGGTGGTGACGCCGCCCACATCAAGGGCAAGTCCAATCATCAATTTAGGTGCAAACACTGTTTGGATGGCAATTATGGCATAGGCAGCAACTATGTAGTAATACAGCTGCGTGCCCGTGACGATTCTGAAAGTACCTACTGCGATTGCAAGCGCAACCCCCAGTGCTACCGCGATACGTAAGCCCCAGGCATTGATGGATTTGCTGGAAATTTCTTCGGCTTTGATGGCCACGGCCAGTAATGAAGGTTCCGCCAGGGTAGTGGCGAAGCCGATGCAGGCACCGAATAGGTAAACCCAGCCGTAATTGCGCCAATCGATAGCCGCTGTGCTATCGGGAATATTCAGAAACGCCGGTGCGGTTAATTGGGTTGCCATTAGTTCGCCCAGGGGAAATAAGGCTATTTTCAAGCCGTCCAGGAAGAAAGTGATGCCGATCAGGATATTGATAAATCCCAACAATGTTCGGCCCGGATGCGGCAAGGGTTTACGAATCACCAGTAGTTGAAAGAAGAAGATGATGATGACAATGGGCATGACATTACGACCTGTTTCCAGAAATGCAGCCAGAAACTGTTCAAACCACTGCATCACGTCACTATTCCAAATGCCATGACGAATATCATCGGCAATAAAGAAGCAAAGGCAATCAACCCGAAGCCTTCCGTTATCGGATTGCGGCCCTTGATGGAATTGGCTAAGCCAATACCCAGGGCGGTGACTAGAGGTACCGTAATGGTAGTGGTGGCCACACCCCCGGAATCAAACGCAATGCCGACAATTTCGGCCGGCGCGAAAGGTGCCAATACAGTCACGATGAAGTAGCCGCTGATTATGAAATAGTGCAGCGGCCAGCCTATCAGGATGCGTAGTACGCCAATTACAATGGCCATGCCCACGGCAGTAGCTACGGTCAGGCGTAGCGTCAATGCATAGTCGGATTTTGCTCGTGGACTATTTTCAATGAAATGCGCGGCACCAGCGATATCGGCGGCTTTTTGGGCAACAGCGATCAAAGAGGGCTCGGCCACGGCAGAGCCAAACCCTAAGCAAAATGCAAACAGCAATAACCAGAATACGCTCCCTTTACGGGCAAAGGCGTTAGCCATGGATTCGCCGATGGGAAATAGACTCTGTTCCAGGCCCAGCATGAAAAAGGTTAAACCGAGCACCACAAACAAGGAGCCGATTATCAAATCGGCAACGTTCGGAATGGGCTGGTGAATGACCAGCAATTGAAAAACCAACACTACGACTAGAATCGGCAACAGATCGAAACAACTGCTAATGATTAATTTGAAAAAACGTTTGATGCTTAGCATGATGGCTATCAATAAAGTTTTGACACCAGTCGATTTGCGGTATGTGATTATTTATCTAAATTCAGCATGTGATCGGCCATTCGGTTGCCAGCTTCGTATAACGGATGAACTACAAAGTCGGCGCCTAGGCGTTGCAATTCTACTTGTTCGTCGCTGTAATAACAAATAGTGCCGATTTTGCCTTTAAATCCACGATGTTTCAGTTGCTGGATCGCGGAAAATCTGAGGTCAAAATCAGGTAAAGTCAAAATTACACCTTTAATTTTATTCAGCGGTAACCCGCTCCATAATTCGGTATCGACAGAATCACCGTAAATTACGCGGCGATTTTTTGCGAGTTGGATTTCCACAACCGTAGGGTCGGCATCTAAGCCCACGACGCGCTTATGTTTTGCATGCAGCGCCATATAGGCCGATACGCCTGTGCGTCCCATGCCTACTACCAGCCATTCGGTTGCGCCTAGCGATTCAGGGATACGGCCGAAATGTTGTTGCCGTTTTTTGCGTTCGAAGCGTATGAGTAACGGCTCTAACTTGTTAAATATTAGGTGTGAATAGCGATTCAAAGGTGCGGCGATGGCCAATGAGCCGGCCACCGCCAAGCTGATGATGGGTTGCCACTCCGGCCCCAGCAGACCGGAGTTCACCACCGATTCGGTGGTGATCAAGGCAAACTCGCTGTAGGTGGTCAATGCCAGCGACGACACAAACGCGGTACGGGCCCGCAGTCCGGCCATGATGAACAGGAAAAAAAACAATCCGCCTTGCAGCGGTAGCCAGGCCAACAGGGACAAAGCCGTCAGTGCCTGCTGCTGAGTGGGTAAATCGTTCAAGCCGATTTGCAGGAAAAACGCTACCAGAAACAGTTCTTTCAGGCTCCAGAGTTTATGGGCGATGTCTTCGGTTTTGCTGTGTCCGCCCAGCATGATGCCGGTTAACAAAGCCCCGATGTCCGCCGAAATACCCAAGTAATCCGCGAACACGCCGCCGGCCAAGGCCATGGTCACGCCCAGCAGCAGGCGCAATTCCGCGTTACGGCTGGCCTCCAGTAAACGATAGGCGATAGGACGGAGGAAAGGAATGGCCAACAATTCCAGCGCCCACGGCGTGGGTTGGTGGCCGTCGGTAAAGGCCAGCAAGGCGATGGCGATCATGTCTTGCAGGATCAGGATACTCAGCACATCCCGGCCGTGAAACGAAGACAGTTCGCCGTTGTCTTCCAGCACCTTGATGGCCAGCACGGTACTGGAGAACGCCAGACTGACGCCCAGCACCAAGCCGCCGGTAATTTGTTTGCCCAGCCAGAAAAACATCAACGCGGAAACGGCGGTGACTATCAGTAAATGCCAGCCGCCGACACTTAAAACCTCGCTTCGAATTAACGAGCGCGGTTTGATTTTGAGTCCCACCGTAAACAACAACAATTCGATACCGATATCGGCAATATGCGGTATGGCCGTGAAGGTCGTGAAACCCGAGGCATGCAGAGCGTAACCGGCAATGAGATAACCCACCAGCGGCGGAAACAGCAAGCGGCTGGCTATCAGTCCCATCAGATAGGCGCTGCCTATCCACACTAATTCAATCATGGTTATTTCCAGTATATAAGGTTCATCAAGTATGACGATTGGTTTAGTGACAAATGAATTTACAGTTAATCTATATAGCGTTTCACCAGTTCGCCGTAGGCATCGATGCGCCTGTCGCGCAAAAACGGCCAGATTCGGCGCACGTCTTCGCTGCGTTTGGGATCGAGCGTGGCCAGTAACAGCGTGTCTTGCCGGTCGTCGACATGGGCGAGATATTCGCCTTGCGGGCCGGCGATGAAGCTGTTGCCCCAGAACTGGATGCCGCTGGCTTGGCTCGGCGCGGCTTCGTAGCCGATGCGGTTGCAGGCGATCAACGGTAGGCCATTGGCGACGGCGTGGCCGCGTTGTACGGTAATCCAGGCGTCCAGCTGGCGCTGTTTTTCGGCCGCGTCGTCGTCCGGATTCCAGCCTATGGCGGTGGGATAAATCAATACGTCCGCGCCGGCCAAGGCCATCAGGCGGGCGGCTTCCGGATACCATTGATCCCAGCATATCAACACACCCAATTTACCTATTGAAGTTTCAATCGGTTTAAAACCCAGGTCGCCGGGGGTGAAATAAAACTTCTCGTAAAATCCCGGATCGTCGGGGATGTGCATTTTGCGGAAAGTGCCGGCGATGCCGCCGTCCTTGTCGAACACCACCGCCGTATTGTGGTAAAGGCCAGGCGCGCGTTTTTCGAATATGGTCGAGACGATGACCACGCGGTTGTCGGCGGCCACTTGGCCGAGGGTTTCGCAGCTTGGACCGGGAACGGCCTGGGCCATGTCGAAGCAGTCGGTATCTTCGCTTTGGCAGAAATAATGGTCCAGATGCAGTTCCGGCAACACCACCAGATCGGCATTTTGTTGGGCGGCGGCTTCGATTTGGCTGATGGAATAGGCCAGATTGGCGTCTCTGCCGCGATTGCAGGGTTGTTGCACGGCGCAGGCGATGATGGATTTTTTCATAGGGTAATCGAGTGCGTTATGAAAAAGGCTAGGGTACGCAGCGCGTACCCTAGCGGCAAATTAGCTCAGGGTTCGAAATTCAAGCTTACAAAGGCCGGGATTTGCATGCTGGCGCAATGCAGGCTGCCGTATTGATGCACCAGGGGCCGGCAGGGCACGGGGACGATTTCGCGGTCCGGAAAGCTCGCGGCCAAGCGTTCCAAAGCCACTTTATCGTTAGCATCGTCATAAACCGGCACCAAGACCGCACCGTTGATAATCAGGAAATTGGCATAATTGGCCGGCAGGCGTTGGCCGTTTTCGTCGGTGATAGGCTTGGGCAGCGGCAGGGCAACCAGTTTATAAGGTTCGCCGGCCTCGGTTTTAAAGGCTTGCAACTGCGCTTCCATGTTTTTAAGGCTGGCGTAATGCGCGTCTTCGGCATCGTCGCAACTGCTGTAGGCGATGGTTTCGGCGTCGCAAAAACGGGCCAGAGTGTCGATATGGGCATCGGTGTCGTCGCCGGCCAAATTATCCTGTTCTACCCATAAAATGCGTTGCGCGCCGAGATAATTCTGTACCTGGCTGGCGATGGCGGCTGGCGACAAATCCGGGTTGCGGTTGGGGTTGAACAGGCAGTTTTTGGTGGTCATCAGCGTGCCTTGGCCGTCGGATTCCACGCTGCCGCCTTCCAACACCAAGTCGACCGTGGCGGTGGGGTGGCCTTTAAAGATCGGATGCGAAAATAGCGCCAGATTCAAGGCGTCGTCGGCGGCGTGCGGATATTTATTACCCCAGCCGTTAAAGCGGAAGTTGGCCAATTGCAGCTTGGCTTTCGGGTGTTGCCATTCCAGGCTCAAAAATACCGTATCGCGCACCCAGATATCGTTGTAATCGGCTTGAATAAAGTGAATATTGCCGGTGCTTTTCAACAGGCTTTGTATATGCACTTCATGTTCGCCGTTTTTGCAAATGACGATCAGCGGCTGGAAGCGGCTGATGGTGGTGGCGATGAAATGATAGGAATCCTCGACGGCGGACAGGTTGGCGAAGTCGCCGTCGGCATGCGGCCACGCAATGACCACGGCGGCTTGCGGTTCCCATTCGGCTGGAAAACGGATCATGAAATACTCCCTGATTGAATATGGTTTGAAAACGGATGCGCTATTGTATCAATGCTGCCTGGGGAATGTTTTACCGGTTCAAAATATGTCCGATTGACAGCGTCCGCACCGGACTCTATAGTCTGCGCCCATGCGCATTTATACACGTATTTCAAACAAGCAAACATGGCTAGGGATTACCCCCTTTTGCCGTGGTGCTGTCGTTTAGTTAATCGATTTTAAAGCAACCGCGGGCTCTACCGCGTTTGCTCCGCTTTTCGCCCACGGCCCGCAACCATCCTGGAGGCCATAATGGCGACAATCACACCACCCACGTTATCCGACCGCAAGCTTTTATTCGGCTTCGCTTTGGCCGCGCTGGCCGCCATCGGTTTTTCCGGCAAGGCGATTTTGGTCAAGCTGGCGTATGCCGACTCGGTCGATGCGGTAACGCTGCTGGCCCTGCGCATGCTGTTTTCCACCCCGTTTTTCTTGCTGGTGGCCTTGCGGCATATCGGTCGCGGCAGCGCGGCGCCGTTGCGCGGCAGGGGCTGGCTGTCGATTTTGATCCTGGGTTTGTTGGGTTACTATCTGTCCAGCTTGTTCGATTTTATCGGTCTGGCTTACATATCCGCCGGCCTGGAGCGGCTGATTCTGTTTCTGTACCCGACCATGGTGGTGTTGCTGTCGGCGCTGCTGTTGGGTAAACGCTTCGGCCGCAAGGAAGTGATGGCGCTGCTGTTGAGTTATGCCGGCATCGGCGTGGTGTTTTTGGACGAACTGCAAGTTCAGTCGCCGCATGTATTCAAGGGCGCGGCCTTTGTGTTCGCCAGCACGCTGACGTATTCGGCTTATCTGATCGGTACCGGCGAAGCGGTGGCCCGCATCGGCGTGGCGCGTTTTACGGCGCTGGCCATGCTGGTGGCCTGCGCGGCAACCTTTCTGCAGTTTGTCTTGACGCATTCGCCGCCGAGTTTGCTGGAGTTGCCGGCGCGGGTGTATCGCTTGAGCGCGCTGATGGCCGTCGTCTCCACGGTGTTGCCGGTGTTCATGCTGTCGGCCGGTATCCGTTTGGTCGGGTCCGGCCGCGCCGCGCTGATTGGTTCTATAGGGCCGGTGGCAACCTTGGTGATGGCTGCTGTCATATTGGATGAGCCGATGACGGCGCAACAAATAGTCGGCGCGGGGCTGGTGCTGGCCGTGGTGCTGAGTCTGTCGCGCCGATAAAGCCCGTCAGGCCAAGCCCTTGCCGCGGTTGTCCATGCGGCGCAGAAATTCGCCCATGATCACCCGGTATAGTTCCTCGCCCAGGTATTTGTCTTCCACGCCGCTGTCAATGCTGGGGTTGTCGTTGACTTCGATCACATAACCCTTGCCGGCGATTTCCTTCACGTCGACGCCGTACAAGCCGTTGCCTATCGGCTGGGTGGCTTTTAGCGCCGCGTCCAGCACGGCTTTCGGCACCTCGAAGGTCGGCAGGGTGGCGAAACTGCCGCTGTCGGTACGGCTGGCGCCGTGGCGGTAGATTTGCCAGTGGTTTTTCACCATGAAGTAGCGGCAGGCATACAAGGCCTTGTTGTTGAAAATGCCGATACGCCAGTCGAAATCGGTATAGAGAAATTCCTGCGCCAGCAGCAGCGCCGATTGCTCGAACAGTTCCGCCACTTTAATATCCAGTTCCTGGCGGTTGTTGACCTTGACGATGCCGCGCGAAAACGAGCCGTCGGGGATTTTGATCACCACCGGATAACCGGCGGTCGCTTCCAGTTTATCCAGATGTTCCAGATTACCCTTGTGCAGGATCCAGGTCTTTGGCGTCGGCACTTTATGGGTGCGAAACAGGTCGGCCAGATAAACTTTGTTGGCGCAGCGCAAAATCGAGGTGGGGTCGTCTATCACCATCAAACCTTCGGCTTCGGCTTTTTTGGCGAAACGGTAGGTGTGGTGGTCGATGGCCGTGGTTTCGCGGATAAATAAACCGTCAAATTCGGGGATGCGGCCATAATGTTTTTGGGTGATCAATTCCACGTCTATGCCCATTTGCCGGCCGACGTCGATAAATTTTTTCAGCGCGCCGCGATTGCTGGGCGGCAGTTTCTCCAGGGGATTGATCAATACCGCCAGATCGTAACGCGCCGCCTTGCGGGTGCGGCCCTTGCGCCAGACTTTCTTGCTGAATTTATCCAGCGCTTCGGCGAACAGAGTTTGCATCGCGTCGTCCAGGCTGCGCGGCGATACGGCGTTCAGATCGGTGATTTCCCATTGCTGATTAAAGTGCAGGGTAATTTCCAGCACCGGGCAGGGAAAGCGTTCGAACAAGCGCCGGGCCAAATCCTGAAAATCGGTTTCCGGCGTATTGCCGAAATAACTGTACAGCTTGAATTCGCTCTGCCGGGTTTGCTTTTTAAAAGCCCGCGCCAGCGGTTGGGTAAAGTCTTCCAGTTGCAAGCGGTACAAGGCGTTTTTACCCAGATCGTTGATGACCTTGACCGAGGGGATGACGTGGTGGTTGCGGGCTTCGGCCAGCAGGGAGCAGTAATAGCCGTCGGACAAATAGGCGTAACTGCTGCAAAGATTGATGACCCGCACCCGTTGCTCGGGGTAGGTGTGCTCGGACGCCAGATAATGTTCGAAGCTGATGACCTGTTCGCTGGGGTAATAAGGGTTCCAGTCGGACAGGTCGTCAACCACCAGTAATGTGTTGGCCATGGCGGGGGAAAGTTGGTGGGAAAAACAAAACGGATTCTGAATCCAGGCGGAGTTTTAGACAAGGACTAAAGTTCATGCGGTGCTGTAATGTTCCGGTGAATGAGCCTGAAAAATCAGTTGAGGTGTCTGGAAACCGTTCGTACCCACAGAGCATAAATGGTGTGCCTGTCGAACCATGCGCGGTTTTCACCTTCTCACCCATTTGGCGAGCCTAGCAAAACCCCGCCCGGAAAGCCTTGGCGTTGCTACGGACTGTAAACGGTGTGAAATAATTCGTCAGGATTTTGTAGCGAACCGCCGGTCCAGCGCCTTACCAAAGGTAGAATGGATTCAGGGTGGTCCCGGCAAATCAGTTGCGCGGCCCTCTGCACGGGTTCCAGTAGTTCGCGGTCGCGGATCAGATCGGCGATTTTGAAGGGGATTTGGCCGGTTTGGCGGTTGCCGATAATTTCGCCGGGGCCGCGCAATTCCAGGTCTTTTTCGGCGATCACAAAGCCGTCGTGGCTTTCGCGTAATATCCCCAGTCGCTGGCGGCCTGTATCCGACAGCGGCGCTTGATACAGCAACAGGCAATAGCTTTCCCGGTTGCCGCGGCCGACCCGTCCGCGTAGCTGGTGTAACTGCGACAAGCCCAGGCGCTCCGGGTTTTCGATGATCATCAGGCCGGCGTTGGGGACGTCGACGCCGACTTCGATGACCGTGGTGGCCACCAATAAATCGCACTCGCCGCGTTTAAACGCCTGCATCACCGCATCCTTGTCGGCGGCTTTCATGCGGCCATGCACCAAACCGATACGCACCTCCGGTAGCGTTTCTTGCAATAACAGCGCGGTATTTTCGGCCGCTTCGCACTGTAACTGTTCCGATTCCTCGATCAGGGTGCAGACCCAATAGGCCTGACGTTTTTGCGCCGCCCAGTGCTTGATGCGGGCAATCACTTCCGCCCGGCGTTCGGAGGGAATCGCGCTGGTGGTGACCGGTTGGCGGCCGGGCGGCAGTTCGTCGATGACGGAAATGTCCAGGTCGGAATACTGCAACATGGCCAAGGTGCGCGGAATCGGCGTGGCGGTCATCACCAGTTGGTGCGGTACCTTGCCGGCGGTTTGACCCTTGGCGCGCAGGGCCAGACGCTGCTGGACGCCGAAACGGTGCTGTTCGTCGATGATCACCAAACCCAGGTTGTGAAAACCCACACTATCCTGAAACAGGGCGTGAGTCCCTATGACCAGTCCGGCGCTGCCGTCCGCCAGCGCATCCAGCGTGGCGGCGCGGGCCTTGCCCTTGATTTGTCCGCTTAAAAACAGGACTTGGTGGTCGCCGTGGGCGAACCATTGGATAAAGTTGCGAAAATGCTGCTCGGCCAATAATTCGGTGGGAGCCATCAAGGCCGCTTGAAAGCCGGAGCTCAGCGCGCTCAGTGCCGCCAATGCCGCTACCAGGGTTTTGCCGGAGCCGACATCGCCTTGCACCAGTCTCAACATCGGTTGTGGACGGCGGCAATCGGCTTCTATTTCGGCAATCACGCGTTGTTGCGCGGCGGTGAGTTGGAAGGGCAGCGCGGCCAGAAAAGCCTGTTTGGCGCTGTCGTTTACGGTCAATGTCGGGGCTTGCCAGGTTTTGTAATGCCGTTTACCCAGCAACAGGGTCAGGTGATGGGCCAGAAATTCTTCGAACGCCAAGCGTTTCAAGGCCGGCGATTCGCCGTTGGCCAAGGTCGCGGCAGACAGATCGGCGGGAGGCTGGTGCAAGGTGCTGAGTGCCTCCGCCAACTCGGGGTAGTTATGGGCTTGCCGGATGGTGGCCGGTAAGCAATCCGGCAGCGCCCCGGCGGAGTTCAGGCACAGTTCCAGGGCCTGTTTGACCGCTTTGCGCAAGGTGGTTTGGGCCAAGCCTTCTGTAAGCGGGTAAACCGGGGTCAGCGCGGGCTCGGTCGGGTCGTCGCCGGCATGCAGGATGCGGTACTCCGGATGTATCATTTCCAGGCCGTTGAAGCCCATGCGTATGTCGCCGAAACAACTGATTTGCGTGCCGGGCTTGAGCAACTGCAGCTGTTGTACCGAAAAATGAAAAAAGCGTAGCGACAGCAAGCCACTGCTGTCGCTGATGCGGCAAATCACGCTGTTGCGGCCGCGTTGCGGGGTGTCGACGTATTCCACCTGGCCGCAAACCAGGGCGGTCATGCCGGGCGCCAGGCCGGCGATCGGCTGGCAACGGGTTCTGTCCTGATAGCGTTGCGGCAGATGAAACAGCAGGTCTTGTACGGTAAGGATGCCCAGCTTTTGCAGGCGGGCGGCGGTTTGCGAACCGATGCCGGTCAAATGGGTAACGGGCAGTTGCGCCGGTTCTCGATTGGGCATCCGCGACGGCGATGGCGCAGTTTAGAAAAAACGCCCGCCGATCAGTAATATTCCTCTCGCAGTACCATGATGGCGTCCATCTCCACGCCGGCGCCCTTGGGTAGCGCCGCCACGCCGACCGCCGCGCGGGCCGGGTAGGGTTGGGTAAAATATTCGGCCATGATTTCGTTGACGATGGGGAAATTGCCCAGATCGGTCAGAAACACGTTGAGCTTGACGATATCGGAAAAATTGCCGCCGGCGGCTTCGGCCACGGCCAGCAGATTGTCGAATACCCGGCGGATTTGCAGAGCAATGTCGCCTTCCACCATTTGCATGCTGACGGGGTCGAGCGGAATCTGGCCGGACAGATAAACCGTGCTGTCGACCTTGACGGCTTGCGAATAAGTGCCTATGGCTTGGGGGGCGGAAGTGGTGGCGATGATGGTTTTAGTCATAATCAGGCCTTGATGCGGGTGATTTTTAACACAATGGACAATTTTTTCAGTTTGCGGATGATGTTGGCCAGATGCACCCGGTCGCGCACGGCCAGGGTCAGCAAATCCACCGACACCCTGTCGTCCTGGCTGACCACGGTGATGTTTTCGATGTTGGAATCCATAAAGGAAATCGTCGAGGCAATGGTGGCCAGCGAACCGCGCTGGTTCAACAGTTCGATACGGATTTCCGCCGGAAATTCGCCGGCGGCGTCCGGGCTCCATTCCACATCCAGCCAGGTGGTTTGTTTTTTTCTGACTTCGTTGCTGTTGCGGCATTCGTGGTGGTGCACCACGATACCCTTGCCCGGATTGAAAAAGCCGATGATGGAATCGCCCGGTATGGGGCGGCAGCATTTGGCCAGACTGACCACCATGCCTTCGGTGCCCTTGATGATCAAGGGGGATTTGGGGCGTTGTTCGCTGTCGTCGAGTTTGACGCCGGATTGATTGCCGATCTGATTGATGTGTTTGGCCACCAGGAAAGGCATGCGGTTGCCGAGGCCGATATCTTCCAGCAAATCGTTCAGGGAATGCTTTTTCATCGCATGCAGGACTTGCATGATCTGAGTGTCATCGACTTTGTCGAGTTGGATGTTCAGACTGAGCAGTTCCTTTTCCAACAGGCGCCGGCCCAGATTGATGGCTTCCTGCTGATTGAAGTTTTTCAGATAGGCCCGGATACAGCTGCGCGCCTTGGCGGTGACCACGTAATTCAACCACAGCGGGTTGGGCCGGGCCCAACTGGCGGTGATGACTTCAACCGTCATGCCGTTTTCCAGCTTGGATTGCAGCGGCACCAGTTTTTTGTCGATGCGCGCCGAGATGCAGGCGTTGCCGACATCGGTATGCACCATGTAGGCAAAGTCGACGATGGTAGCACCGCGCGGCAGTTTGATAATCTTGCCCTTGGGCGTGAATACGTAGACTTCCTGCGGGAAGAGATCAACTTTCAGGTTGTCGATGAATTCCAGCGAGTCGCCGGCGGATTTTTGAATTTCCAACAAATCGCGCAGCCATTCGTTGGCGCGGGCCTGGATGGTTTCGCTTTTTTCGTTGTCGGATTTGTATAGCCAGTGGGCGGCGATGCCGGATTCGGACAGGCGGTGCATTTCGTGGGTGCGAATCTGGATCTCTATGGGTACCCCGTAAGGGCCGATCAGAATGGTATGCAGCGATTGGTAGCCGTTGGCCTTGGGCAGGGCGATGTAGTCCTTGAAGCGGCCGGGTATGGGCTTGAACAGGTTGTGCACGCAACCCAGGGCCCGGTAGCAATCGTCGACCTGATGGCAGTAGATACGAAAGGCGTATACATCGAACACGTCGGTAAAGGAGATTTTTTTGTGCAGCATTTTTTGGTAAATGCTGGCGATATTTTTTTCCCGGCCGGCCACCGTACAGTCCATGCCGGTTTCCTTCAGGCGGTTTTGAATCGAATTCTGGATGGTGTCGACGATTTCCTTGCGGTTGCCGCGCGACTTTTTCACCGCATTGTTGATGGCGGTGTAACGGTTAGGGTAGAGCGCCTTGAATCCCAAGGACTCCAACTGGTGGCGGATGTCGTTCATGCCCAGCCGGTTGGCGATGGGGGCATAGATTTCCAGGGTTTCCTTGGCGATGCGGCGTTTTTTGTCCAGCGGCATATTGCCCATGGTTTGCATGTTGTGCAAACGGTCCGCCAGCTTGACCACGATGACCCGCAGATCCTGCGCCATGGCCAAAAACATTTTACGCACGTTTTCCGCCTGGGCCTCGGCGCGCGAGCGGCTGTCTATTTTGGATAATTTGGTGACACCGTCGACCAAATCGGCGACTTCCTGGCCGAATTCGGCGGCCAGTTGCTCCTTGCTGACCGGGGTGTCCTCTATGACGTCATGCAGGATGGCCGCCATGATGCCGTGGGCATCCATGTGCATGCCGGCCAGAGTGATAGCTACCGAGACCGGATGGCAGATATAGGCTTCGCCGCTTTTGCGGAATTGCCCGGAGTGGGCCGCCGCGCCGAAGTGATAGGCGCGGACGATGTTGTTGATGTTCGTTTGATCGAGATAGCCGTATAAAATGTCGCAGAGCTGGTTGAGCAGTTTCTCTTGCGGATGCTCAACTTGTAGCGTGTTTGATGGGGCGACTAGCTCGGTCATTAGCGCGATCAGCCAATTTCCAGGTGGGTGTCGGAGACGTGGCCGCCGCGGTGCAAGCGGTCTATGTTTTCCTCATTGACAAAACCGGCCGCAATTTCGCGCAAGGCCAGCACGGTATCCTTATCCTTGCCGCGCGGCAGAAATTCATCCGCGCCCTTTTCCAGTTGTCTGGCCCGTTTGCCGGCCAATAACACCAGTTTGAAACGGTTTTCAACATTTTCTAAACAATCTTCGACGGTAACGCGTGCCATTTTTGGAACCTTTTTGGGAATGGATGGGTGAATTAAACAGCATTAACCATAACAGTCAATAGCCCTAAGTGGCTATTATAATTGAAAAAGGACTCTGGAAGCCACTGGTCGCCGGCGCGATGTGAATTGGCGGAAAATAAAAAGCCCGCATATAGCGGGCTCCGTCCTTGTTATTGCTATTGTTATGTTGGACGTCCGCCAGTTATGGCAGCTTAGTCAAGCAGTTACTGTTATTGTTGTTATTATGCGCCTTGGTTACAGGCCGCTTCCCTCCCCTCAAAGTCATGACCTTTTTTATTTTCAGGCCTTGCGTACTCCCATAAGGTGGGCAGAGTCTATGTGAAAAAAAATGCGATGTCTATCAAAAAAGTAAGTTTTTCCCTACAAATAGTTTCGGGGCGAAATTAACTTTTTGAAACAGAAGCTTGCAAATATCATCAATGCCTAATATTTATTTTGTTTTGCCGTGTTTGACCCTGGCGAATCACAAAGTGTTTTCCTCGGCGGAGCAGGCCAAGCGTTTCCGCTGAATCATTACCTTTTGTTTTTCATTTCTTCCAATTCGCTCAGAAAAAAATTCAGCCGCTCATCCAGGATGGCTTGCATCTGATAGTTGAGGTTTTTTACCTGCTTGGCCAAGCGAATCTGCAAAATGGCATTGTCGGTCTGGCCGCCGGCGAAATAATGTTCGGCCATATAGCGGTGCGATTCGGCGGGTTGGTTTAGACCGGCGTGGATTTCGGCCAGGGTTTGATAATAAAACGGGCGCTCTTTTTGATCGTCGGACAGACTCTGCAGTACCTGTCTGGCTTGTTCGGGCTTGGCGATTTTTAGCAGGAAGCGGGTGTATTCGATCTTGATGGCGTCATTGCTGGGAAAGTTTTGTATGGCTTTGGCAAACAAGCGGTCGGCTTTGTCGGCTTCGTGGTTTTCCATCGCCGTGCGGGCCAAGGCGGAAATATAGTGCGGTTGATTGGGGTACTTGGCCGTCAATTGTTCGAATATTTCGCCGGCGGCCTGATATTGCAGGTTTTTCAGATGGATCAAGCCAATCCCATAGCGCGCCACGTCTCGCTGTTCGTTGGTGCCTTGCTGTTCCAGCGCGGAAAAATGCTTCAGGGCGGCGGCTCTGTCGTGCATGGTCAGAGCGTACAATTTGGCCTTGGTGAGCAAATAGCCCATCGAATCGGGATATTGCCGGTAGGGATAGGTTTCGGCCCGGCCGCGGGTGTCGGCAATCCGGCTTTCGGAAACCGGGTGGGTACGCAGAAATTCCGGCACGCCCTTGCCGTAGTAACGGGTGGATTGCTGCAGACGTTCGAAGAAGGTCGGCATGCTGCGCGGGTCGAAGCTGGCGTCGGCCAAGGTTTGCATGCCGACCCGGTCGGCTTCCTTCTCGTTGTCGCGGGTAAAATTGATCTGAAACTGTACGCTGCCGGCCTGCACCGCCATCAACGCCGCCTGACCCATGCGCGGCGACTGGGTGCCGATCAAAATGGCGGCCAGCGTGGCGGCCACGGTGGGTATCGACATTTTGCTGGCGGCTTCGATTTGCCGGTAAAGATGGCGCTGGGTGACGTGGCCGATCTCGTGTGCCATCACGGAAGCCAGCTCGCTTTCGGCTTCGGTCAGTAAAATCAGTCCCGAATTGACGCCTATATAACCGCCAGGGCCGGCAAAGGCGTTGATATTGGGATCCATCACCACAAAAAAATGAAACGGGGTGGACGGATTGTCGCTGTGGGCAACCAGTTGCCGGCCTATGCTTTGGATATATTGTTGTATTTCCAGATCCTGGCTGATTTCTGTTTGCGAGTGCAGGTTGCGGAAAAATGAGGCGCCGAACTCCTGTTCCTCTATTGGCGAAATCAGCGCGCCGGAGGAATCTCCCATGTCCGGCAACTGGATTTTTTCCGTTTCGATAGCTTGGGGAATTGTCGGCAACAAGCTCAATGCCGTGGCTACTGTAAGGGCGGATAATTTCATGATAAGTCGGACAATGACGGCGTCAATGGGGTTGGATGCTGATGGATTAACCGGGAAATACCGGCCGGCGTGTTATGCTGATATCCGTTCTGATCAATTATAAGTGATTTAGTTTAAACACCTCATATAGTCATGAATTACGCCATTCAAATCAATGCCGGCCCTTATGAAGCCAACGCCGGATTAACGGCTTACCGCTTTGCGCGGGCGGCCCTGCAACAACAGCACCGGATCTTGCAGGTGTTTTTTTACCGGCAGGGCATTCAATATGCCTGCCGCCATGCCTTACCGCCGGATGACGAGATCGACATGGGCAAGGCATGGTCCGATTTGGCCAAACAGCACGGAATCGATCTGCTGGTCTGCATATCGGCGGCGCAACGGCGCGGGTTGTTATGCGAGGACGAAGCCCGGCGGCGGGGACTTGCGGATAAGCAACTCGCCGAGGGTTTCCGGATTGCCGGTTTGGGCCAGTGGCTGGAGGCCACGCTGAACGCCGATCGTTGTCTGGTGTTCGGCTAAACCGGCATGAAGAAATATTTGTTTGTGATGCGGCATCCGCCGCATGTCGGCAGCCATGTGCAGGAAACCCTGGATCAAATCCTGACCACGGCGGCCTTCGATCAGGCGGTCTCGGTATTGTTTTTGGATGACGGGGTGTTTCAATTGAAAACCCGGCAAAACCCGCAAGACATGGTGTTAAAAAACACAGGGGCTATTTTCACCGCCTTGGAACTCTACGAAGTCAAGGATGTGTTTGTGGAAGCCGAGTCCCTGCTCGACAGGGGCTTGAGTGCGGCTGAGCTGATTTTGCCGGTTTTGACTGTTGCGCGCGCCGATGTCAATGCGTTGATTCGGCGGCATGATGTGGTCGTTCCGGATTAAATGTTAAATTTTGCCGAATCCGCTCGGCCATCGGCTAAAATCGCCGCTTACACACCCGTCGGGACATTACGCATGGCTGAGGAATTTGAAGAGAAAAGACGCTATTTTCGGGTTAGCGACACCATCAATTTGCTGCACAGAGTTGTCAACGAACAGCAAGTCAATCAGCGCAGCCACGTGTCCCAGGACGTGTTAAGCGCCTGTAGCTTGTCCGCCGCGCTGGAAGCTTTGAATCAGGAGGCGGCGGCGATGGCTCCCAGGCTGGAACGGCGCGACCCGGAAATGTTCGAGTATCTGAAGCTTCTGGACAGCAAAATCAATTTGATCGCCCAGTCCTTTAGCCCGCCGCAAGGCGAGTTTACCGATCACGATAAGCGCGAAGTCAGTTTGAGCGCGGCCGGAGTGGCGTTTACCAATGCCGAGGCGCTGCCGGTCGGCACTTTACTGGAACTGCGCATGGTGTTGACCTCATGCCTGGCCGTTATCGTCGCCTATGGCCGCGTCGCTCAATGCAAGGATATTTCGGCCGACAATCCCGAGCAGCCCTTTGCCGTCTGTGTCGAGTACGTGAACATGAAGGAAGAGGACCGGGAATTGTTGATCAAACACGTGGTTAAAAAGCAGATGCAGCAGTTGCGCGGCAAAAACGCTTAAGCCGGCCCGTCAGTGTTTCCGTTGGCATAAAATTCCTCAATGTCGATTCCCGGGCAATTGTTACGCTTGCTAAATCTGTTGGCGGACGGCCGCTTTCATTCCGGTACCGAACTGGCAAGGCTGATCTCCGTCAGCCGCTCCGCCGTTTGGAAGCACCTGCGGGCACTGGATGAGCTCGGAATCGAGTTGCTGGCCGTCAGCGGCAAGGGCTATAGGCTGCAACGCCCCTTGCAACTGCTCGATAGCGAACACATCGCCGGACTGCTAGCGCCGCGCGCCAGGTCACTGATCAGCCAACTGGAGATACATCCGGCGCTGGCTTCAACCAACGGCTATTTGTCCGCGCTGGCCCAACAAACACCGGCCACGGGCAGGGTATGTCTGGCCGAGTACCAATCGGCCGGCAAGGGCCGTCGCGGTCGCGGCTGGGTTTCGCCCTTTGGACACAATGTTTACCTGTCGGTGCTTTGGCGCTATCAGAGCGGTCCGGGCGCGCTGGCCGGCTTGAGTTTGGCATTGGGTGTTGCCGTGGTGCGCGCCCTGTCGCGAGCCGGAATCAGCGAGGTGGGCCTGAAATGGCCCAACGACATTTATTGGCGCGGGCGCAAGCTGGCCGGGATTCTGATCGAAGTGTCCGGAGAAAGCAGCGGACCTTGCCATGCCGTCATAGGCTTGGGCTTGAATCTGTACCTGCCGCCGGCGCAAGCCGAGGCCATCGATCAAGCCTGGGTGGACTTGATACAAATCATGGGCGAAGACATCATGTCCAGTCGCAATCGGCTGGTGGCTTTGCTGTTGAATGAAATGCTGCCGGTGATTGCCGATTTCGAGCATCTGACCCTGCAAGGTTTTATCGACGAGTGGCGCAAGTTGGATTGCATGCTGGGTGAAGCGGTCAATGTTTACATCGGCGAGCAAGCGTTTGCCGGCATGGTGCGCGGTATAGACGAGCAGGGCATGTTGTTGCTGGAAGACCCGCAAGGCAAGCTACGGGCCTTTGCTTCCGGCGAAGTCAGTTTCAGGTCGACATGAGATTATTGCTGGACATCGGCAACAGCCGGCTTAAATGGGCCACCGAAACAGCGGATGGCGGATATGCCACGGTGGCATTGGATTATCGGCGGCCCGGATTTTTAGACGATCTGCGCCGCGGCTGGCTGGCTATCGACCCTCCGCAAACCGTGGCGATAGCCTCGGTTTCCAATCGGACGCTGTTCGAGAGCCTGATTTCGCTCAGCCGGAGTCTTTGGCCGCAATGCCGCCTGCTGTTGCCGAAGGCGTCCGCCGCCGCCTTTGGCGTGCGAAATGCGTATCCGCGGGCGGAAAAATTGGGTGTCGATCGTTGGCTGGCGATAATCGCCGCCCATCATCATTATGGAGGCGATCTGTGCATTGTCGATTGCGGTACCGCCGTAACCGTTGATGTTTTGCAAGCCGACGGCAGGCATTTGGGGGGCTTGATTTGCCCCGGCTTGCACGCGATGAAACAAGCCCTGGTTGCCAATACCGCCGAGCTGGATTTTACCGCCCAGGCTTATCGCGGCGGTTTGGCTACCGCCACCGATGCCGCCATTGCTAACGGGGTTGGCGCGGCCGTGACCGGATTGATAGAGCAGACCCTGCGAAATCAGGCCGTCGGTTATCGCCTGCTGTTGACCGGCGGCGATGCCGCCTGTATTGCCGAGTTGCTATCCGTGCCGTATCTGCTCGATGCGGAGCTGGTACTGAAGGGAATGTCGATTTTTTGCGAGGGAGAACCGCGTCCGTGAAACCATTGTTTTTACTGCTGTGTTTGTTGAATATGGCTTATTTTTTCTGGCAATTTCATGCCGGCAAGATTGACACTGCTGTTGTCGCGCGGACGGAAGACGTCGGCGGCCTGTTGACGGTGGAGGAATTCAAGCGCGCCCGGCGCGGAGCGCAAATCGCGGCGCTGGTCCGGGACGCTATTCAGCAATCGCGGCAAGCCGAATTGGCATGGATATTGGCCGATCTGCGCGGACATTCATGGCGCTTACCGGCGGAGCTCGCGCTTAAACCGCGCCAACCGAATAGACTCGCCGAGAAACCGCCGCGGCCGGCGCGGCAAACCATCGTGCGCAAATGCTTTGAAGCCGGCCCTTTTGCCGACGAAGCGGGCGTCAAAATTTGGTTGGGGCAAAAAGCCCTGACCGGCAAACAAATCCTGCAGCGGGAGCGGGCTGTCGCCAGCGACTTTCAGGTCTATTACCCGGCCGCGAAAACCGCCGAGCAGACTCTGGCCAACAAAATGATGTTAAAGGACAAGGGGCTGCAGGATATTTGGCTGATTGCGGAAGGCGACAAGAAAGGCGCCATATCATTGGGCGTGTTCAGGGATGCGTCGCGCGCCCTGGTATTCAAGACCCAATTGGCCGCCCGCGGCATAGCGTCGGAAATCAGGCAGCGGGACAAGACCGAGGCGCGCTGGTTTGCCAAGGTCATGTTGGACAAGGCCGACCTCAAACAATACGAAGCGCCCGGCATCGGCTTGTCGGCCTGTAGCGACAATTAGTCGGCCGTTGGGCCTGTCATCGCCTGTAGTCTCGGTCTTGCCTGGGCTGCCTCCGTTGACTCGTCAGGTTGAATGCAGTTGCCAGATGCTGTTGATGTCGTTGGCCAGCGCCATGGGATCGAAGGGTTTGGGTATCAGGCCCAGCACGCCCTGGCGTTTATAGTCCTCGATTTCGTGGTTCTGAATCTTGGCCGTCATAAAAATGGCCGGCACTTCGCGCAGGCCGGGCAGGGCGCGGAGTTGGTCCAGGGTTTGTATGCCCGTCATGCCGGGTATCATCATGTCCAGCAAGAACAAATCGGGCTGAAAGGCCGGGGCTTTTTCCAGTGCCTGATAACCGTCGTCGCAGACTTCCAGCTGGAAACCGCCCAGCATTTCCATGGCCATTTTGGCCACGGTTTGAATATCCCTGTCGTCCTCGACATACAAAATTTTGCCGAGCTTGTGCCTGGGTTTGGGCTGGTCGTCCGGGGCCTTGAAAATCAGCCGATTGCTTTTGAACTCGTTCAGATAAAAGCGGCGATTGAATTCCAGAATATTCGGAATGGTGCGGGTGGTGCCGCAGATAGAGCAGTTGTAAAGCGGTAACAGGCCTTGCGTCCATTGGCCGCGCTGAGTGTCGACCAGCTCGAATATCGCTCTTTCCAAGCAGGCGGGACAACGCAGCTCCGCGCCGCTGGGTATGGCCAAATCATGCGCGGCAATATCGTCCAGTTCTGCGCGGGCACCGGACAAATCGGCGGCTTGTTCCAGCAGAATTTTTACCCCGATTCGGTATATCTGCTCGCTAATGGCCTTGCACCAGCGTACTTCCGCCCGCAAATGCTCCGTGGGCTGGAACTGGTTTTCCACCACGATCAGCAACTGTTCGCCGACCGGCAACGGTTTGATGACATCGAACGACAAGCCGGAGAAACTCATGTCATGGCAAACGGCCTGATAAATTTTCGCGCCCATGGCTTCAACGTAATCGTCCTGCAACGGCGAATACATCAAATCTATGCCCACGCAGGGGAAACGGAGTTGTTGTCTGGAGCTCATTATTTGATGGCGGCCTTGATGGTTTGTATCAGTTTGATGTTGCTGGTGGCGGATTTGACCAGGGCGGCGCTGACTTGACTGGCGATGTCCTGGCCCACATCCTGGGCCGAGAAAATCACGACTTCGGTACCGGGGTGGCGTTGCTTGATTTCCGGCAACAAGGTCAGACCGCTGCCGTCCGGCAGGCCGACATCCAGCAGCACCAGACTGAAATGTTGTTGGCTCAACAGCTGTCTGGCTTCCCGCAGGGTAGCGACCGCAACCACGTCGGCGACATCGGTCAGAATCAACTCGACGATTTTGCGCACGTCGGCTTCATCCTCGACCTGCAATACCAGGGGCCGCTGCGACGGGTTGGGATGGATGCGGTTGATGGCGGAGATCAGTTTTTGGCTGTCTATGGGTTTTTGCAGCCAGTCCACCACGTCCTGGGTGAAACTGCCGCAGTCGGTATATTTTTTGTTGTCGTCGACGGAAATGATGACCACCGGAATTTCATCGCCGTTGAGTTGCAATTCCTGCAGAAACTCCAGACCCGACTGACCCGGCAGAATGATATCCAGCGTGATGGCGTGGTAATGGTTTTTCTGCAGCAATTGCTTGGCCTGGATGGTGTCGTAGGCGATTTCGGTGTTGAATCCCGCATCCAGCAATATGCGTTTGATCAAATGCGCCACATCGGGGTCGTCTTCGATGACCAGGACGGTAGCGTTTGCCGCCGGGTCGAGCTTGAGTTGATCCTTGATTTCACTGATCGAATGCAAGGGCAGGTCGACATGAAAAGTCGTACCCGCGCCGACGGCGGTTTCGACGCTGATTTTGCCTTGATGTTTTTCGACGATGGCTTTGGAGATGCTGAGTCCCAAACCGGTGCCGCCGGCATCGCGCTTGTCGCTGCCGTCGACCTGGGAAAATTTGTCGAACAAACGCGGCAGGAAATGCCGGGGTATGCCGGCGCCGTGGTCGCAAACGCTGATGCGGGCATACCCCGAAAATGCCCGTAGCGTAACGTTGACCGTGCCGTTTTTGGGGGAGAATTTGGCGGCGTTGGACAATAAATTGTTGATGACCTGAATGATGCGATCCGGATCGACGGTAACCTGCAACAGGCGGTCGTCGGCCTCGAATGCAAAATGAATGTCGTGGTCGGCGGCATAACTGCTGCAATCGGCAATGGCTTTCTCGATCAAATCGGCCAGCGCCACGCGTTTGAAATCGAAGCGCAAATGGCCGGACTCGATTTTCTCGATGTCCAGAATGTCGTTGATCAGCAATAGCAGGCGCTCGGTATTGTTGGTGGCTATCGTCAGCAGCGCATCCATCTTATCCGGCAGCGGCCCGCACAGGCCGCTGTTGATCAAACCCAAGGCGCCGCGTATCGATGTCAACGGGGTGCGCAATTCATGACTGACCGTGGAAATGAACTCATTTTTCAGGCGTTCTATTTTTTTACGCTCGGTAATATCCTTGATCAAGCCGGTAAACTGCAACTCGCCGTCCTGCCACATTTCGCTGACCGCCAGTTCTATCGGAAAGGTGGACCCGTCCTTGCGTAGCGCCATCACCTCCCGATCCGTGCCTATGATGTGTTTACGCCCGGTGTTGATGTAACGATCCATATACTTGTCGTGCTCGGTGCCATGGGGTTCCGGCATCAGCATATTGATTTTTTGCCCGACCACCTCGCGGGCCGGGTAACCGAAAACCAATTCGGCGGCCTGGTTGAAGGTTTTGACGATGCCTTGCCTGTCTATGGTAATCAGCGCATCGCTTAAAGTATTCAATAAGGTGTGATGACGGATTTCCCAATTCCTGATTTGGTTTTGCAATTCGTCGATAAGCTTGTCGTGGCTCATAGCGGGTCCCGGAGGTTTGATTGGGCGGTAAGAGGCAGTTCTATCCAAAACTTGGAGCCGACATCCAATTCGCTGTCGACGCCGATACGGCCCTGCATCAGCGTCAATAGTCGACTGCATATGGACAGGCCGATGCCGATGCCGTCTATGCCTTGCTTGGCGGCATTCAGGCGTTCGAAGGCATCGAAAATCAGCTCGCGGTCCTCCGGCGCAATGCCAAGTCCGGTATCGGCTACTTCGATGCGCAGCATTTTGCCGGCGCGCGCTTGGGCGCTGATCCAGACCTTGCCGGCGGGCTTATTGTATTTGATGGCGTTGGAGAGCAGATTGGCCAGAATTTGTTCGACCCGGCGGCGGTCCGCGCGCACGTAGACGCTTTGCTTGGCGTCGAATCGGCCTTGCACGCCGATGCCGGACTCGGCGGCCAATATCGCCGCGTTGGCAACGGCTTGAGTCAACAAGGGCATTACGTCGAAAGATTCCAAATTCAGGTTGAATTGACCTCTGGACACTTTTACCTGTTCCGACAGTTCCTCTATCATCGCCAGTTGACTTTGGCCGCCCTTGACGATTTCCATGACCAGATTCCGCTGTTCGTGGCTGAGCTTGTCATCCATTTGCAATAGTTCGCTATAGCCCAAAATCAGATTAAGCGGCGATTTCAATTCGTGCACCACATAGGTCAGGAAATCGCTTTGCGATTTGCGCAGGCGCTCGGAGCGCAGTTGGGCGGATTTAAGTTGTTTGTGCAGGGCGCGAATTTGATCGAGCCGGCGCAGTCGGTAGGATAATTTCTCCAACAGATAACGATCCGGATCGGTTTTGCGGATGAATTCATCGCCGCCGCTGCCCAGCGCGCACAGTTCCTGGTCGATATCGGTACCCGTGGTCAGGAACAGGATGGGCATGATGTTGTGGCAGCAACATTGGCGAATGGCTTTTGCCAGTTCAATGCCGCTGCAGTCCGGCATGTAAATATCCAGAATCAACAGATCGGGCTGAAAGCTTTCCAATACCTCGAAAATGCGCAGCGGCTCGCCGAGAATTCGACTTTGATAGCCCGCCGCGTCGATGATATTGGCAATGTAGCCGGCGGCGATGTTGTCGTCGTCGACTATCAGTATTTTCCGGCTTGCGGGGGGATGTAAATATTGCGCTACGATATCCAGCAAAATATCGTTGCTGACGGTTTTTAACAGGTAATCGCTGGCGCCGGCTCGGACGGCTGCCAGTCGGGACAGCGTGTCGCCCCGCTCGGAAATGAAAATCAAGGGCGGAAAATCCTTGATACCGGCCTTGAAACGCTGGAAGCCGAGTTGGTCCTGGCTGGATATGTCGAGCGCCGTGTCCAGGATAATCAGTCCGGGCAGCGCGCCGCCGTGGTCGATGAACTCGATAAACGCCGTCAAATCCGGCTGCGGATCCAGCAAATAGCCGTTTTCGCGCAAGGCTTCGGCAAACTTGTCCGTCGAAGAGTCAGGCGGGGCAATCAGACAAATGACCTTGTCGCCCTGGCTGATGACGGGTGGTTCCAGCCAAGTGCTGTCTATCGGTGCGGTTTCGGCCAAATATTCTTGGACGGCGGCTTCCAGACGGCCAAACAGGATGGCGATGATTTGCCGGTTTTCGGCTTCGGAGTCCGTCAGATGCCGCGCGCAACGGTTTTCCATATTGCGGGCCAGTTCGCTGATCCGGTGGGCCTTGAAGGTGCCGGCCAAGCCCGTCAGGCGGTGCAGGGCTTGGCGCAGTAGTAGGGGGTCGCAATCCGGCGTTTGGTACAGGGTTTTGATTTCCAACAGGCGGGCGGGTAAATCGGCGGCGAATTTTTTTCTCAAAACCTCCAATTGATTCAGGAACTGCATGTTCTCGCTCCACCTGTCAAGCCGATAAGGGTTAAAAAAGCGTATTTGCGATATGCATCACCAAACGCCTGATTTCGCTGAAAATAGCGTTTAAAACTGGGTAGGATTGTATCCGCTAATTCCTCAATTCGTATACAGTCTTTGCCGGTGGCGATATCTTTCGACAACATTCCACCTTCCATCCCTGTTTTTCAGAGTGCCGAAACTGAACGGTCGGCGCATTGCGCTGAACAATTCGTCCATATAGGCCAATAGTGCAGGTTTATTCAGACCAATTTTCTTGTATTGTGGGCGGATTGCTGAAACCCGCCGGGAGCCGGAGCCAATGAACAAAGACCCCTGTGTGGTGTTCAATGCCGACAGCTTACGTTTTTGCTGGGCGAACGGCGCCGCGCTGGAGTGCCTGGGTTACGACCGTGAAGAACTTTTGCGGCTGCCGGTCGGCAGGGTCTTTCCAAGCTTGCCGGATCATCCTTCTTTTCAATGGCTGATAAGCGGCGCGGAGTCGGGCGCGACTATAAAATCCGTGCGACAAGCAAGAGACGCAAGCTGTTTGCCGGTTTCCTTGCTACTGGATCTTTTCACCGATCAAGGGCAGCGCTATGTGCACGCCGGCGTCATTGCCGGGCGGGGGACGCGGACCCGGCGGGACGCGGCAAGCCAACAAAAAAAACTCTTGATCCTGCAACAGCAGGGCAAGCTGGCCGCGATGGGGGAAATGATAGGCAATATCGCCCACCAATGGCGGCAACCCTTGAACGCGTTGGCGGTGATTTTGATGAATCTGGACGATGCCTTGGCCTACGGCGAGGCGGACAAGGATGCCAGCCATGCCGCTGTTGTGCGGTGCCAGGAAATTCTGACGGGTATGTCGCGCACCATAGACGAATTTCGCGGATTTTTTAAAAACGATAAATCCATGGCCGAGTTTGTGCTTGCCGAAAACATCGACAGTTGCGTAAATTTACTCGGCGCGGGCATGCAATATCACCGGATCAAATTGAGCTTTGTCGGCAGGGACTGTCCCGCGCGGGTGATGATGCCGGTCGGCGAGTTTTCGCAGGTGTTATTGAGCCTTATCAACAATGCCAAGGAGCAAATTATGGCCCGGCAGCAGACTGACGGTGAAATCACAATCAGCCTGGAGCGCAGGGATGCCTGGGTCATCATGCATGTCACCGACAATGCCGGCGGCATTGACCAGGAATATCTGCCGAAAATTTTCGATCCTTATTTTACGACCAAACCGCATGCGGCCGGTTTGGGTCTGTATCTCAGCAATCTCTCCATACAGGAAAACATGAAAGGTAAAATCGAAGCCGGTAACCACGCCGGGGGAGCACGGTTTAGCGTCTATTTGCCTCAAGCCGGGGCGGCGGAGCGGGCGGTATGAAAGCCTCCACCACTGAGAGGACGGACACGCAATCCTTGGCCGGCTTGACTATTTTATGCGTGGAGGACGGCAAGGAGGCGCGTAATCTGTTAAGCATCTTTCTACGGCGTAAGGGCGGCAAAATTCTGGAAGCCGAAGACGGCGAACAGGGCTTGGCTTTATATCGCCAATACAAGCCCGACATTATTATTTCTGATTTCAGAATGCCCAAGCTTGACGGCATCAAAATGTGTCAGGCCATCCGGGCCTTGGGGGATGACAGTACACCCATCATCTTTCTGTCGGCGCACTCCGAGGTGGCTTTATTGCAGGAAGCCATCAGTCTGGGCGCCACTCAATACATCGTGAAGCCCATCAGTTTCGAGCAATTGAACAAGGCCCTCGAAGTGGCCACCGAGAAGTTGGATACTCAGCGCGTCATTCACGACCAACTCAATCAGTTAAAGGAAACCGTCAGCGATTACCGCTACCAGCAGCAGCGCATAGAACATTACGTGACCCAGTTGGTTGGGGACAAGCAACCGCAGGAAGCCCGGGTCATCAGTCGCCCGAAAAGCACCATCTCCGGCGATTTTTATTGCATGGAGGCCACGGAAAACGGCTTGTATGTGATGTTGGGCGACGGCATGGGGCATGGTTTGGCGGCCATTTTACCGGCGCTGGATTTACCCAGGCGCTTTAGGGAGCTGGCGGCTCGCGAATTTAGTCTGCCTCGAATTGCCGATGAATTGAACCAAGCTTTGTGCCAGCGCGGCATGGGAGAGCATTTTGTCACCATGACCCTATTGTGCATGGATGCCAAGCAGCATCGTCTGGAAGTGATCAATTGCGGCAACCCGCCGCTGCTGCTGTTTACCGAGGATGGCGGGGAGCCGCGGAAATTTTCCTCCAACCATGTAGCCATGGGTATCGTCAGCGGCGACGAATTCTGCCCGGAACTGCAGGTAGCCCGCTGCGACGAGCCGGCGCGACTATATCTGTATACGGATGGGCTGCCCGAAATACTGGACAGGGGCGCCCCGCAAGTGTCCATGAATCAGTGCATGGACCTGATGGCGGAAGGCCGGAGCGAAACCTTGATAGATGATATCGACGCCTTGCTGCGGCAAGTGGCCAGCGAGCGTCATCAAGACGACGTGACTTTGCTGGAAGTCTTGTTCAATCCCGTCGAACTCGAAAGCGCGCGGCCGGTTGAACGCGTCAACGCCGCCGCAAGCTTGGTGGGTAAGGCGGATGAGCGGGCGGCCATGGATCACGACGGGCTCAAATGGTTGTCGGTGCTGTACGTCGAGGACGATCTCGACGCCTTGGAACATTTGACCCGCTTCCTGCAAAGGCGGCTGGGCGCGGTGCACGCGGCGGCGGATGCCAAGCAGGGTCTGGAATTGTTCAAGCGGCATCGGCCGCAACTGGTGATCACCGATATGGTTTTGCCGGACGGCGACGGCTTGCAATTGATTCAGGAGATTCGCGCCATTGAACCCGGCGTACCGGTGATTTTGATCAGCGGCATGTCCAGTTGGCAATCCCGTCCGCCCGAAGTGGCAAATCTGGTCAATCTGCAGATCAATCAGTTTCTGGTCAAGCCTTTGCAGGGGGATAAGTTATTGCGCGGCATCAATCATTGCGTGCGCCGCAAGGAGTATCTGCAAAAGTTGAAGTTGTCTTCCTCGGTATTCATGACCTCGCCATTGGCCATTACCATTACCGATAAGAACCGCAATTTCGTCAGCGTCAATCCGGCGTTTACCAAAATTACCGGATACACGGACGCCGAAGTATTGGGCTGCAATCCGAAAATCTTGAGTTCGGGCAAGCACGACAGCAAATTCTATCGGCAGATGTGGGAGGAATTGAATCAAAAAGATCGCTGGTCGGGCGAAATCTGGAATCGGCACAAAAACGGCGAGCTGTTTTTGGAGTGGATCAACATCAGCGTGATCAGGGACGAGAACGGCGAAATTTGTAATTACGCCTCGGTATTTGCCGATATCACCCAACGGCTGGTGGCGGAAGAGAAGTTACGGCATATGGCGCATCACGATTGCCTGACCAATCTGCCTAACCGCCTGCTGTTGAACGATCGTCTGAATCAGGCCATTTTGCAGGCCCAGCGCGAAAAAACCGTCCTGGCGGTCATCTATCTGGATATCGATCACTTCAAGAATATAAACGATACCCTGGGGCACGACGTCGGGGACGAGTTGATTCTCAGCGTGGCGCGCGCCTTGCAATCCGTGGTGCGCGAGGTCGATACCGTCAGTCGTCTGGGCGGAGATGAATTTGCCATTTTGCTGCCCGACGTCGGCAGTTCCGAGATGGCGGCGCGCTTGGTTGCCAAGATCTTTATGACGGCCAGTAAGACCTATCAGATTGCCGGTCGCGAATTACGCACCACCCTGAGCATGGGGGTCAGCATGTTTCCCAAGGACGGCGAAAACCCAGCCACGTTGCTCAAACACGCCGACAGCGCCATGTATCTGGCGAAAAAAGAAGGCCGCAATAATTTTCAGTTTTTCGATGAATCGCTGGAAAACCAGACCGAACGCTACATGTTGATACAACACGGCTTGCACAACGCTCTCAAACGCGGCGAACTGGCTATTCATTATCAGCCCAAATACGCTCTGGACCAAGGCAACATTGTCGGCGCGGAAGCCCTGTTGCGCTGGTTCAGTCCGGAATTGGGCACGGTTTCGCCGGCCGAGTTTATTCCGATTGCCGAGGAAACCGGCTTTATTGTGGATATCGGCTGCTGGCTGATCGAGCGGGTTTGCCAAACCATGAACCATTGGCGGAAACAAGGCGCCGTGCTGGCGCCGGTTGCCATCAACATATCGCCCATCCAGTTTCATCGCGGCAATCTGTATAAAACCCTGTCGCGGGCCATAGCGGATCATGCGATCGACCCGGCCCTGATTCAGATCGAGCTGACGGAAGGGGTGGTGATGAACAGGCAACAAAGCACCATAGAACTGCTGCATTCCATAAAAAGCCTTGGAGTGGCGATATCGATCGACGATTTCGGTACCGGTTATTCCAGTTTGAGTTATTTGCGGCATCTTCCCATCGACGAAATCAAGATAGACCGTTCCTTCATCATGGAAATCACCGACGCGGGCAGTTTAACCGATACCCGCTTGACCGCCATTCCGCTGGCGGTGATCGATTTGGCGAAAAACTTGAATATCAAGCTGGTTGCCGAAGGGGTGGAAACCGAGGTGCAAAGTAATTTCTTGCGGGAAAATGGTTGTTTCATCATTCAGGGCTATTGGTTCAGCAAACCCGTGGATGAAGCAGCCATGCTGGGGTTTTGGCGGCGGGCCTGAGTCGCTTCGCCCAGGGCCCGTCCGCCGCGGTTAGGAACGCGCGCGAAATCACTTTAACAAGGCATTCCCTCTGCCTTCGGAGACTGTCGTAAAAGTTCCCTCTCCTTGCGGGAGAGGGCTGGGGTGAGGGATATAAATAGGGAAGATATTGGGAACGGAATCGATAAGGCCCGGGCTTCAACGTTTGTTTCTTTCCACCGCCAGCGCATCGTGGCGTAAATCCACGTAATTGCTGCCTACCCATTTCCAGAACATGGCGGCGGCATCCGGATCGGTGCCGAGCAATTTCAAGGCGACGGCGCCGTTACTGCTGATATCGGTGATTTCCGCTTCTATATCCACGCTATCCTTGTTTTGAACGATGCGTTTGTCGGTGTCGAAACGCAGGGTAATGGTTTCGCCCAGCCGAAACACTTTGGCGGTTTTCAAACCGCCGAAAAATTGCAGCCGATACTCCGGCACGGATTGAAACGGCAAGACGTATTCGGCATGCCAGCGGAAAGGCGGGCAGTTGATGGGGCCGCTTTTTTTCGGAAAATGCACGGTGTAACCGTCGTCAACCTGGGCTTTAACCGTACCCTTGGTATAGATTTGATGGCAGTTGGTCAGCACCGTATCGCCGGGTTCGAATTGATACTTGCCCGCCGCCTGACTGCAAAAGCTGGACAAGGCAGCGATGCAAAACAACAAAAAAATCACCGACCGTCTCATGGTACACCTCCTTTTTAATAATTATGCCATGGAGTCTGGATCGGCCCGGGGTGAATGTCAAGAAGGCCCATGGTCTGTTCCGGCCCGCGGCTAATAAATGCGTATATTCAAACCGTGCTTCCGTGTGAAGCCCATGAGTTCCGCCGGCGGCATGCTCAAAGCCAATAGGTCGCCAACACCGGCGCCAACGCGGCTTGGTAATCCAGCGGCAGACTGGTCTGGTCGGTCGGCGGCGCAAAGGCAGCCATGGCATTGACCAGATTTTCCACTTCGTTGTCCAGCAGGGTCAGCCCGTCCGCGGTCTTGAATTGTTCGACATGATGGGCCGAGCCGGCGTACCAATCCCGCACAATCAACTTATCGCCGGAACCGATGATGCTGGCTTCCAAATCGTTGTCGGTACGACGGAACCAAATCTGTTCCGCCGTAATATCCGACAAAAATTGCGCGGTGTCGATGTTGCCGACGGTAAGATCGTCTTCTACCACGGTGTCGGTGCCGTAGCCGCGACCCATAATGTAGGTGTCGTTGCCCGCGCCGCCGGTCAAGATGTCGGTGCCGGCGCCGCCGTCCAGCCAGTCGTTGCTTTGCAGATCGAATCGCAAGGCGCCATTCCACGCCATTGCCGCGCGGCCGGTAACCAGATTAAGGCCATCCCTGGCCGCCGAGCCCGTGCCGAGGTCGTATTGCACGTCGGGCGAGGCGGAAACATGGTTTATGCCGTTGAGCGCAATGTGATTGACATACAGGTTGCGATCCTGCGCCGGCGAGCCGGCAATATAGGCATCGTTGAGAAAGACTACATCGACTTGGCGCACGCCGTCGCCCAACAAGGCCGGATCGACACTGTAACCGGCGTAAACAGCGGTATTGGCAACGTCAAACGAGGTTTTGAAGTTGCCGTTCACATAAACCGCCATCCGCGCGGCAACGCCGTCGTTCAGTAAAGAGGCTTTGGCGTTGATAATCAACAGATCGGACGATAGCGGAGACCCTGGACTTTCGGTTAGCCAGTCGCCATAAAGTCTATCGTTGCCGTCGCCGCCGAATAAACGATCGTTGCCCCGGCCGCCCTGTAATGTGTCATTGCCCAAATTGCCGTACAGGCCATTGTCCGCTTCATTGCCGGTCAGCCGATTGTCGAGGCCGTTGCCGAAGCCGTCGATGGCGGCGGTGCCGGTTAGGGTCAGATACTCCAGATGATTGCCCAAGGTATGCCGAATAGAGGCGAACACGCTGTCGATGCCGGCATTGGCGTTTTCCACCGGTACGTCGCCATAGTGATCGACGATATAGACATCGTCGCCTTGACCGCCTTCCAGGCGGTCGGCGCCCAAGCCGCCGTCCAGGCGGTTGCTCGCCGCGTTGCCCAACAAGGTATTGTCGAGACTGTTACCGGTGGCGTCGATGGCGGCGGTGCCGATCAGGATCAGGTTTTCGACATGGGCGGCGGCGCTTAAATCGTAAGAGATCAGACTACGGACGGTATCGAAACCGCCGTCGGCGATTTCATTGACCGTATCGGCGCTATGGTCGACCACGTACACATCGTCGCCCAAGCCGCCGTTCATGCTGTCCGCGCCGGCCCCGCCATCCAGCCAGTCGTTGCCGTCCAGGCTGAAGCGCAATGCACCGCCCCAGGACATGAGCTCGCGGCCGCCTAGCATGTTTTTGCCGTCCCGCGCCGCGCCGCCGTTACCGATATCGTATTGCACGCCGGTGGAAACGGAAGCCAGGCTTTGGCCGTTGACCTTAATACCGGCGACGTACAGATTGCGATCCTGAGCCGGGGTGCCGGCAATAAATGCATCGTTGGCGAATACCACATCGACCCGCCGCGCGTTAGCGCCCAGCAAGGCCGGATCGACACTGTAGGCGGCGTAAGCGCCGGTGTTGGCGACGGCGAACGTGGCTTTGAATACGCCGTCCACATAGATATCCATTTGCGCCGGAACGCCGTCGTTCAGCAGCGAGGCTTTGGCGTTGATGGTCAATTGATTGAGCGTGCCATTCGGCCGCATCGGGTTTATTGCCGTACAGGACGTCGTCGCCGTTGCCGCCATGGAGATAATCGTTACCCGCATAACCTTGCAGTGTGTTGTTGGCGTCGTTACCGGTCAGAATATTGTCTTGGGCGTTGCCAATGGCCTCAAGCGCCGTGGCGCCGCGTAATGTCAGATTTTCAAGATTGACCCCCAAGGTATGGTTAACGAAGCTTTCCACGCTGTCGATACCCTGAGCGTACAATTCCACAATCACATCGCCCAGGCTATCCACGATATAAGTATCGTTCCCCGTGCCGCCGCTCAGGTTGTCATTGCCGTTGCCGCCGTCCAGATAGTCGTTGCCGGCGCCGCCGCTTAGATTGTCATTCCCCGCCAATCCCATCAACACATTGTCGCCGCCGTTGCCGGTGATGCTATTGTCGACGGCATTCCCCCGGCCATTGATGGCCGTATCACCCAGTAATACCAAGCGGTTGGCCACACTATCCGGGATGTAAGAATTGTCGCTGGTGTAGCGCGATGGCTCTTGTAGTGCGTAGTCAATATAGCTGCGTACCTCGTAAGGCGCGCCGATGACGGTATCGCCAATGTTATCGATATAGACGATCGGTCTATCCCAACCCTTGACGATATAGGTGTCCGCGCCACCTCGGCCGTCCAGAATGTCGCCTGTCACGCCAATGCCCCCACTGGTCAAGACATTGTTCAGGCTATTGCCGATCGCGGAGACGTTGTAAATAGAGTGCGACCCTGTGCCGTCATATAAGCTGATATTTTCCACGTGATCGGGTAAAACGCCGCCGTCTCTGACCACCCAGGTATCGATCCCCTGGTCTGCATATTCAACGATATGTTCGATGTTTTTATAAACATCGTTCCCCAAACCGCCGTAGCCGGTATCGTTGCCCGCCTTGCCGTCCAGCACATTATTGCCGGCATTGCCGATCAGGACATTATCCAGTGAATTACCGGTCGCATTGATATTCAGCGGCCCGGTCAGCGTAATGTTTTCGACGTTTGCCGGCAACACGTAACTACGGGAGGCGAGCACTGTGTCGACGCCACCACCGGCCGCTTCGGTTATGGTGTCGCCGGCATAATCGACGACAAAGGTATCGTCACCCTGCGTCCCCGTCATCGCGTTGAAACTGCCGAACTCGGTATGGGCAAGAATATCGTCGGCCAACCAGACCGAACCATTGCCGTTATCGAATTCGATACGCTCGATGCCGTCAAAGTAAATCTGGGTGCTGCTGCCGTCAATTACCAAAGTCTGCTCGTAAATCGCCACGTGCTCGGGAAGTACGCCGGCTTTAAGCCGCAAGGTGTCGATGCGGCCGTCTTCGCGGCTATCCGACAGATAATCGCTGCCGTCGCCGCGTCCGAACAAATAAACATCGGCGCCGTTGCCGCCAAACAGTCTGTCGTCACCCGCGCCGCCATCCAATACATCATTGCCGGCTTCGTTATTGACGGCAGTTGAATCGTTAAGCCAAACCCCATAACCCAGTAAGCGGTCGTTGCCGTCGCCCCCTTCCAAAATGTCGTTACCGAGTCCGCCTTGCAAATCATCATCGCCGGCTCCGCCTTTTAACCAATCGTTGCCGGCCTTGCCGTTGATCGAGTCGTTTCCACCCAGCCCGTCGATCACGTCGTCGCCGGCAAATCCGCTCAACTCCGTGTCGTTTCCTTCCGTCGGCTTTAGGATCAAGGCCTGAATGTCGCCGTACTCCCACAGTGTACCGTCGGCGAATTCGATGTAATCGACGCGATTGTTTGCACTGGTGCCCACAAAGTAATTCTTCACACTGACATAGTCGCCGGTCAAAAAACCGTTTACGTCGCTGAGTTCGAGACGCAGACTATCCTCGTCGCTAGCCCAATATCGGGTGAGTTTGATGTTATCCGTCGATATGCCTTCCTTGAAACGTAGCGTATCCAGGGCGCCGCCAGTCTCTATTATCGTGTCCTGGCCGTCGCCGACGGCGAATTCATAAATGTCGTTACCCAGTCCGCCTTGCAGGGTGTCATTGCCCTTGTGACCAGCCAATGTGTCGTTGCCGGTACCACCGAAAAGCTGATCCGCCGCCGCGCCGCCATATAGTTTGCCGCCGCTGTTATCCAATTGCAGGTTCAAGGCGGTACTCAGTCGAGTGCCTACCAAGGTATCCAAATCCATTGCGTTGCCGTCGGCAAATACCAGCGTGGCGTCGGTGCCGTAAAAGGCATCTTCGAGTCTGAGGGTTTCACCGTTGTCCAGGGCAATGTCCAGACACCGGTATTGGTTTTGCGGTCCGTAATTGGCGATCGACAGACCCGCCGCGCCCAAGCCGGTGGCGGTAGCCAATCGAATGGTGTTGTGGCCTTCGGTGTCATTGATGGTGTCTTCGCCGTCGACATTAAGATAGATATCGTCGCCGGCTCCGCCGGCCAAATAGTCCGCGCCCGCGCCGCCGTCCAACAGGTCGTTACCGCCGTCGCCGTCACCGCCATAAATGATATCGGCGCCGCCTTCGCCCCACACGGTGTCGTTGCCGCCCATGGCATCGATAATGTCGTCTCCGTGATAATAGGCGGTGTAACCGGCGCGCAGTTCGTCGCCTTCGATGGTGTCGTCGGTATCGCCGCCGATAATGGTATCGGCACCACCACCGCCTCGGGCGAATTGATGACTTTGGCCGCTGCCCAAATCCAGGTAGTCGTTGCCGTGCAGCTCCGGTGCAGCGTTCAGATCGCCTTCCAGAGCATCGTCGCCGTCGCCGCCGTACAAAATATCGTCGCCGGCGCCGCCGTCCAAAAAGTCCATGCCGGCTTCGCCGAAAATCACGTCCTTGCCGCGGCCACCCAGCACGTAATCGCCGCCGTCGCCACCGTAGACAATGTCGTTGCCGCCGGTGCCGGTATCGAGCAGACCAGTTACAGGACTAAAGCCAATACCTACGCCCCAGGTGGGTGTATTATCGTCGGCGGCCGCATAGGTTTGATGACTGTTTTTCCAGGTCCAATCGGTATCGGCGGTCATATAGCTGGCATCAGCTAAAATAATGTCGTGACCGGCGCCCCCCATGATAATGTCGTTACCTTCGCCGCCCATCAAGGCATCGGAGCGGCCGCTGCCGATCAAAATATCGTCGCCCGCGCCGCCGTTCAGGAAGTCGCCGACTTGGTCTTCGGGAACGGTTCCGGACAAGGCTTCGACATTATCCCGATCGGCATACAGTCTGTCGCTGTTGTCGCCCCCCGACAACACGTCGCGCCCGGCGCCGCCATCCAGTACATCGATGCCGTATCCGCCGAACAGTTTATCGTCGCCCCCGCCGCCCAGTAATGTGTTTTCGCCGCCGCGGGTAGCGATCAAAACGTCATCGCCGCCAAAGCCTTCCAGTTTGTCGTTACCGGTACTGTCGTACAGCGTATCTTCGCGGTCGGGGTCGGGCAAGTTGACATCGACGAAAATGTTGCCCAGCGCATCGTAGCCAAGCTGGATGCCGTCTGCGTTCGGGTCTTGATCCAGGGGCTGAAAGTCGCCGCTTACGGTAAGTTCGATGGTGGGTTCGGCCTGGGTAGCGCTACCAAGCGTGACGCCCAATTCGCCGGCATGCCAATTTTTTACGATCAAGGTGTTATCGGTGGCGGCAATCAGCAAATCCTGCGTACCGTCGGCCTGAGTCACTAGGTTGTAGCCGATGTGGCGCTGACGGTCTTGCCAAGTGTTGCCGGCTTGTACCCATTGATCGGCCGCAACGCCGGTCTGACCCATGATTTGAATGCCGTCCAGGGTGATTTTGCCCAGGCCGTCGGTGTCTAAAATGGTGTCCATACCGTCGCCTGCTGCAAACACGTATTCGTCATTACCCGCGCCGCCTTCCAGGTAGTCGTTGCCTTTACCGCCAGTGAGGGTGTCATTGTCGTCGCCACCCAATAGTTTGTCCGAATCGCCACCGCCGGTTATGGTGTCGTTACCGGTACCGCCGACTAATAAAAATTTATTGAACACATTTGCCAAGCCAGGGCCTTTCTCGTCACTTGGATCAAGGCTATCGTCATCTAACGTGCCGAAAATCACCCGACGTCCATCCTTGGTATAGCTCAAATCCGGGTCATTTAATAGATTTAAAAAATAGGCCAGTCCTTCAGGACCCGCTAATGAAGTAATTCCGTCTATAGCCATAGCTTTCTGAACTAAACCTTTACCCCCATCCGCAACTATCCACTCTTCGGATTGATGCCCATCGAAATCGGCCTGTCCATAACTGGCGTAAGTTTTACCGGGACCGTCCCAGATGATAGGCAATTCTTCTCGGGCCAAGCCATAAGGATCCAAAAGCGGGCCTAACACAAAATCACTGACGTATTGAGACATACCGGTATCGGAATTAAAGTCGAAACCCTCTTGAACGGCATTGATCGTCATCCCTTTGATTGTCCTTTCGCCATTGACCACTTCGAACGTTGCGTGGCTAAAATCAATGTTGAAATGTCCACCACCAAAGATGTAGGCGCGCTCGGCGTAATCATTGCTCGACATGTAATCGGTGCCGTATTGAAGGATGGAGATATCAAGGTCATCTTTGGAAAAACCCAAATTTTCTGGGCCGTTAGCCCCACTAACTATATTTTCTATATATCCACCATTGATGCCACCAACAAAATTGTAAACACCATCCGCTAAGGTAAGTCTTGTATCAAAAAATTTCTCAACAGCCTTGAATAAGGACGGATAGGCATAGCGTCCGCCGCCGATTTCCATATAGATTTGCATATCCATAGGATAATCGGCAAGTTTCGCACCGATTGGCCGAATTAAATCGTTGTAATCGACAGACGATAGATCGTCGGTGCCGAAAATAGCCAGTTTGGTGAGTTTGATGGGATCGTAAACAGTTGACATGGACTAGTTCCTTCTCTAATTGGTTAATTGAAAGTTACGAAAAAAGGATTACGAGTTTTTAATTACTCGACTTTAAGTTCAATGGGTTTATCGGGATCGAGTGTTGCAAAACAATTTGTCTTAGACGATGAATTAACTAAAAAATAGTTGGTACCATTTTTAGTTTGCTGATTATCGATAGTTATAACTATTTCGTTAATTTCTGTGAATAATGATGAGGTACTAATACGGGTAATTTTTGAAGGTGGAGTAACATGGATAATTGATCGCCATTCATTATCTATTTCAATAGCAAGGTCTTGATAACCGGCTAAAAGCAACCATCTTTTCTCAGGCAACTCGTATACTCCAAAACCTGCTGATAAATTATTTGGTAACATTATTTCTTTGGAACTGGCTTTCAGCTCCACTAGAAATGGTTTATTGCCATTAGCATTACTTAGAAATACTCGCTTGCTTATTGGCGCTATATGCACACTCCAGCCGCGATATTTAACCTCCTTATCCAAATACCCCTCCAACAACCGCGTAGCCTTGACGCCATCGTAAAAAACAGCTTTGTTGTATGCTTCCAGTTCATCCCCCTGAACGCCTCGCCCCCTAAATAATACGCCGTTGAGTTGCGGAAGCTCGGTGTCTAGTTCGGTATCGTACAATTCTTCCGGTAACGGTTTGGCTTGTCCGTTGACCCATTCTGTGGCCACCGGATCGGCCGTCCCAAACAATGTGGTGCGATGGCCGGTAATGAACAGGCGATTCAAGACCCAGCTATATTGGCCGTGGGACCGGTAATCTGGCGCGAAAAAAAACTTCTCAATTTTGGAATAGGGCTTAGGTGTTAAATCGATGGCTTCCAAAGCCCCGAAGCGGATGGGCGATTGCTTTAAATCAAGCCGCACCAGATAGTCCATTTTGCTGCCCTTGATCCACAATAAATCCTCCGCCACGAGTTGTAAATGTTCAATGCTACCGCCGTCTCTTTGCCGAGCAATGACTTTGCCCAGTGTTTGGTTGGCTGCGTCGTAAAGCGTGACATCACTCCGCTCACTTCGAAGCCGATAGAGATCGTTTTTGACGGTAAATTCAATTTCAATCGTTTCAGGCGGTTGCTGAGGCGAATTAACCGGATGTTCAAACTTAACAGGTGGTGGTTTTTGACCTTGTTTGGTAATGCAATAATCTGCCAATGGATTGGCGTGAGATAGAGTCGACGTGACTAGCAAGGCCGAAAAACTCAATAACCAACGAGCACTGCGCCGTATTTCCGATGCCATTCAAATCTCCACTAATTCCTGCCTAACCCGTTAAGGTGCGCTGATAACCCGATAAGGTGCGCTGATAGGATGCTGCCGACGTTAACGCGATAAGGTGCGCTAAATTGTGGTAGCTGATAGGATGTGCCGACGTTAGGAGGCGCATCGGTCGAGTCATTCAATACTATCAATCTATTATTTTTCATCATTTCCCCAACGTGGTTCATAAATACCTTGTTCTACATAACGGCGAAAGCTTGAATAAGGCCAATCGATTACATTTTTAACATGACCGTGTTTTACCGGATTCCAATGAATATAATCAACGTGCTTGTTGTAATCGTTTTGGTCTTCGATCAAATGCGCCCATAATCGGCGCTGCCAGATTCCACGCTCGCGGCGTTTTTGACGGCTTTTCGAAATTCTTTCTCCATGGTCAATTGACCTGGAAAATCGTCCTTTCAACATATTCCATCTTACGGAGAAATTTCCGTCGTCGGGTGGCAATGTCCAAATACAATGCAAATGATCCGGTAATATAACGATGGCATCAATATGAAAAGGTTTGCGTTGTTTTACATATCGAAAGGCATTTCGTAATTCATCAATCTTGTCAATCAACAGATGATTGTTTTTGCGCTCGGCAAGATTGACGGTGAAAAACCACATGGCTTTCGGTATATAAAATCGACGATATTCTGTCATGGTGTTATTGGGACTCGACAGATGCGCCTCCTAACGTCGGCACATCCTATTTAGCGCACCTTATCGCGTTAGCTTCTGCTAAAGATGCCATATCTGAAGTAAATTTAATATTATTTGTCATTTAGCTCCCCTTTAACCAGATTAATAAGATTGTTTAACTCTTGAGCGTATTCAGATTGCTTTACATTTTTACAATCATCTCTATATGGCGCTAACCAAATTTTATATGGAGAAGCTATTTGAAAATTTATAACCTCAAAAACGACTTCACCTGTTTTAAAATCTACAGTCCTTATATGAAGAGAATTTATGGTTTCTGTAAAATCAATGTTTCTTTTGAGCGAAAACTCAGTGTACAAATATTTTCCATAACTTTCTCTGTATTGAGTATCATCATAATCATTTCTTATATATTCAGTTTTACAGCAACTTTGTTTGCTCCAATCTAGCCCCACTACCTCAGGATGCTCCTTTACCCACTGTTTCGGCGTTTTAAAAACCCAAAATCCGCCTTCGGTTTCGCAAAGATGATTATGAATCAATATCACTGGAATCCAGTCCCAAAACACCAGGTTATACATAATTAATGCCGCTATTAACCCACCTGCCCAACCGTGTTTATATTTCCGTTTTGCGAAAAAATAGCTTTTCCTAATAATCCAAAACGATAGTGGGAAATAGATAAAAATGAAAAATATAAAATAAAGTAAAGCGATCATAAACGGAGCACCCAATTGGACATAAAGGCATTGCGCCGTATTTCTATTTCTTGCACATTATGCAAACTCATATAAATCTCCATCAACTCCTGAACAAATTTAGAATAACTGGAGTCAGAGTAAAATTAAACTTGAAACTCGTCATTAATGGTATAGCGGTGAACCCATTTCGACTGAATCCCAATCTTGCCGGCCATCGGTTCTTTATCTTCGCATCGCATGGAAGTGTAGAGGACACACCGCGTTGGAGGTTGCTTTGCGGCATACGGTCATCCCTGTCGATGGTCGGTTATATGCGGGATTGAATCGAGAAACCACTCGAATAGGTTCTAGTTCTATAGATCAGTTGACACGGCGTGAGATTCTGCCTTGCAGTTTTTGCTGCGTCCACAATTTTTTTAAATTTATACTGCTTTTTGCCATGTTATGTCGCCACTTTCGGTATTGTCCAAAAATGTCGTCTCCGTCGCCGCTGGTTTGCGGGGTTATCGCCAACGTCAACAGGGTGTCGGCAGTGACAGTTTGGCCGTCGGCGAATACGAAGCTTTCCACCCGGTTGGCCGGATCGTTGTACCAACGCGATAAGGTGCGCTAAATTGTGGTAGCTGATAGGATGTGCCGACGTTAACTCGATAACATGCGCCGACACTAGACGGCGCATCGACCGAGTAACGCCATTTAATCAATTTCCGCTCTACCATTATTTCGCCCTCGCAATATTCAAAACATTTATCGTTATTAAATTCAAACAAACTCATCGCCCGCAACGCCTTTCTCCGTGCATATTCGACTTTCATCAATCGATTTTTGCGTGATTTCACGCGGGCACCAAGGCATTTGATGCATTTTGCCAATATCCGGCAAGCGCTGGATGACCGGTTAAGCCGCCATTCGGCGGTATTCGCCTTGGGTTTTTTTGCTATGGTCAGCAATTGCCATGCCTTTTCGTTTTAGCCTGCCGCCACCATTCAACAAATCGTCGCCGGCACCGACCAACAAGATGAAACGCGATAAGGTGCGCTAAATTGTGGTAGCTGATAGGATGTGCCGACGTTAGGAGGCGCATCGGTCGAGTCATTCAATACTATCAATCTATTATTTTTCATCATTTCCCCAACGTGGTTCATAAATACCTTGTTCTACATAACGGCGAAAGCTTGAATAAGGCCAATCGATTACATTTTTAACATGACCGTGTTTTACCGGATTCCAATGAATATAATCAACTTGCTTGTTGTAATCGTTTTGGTCCTCGATCAAATGCGCCCATAATCGGCGCTGCCAGATTCCACGCTCGCGGCGTTTTTGACGGCTTTTCGAAATTCTTTCTCCATGGTCAATTGACCTGGAAAATCGTCCTTTCAACATATTCCATCTTACGGAGAAATTTCCGTCGTCGGGTGGCAATGTCCAAATACAATGCAAATGATCCGGTAATATAACGATGGCATCAATATGAAAAGGTTTGCGTTGTTTTACATATCGAAAGGCATTTCGTAATTCATCAATCTTGTCAATCAACAGATGATTGTTTTTGCGCTCGGCAAGATTGACGGTGAAAAACCACATGGCTTTCGGTATATAAAATCGACGATATTCTGTCATGGTGTTATTGGGACTCGACAGATGCGCCTCCTAACGTCGGCACATCCTATTTAGCGCACCTTATCGCGTTATATTCGGTCATGGATTTTGGTTACGCGATTGATGCGCCTCCTTGCGTCGGCACATCCTATTTGGCGCATCGTATCGTGGCTATTTTTTCCGCTTTGCGTTCAACGTCCGTATTAAGTTTTGTTTGCCAGCCGGAGATTGTTTGCGGGATTCGATCATCCCTGCTATTGCCGGTTACGCGTGGATTTGAGTCGAGAAGTCAGGTAATTTGTCTCTAACTCCAGTTATACGGTGACATGGGTCGTGATTTTGCCGTTGAACTTTCCCGGTGTCTACAATTTTGTGAAGTGCTTCCAGTTTTTCCGCTATTTTATTCTTTCGAGGCGGGGATAACTTTGCCGATAACGAGGTGATTAATTATTGAGCGCTTTTGCGTATTCGGTTGCTTTACCCTTCGGTAATACCGCTTCTATCATCCGCACCGCATAATCCAGCGCAAGTGGCTCTGGAATGAAATGTGACAAAGTAGAACTACTGACTTATAAAATTATTTACTGTCGACCCGATTTTCAGCCCGTAAATAACTGGGGGCGGAGTAACCTTAAATTTACTTTACTCTGACCCCAGTTATTATTTTCAGTTATTTCACTCCAGTTATTTCATGTCCTTAAACTGTTTTATTTGTAAGCCGAATGCTTGTGGCATCCGCTCATCCCTGTTGATCGTCGGTTACGCGCGGTTTTAGGCAAGGAGCCCAAATAGGCTCTAGTACTATAAATGAGGTGAAATCGGGCGTGATTCTGTATTGCAATTTTTCCACTGTCCAAATTTTTGTGACCTTCATGTGGGGTAAGTCCCCCTTTATCCTCCTTTTTCATAGGGGGAAGCAATTCGGCACGAGGTTCTCATCTCAAAAATTGCCTTTGCCGGGCCTTGGTATGGAATTGGTCGATATCGCTAATCAATTCGCAGCCGGGTGGCGGCGACTTATGCAGACCGAGCCAATGTTGGGCGCCGGCACCGGCCAGCCAGATCGCGGTGGCGCTGGTTTCGGCAAAATGAAGCAATTGATCGACTTGTACAAGGGTCTGCAGTTCCGGCGGGTTTTTTACCATGCCCATCACGATCACCGTGGGTTTTAAATGCCGGCTGGCATCTATGATGTCCTTGCTCGGTAGGTCCGGCCCAACGTAGTAGCAGGTATATTGCTGCGCCGCCGCCACCAGACAGCCTAATAAAATGCCGAATTCATGCGGTTCGCCGCTGGGTGTGGCAAACAGCATGCTCGGGTTTTGTCTGGACGGTTGATGCAGATTGTTCACCATGGTCAGCACGATACGTTTTACGCAATTGGAAAACATGTGTTCCTGGGCGATGTTGATCTTTTCTTCGTGCCATAACTGTCCGATTAGATGCAGCGCCGGCAGCAAGATATCCCTGGCGTATTCCAGGGGTTCGTAAGCCAGTTGGGCGCGCTTAAGCAGTTGTTCGCAGCGCTCGATGCGGTAATGTCGCAGCGCTTCGATGAGCTGATTGAACAAATTCGTCTGCTGTTGGTCGTTTTGTTCGGGCGATTGATTCTGAAAATGGCGCAATTGCTCACAGGTCAGATTGGCGATTTTGCTGATGGCGTGACCGCTTCGGGTCAGGTCGACCAGCAGCTTCAGCTTTTCCAGATCGGCTTGGGAGTAGGATCTGCGGCCATTTTCGTTGCGATTGGGTTCGATGCAGGCGTAGCGGCGTTCCCAGGCGCGCAAGGTTTCAGCAGTCAGGCCGGTTATTGAGGTGATTGCTTTGATTGAATACATTTGTTTATGTTTTGTACAAAAATAAGTTTGACAAAAATTCTACAGCATTGTATCTTCGATTCCAACCTAATATTGAGTCCGGTAAAAAAACCATGTCAGCATCTGCAGAAGTTGTAACCCATACCGCCCACTGCGCCAGCGAGTCCGAACAAGTCATTCTGGCTTGCCGTGTGGAGAAGGCCCGGCGGCAATTATTGGAATTGTTATTGGAAAACAAGCAGGTAGCCGAGCTTATCGTTGGCCAGCTGCTTTCCGATCTGAAAAAAGGCACCGATTGTTCGGATATCGTGCTGGTCAAAAACACCGAAGACTACAAGGCCTCCCTGCAGCGCTTCATGGGCGAATTCGGCGACCAGGAGCCAATCCGCGAGCGCTTGCTGGACGAAGACAGGTTAACCGGCACATACAATGTTGTACAGGATTATCGTTTTGTACAGGTTTTAGGTGATATCCCGCGTGAACGCTTGCGGATTTCGCCGCTGGCCTTGCGGATTTTGCGCGGCTTGGACTTCCTGTCCATTTATTTGATCGAAGTGAGCGAAGTGGTGGAAAACAAACTGGGGCTGCGAGGGGAATTGGAACCGAGCTATAAAGCCCGCCTGCAGGCTTCGAGATATCAGCTCAAATCCCTGCGTCAGGAGATGATTGCCAGCAATACCGGCTTGGTGGCTTTTGTGGCGCACAAATATAAAACCGTGTCGTTAAGCTTCGAAGATTTGATGCAGGAAGGCATGGTGGGTTTGATCAAGGCCGTGGACCGTTTCGATTCCGCGCGCGGCAACTGCTTTTCAACCTATGCCGTCTATTGGATCAGGCAAGCCATTTCGAGACTGATCGTCAAGCAGGATAAGGTGGTGCCACTGCCCGTTGCGCTGGCGGAAAAATCCTCGCCGATATTCGAGGTGATGCGCAACACCTATCTACTGCATGAGCGTTGGCCGACATTTGCCGAGCTGAAAGCCAGTTGCGATTTGTCCGAACAGGAGATCAAGACCATCAGCAGCTATTACCAATCCACCTATATGCAGGACGGCGGCGGTAGTGAAGAAGACGATGCGATGTCGCTGATGGAAAAAATGCAGCAACAACAATTCAACCTGCCTTTGCAGGATTTGATAGATACCGATCTGGTCAGTTACATGGATAGGGCCGTGGCCACCTTGCCGGAAAAACAGGCCGTGATTTTGTCCATGCGCTTCGGTTTGAAAAATCATACCGAAATGACTTTGCAAGCTGTTGCGGATCAGTTACAAGTGACACGGGAACGGGTCAGGCAAATTCAAAATGAAGCGTTGCAAAAATTAAAACAACAATTCGGATTTGACCTTATGCTGTTTTTGGAACCAAAAGACACTTAAATACTCTGTATTGGTGTTTTGTATCCATAATTGCGGTGGATGCGCTGAGTGTCTGTAAACAATAACAATGAAAGCCGAGTTCGGGCTAAACACGTAACAAGAGGAGTGACTATGTCTTCAGAAAACCACAACGCCGATAAACAAACGCCGCCACCGGATTGGAAAATGGAGTTTGAAAAACAATGGAAAGCGATTTCCGACAAGACGCTGGGTTTTTACCACGAACATGAACAGCTGTTTTCCCTTTCCAAAATCGCCGGCGTGCTGGGCGGTTCCCTGGTATTGGGCTGGCTGATCAGCGGCATTTACATTATCGATCAAGGTAACCGAGGCGTGGTCACTCGTTTCGGCGCCTATACGGAAACCACCCTGCCGGGGCCACATTGGCATATTCCGATGCCGATTGAAACGGTCAGCGTGGTCAATGTGGAACAACAACGTTTCATCGAAGTGGGTTATAGCGACGCGGCCCGCGTCAGCAAGGCGTCGGTGATTCCGCAGGAATCCTTGATGCTGACCAGCGACGAAAACATCATTGCGGTCCGTTTGGCGGTGCAATACCAAATCAACAGCGCCAGCGACTATCTGTTCAACGTCAAAAGCAACGAACATACCTTGAAGCAGCTGACCGAAAGCGTGTTGCGCGGAGTGATAGGCCGTAACAACATGGACTTCGTGTTGACCGAGGGCCGCAGTCAGATCGTGGCGGAAATCAAAACAGAAATCCAGGAAGCCATGGACGCTTACAAGGCCGGTATTGTGATAGCCAGCGTCAATCTGCAGGATGCCCAGCCGCCGGAAGAAGTGCAGGGCGCCTTTGAAGATGCTATCCGGGCCCGCGAAGACAAACAACGCCTGATCAACGAAGCGGAAGCCTACAGCAACGAAATCATTCCGAAGGCTCGCGGTGCCGCCGCCCGTATCCTGCAGGAAGCGGAAGCCTACGCGGCGGGCAAGGTGGCGAAAGCCAAGGGCGAAACCGAACGTTTCGATCAATTGCTGGTGGAATACGAAAAAAGCCCGGCCATCACGCGCAAGCGTCTGTATCTGGAAGCCAAGGAAAAACTCTACGGCTCCACCAACAAAATCGTGGTGGATACCGATCAGCCGCCCGCGCTTTACATGCCCTTGCAGCAAATGACGGCTCAGCAAGCCCCGGCGGGTTCGACGGTCGGCGAACCCGAATTGAAGGTTGAGCGCCAAAGTACAGATAAAAACGGCGCGCGCAATACGTCCGGCAATGAATTACGCCCAAGCAGGAGCAAATAATGAACAAAGCACAAGTCATTTTTCCGGTCAGTCTGGCTTTTCTGGGCCTGGCCTCCATGTCGGTCTTTCATGTCAATCAACATGAAAAAGCCATTCTGTTTCGTCTGGGCGAAATCGTCACCTCCGACTTAAGCCCCGGACTCCATTTTAAGACCCCCATCATCAATAATGTCAGTACGTTTGATGCGCGCGTGCTGACCTTGGATGCCAAATCCGAGCGTTTTCTTACCTCCGAAAAGAAGAACGTTATTGTTGACTCGTTCGTCAAGTGGCGAATCGGTGATGTGGGTCTTTTTTACACCACGGTCGGTGGCGATGAGTTTCAAGCCAATCTACGCCTCGATCAAATCATGAAGGATGCGATGCGTAGCGAATTCGGCGTGCGCACCATCAAGCAGTTGATTTCGGAAGACCGCAGCGAATTACGCGACACCTTGTTGGAAAAACTGTCGCCGGCGGCGCAAAAATTCGGTATCGAACTGATCGACATCCGGATTAAACGCATAGACCTGCCGCAGGAAGTCAGCAGTTCGGTATTTCAGCGCATGCGGGCGGAACGCGAACGGGTGGCGCGCGAGTTCAGATCGCAAGGCGCGGAAAGCGCGGAATTGATCAGCGCGGAAGCCGACAAGCAAAAGCAGGTCATCGTCGCCAATGCCCAGCGTGAAGCGGAAAACCTGCGCGGCCGCGGCGATGCCGAATCGGCCGAGATATACGCGAAAAGTTTCGGCAAAAACCCTGAATTTTATGCCTTTTACCGCAGCCTGCAGGCTTATCAGGCCTCGTTTGAAAATACCCAGGACACCTTGGTGTTAAAGCCGAATTCGGACTTTTTCAAATACTTCTCCAGCGAGAAATGAGTCGGGAGAACCCAGTCATGAAGAAAATTTTATTCTTTGTCGTCATCGTCGCCGCCATCGGTATCGTGGTGTCTTCGATATTCAATCGAAACATGCCGCAATACGATCCGCATTACGAGATCTCTTATTCCGATTTTATCGAGGATGTGCGGAACAAAGTGGTGACCGAAGTGGTGGTCGACGGCAATTATGTGGACGGCAAACGCGTCAACGGTACCCGTTTTTCCACCTATAACCCCAACGACATGCGCATGATCGACGAATTGCTGGAATACGGCGTCAAGATCAAGGTGGAAAAACCTCAGCCACCCAGCACCCTGATGAATATTTTCATTTCCTGGGCGCCTACCTTGTTGTTGATTGCGGTGCTGGTGTATTTCATGCGCAAGCAATCTCAGATGGCGGGCGGGCGCGACGGCCAAATGGGCTTCGGTAAAAGCCGCGCCAAACTGATGGAAGAGAACCAGGTCAAGATACGCTTCAAGGATGTGGCGGGCTGCGAAGAGGCCAAACAGGACGTGGTCGAGATGGTGGACTTTCTGAAAGACCCCGGCAAGTACGAAGCCTTGGGCGGCAAAATCCCCCGCGGCGTGTTGATGGTGGGGCCTCCCGGTACCGGTAAAACCCTGCTGGCCAAGGCCATTGCCGGCGAGGCGGGCGTGCCGTTCTTCTCCATCTCCGGCTCGGATTTCGTGGAAATGTTCGTCGGCGTGGGTGCGTCCAGGGTAAGGGATATGTTCACCGAAGCCAAAAAACGCGCGCCCTGCATCATTTTTATCGACGAGATCGATGCTGTCGGTAGACAGCGGGGCGGTGCCGGCATGGGCGGCGGCAACGAAGAGCGCGAGCAAACCCTCAACCAATTATTGGTGGAAATGGACGGATTCAGCGGCAGCGAAGGCATCATCGTCATCGCCGCCACCAACCGCTCCGACATTCTGGACAAAGCCTTGCTGCGTCCCGGTCGTTTCGATCGGCAGGTACAGGTAGGCTTGCCCGACATCAAGGGCCGCGAGCAAATTCTGAAAGTGCACGCGGACCGGGTACCCCTGGCCGACGACGTCAATATCAATGACCTCGCCCGCGGCACGCCGGGATTCTCCGGCGCCGAGTTGGCCAATTTGATCAATGAAGGCGCGTTGTTTGCCGCCCGCAACAATAAACGCGTGGTCACCATGAACGATCTGGATAAAGCCCGCGACAAAATGATCATGGGCGCCGAAAAACGCACCATGATCATGAGCAAGGACGACCTGCTGATGACGGCTTACCACGAAGCGGGACACGCTATTGTCGGTCGCATGGTGCCCGAACATGACCCGGTTTATAAAGTCAGCATCATGCCGCGCGGCGGTGCGCTGGGTATCACCATGTTCCTGCCGGAGCGCGACCAATACAGCGCCAGCAAGGACAAATTGGAAAGCCAGATTGCCAGTCTGTTCGGCGGCCGGGTGGCGGAAGCCTTGATTTACGGCAAGAACAAGGTCACCACCGGTGCCTCCAACGACATCATGCGCGCCACCCAACTGGCCAGAAACATGGTCACCAAGTGGGGGCTTTCCGACAAGCTCGGACCCATGGATTACGGCGATAGCGAGGGCGGTTACATGGGGCCTCAAGCCAAACCGATGTCGGAAAAAATGGCGCAAACCATAGACGATGAGATTCGTGCGGTGATCGACAGCAATTACAACCGTGCTGAAACCATTTTGAAGGATAACATTGAAATTCTGCACAACATGGCGCATGCGCTGCTGGATTGGGAAACCATCGATAAATATCAGATCGATGAATTGATGCAAGGCAAAACCATTGCGCCGCCCGAGCCGCAACCCGAGCCGATAGTGCTGGAAACCGAAACCGAATGCGAGGCTGATGACGGCCAATCCGCCGACCTTACGCAACAACCCGTCATGTCCTCATAACCGTCCTCCTCTATGTGCCCTCCCAATGCTGTACTCCGGGAGGGTATCTTTTTAAAAATAAGAGGTATCAAGTATGAATACCCGCTCTTTATCTTGTACGTCGTTAAATATTATTCAGATTGTCCTGCAGGTTAACTTTAACGCCTCGGTCATGTTGATTTTGCTGGCCAGTATATTGTCTTTGACCGGCAGCGAATTCTTCTTTGAAAATACCAGCGATTTGTACGGGCCTTTGGCGAATAATTTACGTTTGGTTTTGATATATCTGTGTTTGGTGCAGGTAGCGGTATACGGCTTTCATCAAATAAGCAATAATTTCACGGCAATTACGGCTCTCGGCGCATTTTTACTGCTACTGACCATATCGTTGGAATATTATGGTTCGGTAAATCAGCTCAAAATCGATGAAAATTATCAACGCTTGTTTTTATATGCCGGTATGTCCCATATCTTATATGGCGGAGTCGGCGTATTCAGGCAAAAAGCCGATCAGTAAAACATGCTTTTCCGGATAAGGGCTCCGGTCTTTCTTCGGTTTTATCCAGGGGGATTTCATGCATTTCAAGTTGCCGTTCGATTCAAGCAAGCCCGTGGTTGGCGAAGCATCTGTCGAAATAGATAAACCGGTTGATCAAGTTTTTAACTTTGTCGGGGAGCGGTTTTTTACCAACTACCCGAAATGGGCGGTTGAGGTGGTGAAGTTTGAGCCGTTGGACGGCACCAAGGTATTTGTTGGCGCCAAAGCCAAACAGGTTCGCAGGGATAACGATACGGAAATCGAATCCACCTTTACCATTACGGATTTCGAGCCGCACAATAAATTGATTTTAAGCGGTTTGGATCAGCCCTATAAACATAGTTATATTTTAAATACCTTGGAGCAAAAAAAACCTACCCGCTTGACCTTTAGATTTGAGTTATTGGAATTGGAGGTTTTCATGCGGCCATTTGAAAAGCTGATTCGGTATGCCATCGAAGATGGAGCCGAGAATACCGTGGAAAATATAAAAAACCTGATTTCCGCCGAATGCAATTAATAATTAAAAAACTGACTGATTTGGAGTGAGCGCATGAATTTTATTGTCGATAAAGATTCGGGAATAATCCCTCAGGTATTGTCCGCTATCCTGGACGAATGCGTTAATGGCGTTACATTGGCCGACCCGGATTTGGAAGACGCGCCCATCATATACGCCAACAAAGCCTTTGAGCGCCTGACCGGCTATTCCCAGGCCGAAATCGTCGGCCATAACTGTCGTTTTCTGCAAGGCGACGACAGAGAGCAAGCGGCCCGCTTTAAGATCGCCGAGGCTATGAATAAGCATGAAGGTGTTGAAGTGACTTTGCGCAATTATAAAAAAGACGGCACCTTGTTTTATAACCACCTGAAGGTTATACCGTTATTCGATAAGAAACAGCGGGTAATCTATTATCTGGGCGTGCAGTACGATATTACCCAACAAGTCGATGCCGATAATGAGATCAAGGCCTTGACCGAATTGTTGAGCGCTCAAAAACAATAAACGCTTTATGACTTGACGGGGTTGGCGATATGGGAGCTTTGGAACATGCTGGAAAAGGTGATATGGCTTTCACCGCGGCTTTATTCGGACTGGCGATACTGGCCTTCATGATTTTGCTGGTTTTGGAAAAACAAAGGCCGTACAGAAAATTCAGCCGGAAAGTTTACAAGGAATCCCTCGTCACCAATACCACGGCTTTTCTGGTCAACAACGTCATCCTGACCATTTTACGCGCCTCTTCGCTGTTCCTGGTCGCGCAGCAATTTGCTTCCATCGGTTTGCTGGGCGGCATGCAAAACGGCCCGCTGAAATGGTTGCTGGCGTTCGCCTTTTTCGATCTCGCCATTTACCTTTGGCATGTCGCCAGCCATAAGTACGAATGGTTGTGGCGCTTTCACAAGGTCCATCATAGCGATAAAAGTTTTAACGTATCGACCGGGTTCAGGTTTCATGTATTCGATCTATTGCTGGAAATCGCTTACAAATGCGTTTTCGTAATAGTGATAGGGGTCGATGCCTATTTGGTATTGTCGATTGAAATTATCGAGTTGTTTTTTATATTTTTCCATCACGCCAATATTCGGGTGCCCAACGAACAGCTAATTTCAAATTACATTATTACCCCTTGCCTGCACCGCACCCATCATTCCACCCTGCGCGTGGAACACGATAGTAACTACGGTATCGTGTTGGCGATTTGGGACCGTATATTCGGCACCCGCAAGGAATTGGTGCCGGCAAATATCGGTTTGGATTTGATTGAAGCTGAAAATTTCATTCAATTATTTTCCTTGGCTTTCATAACCGAACGTAAATTTAAACAGTTACTGGGACTGATACCCAAGGGTAAAAAGTAACTTCACGCCGGCCTCGTTTGCGCCAACCCAAACCGTGGGTGATTTAGCATGATCATAAAAACAACAAAAGCCATACCCGCGAGTGAAATCACCGATCCGCTGGTGTTTCAACAGCGGCGGAAAATCGTCAAGGCCCTGATTGCCGGTGCCTTGCTGCCCAATGTTATTTCGTCCGTTTCGGCTAATACCGGTCCGCAATCGCGTTGGCCTTTATTGAAGAACAGTGAATATTCCACCGATAGGGCACTGCTTACACCGCCGGAACTGGTCAAAAACTATACCAATTACTATGAGTTTTCCTTTAACAAGGAAGACTCGACCGAATTGGCGCAAAATCTTCCAACCGATAACTGGCGGCTGGAAGTCGGCGGCGAAGTGGAAAAGCCGGGCCATTATGACCTGGAGGAGATTCTCCGCCAGCACAGCCCTCGAGAATACATTTACCGGTTTCGCTGCGTCGAGGGTTGGTCCATGGTGATTCCATGGGTCGGTTTTCCGTTGGCCGATTTGCTTAAGCAGGTAAAGCCCTTGTCCGGCGCCAAATTCGTCAAATTCACCGCCGTTCACGCGCCGGACAGCATGCCCAAGCAACGCATCGATGCGATGCTGGATTGGCCGTATGTGGAGGCTCTGCGTATCGATGAAGCGGTGCATCCTCTGACGATACTGGCGGTCGGCATGTACGGCGATGTGTTGCCCAAGCAAAATGGTGCCGCCGTGCGTCTGGTGGTGCCCTGGAAATACGGTTTCAAAAGCATCAAGGCCGTCGTCAAAATCGAATTGTTAAGAAAAGCCCCGATGACCACCTGGCACGGCTTTGCTCCCACCGAGTACGGCTTTTATGCCAATGTCAATCCATCCGTACCGCACCCGCGCTGGAGCCAATACAGCGAACGCCGATTGGGTAGCGGATTTTTTACGCCGCGCCGCAAGACAGAGCTTTACAACGGTTACGGCGAGCAAGTCGCGGCTTTATACGGCGACATGGACCTGCGGCATTTCTACTGATGTGGTTCCGTATCAACAACACATGGATCGTCATCTCAATCGGCTGTTTACTGCCGCTGTTTGTTTTGCTGTGGGATATAGTCGGCGATAATTTGGGTTCGAATCCGATTCAGGCCATCCATATCAGGCTGGGCGATTGGTCCTTGCGGTTTTTGTGTCTTACACTGGCGATCACCCCGCTGCAAACCATGACCAAATGGCGCGGTATGGCGGAGTACCGGCAAATGCTGGGAATGTATGCATTTTTTTACGCTACCCTGCATGTATTGGGATATTTATTCGTCGATCATGCCGCTAGCTGGAATTTGATTGCAATCGATATCGCGCAAAGCTCCTATATCTGGATGGGGGTCATCGCTTACATTATTGTGCTGCTGTTGGCGCTTACCTCGCCCAAATCCGCCAAAAAGCGGCTGGGTAAAAACTGGAAAAAACTGCACAGGCTGATCTATTACGCCGCCGCCGCCGCCGTAATGCATTATTTCTGGCAATTGAAGGGTAATATGTTTCAGCCCTTGTTTTATCTGACCATCGTTGTATTTTTACTGGGGTTTAGAGTGTTGGTCTGGTTTAAAAACCGGCAATTGGCCAAATTGATGCTGCCAAAGGGCCGGGCAATTTCGCTGGGAGAAGGCGAATGACCGAGTGCATTTTACTCATTTGATCTGGGGGTGCTTATGACTGATAAACCCGTATTGATTACCGGCGGTACCGGCTTTTTGGGCAGCGCGTTGACGTTCGAGTTGCTGCGGGCGCAACGCGACGTGACGATTTTTAGCCGCGACGCCGATAAAGTTCGGCGCGAATTTGGCACGCAGGTGCGGGCCGTCACTCGCATGGATCAATTAGCCGATGCCTCCGGGTTCAAGGCCGTGGTCAATCTGGCCGGCGCCGGCATTTTCGACCGGCGCTGGAGTGAAGCCCGTAAACGCTTGTTACGCGAGAGCCGCATCGGATTGACTCGGGATCTGGTGGACTGGATCAAGCGTTCCGAGGGGCCGCCGGAGGTGTTGATCAGCGGTTCCGCCATCGGTTTTTACGGCGATTGCGGCGATACGCTATTGACCGAACAAAGCCAGCCGCGGGTCGATTTCGCCCAGCGGTTATGCGCGGACTGGGAGCAAACGGCCCTGTCGGCCGCGGCCGCCGGCACGCGGGTGTGCCTGATACGCACCGGTCTGGTTTTGGGGCCGGACGGTGGGCTGTTAAAACGCATGTTGCCGCCGTTTCGCTTCGGCTTGGGCGGCCGACTGGGCCGGGGCGGGCAGTGGATGTCCTGGATACATCTGCGGGACTGGATTGCCATCGTGCTAGCCATGATGGACAATCCGGAGATGCAAGGGGCTTATAATGCCACCGCGCCCAATCCGGTGACCAATCGGGTTTTCAGCGCGACTCTGGCCGGCGTGTTAAACAGGCCCTTGCTGCTGCCCCTGCCGGAGTTTCTACTGAAATTATTGCTGGGCGAAATGGCCGCCCTGCTGCTGGGCAGTCAGCGGGTGATGCCGGACAGGTTGTTGAGCCAGGGCCATGTATTTCAATTCGGCGATCTCGACGCAGCCTTGCGCGATATCCTGCTTGCCAATTAATCATTCATCATGCTGATCGACAGTCTATCCATATTATTTGCCTTTACCTCCTTTATCAGCTGGTATGAAGCGCTGCTGGTGGCGCTTGGCCTGGCGATGCTGACTTACAGCATTACGCCGCCCCCCGAGCCGGAATGGGAAGAGCGCACGCCGCCGACCTTGTATTTCTATTTGCAATGGAGTTGGCTGGGCTATCTGAAATTAAAGGATGCGTTCTGGCCGTTTTTTGTGTTTTTTAACGGTATTTTGTTTTACATCGACTACCGGGTGCAAGAGGGCACTTTTACGGTGGCCAGTTGGGTCACCATGCACGTGATCATGGCCATGCCGTTGATTTATTGGACGGGGGCGGTATGGCGATGCTCCAAAAACAGTTCCAGCCGGCTTTGGGCAACCACCGCGCGCTGCCTCACGGCGGCGGCCTATTGCGATTTGGCTTTGCGCGGGGTCATTTATCAGTATTACCCCAATATTCTGTTTAATTGCCAGCAAATGATCATTCACTGGGGCGACTGCGTTTAGTCCGGCATGCAGAAACGCTTTGCAAATTCCCTGTTTATTTTTCGCCGCGATTTGCGCCTGTACGACAATTCTGCTTTGCATGCGGCCCTGAGCCGGTCCGGGCGGGTGTTGGCCTGTTTTGTTTTCGATCCGCGCCAAATAGATGCCCACCCCTATCAAAGCCGGCCGGGACTGCAATTCATGCTGGAAGCCCTGCAAGACTTGCGCGAGCAATGCCTGGCGCGCGGCTGCCGGCTGGGGCTGTATCACGGCCAGCCGGAACAGCTTATCGGTCGCTTGCAACAGCAACACGCCATAGAGGCCGTGTTCGTCAATCGCGACTACACGCCGTTTAGCCGCAAGCGGGATGCCGATTTGCAAGCTTTTTGCCAGCAACGCGGGCTGGCGTTTTCCAGTCACGCCGATGCGCTGCTGACCGAGCCGGAACAGGCGTTGAAGAGCGACGGTTCCGCCTATCAGGTATTCACGGCGTTTTATAAGCGGGTGCGCTGGCATGCGGTTGCATCGCCGCAAGAGTTGTGCGGCGGCGAATTCATGGACGGCGAATCGGAAGCCGAAGCGCTGATGGCGAGTTTACGATCATCCGCTTGCAAGGATTTGCCGGGCGGGCGGCAAGCCGCCCTGCAAAAATTGCACGCATTGGCTGCCTTGCGGGACTACCAACAACAACGCGATTTTCCTGCACTATCGGCCACCAGCGATTTGTCCGCCTATCTCAAGTTCGGTTGCTGTTCGGTACGGGAAGCCTATCACGCGGCGCTGACGCAACTCGGCCCCGAGCATCCCTTGTTGCGGCAACTGTATTGGCGGGATTTTTTTACCCACATCGGCTTCCATTTCCCCACGGTGTTCGGGCATGCCTTTCAACGGCGTTACGACGCCATAAACTGGCGTAACGACAGGGATGAATTTCAGGCCTGGGCGGACGGCAGGACCGGCTTTCCGATTGTCGATGCCGGCATGCGGCAGTTGAACCAAACCGGCTGCATGCATAACCGGGTGCGCATGATAGTCGCTTCGTTTTTAGTCAAGGATTTGCTGATTAGCTGGCGCTGGGGCGAGCGTTATTTTGCCCGGCATTTACTGGATTACGATCCCAGTCTCAATAACGGCAACTGGCAATGGGCGGCTTCAACCGGCTGTGACGCCCAACCGTATTTCCGGATTTTCAATCCCTGGCTGCAGCAAAAAAAATTCGATCCCGACTGCGTATATATCAAACGCTGGCTGCCGGAATTAGAGCATTATTCTCCAGAGCGGATTCACAACTGGTTTAAACAACCGTTGGCGGGGTCTTATCCGCCGCCCATGGTCGAACACGGTTTGCGCAGCCAACGGGCCAAGGCCCTGTTTCAGCAAGCCGATCAATAATCGGGGGATATTTATGCGAAGTATTTTAAGTTGGCTGGCGCTGTTGAGTTTGACGGCGTGTACCGGCATTCCCGAAGGGGTAAGGCCCGTTACGGGATTCGAACTGGAACGCTACCTGGGTACCTGGCACGAAATCGCCCGGCTGGACCACAGCTTCGAACGCGGCTTGAGCCGGGTTACCGCCGAATACAGTTTGCGCGCGGATGGCGGGGTCAAGGTGATCAATAGCGGATATGACGCGGAAAGCCGGCAACGCCGAAGCGCCGAAGGTAAAGCCTATTTCATCGACACCCCGGATGTGGGGCGCCTGAAGGTGTCGTTTTTCGGGCCATTTTACGGGGCGTATAACATCATCGCGCTGGATAAAACCGCTTACCGTTATGTGATGATTGCCGGTCCCAATACCGATTACCTGTGGATTTTGGCGCGCGCGCCCACGCTGGATGAAACCGTTTTGAAAGAACTGCTGCAACAAGCCGCCGAACTGGGCTTCCCGGTCGGAGAGCTGATTTATCCGTAGGACGATTTCCCGCATGAAATCCGCGGCCTTGTTGCGGCCGACCGGGCATGGCGCATCGGCTAGTGCTCCCGGCGTATCGGCTTAACCCGTCAGCCAGCGCAACCAGCCGGGGCCGGTCAACAGGACGGGTTGCCAGCGCCAACCCGCGGCGGTCACGGCATCGATGGCCGGCTGTTTCATGGCTTGCAGGTCGAAGCGGTAAGCATGGCTCAATGCGCCGTTGGGGCGGCCGCCGGCGCCGAGTTGCACGCCGAATTCCCGTTGTTGCTCCAGACGGAAAAACTGGATGCCGGTGGCGGCGTACCAAGATAGACGCAGGCCGTTGACGCCGGCCGAGGCGTCGAAAGAGCTCCAATACTCGCGTACCCGCACCGTATGCCCGGCCGGGTCCGGTTGGAGCAGCAGACGTTGGGTGCGTTTCATACGATGCGCGCGCATCAGGTCGAACCAGGCCGCATCGGCGTAATTCCAGTCCAGCGTGATGGAGCCATCCGGGTTCAGGACGGTTTTGACGGCCGATTCGCTTGGGTAGGCTGACAGCAACTTGCCGATTAATGCCGTGGCCGGCGCGGGCGGCGCGGTGGTCTTGGGCGAAGTGCGCGCCGCCCAGGCGGCGCCCCAAAAGAACCACAACACGGCGGCGGCAAGATTGACAATGGCAAACGGTAGCATGAAGCGCCAATCCAGATTGTCGGTCACCAGTCTGGCTTCATGCGCGCGCTTGGGCCTGGCGGTTTGTGTGCCGCTCAAGGAAAGTGGCGTCAGGCCCGCCGCGCCCATTGGACCCAAGGCGCGTTCGCGTTGTTCGATAACACTGTCGCGGTCGGCGGCGGTCCAGGCATACAGCTCTGCGCCCGCCACCACCACATGATTCCACTCGCCGGCACCGGCATAGCGTTGCGCGGTCCAGCCGAGCGCATCGCTGCCGGTCGCCTGGGCGAACTGAAAAAAGCCGGCATACAAGGTTCGCGCGCGGGCGGCTTGTGCCGGCGAAGAAAAGCGCGCGGCCAAGGCCGAGGTGGCGCGCTTGCTGAACGACAGCGCCGCTTGTTCCGCCTCGCCCAGAATGACTTGTAAAGGTTGGCGCGGATCGACGATCAGATCCGGGTCGGCATCCGGACCGAATACCTGTTGCCAGGGGATGGGAGCCAATTGCCTATCGCCTGTAGCCCCCGGTTCGGCGGAAGGCACCGCTGCCCGCTGTTTCTGGAACGCCAGAACGTCCAGGATGTGCATGACCGCTTGCGGCCCCGCCACCAACAGCATCAGCACGAAGAACCAGACCAGGGGTTTCAGCGACATGCCGGCGCGGCGCATCAGTGTGCCGAACACCAGACCTAGCAGCAACAGCACGAACAATCCGAACGCCATGCCGGCCAGCAGCGGATATTCGGACAACCAAAGCGATAACGTTTCCATCATGCCTAGATGCCTTGGGTCAATCGGGATCGCCGCTGCAATCGGTCCGCCGGGAGCCTTCCATGCACGCCAGCGGCCAAGTGGCCAAATACAGGGTCGTCAGCGGATTGGCATCCGCATCGCGGCAAGCCGGACTGTCGAATGGTCGCACGCATTCATTGGGGGCGGCCGCGCGATGATTACGTAACGCCAGCAGTTTGCCTTGTTCAAAATACAAACGCAGCAATAACGGTGTGCCCGCCGTCTCGTCCGCTAGCCAGATCGACTTGCAGCCGGTGTAATCGGCCGACAAAGCCGCGTTGCGCGGATGGACGATCAAAAAACCGCCCGGCGTGACATAGGCACCCGAATCCGCCGGCGGCGCGGCGATTGCGCAGTTGCGCGCCGCGGCCGGAATCGCATCGGCCCGGGCCGACTGGCCGTGGGCCAGCAAGCACAGTAGGGTCAAGGCGATACTTGCCGAGATGTTCAAGGCATATCCTCGCCATCGGCGTTGAATTCGCGCAGTTTCCAGCCGCCGTCCCGGTTGTCGAAATAAAAGGCGTAAGGCGGACAGAACAACACCCGGTCGGCGGCTTCGGTCAGCGCGGTCGCCTCGGCCAGACAAGAGCGAACCGCCGCATCGAACAGTGTCGGATAAAGCTCGACAAATTCGTCGCGGCCGTGGGGCCGGCCGGCAAATAGAAAAGGCAGCCGGGTCATGTCGGCAACCCGGCCGGCATCGTTGCCGGCGACGGCGGCGCGAAAACCGCCGAGAAAATCGGCGAAATCTTGCTCCGCTCCGACAACCGGCCCGGCGCAGAGCAGGCAGATGATGGATAAATGGCGTTTATTCATGGTGTTTCGCGTCTCAGCAAACTGCGCAAACCGGTGCCCGAGCCATCGACCACATCGTCCACCCGCCAGCCCGCGTCGCTATGCAACAACAGAAATTGCACACTATATTCGCGCCAGTCGTCGGCGTAGCGCACCGGTACCTGGGCCGCGCGGTTTTCCAAGGCGATTTCGGCGGCACCGACCGCAAAGCGGGTCGGATATTCCTGACTGGCGGTAAACGGGTCGCCGTTGATGTCGGGGACTTGATCTTCCGCCAATGGACGGGAGAAATAGGCGTTTATATCGTTGGCAAGTCCGGCGCTCAGGAGAGCGGCCTTGGCCGCCGCGCTGGCGGGGGTAAAGCCCATGTCGCCGTTGAAATGCAATTCCAGCAATCGCTGCACGACACCGGCCGGCGAGTCCGCCGCGGCGGTTGTCCCGGGTGCGCCGGACAATATCCACACCCGGTTGTCGAGGCCGAGCAACAGGGTGTCGGCATCGGCCCGGTGGAATTCGAATCCGGCGTTGTCGCAGCTTACCCGGATGCCGTCGACCGGAAAGCCGGCAAGTCCCAACGTCTTCGCGCTATCCGTGGCGGGAGCCGGCAGATTGCCCTCGAACAGGCCTTCGGCCGGCAGGCGGGTCGCTTCGATGCGCGCCGTTTCGCAGCGCAGCGGTTCGGGACCGCGCAGACTGGCATCCCCCAGTGTCACGGTCCTGCCGCTCAATTGAGCGCCGCCGGGCAATGCCGGCCCCCATGGCGCGGCAATGGCATGCGTGAAGCGCCAGACCCGCTCCCCCGCCGGCGCTTGCGCCGGAGCGCAGGCGATAATCGCGGCGCAGCCCAGCAGGCGCAGCCGCTTTAATGGGTTCGGGGTATTGCTTGATTTGCTTGGCATAATGACTCGTTTATCGGAAATTCCAGGTTTATCCCCGCGCCCGACAGCCACTGCCGGGCCAGCCTATTCATGTGTGTCTTGAGGCTGACATAGCGCGGTAATTAAACAGACCATGGCTCGGGGCATCGTGCCATAAAGTCATCCGGGTCGCTAGTTGCACGGCGGTTTTTTTAGGCAAAGCGGTTTATTGATGGCAAACTGGCCCCAGGCTGCTGTTGTTTTCATGCAGCGGGCGCTGCCGCGCCTTTATCATAGCCCTTAACCCGGCGAAAATGTCGACCCGCCTATTTGTGCATGGCCCCCTGGGTGAGGGATATAAATCGGGACGTTATTACTCTGAAAGTCACGTGTCAACCGCCCAAAAACTAACGACATAACGCCGTTGACTTTCATATGCCGGGGTGATTGCCAAGCCTTCATGAGCGTTACTCTGAAAGTTACGCGGCAACCGCCCAGAAAACTAAGGACATAACGCTGTTGACTTTCATTTGCCGGGGTGATTGCCAGGCCTTCATGAGCGTTACTCTGAAAGTAAAAAATCGAGCGGGTACGGTTGCTTGTTGGACAGGCGTCGGCAGCAAGGATGCTGCCGTCGAGCCTACACGGACGTATTTACGGCGTCCTGTCCGGCGAGGAACCGTACCCAGCCGCACTACTTTCATTTGCCGGGGCGATGCGCCGGTTTCATGAGCGTTAGGGGCGGAATCCTAACGATAGGGAAACATTTTTGGAGAGTATATGAACGTCGAAAATTCGGCCGCCGACCATGCGGATACTATTGTGGTAGGCATCAGCAGTTGTTTGTTGGGTAACGCGGTTCGCTACGATGGCGCTCACAAATACCACAGTTATATCGAGCGCACCCTGGGACAGTATTTCCAGTTCAGGGCCTTTTGCCCGGAAGTGGAAGCCGGCCTGGGCGTACCGCGTCCGGCGGTGCAGTTGCGGGAAATCGGCGCGAGTATCAGGGTGGTGGGGGTTAAGGATCACAGTTTGGATGTCACCGAAGCCTTGCGGGAAGCGGCTGAAAAACAAAGCGTCTGGCTGGATGGCTTATGCGGTTATATTCTGAAAAAGGATTCGCCCAGTTGCGGCATGGCGCGGGTCAAGGTTTATAAAAACGATATCCCGGCCCGCGCCGGGGTAGGGGTGTTTGCCGATTATCTGCAAGAGCATTTTCCGACCTTGCCGGTCGAGGAAGAAGGCCGCTTGGGCGATCCGGGCTTGCGGGAGAATTTCATCCAGCGGGTATTCGTGCGTCATCGTTGGCGGCGGCTTTGCCGGGCCCCGCTGACCGCGCACGGCTTGATGCGCTTTCACAGCCGGCATAAATTGATTGCGATGAGCCACGAGCAAAATCGGGCCAGGGAGTTGGGACGGCTGGTTGCCGAAGCGCGGGCCGATAATATCGAGGAAATCGGCCAACGCTACATCGCGGGCTTGATGGCCTGTCTTAAAATCGTGGCCACCCGAGGTAATCACGTCAATGTATTGCAGCATATTCAGGGTTATCTGAAGCGCAACATCGATGGCGACGACAAACAGGAATTGGTGGACACCATCGAGAGTTATCGGGCGGGCAGTGTGCCCTTGATCGTACCGTTGACCTTGCTGCGGCATCACTTTCGCAAACAGCCGGATGCCTTCATCGACGAGTCTTTTTACATGACTCCGCATCCCGCCGAATTATCGTTGCTGAACGAAATATAAGCGGGTCGTTTACAATAGACATCTTACCGTCATCTTCGCGATGATCTTATTTTCAGAATAATTATAAACAGGACGCTGTAATGGAAACCGTGCAAAAACTTGTGCCTTTTTTTGAAGAATTGCTGCAACACTGGTACCAACTGACCCTGCATAACCGGGAATATGCCATTAGTCTGGCGCTTTCCGTCTGGCTGCTGACAGCCATCTTTTATAGTATCCGGATCGGGTTTTTAAAACGAAACATCATTCAGGCCAATCAGGCCAAGAAGCAAACCCAGGAAGGTCTGGAGCAGGCCAATCAGCAAATCGAAGCCTTGCGTCAGCAGTTGGCGGAAGCCGAAGAGGCCAAGCTGGCCGCCGAACAAACCGCGCAAGCAGAGTCGCAACGGGCCTTGGGTTTCGAATCGCGCTTGAACGGCAGCAAACGGCTGGTGGCGGACAGTCTGGTCAATTTAGTCGATTGTTTCGAATTGAATTTGCATAACCTGCCGGCGGCCGATGCGGAAAACCTGTTGCCCGAGTTCGAGGCCGTCATTGCCCGGGTTGCCGAGCGTTTCCGGGGCGAGCAACAGGCCAAAACCCAGTTGCAGTTAAACCTGCATGCCGAGTCCGCCAAATTGGCCGAGAAAGATATGTTGATCGCCAGTCTGGAAAATCGTCTGGACACCCAGACGCAGCAATTGGTCAAACTGGAACTGGCCGTCGAACAATACGAAACGGCGCAAAAACAGCTGGAACGCGACAGGCAACAACAGGCTATCCAGTTGCAACAGCGGCAAGCCGAGGAAAAACCGGCGGCTCCGGCCCCACTCCCTGCCCAGGCGCCGATCCAGGCGGAAGTCAAATCAGCGCCGGAGCCGGTTAAGCCGGCGCCGGTCGTTGAGAGACTGCCGGAAATCGTAGCGGCCGCACCGGCCAATCAAGTCCAGCCCGCCCCAGTGGCGGCAAAGCCGCAAACCGTTGTTTCCGAATCCGCGAAAAAACCGGCGGCGCAAACAGCCAAACCGGCGCCGGCCGACA
>NZ_JANIBJ010000002.1 GCF_024505185.1 Methylomonas subterranea
GCCTCGGCCAGGCCCAGGGCTTGGCCGAGGCGGAACAGCCGCCAGCCGTGTCCGAAAACACTGAGTTCGCCGGCGCGCTCGGCCAAGGGGCTGTGCCGCCAGGTGCGGATGCGGTCGGCCAGTATTTGCCATTCGTCGCTGCTCCTGGGGTTGTCCGCCAGCAGGTTCAGGCCGGCATGTTGCAGATATTCCGGCAATTGCCGGCCGAAAACCGCTTGCCGGACCGTGAATTCGGCGCGGTTTTTTTCGAAACAGGCCCGCAGCTTGTCCAAGCGCGGCGCACAGCGCCAAGTGGCTTGGCACAGCCTGCCCAGATAAGCGTTATCCAGAATCAGGCGTATCGCCAGATAATCCGCCAGCAAGGGTTGGGTGGCTTCGTCGGCCCGGTAATCCGGGTGAGTTTGCCGCCAGTTGATCAGTCCCGACCAGCCGGGTAATTCCAGCGTCAGTCTTTCCAGATATCCCGCCCAGCGCTCGGCGGGAATGCCGGCATTTTGCAGTTGCCGGACAATGGCATCGACCGCATCCCCTGGCCAGTCGCCAGGCGGATTTTTCCAATCGTCCAGTTCCTGAAACATCGGCTCGGCGTCGTGTTCAAGCGTTAGCAGCCAAGCTTGGTACAAACCCAGTTCCCGCCGTTGCGGCAGGCGCCAGGCCGCCTGGCCTTCATCCAGCAGCGATGCGCAAAACCGGATCAATTGCGGGCGCACCTGCTCCAGGATATCGACGCCGGTCAATGCGGCCAGCAGGCCGCGCAGGCTCAAGCCGGCGCCCACTTGATCAAACAAATCCATTAACCGCATCGCATCTTGTTCGGCGCGGTCGATGTCGGTATTTGCCAGCCAGCTTTCGGCCTGTTCGCGGCTCAGGTCCAGCAGTTGTTCCGGATGCAGGTCCGGCAAGCTCAGTTCAAGCCGCTCCAGCACGCTATCCCAGAGCGCGCGGCTATCTTGCCCTTGCAACAAGTCGGTTTCCCGCAGTTGCCAGAGCAATTGAGCGGGAGTGGCGGGCGATAAATCGCACAGCAAGGCCTGTCGATAGAGTTGCCGGCGAGTCAGGGATTGTCCCGCCCACTTGCAGACTTCCTCGCCGCCGCTGTCGCCAAAATGCCGGTTTAAGGCGGCGTCCAGGTCGGCATCGTTGATGCGTCCTTCGGAGTAATATTGGCGGAATTGTTCGGCGGGCTGGTAGCAATCGATGCCGGTCAGGGCGGTAAAGGCCGCCAGGGCTTGCTCGAAAGGCAGATGTTGGAAGCCGTGCAGGGTATTGTGGTGCACGAAGTCGTGTATCGGCGCTTGACCGGGCAGCACATGATCCAGGTGCTTGATCGCATCCAGGACGATTTGCCGGTTTGAGGCTTGCTGCGCGGTTTTCAAGGCAGACGCTCCCCGATGGTCAGCAGCATGCGATCTATGGTCGACGTAGACAATTCGATCAGCGGCCCGGGCAGCAGGCCGAACAGGACGATGCCGGCCACCAATACTCCGGAGGCCATCAGTTCCAGCGGCTGTAAATCGGCGACGGTCTGCATGCGCGGCTTGACCGGGCCGGTAAACAGCAGGCCTATGGTGCGCATGGCGTAAGCGGCGCCGATCAAAATGCTCAGGCTGAAGAATACTATCAGCCCGCCCCATTGTTGGAAACCGCCGATCAGGGCGTGCAGTTCGGCGATAAAACCGACCGAGCCCGGCAGGCCCATGGCGGCCAGCAAGGTCAGCGTGGTAAAGGCGGCAAAGCGCGGCATCACCTGTGCCAGGGAGCTGTAATCCTGGATGTTGCGGGTATGGGTGCGTTCGTAAAGCAGACCGACCAGTAAAAACAAGGCGCCGGCAATCAGGCCGTGGGCGCTCATCTGCAAAATGGCGCCGGTAAAGCCGATTTGATTCATGGCGGCAATACCCAACAGCACCACGCCCATATGGCTCAGGGAAGAATAGGCCACCATGGCTTTCAGGTCGCGCTGCCGCCAAGCCAGCAAGCCGCCGTAAATCATGCCGAACAAGGCCAGGGCCACCAACAGCGGCTGGATCAATTTGGCTGCCACCGGCAGCATCACCACCGTGCGCAGCAAGCCGTAGGCGCCCATTTTCAACAGAATGCCCGACAGCAGGATGCTGATGGGGCTGGGCGCTTCCACATGCGCCAGCGGCAACCAGCCGTGCAGCGGGAAAATCGGCATTTTGACGCCGAAACCCAATAAAAAACCCAGCAATACCAGAACCTGTTCCAGTACCGGCATGCTTTGGGCCGCCTGTCCCATGGATACCATCAGAGAGCCTTGGTGTTCCAGATCGTATTGGCTGATGGCCAACAGGCTCAGCAGCATGAATACCGAGCCGCCCATGGTGTAGAGTACGAAATTCAAACTGGCCGCGTGCCGGCGCTTGCCGCCCCAGCGGTCGATCAGGAAAAACAGCGGGATCAGCGTCACTTCCCAGAAAATATAAAACAAGGCCCAATCCTGAGCCATGAATACTCCCAGCATGCCGAATTCCAGCAACAGCACGCAGATGTGATAACCCTTGAGACCGTCGCGAATGGAAAAAGACGCCAGCAAGGCGATGACGCTCAACAGGGTGGCCAACATCAGCATGGGCATGGACAAGCCGTCCACGCCCAAGGCGTAGGCGCTGCCCAGTTTGGGGTTGAGCGGATAAAATTCGCCGAACTGCATGGCACTGTCGGCGGTTTCGAAACTGAACAACAATCCGCAGGCCAGGATAAACGCGGCCAATGTGCTTGCAATGCTGATGTGCCTGATCAGTTTGTGTCTCTGCCCGGAAATGGGCGCCAGCAGCAGCACCCCCAGCGCCGGAGTCCAAAGCAGAGCGCTTAATATTGCCATGATTAATGGTGGTCAAGTCGAGTTGGCTTGGTATTCTAATGGCATTTGGTTGAAATAGGCCAATTTTAGCCAAATTGGTTTATATAAACCGGCTCGCTTCGACCAAGCCGATGCCATGGGAAGCTTTGGAGCCGGGAAATTTATGAGCTGTTTTTCGGCTTTGCTTTCGCAAAGTCAGGCGTATCGTGTACCCTTAGCGGCCACAAATTCGCGGTTGCCGAACCATGCGGCGGCCGAATTTTCCTCTCGACACTCGCTGAATTCAAGGTTGCAAGATTTGAATATGACTACCGACAGTACGCCCGCCAAACCATGCAGATACATCTGATCGCGGTCGGCAACAAAATGCCGGACTGGGTACGGCAAGGCTATAATGAATATGCCAAACGGCTGCCGCGCGAGTGCGAATTGGTGTTGAGGGAAATTGCTCCCGACAAGCGCCGAAGCGGCGATATCGCCCGGATTACCCAAGACGAAGGCGAGCGCATGTTGGCGGCCTTGCCGCCGCGCGCGCATCCGGTCACGCTGGACATACCCGGCAAACCCTGGACCACGCCCGAGTTGGCCAAGGCCCTGCAACGTTGGTTGGACAGCGGCCAGCCGGTGGCCTTGCTGGTGGGCGGCCCGGAAGGTTTGTCGCCGCAAGTCCGCGACGTGGCGCGGGAATCCTGGAGCCTGTCGCCGTTGACATTTCCCCACCCGCTGGTTCGCGTCATAGTGGCTGAACAAATCTACCGGGCCTGGAGTCTGATGAATAACCACCCTTATCACCGTTAAGCGTATGACGCCACAGCTTGTGCTTGCCTCGGCTTCCCCGCGCCGCAGCGAATTGCTGCGGCAAATCGGCATTCGCCACCTGATTCATGCGGTGGATATTGACGAAACTCCCTGGCCGGGCGAATCGCCCTTGGCCTATGTGGAGCGGGTAGCCAGCGAAAAGTCGGCGGCCTGCCGGGCCCTGCGCGGCGACGCACTGCCGGTATTGGCGGCCGATACCAGCGTGGTTTGCGACGGCGAAATCATGGGAAAACCCGAGAACGGCCGGCATGCCGCGCGGATGTTGACGAGGCTGTCCGGACGCGAACATCAGGTGTATAGCGCGGTTTCGCTGCGCGGCGACGGGCATTGGCAAGCTGTCAGCGTCAGCCGGGTGAAATTTCGTTGTCTGAGCGAGGCGGAAATCGGCGCTTATTGGGATAGCGGCGAACCGCGCGACAAGGCCGGCGGCTACGCCATTCAGGGGCTGGCCAGCATTTTTATCGAATCGATTACGGGCAGTTTTTCCGGCGTGATGGGCTTACCGCTGTTTGAAACCGCACAATTATTAGCCAAACAAGGGATTAGAGTCATCGCATGAGTGAGGAAATATTGATCAATGTCACCCCGCCGGAAACCCGGGTAGCGGTGATAGAAAACGGCGTGTTGCAAGAGCTGATCATCGAGCGGGTGCGGCAAAAAGGCTTGGTGGGCAATATCTACAAGGGCGAGGTGTGCCGGGTGTTGCCGGGCATGCAGGCGGCTTTCGTGGATATCGGCCTGGAAAAGGCCGCCTTTCTGCATTTGTCGGATTTCAACAGCCAGGAACTGGCCGACGGTTCGGAAAGCATAGAGCATTATCTGAAGGAAGGGCAGAAAATCGTGGTGCAGGTTACCAAGGACCCCCTGGGCAACAAGGGGGCCCGCCTGACCACGGATATTTCCATACCGTCCCGTTTTCAGGTGTACATGCCTTACGCAGCCAATTCCGGGGTTTCCCAGCGCATCGAGAGCGAGGAGGAACGCACCCGATTACGCGCCTGCATCGAAAACTATCTGCAAAAACACGCGGTGCCGGGCGGTTTTATTGCCCGTACCGCCGCCGAATGCGTGGAAGAGGTGATTCTGTTTTCGGACATGACGTTTTTGCATAAACTCTGGGAATCCATCCTGGATAAGAGCAAAAAGGCTAAGGTCAAATCGCTGATACACGAGGACCTGCCGCTCAGCGTGCGCACGCTGCGCGACCTATATAAGGAAGGCGTCGAACGGGTCAGGGTCGACTCCAAGGAAACCTTTTTACGTCTGGTGGAGTTCGCCGAGACCTTCGTGCCGGAAGTGGTGCCGGTGATCGAGCATTATTCCGGCGAACGACCGGTGTTCGATATCTATAACGTCGAGGACGAGATCAGCAAGGCCCTGGACCGCAAGGTCAAGCTGAAGTCCGGCGGTCATCTGGTGTTCGACCAGACCGAATCGATGACCACGGTGGATGTGAATACCGGCGGTTATGTCGGCGGCCGCAACCTGGAAGAAACCATCTTCAAAACCAATCTGGAGGCCGCGCAGACCATTTCCCGCCAACTGCGCTTGCGCAACCTGGGCGGCATCATCATCATCGATTTCATCGATATGCAGAGCGACGACCACAAGAAACAGGTGCTGACCGCCTTGCAGCGCAATCTGGACAAGGATCACGCCAAAACCAAAATCACCGAGGTCTCCGCGCTGGGCCTGGTGGAAATGACCCGCAAGCGCACCCGCGAAAGCCTGGAACACATTTTGTGCGAGCCTTGCTCGACCTGCGGCGGACGGGGTGTGTTGAAAACCGCCGAATCGATTTGCCTGGAAATTTTTCGCGAAATCATCCGGGTGGTGCGGCAATACAACGTGCAGCAAATTCTGGTGCTGGCGTCCGAACAGGTAGTGGAAATGCTGCTGGACGAGGAAGCCGACATGCTGGCCGAACTGGAAGTGTTTCTGAAGGTGGCGATCAAGATCCGCGCCGAATCCGAATACAATCAGGAACATTATGATGTAGTGCTGTTGTAGGTCGTCGAATTCGTGCTCGTACATATTACCCGCGCCACCCGCCATTTATTGTTCTGGTCGCTGATCGCAGTGGCCTTGGCGATGAGCGTCGCGCGGATTTTTCTGGCCGATATCGACGATTATCAGGCCGAGCTGGAGCAAAAAATCCGCCAAATCTCCGGCATTCCATTGCGCATAGGCACGCTGGACGCCGGCCTGCGCGGGTTTAATCCGGAAGTGATTTTAAAGGACATCCGCATAGAGGCCGAGGACCCCGCCGCCAAACCGGACATTCAACTGCGGGAGATTCGGCTGGGAATCGATTTTCTGGATTTGCTGTTGCGCCGGGATTGGCTGTCGGCCAGCCGGGTTACTCTGGTGGGCGCCAACATCAGCATCATCCGCCAGGAAGACGGCAGTTTCGTTCTAAAGGGTCTGCAGGCCAGCGACGAACCGCCCTTGTGGCTGCTGAGGGGCGGCAAATACGAAATTCTGGACAGCGAGATTACCTGGCTGGATTTGAAGCGCCACGGCAAGCCGGTGCATTTCGACCGCTTCGATCTGGTCTTGAAGAACCATTACTTCGATCAAAGCCACGAAGTGCATCTGCTCAGCAAACTGCCCGAGCAATACGGCGACAGCCTGCGCATTTCCGCCAACATCACCGGCAATATTTTTCTGCCCGACGATTTTGCCGGCGAAATCTATCTGGAAGGCACCGATCTGCAGTCGACGGCCTTGGTGACCGGCGACCTGCCGTTGGGCTTTAATCTGCAAGCCGGCGCCGGCGATATCCGGGTCTGGAGTTTATGGCGCAACGCCAGCCCCTATCAAGTGGACGGTTATGTGCAGGCTCAGCAGGTCAAAGTCAGCAAGAATCAGGGTAAACCCCTGGCGCTGGACACCTTCGAGGCCAGTTTCAGCTGGAGCGATATCGGCGGCCGCTGGCGACTGGCCGGCTACGACGTCAATATATACGCCAATCGGCAGCGTTGGCCGGACGGAGCTTTTTATTTGCAACAGGACGGGCGGGATAATCTGTCCGCCGTCATCAAGCAGTTGGATTTGCCGGCGGCCATGTATCTGGCGCCTTTGTTGATACCGACCGACCACGATCACGCCGATTACCTCGCCTTGAATCCCAAGGGCCGCCTGCACGATGTCAGTCTGTTCGTCAGCAGCGATTATCAACAATACGCCGCCCGCGGCAGCTTTAGCGATCTGGGAGTGGAGCATTTCGGCGCCATTCCGCAGATCAAGCGGATCAGCGGCGAAATCAGCTTGACCGATCGATACGGCCAAATCATTCTGAATACCCACGACGGCGAATTTCATGCGGCGGATTGGTTCAGAAATCCGCTGGCCGTCAAGCGCCTGCAAGGTACCGTGCACTGGTGGCAGACAGCCGAGGCCTGGCAGTTTTTCAGCCGCGATCTGGCGGTCGACAGCGCGGATTTTGCCGGCGTGGCTCAGCTGGATTTATGGTTGCCGAAATCCGCCGCCTCGCCCGTTCTGGATTTGACGCTGGCCTTCGGCCAGTTTGACGATATCAGTCAGGCGCCCAAATACTTGCCCGCCAAGATCATGGGCGAGGGTGCCGTCGAATGGCTGGACGATGCCTTTATCGGCGGGCATATCAAGCGCGGAGAACTGGTGGTGAAAGGCGCGCTGGATCAGTTCCCGTTCGTCGACGGGTCGGGTTTGTTCGAAACCGTTTTTACCATCGAAGACGGAGAGATTCAGTTCAACCAAGACTGGCCGCATCTGCGGGATGTCCATGCCGACGTGCAATTTTCGGCGGCTGATCTGCAAGTGGCGATACTCAAGGGTCATAGCGAAAAAGTGGCTATCGACCAGGCCGTGGTGACGATTCCCGATTTGGCCAACAGCGAGCATGTCTATGTCTGGGGCAGGGTGGAGTCCAAAATCATGGATAGTTTGGCCTTTCTGCAAAAATCCCCGTTAAAGACTAAAGTCGACCCTATTGCCGGCCTTATCCGCGGCACGGGGACGGCCAAGGTCGGCCTGGATTTGAAAATCCCCTATAGCGAAAGCGAGCCGGTCAAGGTCAAGGTGGATGCGCAACTGGACGGCGCGCAATTGACCGTGCTGCCCGTCAACCTGAACCTGGATGCCATCAAGGGTGTGCTGACGTTCACCGAAGATCGTATCTACAGCACGCGCCTGGATGCCCGCGGCCTGGGTTATCCGATACAAGGCCGGCTGACCAGCGATGCCCATGCCACTTATCTGGACCTGGACGGCGTTACCAGTATCGATAAACTGGTAGCGCAGTTTGGCTTTCTGAAAAACGATATCGCCAAGGGCAAATTTGCCTACGCAGGCAAACTCACGCTGCCTTATGCGGCGGAACTGCCGGCTTCCTTGCGCATTAGCAGTTCGCTTAAAGGCGTCGGCGTCGATAGTCCCATGGGCTTGAATAAAGCGGCCGACGAAGCGTTGGCCCTGAATTTGAACTTCGAATTTGCCGACGGGCCGGAACTGCCGCTGGAACTGAGTTACGGCGAGGGCTTGACTGCCTATTTGCTGATCGATAAAAACCGGGAAGCCTTGCAGTCCGCCCACGTGGTTTTCGGCCGGGGCCGGGCGGACCGCTATGACGGGCCGGGTTTAAAGCTGGACATCAGACAAGCCGAGTTTGATATGTCGCGGGCGGTCGGGGCAGTCGGCATCGACAGCCGCCTGCCGGCCCTGAAGGAGGTTTCCATCGATACCGGGCAGTTGGTGTGGCGGGATCAGAAACTGGGGCCGCTGAGCGTCAGCATGCTGGCGGCCAACCGGCATTGGCAAGGCAATCTCGACAGCGCGATGGCCCGTGGCCGTTTCAGCATACCCGAGCAACTCGGCGGCAGTGACCGTATCGTGCTGGATATGGATTTCCTGAACCTGTCGGCGATGGATAAATTCAATCTGGCCGGCGCGGACGAGGCCGTAACGGAACTGCCGTTGATCGACATAAACAGCCGCCATTTGTTATGGCGCGGCAGCGATTTGGGTGCATTGGCCTTGCAAACCGAGCGGGTCGCCAACGGCATTCATTTCAAGGCCATTGAATTACAGAGCGATAAAAGCAAAATCAATCTGACCGCCGACTGGTTGAAACAACCCACCGGTACCATTACCCAGGTCAAGGGTAACCTGAAAGCCGACAAATTCGGCGATTTGTTGTCCCGCTTGGCTTTTAGCGACGATTTCAAGGAAACAACCGCCGATATCAGGTTCAAGGGCGGTTGGCGCGGAGGGCCGCATCAGTTTTCGCTGGGCCGGCTGAACGGGTTGCTGCAACTGGATTTGAAAGACGGCCGCATTTCCAGCATAGAGCCGGGTTTCGGCCGCTTGCTGGGCCTGATCGCCATGGAACAATGGGTGAAACGGTTGAGCCTGGATTTTAGCGACGTGTACCGGCAAGGTCTGGCTTTCGATCAAATCAAGGGCCGCATTAAAATCAGGGACGGATTGGCCTATACCGACGATCTGACCGTGGATGCCGTGGCCGCCAATTTTTATCTGGCCGGCTACGCCAATCTGGCCGACAAAACCCTGGATCAAAGGGTGGCGGTAGTGCCCAAGAGTTCCGGCGCGCTGCCCATTGCTGGTACAATCGTGGGCGGTATCGCCAGTATCATCACCCAGGTGGTAACCGATGATTACAAAGAGGGTTATTTCTTCGGTTCGCAATATAAATTATCGGGAAATTGGGGCGATATCGACGTGACGCCGCTACACGATGAAGACGGCTTGGTGAATAAAACCTGGCGCGGTCTGACCGATTTCGGTTGGCTGGATTCCATCACCGAATGACGCGCGGGCCAAGGCCGGGTGTTGAACAATAATAACTATCGAAGGGATAAATCATGACAATATGCGCAGCGATTCAAATGGCATCGGGCCCGCAAGTCAATGCCAATCTTTTGGAGGCTGAAAAGCAAATCGCCGATGCCGTCAACGCGGGCGCCAAACTGGTGGCCTTGCCGGAAAATTTCGCCATCATGGGCATGAACGAATACGACAAGGTCAGCGCGCGGGAAGCCGACGGTCAGGGGCCGATACAGGAGTTTTTGGCCGCCGTGGCTAAAAAATACGGGATCTGGGTGGTCGGCGGAACCATGCCGATGGCGGCTAATGCGGACAACAAGGTGCGGGCCGCCTGTCTGATTTACGACGACCAGGGTCAGCGGGTGGCGCGTTACGACAAGGTGCATTTGTTCGACGTCAGCGTGCCGGATACCGCCGAAGAGTATCGGGAGTCCGATTCGGTGGAAGCCGGCGATTCATCCTGCGTGATCGATACGCCGTTCGGCCGCCTGGGCATCGCGGTTTGTTACGACCTGCGCTTTCCGGAGTTTTTCCGCCCCATGACCCGCAAGGGCCTGGATATCATCGTGATACCGTCGGCGTTTACCTCCAAAACCGGTGCCGCGCACTGGGAGGTATTGCTGCGGGCCCGCGCCATCGAAAATCTGTGCTACGTCATTGCGCCCAATCAAGGCGGCTTCCATATCAACGGCCGCCAGACCTACGGCCACAGCATGATAGTCGATCCCTGGGGCGTGGTGCTGGATTGCTACAAATCCGGTCCCGGCTTTGTCTCCGCCGATATCGATAAAAGCCGCCTGGAAAAAATGCGCGCCGCCTTTCCCGCGCTGGAACACCGCCGCTTTTTTTGCGAGTGAGGATTATGTCGAAACGCCTGATTGCCGGTTTGCCTGTATTGCTTTTACTGGGGTGCGCCGACACCTCGGACCGATATCGCGACAACCATCAGCTGGAATTGCCGCCGGAATTGCCGATAGAGCATACCCATGTTCAGCCGGCGTTGGCGGCGGACGATTTGAGCCCCAGGGCCGCCAAGTCGTCGCTGTTGGCCGAGCTGATGGATTTTTCCGACGGCGACAAGCCCAGGTTGACCTTGAAAACCCGTCCCGACCGGGCTTGGGAAATGGTGGTGGTGGCACTGAAAATCGGCAATGTCGAAGTGCTGGATAAAAACCGCCAGGAGAACCGTATTCAGGTTCGCTTCGACCCGGATTCCGCCGGCCGGGAGCCTACATTGCTGGATGCGTTCTTCAATAATGCCTATGACGAAGCCGACTACAACATTACCCTGAGGGAAGAGGCTTCCGGTGTCATGGTCAACGCAGAACTGGGCAAAACCGACGGTGGCCAGTCCGGCGAGGACGGTTCAGCCGAATTGTTGCGCCTGCTGCATAAAACCATCGATGAAAAGATCATTCATCATCAGCCAAAACCGAACGAGTATGACTAATACCGCGCGGCCGGCCGTCCTACAGACTCGGGTACGGGTAGACGTACCCTCCTAACCTCCTCCCGGCGGAGGCTGTCGTAAAAGCCCCCTCTCCTCGCGGGAGAGGGCTGGGGTGAGGGGGGTAAAAGCAAATAAGCTATTGTTTTATATATCCTAACTCTAGCCTCTTTCCGGCGGGAGAAGGGGCTGATAGGCTTCTACGACAGCCTCCAAAGGTTTAGGGTGTTTGTGGCGAAATTCTCAGTCGGGTAGGCCTGACATCAGGGTAAGTTCCTTTTCTTGCTCGCGGGCATCCCATTCCGCCTTGGTCCGCAGAATCTTCGGCAAAATGTCCATGAAGGCCTCGACCAGACGGCCGTCGAGATGGCTGCCGGCGTTTCCCCTCAGAAATTCCAGCGTTTTATCCAGGGGCCAGGCTTCTTTATAGGGACGTTTCATGGACAGGGCGTCGAACACGTCCGCGACCGCCACGATGCGCGCCGACTCCGGAATCTCGTCGGCCGCCAGGCCGCTCGGATAGCCGCTGCCGTCGCATTTTTCATGATGGTATAGCGCAATTTCACCCGCCAGTTGAAATAACGGCGCCTGGCTTTGCTTGAGGATACCGTATCCTATGGTGGTATGGGTTTTCATGATGCGCCATTCTTCTTCGTTCAGCTTGCCCGGATTTTTCAATACGGCGTCGGGAATGCCGATTTTACCGGTATCGTGCATGGGGGCGGCCAATTCCAGCAGGTGGCAGCGTTCTTCGTTCCAGCCCATGGTTTCGGCCAGCGAGCGGCTATACGCCGCCATGCGCCAGATATGGGCGCCGGTGTCCGTGTCGTTGTAGTGACCGGCCATGCCCAGCATATGGATGGCATCGCGGTAACTTTTTTCCAGAGTCTCCGCTCGTACCAGCGACAGGTGGGTTTGTACCCTGGCTTGAACGATGGGTACCGAAATGGGCTTGGTGATGTAATCCACCGCGCCGACGTCGAAGCCGGCTTTTTCGTCGATTTCCTGCGTCATGCCGGTGACGAAGATTATGGGAATATCCCGCGTTTCCAGATTGCTTTTCAGGCGCCGGCACACTTCGTAACCGTCCATGTCGGGCATTTGCACATCCAGCAGCAGCAAGGCCGGCCGATGTTTTTCCACCGCTTTTAGGGTTTCCGCTCCGCTGCGGGCAAACGCCAGCGGATGATGCTCTTTTAACGCCATGCGCAAAATGCCCAGATTGTAGGGCTCGTCGTCGACACATAGGATCGGACCGGTGGACATCGTCAAAGCTCCGGTGAATTGGCTTTTAACCGCTCGATGAGAGCTTGGGTCTGCTCCTCGGCGGCACGGAAATCGAAATTATCCAGCAGTTCCCGAATGGGTTGCAGCAATGTTGCCGGCAGCAATTTTTCCAGGTCCGCCAGAAGCGGTTCCGCTTCATCCGGATTGTCCCGATCGAGGGCCAGTAATAAGTCCTCGCACAATTGCAACGGGGTGCCGCTATCGGCCATGCGGGAAACCGCCGCTTCATGCGCGGTATCCGGTGTGGTCAGGCCGCTGATTTCCCGCAGAGCTTCATCCAGCGCCCGCTGCAGGGCTTGCGGCCAATCCGCGCTGTCATGCCCTTCGATCAGCGTGCGTTCGATTTTTTCGGCCAGTTCCCATAACGCCATCATGGCCAGATTGCCGGCGGAGCCCTTTAGTTTGTGCGTCAGAACGCGGGCTTGTTCGTGCAAACCCATGCCGATCAGTGCGCCAATTTCGTCGCCGTCGCGTCCGTGGGCATCGGCAAATTTGCGCAAATACCGGTGGTAAGTCTCCACATCGCCCCAATTGCGCAAGCCGCGTTCCAGATCGATAATCGGCTTTGGACCGGATTCGGAGACGGCCGCTGGAGTGGTAATCGGCGCGGAGGGAGCTCGATCTTGTTCCGGGGCGTATTGCCGCAGTTGCGTGATCAAGTCGTCGACATCGAAAGGTTTGGCGATGAAGCCGTTCATGCCGGCCGCCAGCGCGGCGGTTTGCTGGTTTTTGAAGGCGCCGGCGGTTAGGGCGATGATGGGGAGGTCGGTCAGGTTCAGGGTGTCGCGAATCCGCCGGGTGGCTTCGTAACCATCCATTAACGGCATCTGGATGTCCATTAAAACCACGTCCATGCTGTCGGGATTATCGCTCAGCCATTCCAAGGCGGTTTTCCCGTCGTCGGCCAGATGCACGCAGGCGCCTTCCGATTCCAGGATCCGGCGGGCCATATCGCGATTGATTTCGCTGTCGTCCACCACCAGCACACGCAAGCTCCGAAGTCGCCTGTCATTTAACGGCAAGGTCGCGGTTTCGGGCTGAAAATCTCCCTGCTGGCGCCGTTTGGCGGCCGAGACGACGTTATACAGCGCGGAGGCGGTTACCGGCTTGTTCAGGATGGCATCGACTATATTAGCGCCCGGCTCGCGCAGCAAGGCATCGCGGTCGTGAGCAGTGGTCATCACAATCAGCGGCGCGTTGGGAATGTCGCCCAGGGCGTTCTTGATTCGCAGCCCGGCCGTCAGCCCGTCGATGCCGGGCATGCGCCAATCCAGCAACAGCAGATCGGGGAGTTTGTTGTTCTCCGCCCGGGCAAGCACCCGTTGCAAGGCTTCCTCGCCCGAGGACACGACTTCCGGATTCCAGCCCAGGCTGCGCACGGTGGCTGCCATCGTTTCCAGGGCAACCGGATGGTCGTCGGCGATCAGGACGTTCTGGAAGGCCATGGTAGGCTGCATGTAGTCCAGCGGTTCGACCAACTCCACGGGCAGCACGAACCAAAATTCGCTGCCCTTGCCGAGTTCGCTGCCGACGCCGATCTCGCCGTCCATCATCTTCACCAGGTATTGGCAGATGGACAGCCCCAGTCCGGTGCCGCCGAAACGACGCGTGGTGGAGGTGTCTTCCTGGGCGAAGGGGGAAAAGATTTCAGCCTGTTTGTCGGCCGCGATGCCCTTGCCGGTATCCCGCACGCTGAATCGCAGGTAATTCTGCCCGTTGATTGCCGGGAGGTGCTCCACCGTCAGCGCTACGCTGCCGCGCTCGGTGAATTTGAGGGCGTTGCTGGTCAAATTCACCAATATCTGTTCCAGGCGCAGCGCATCGCCGCGCAGAAATTCCATGCCCTCCGGAGCCGGCCCCATGATCAGCTCGACGTCGGGTTTATACTCCACCGCGGACATCAGGGTCGCCACATTATCCAGCACGTCATTGAGGCGAAACGGCGCCTGTTCGATTTCCAGCCGGCCGGATTCAATTTTGGAAAAATCCAGGATGTCGTTAATGATTCCCAGCAGGGATCGGCCGGCGATGCGGATTTTTTTGACCAGATTATGTTCCTCGGCCGGAAGGTGGGCTTTTTCCAACAGATAAGCCAGGCCCAGAATGGCATTCATGGGCGTGCGGATCTCATGACTCATGTTGGCCAGGAAATTGCCCTTGACGCTGGCCAGGCGCTCCGCCTCGTGCCGGGCGCTGAGTAATTCGGCGGTGCGTTCGGCCACCCGCTGTTCCAGAACTTCATTCATGTGCATGATTTCGTCCTGGGCGCGCTTGCGCTCCGAAATATCGGCGACCGTGGCCAAGACAAAAGCCTGGTTATTGTCCTGAAAAGGGCTCAAGCCGATTTCGATCGGAAACTCCTCGCCATTCTTGCGGGTACCGTGCAGATCCCGGCCGGCGCCCATGGCGCGACTGGTGGGTTGCCGCTGATAGGCTTTACGCTGTTCGGCGTGATCGGCGCGCAGGGTTTCCGGCAACAGCATTTCGACCGGATGGTTCAGCAGTTCCGAGCAGCGGTAGCCGAACATGGTTTCGAAGGCCGGATTGGCCATGATGATGCGTCCCTCGGCATCGGCCACCAATAAGCCGCTGGTGTTGGCTTCGAACAGCATTCTAAAGCTGGCTTGCGCTTCCTGTAGCCTGCGGGCCGCTTCGGCTTCGCTACGCGCCAATGCCGCTTCCCTTTCGGCCCTGGCGCGGGCGGTTTTTGCCTGGATCAAGCGGCCAATGCCGCCGCCGAACAGCGAAAGTATGATCAATGCGCTAAGCAATTTGATCGGCCAGACCTGATCATGCAGCGCGGATAAGGTGGTCGCCGGCAAACGGGTAACCACTTTCCAGTGGATGTCGTGCGAAAGCCGGATATCCGTTTCGGAAACGGGTGATAAAGAGTCCCAGGTCCAAAGTCCGTCCGGCAGCAGAATTTGGCCTTGATCAACGTTCGCCATGGCTTCCCAAGCTCGCGGGTGGCGGTTGCCCAAGTTGTTTTTGCCCTGGAACAGAAAATCCCATTCGTCGTTCGGATCCGGACTCTTCAGCCAAAAACCGCCGGCATTCAGCAGCATAATACGATCGGCCGCCGGGCCGGCGCCGTCGACAAAGGCGTTCAGCATCGCACGGGCGGCTATATTGATGATCAGGATGCCGCGAGGCGAGCCATCTTCGGCGAAAATGCGGGTTGCAACCCTTATTGTCGGTTTGTAGGGCAGTTCGAACTGACCGTTATCGACGTTCAGATCGAGTGGAGAGATATAAATCTCGCCCTTTTCCAGACGCAGCGTGTCGAGATAGAAATAGCGGTCGTGCTTGTCCTGCAAATCGGCTCGAGCCACCAGTTGAGGCTGTCCGTCGACATTGTTGACCCGAACCCGTTCCCATCCGTTATTGTCTATCCAGCGCACTTTGTCGTAACTGGGGTTGCGCGACATCAAGGAAAAAAAAGCTTCTTCCATTTGCTTGGAATCGGCTCCTTCCGTGGCTTCATATACCTGGCGCACCGGCTTTTCGTTGGCAAGACTGGCCATATGCCGTATCGGCACCGCCAATTCCCGCATCAAGCGACCCTGGCTGAGCTCCACATACGTTTTTTCCTCGGCCATCAGCATCGCTATCTCGGCCTTGATGCGCGCTTCGCCCAAGGACCAAGTGCCCGCCAAGACCAGCACGGCCACCGGCAGGAACATCAGCAAAAACTCCCTCAGCATGCCGTCCCGTCCGAAGGCATCGGGATTTTGCGGCAGCTTGGTTGGATTGAATGAAAAATTTCCCATGGCGGTCTCAAAAAAAATATCGAAACATTTGCAGCGCAATTTGGCGCCACGCCGATATGGCGGTCAGCGCTAGGGATTCCGTCCCTAATAACTTCCCTATTTATATCCCTAACCCTAATTCTACTTTGTCAGATTCTTAAAGGGATTCGTCATTCCGGCAGGGATTGCCGGAATCCAGGCTCCATGGATGGACCGAAGCCTGCCATCCATGGCGCTGGATGTCCGCTTCCAGGCGGGCATGACGGCGGTTTTTTAAATGTGACAAAGTAGAACTAACCAACTCCCGGAGGAAGAGAGTGCGGAATCCTGAATCCTAAGGCAAATTTATCGTAAAGCCGCTGGATTGCCGGAACCGATACCGCCGAATGCGCGGAGCGGTGGAAACGACTATTGGCCGCGCGAGGTCAGCATAACTTATACACCAGAGCATGGCCGATTAAAAACAATAAAATTTGCGCTGGATTGCAAAATGATGCTTGTCAAAGCTGTTCGTCAGCCGGCTGTCCGGGTCCGGAAACAGGTGCTGTCCGGCGGGCTTGCCGGCAGTCGGCCAAGAAGACCGGCAAGGGCGCGGGATATAAACAGGGAAGTTATTAGGGACGGAATTCTTGGCGTTGCCAGGGAAACGGCAGATCGGGCTTGGCGCGCCAGAACCGCAAAATCTCGCCGGCGTGTTGCATATAGTCGTCCAGTAGGGCTTGGTGGCGGTGTTGATAATGGGTCTGGACGGCCGGTGGCGGCAGATGGCCGAAGAAACGGTTCAGATTGTCGGACAACACGCGGGAATTTTGAATCTCGCCCAGGCGGGTTAAATGGACTTGCATGCGGTCGAACTGGCTGTCTGGTAAATCCGGCAGCAGTTCGCGCGCCGAAGCCAGCATGTAGCGGAGTTTTTTCAGCGCAATTCGCAGCGAGTGCAGAGTTGCCGGGTCGCCGGGGTCGGTTTGCCGATGTCGCTCCAGCGCCTCGCGGTAGCAGTTGTCGACGGCCGCAAGTACCAGTGGCGTTAAGGGTTTATCGCCGAATGCGCTCCGCAGTTGTTTGCGGGCTTTTTCCACTAGTGGTTGCAAGTCCTCGCTGTCCCGTTGCCGCAATAGCGACGGTAGTTGTGTCAGCAGGCGTTGCTCGTTGAGCTGTAGGTGGCGATGGCAGGCAGCCAGCTCCGGCAGGCTATCGAGACGGTCGGTCACTTCCAGTAACATGACCTGGGTGTCGCGCAACTCGTCGAAATCGTCGAGTTGGGATTTCAGACGCTTGCGCAGTTTTTGCAGGTGGGAGTGGGGGGCAAGCGCTTGTAATAACTGAATCAGGGCTAGCAGGCGCCGACAGCTGATCCGCAGTTTATGCACCGCATCTTCGTCGGCTGTCCGCCGGCATTGGCTTAAGCGGCGCTCATATTTTTGCCAAAGTTTGGCAAGGCTGGTCAGCAGGCGCTTGCCGTCATGCATAAAGGTCAGGTTTTACGGCTTTGCAGGCGCTTTTTGCGCATCACCAGGGTGACGATGGGCCCGGATGCCGCGTAAGCCACGGACAGCAGAAACAGCATGCGCTGAGGTTGCGCCAGCACAAATCCCAGTACCAGCATGGCCAGTATGGTGGCAATAAACGGTACGCGGTTTTTGAAGTCGATTTCCTTGAAGCTGGAATAGCGGAAGTTGCTGACCATCAGCAGGCCGGTGGTAATGGTGGTCAGCAACACCACGTATTTGAAGTTTTCCACCTCGTAACCGTTTTCCACGCAAAACCACAGGCCGCCGGCCAGAATCGCCGCCGCCGCCGGGCTGGGCAGGCCTTGGAAATAACGTTTGTCCGCCACTTCAACCTGGGTATTGAAGCGTGCCAGCCGCAAGGCGCCGCCGGCCATGTGCACAAAGGCGGCAAACAGGCCGACCTGGCCCATGCTGGATAGGGTCCACAAATACATGACGATGGCCGGCGCGGCACCGAAGGACACCATGTCGGACAGACTGTCGTATTGCACGCCGAATTCGCTCTGGGTGTTGGTCAGACGGGCCACCCGGCCGTCCAGGCCGTCCAGTATCATGGCCACGAACATGGCGATGGCGGCTGTTTCGAAACGGCCGTTGATGGCCGAGGTAATGGCGTAAAAACCGGCGAACATGGCGCCCGTGGTAAATAAATTCGGCAGCAGATAAATGCCGCGATGGCGTTTGGTCTGGGGTTTTTGCATCATGGTGTTCGCAAACAAGGAAAAGGTGGTCGGCATTTTACATGGTCGGCAGAGGGCTTGCCATGTCGGTTACATGACAGCCCGGCGACTCAGTAAAAGCATTGGCCGTGGCGGAGTTGCTCCAGTCGGCGTGGAAAGGTTTGCGCAAGGTAGTGTTGTAGTGCTTGCCAAGCGGCATTGGCTTCGGCGACCAAACGTGTCTCGACAGGCAGCGGTTTTTCGATGCGGGTGTAATGCAAACCGTGGTAGTCGATGCCCGCCGCCCGCATCGCCTTGATATTTCGGGCGCCATCGTCGACCAGTATCACGTGGTCGTAATGCAGCTTGAGTTTCGCCAACAGGTCCAGCAATAACTTGCCTTTATTCCGCCCGCTGACCATAAGCACGCCGTCGTCATAACTGATGGCGGCTTCCTTGGCGCTTGGGATTTCTTGCCAGCCATACGCCAAACCGTTCGGGTCGCCGTCCAGCGGCAAAGGCAGGGCATATCCGGCGTTTTGCAGTTCCCTCAGCGTCGGACCGCGGCTGTAGGGGCTGCGGGCTGTAACTATGATTTTATCGGCCTCGATCGAGTTGACGATTTGCGCGCCGTCGGCTTCGGTCTTTTGCAGGGTTTCCGTTTCGTAATTGATGGCGTTGACGTCGAACTTGCACGGCACGTAGTCGGGATCGTTGCGATCCAGCGTGCCTTGCCACTGGTACCAATGATCGCTGCCGAAAAAGCTTTCCGAGGTCAGCAAGGTATCGTCGATATCGAATACCACCAGCGTGCGGCCGAATTCAGGGCCTAAATAATTTTTCACGTCGGACAGGTTCTTGCTGGGAATGACCTCGGAAATGGCGGGTTTTGAGAGCCCGTGGCCGGTGACGATTTGCCGGGGCGAGCAAGCGGCCAACAAAATGGCCAGCGCCGTAAGGCTTAGTACTGTTTGCAATGTATTGGCTGTTTTCATCGTTAATCGTGTGCGGCAAATCAAATAACAAAAGCGTAGCCGGTATGCCGCGAAGCGCAATCCGGGGTAAAGATTATAAATTTTGGTTCGAACCCGGATTCCGGCTCGCGTCATCCAGACTACGCGGATTCGAGCTCAAAACTTCCACAACACCAACGCCTGCGGCACATTGTCGTGCAAGCCCTTGATGCCGTATTTGTTGTGCCAATATTGGTATTCGATGCCGATGAACAGGTGGTTTTCGTCGCCCCAGAAATCGCCCAGGTCCAGGCGCAGTTGCGGCTGGGCCAGGGCTTGGCGGGCCGAGGTTTGGTTTTGGCCGATGAAGTCGGCGAAGCCTTCGAAGCTCCATTTAGTGCCGGCGATTTCGAACGGCAATTTCCACACCGGGGTGATCTGCCAGGAGGTGCCGATGTCGGCGGTTTCGGTGACGCGCTGGCGCAGAAAATCGATGTTGAAATAGGCGAAGCCGGGCAGATTAAGGTCGACGGTGACGCCGTATAGCCAGGCCCGGAAACCGCTTTGCGGACTGTGCATGTTTTCGCCCAGGTTGATGCCGGCTGTCAGGCCGACATCTTTGAGTATGCCGTAAGACAAATCCAGGCCGCTGATCTTGCCCAGGCTGAAGGTGCTATAGGCTTCGCCGTACAGGCTGGTTTGCGCTGCTTGGCCGTACTCGCTGAACAGCGTGTCCATGAAGAAGAAATTGCGGCCGTAGGCCCAGCCGTGGGCATGGGTGACGGTGATAATGGATTGGCCGACGTCGTTGGGATTGAAGGGCTCGTTGTAATTGCCGCCGTGCAGGTATTGGATTTCGCTGTTGCTCCATTGCATGAAATCGGCCGCGCACGGCGTGAGCAATACCGGCAATAACATGGCGGCACCCAAGGCGCTGTTCAGCGAAATCGATTTGAGCATGTGGTGCGCGAAATCCTACGGGCAAAAAAAAGCCCATCGTGAAGATGGGCTTTAATCCTAGCCGATAATCTTAGTTTTTGGATTTGTCGACGATTTGGTTGGCCTTGATCCACGGCATCATCGCGCGCAATTTGGCGCCGACGGTTTCGATCGGGTGTTCGGCGTTCAGGCGGCGGCGCGCGGTCATCTCGGGGTAGCCGGTTTGGCCTTCCAGGATGAATTGCTTGGCGTATTTGCCTTGTTGAATGTCTGCCAGGGCTTGTTTCATGGCCCAACGGCTTTCTTCGTTGATCACTTTCGGGCCGGTGACGTACTCGCCGTATTCCGCGTTGTTGGAGATCGAGTAGTTCATGTTGGCGATGCCGCCTTCGTACATCAAATCCACGATCAGCTTCAATTCGTGCAGACACTCGAAATAGGCCATTTCGGGCGGGTAACCGGCTTCGGTCAGGGTTTCGAAACCGGCTTTCACCAGTTCGACCGCGCCGCCGCACAATACCGCCTGTTCGCCGAACAAGTCGGTTTCGGTTTCGTCGCGGAAGGTGGTTTCGATGATGCCGGAGCGACCGCCGCCGATGGCGGAAGCGTAAGACAGGCAGATGGCTTTAGCCATGCCGGAGGCGTCTTGATGAATCGCAATCAAGTCCGGAATGCCGCCGCCCTTGACGAATTCGGAACGCACGGTATGACCAGGCGCTTTTGGGGCGATCATGATCACGTCCAGGTCGGCGCGCGGCACGACTTGGTTGTACAAAATGGCAAAGCCGTGAGCAAACGCCAAAGCAGCGCCTTGTTTGATATTCGGTTCGATTTCTTCCTTGTAAAGCTTGGATTGGAATTCGTCCGGGGTCAGGATCATCACCACGTCGGCGTAGGCTACGGCTTCCGGCACGTCTTTGACAGTCAGGCCGGAGGCTTGGGCCTTGGCGACAGACGCGGAATTGGCGCGCAAGCCGACCACCACGTCGACACCCGAGTCTTTCAGGTTGTTGGCGTGGGCATGGCCCTGTGAGCCGTAACCGATGATGGCGACTTTCTTGCCTCGGATGACCGACAGGTCGGCGTCTTTGTCGTAATAAACTTGCATAGATTTTCTCGTTTTCTTATGGGTGTAAAGTTAAAGGTGTAAGCCTTTTTCGCCGCGCGATATGCCGGTCGGGCCAGAGCGCACCACTTCGATGATGCTGTCTTCCTCGAAACCGTGAATGAAGGCGTCCAGCTTGCTGGGTTGGCCTGTCATTTCCACTACGTAGCTGGCGGGCGTGACGTCGATGATTTTACCGCGAAAGATGTCGACCATGCGTTTGACTTCTTCGCGGGTTTCGGCGTTGGTTTTGATTTTTACCAGCATCAATTCGCGTTCGATATGCGGGGCGTCGGCCAGATCGATCAATTTAACCACGTCGACCAGTTTGTTCAGCTGCTTGGTGATTTGCTCGATGATCTCGTCGTTGCCGCGAGTGACCAGGGTCATGCGCGACAGGCTGGCGTCTTCGGTCGGCGCCACGGTCAGCGATTCGATGTTATAGCCGCGGGCGGAAAACAGCCCGGCAACCCGCGACAGGGCGCCGGCTTCGTTTTCGATCAGGATCGAGATGATATGTCTCATTTACGATAACTCCCTGTCCAGCGGCGTGCCGGGGGCCAGCCGCAACTTCATGTCGTGATGGGCCTTGCCGGCTTCGATCATGGGGTAGACGTTTTCGGTACGGTCGGTGATGAAGTCCAGGAATACGGTACGGTCTTTCATCGCGAAGGCTTCCTGCAGGGCGGGGCGCACGTCGGCCGGTTTTTCCACCCGGATGCCGACATGTCCGTAGGCCTCCGCCAGCTTGACGAATTCCGGAATGGTGTCCATATACGACTGCGAGTAACGGCTTTGGTAGGAAAACTCCTGCCACTGCCGCACCATGCCCATGTAGCGGTTGTTCAAGTTGATGATCTTCACCGGCGTGTGGTATTGCAAGGCGGTCGATAGCTCTTGTATGCACATTTGAATACTGGCTTCGCCGGTTACGCAAGCAACGTCGGCATCCGGGAATGCCAGTTTGACGCCGATGGCGGCCGGCAAACCGAAGCCCATGGTGCCCAAGCCGCCGGAATTGATCCAGCGCCGGGGTTTGTCGAACTTGTAATATTGGGCGGCATACATCTGATGCTGGCCCACGTCGGAAGTGACGTAAGCGTCGCCACGGGTCACTTCGTACAACTGCTCGATAACGAATTGCGGCTTGATGAACAAACTGCCTCTGTCGTAATCCAGGCAGTTGACCGAACGCCAGCTTTCGATCAATTGCCACCAAGCTTCCAGAGCCGGTTTGGACGGCTTCAGCTTGCTTTCCTTGACCAAGTCTATCATTTGCTCCAATACCGGTTTGACTTCGCCGACGATAGGAATGTCGACCCGCACGGTTTTGGAAATCGACGACGGATCGACATCGATATGGATGATTTTTGCGTAAGGGCAGAATTCGGCCAGCTTGCCGGTCACCCGGTCGTCGAAGCGGGCGCCGACCGCCAGAATCACGTCGCTTTCGTGCATCGCCATGTTGGCTTCGTAAGTGCCGTGCATGCCTAGCATGCCGACGAACTGTTTGTCGGTGGCCGGATAAGCGCCCAAGCCCATCAGGGTGTTGGTGATCGGGTAGCCCAGCATTTGGGTCAGTTCGGTCAATTCTTTATGGCCTTCGCCCAAAATCACCCCGCCGCCGGAATAAATCATCGGCCGCTGCGCGGACAGCAATACTTCCACCGCGCGCTTGATCTGGCCTTTGTGGCCAACCACCACCGGGTTGTAGGAGCGCATGTTGACTTTTTTCGGGTACTTGTAGGGTACCTTGATATTCGGGTCGGTAATGTCCTTGGGAATATCGACCAGCACCGGGCCGGGACGGCCGGTAGTCGCCAAATAAAAAGCCTTTTTGATGGTTTCGGCGATGTCATGGACATCCTTGACCAGGAAATTATGTTTGACGCAGGGGCGGGTGATGCCGACGGTGTCGACCTCCTGGAACGCATCGCTGCCGATCACCGGCGACGGCACCTGACCGGACAGAATCACCATGGGGATGGAATCCATGTAAGCCGTGGCGATACCGGTCACCGCGTTGGTGGCGCCTGGGCCGGAGGTCACCAGCACCACGCCGGGCTTGCCGGTGGCGCGCGCATAAGCATCGGCCGAATGGGTGGCGCCCTGTTCGTGGCGTACCAGGATGTGTTTTACGTCGTCTTGATGAAAAATGGCATCATAGATGTGCAAAACCGAGCCACCCGGATAGCCAAAAATAAATTCGACGCCTTCGTCTTTAAGACACTGGACAACGATATGTCCGCCGCTGAGTTCCAATTTTATGTCCTCAAAATACTAATCAAACCTGAAAATGCTTTTTACAAAAAAAGGTTGTGTAAACTACTGTCTTTAGACGCTTTCGTCAAGGAAAACCAAGTGTTTTGCTTAGGTTTTCGGACGACATTGGCAAGGTCTATCATTTCGCGGCGCGCCCGCATCCAAAATCAGTCAAGCGAATCATGAATGCCTAACCTAGACTACTCCACCCTGGACCTGCTCTGGCAAAACCACCCGGCCTGGCGCCTGCTGAATTCGCCGCATGCCCCGTTGATTGCCGCTTTTCTGCACCGGGCCTTCGTCGCCCCCAACCAGCGCTTGATTGCCCAAGCCGATCTGACCGAAGCGCTGGAGGATGAATTGTTCGGTCTGCGCGAGCGCCTGGGTCACGAGGCTTTCCCCAAGCCGGCCTTGGAATATCTGAACGACTGGGCCGGTAACGACAAGGGTTGGCTGCGCAAGTTTTACCGCCAAGGTTCGGACGAGCCTTATTTCGACCTGACGCCGGCCACCGAAAAAGCCATCGTTTGGTTGGGCACCCTGAGCGAACGCGCCTTCGTCGGCACCGAATCGCGCTTGTTGACCTTGTTCGAATTATTGAAACAGATGAGCGAAGGCAGCGAGACCGATCCGGAAACCCGCATCGCCGAACTACGCAAGCGCCGCAACGAGATCGATGCCGAAATCGCCCGAGCAGAGGCCGGCGAACTGGCCTTGCTGGACGACACCGCGCTGAAGGACCGTTTCCAGCAATTCACCGCGCTGGCCCGCGAACTGCTCGGCGACTTTCGCGAGGTGGAACATAACTTTCGCGGCCTGGACCGAAGAGTGAGAGAGCGTATCGCCTTGTGGGAGGGCGCCAAGGGCGAGTTGCTGGAAGAAATAATGGGCGAGCGCGACGCCATCGCCGATTCCGACCAAGGCCGCAGTTTCCGCGCCTTCTGGGATTTTTTGATGTCCAGCCGCCGCCAGGAGGAATTGTCGGCCTTATTGGAAAGGGTGCTGGCGCTGCAACCCGTCGCCGAGCTCAAGCCCGACACCCGCATCCGCCGGGTGCATTACGACTGGCTGGAAGCCGGCGAACACACCCAGCGTACCGTCGCCGAACTGAGCCGGCAACTGCGCCGCTTTCTCGACGATCAGGCCTGGCTGGAAAACCGCCGCATCATGGAAATCCTGCACGGCATCGAAGCCAAGGCACTAAGCCTTCGCGAATGCCAACCGGCCGGCGAAGTGATGAGCATCGCCGAAGCCGGTGCCGACATCGAACTGCCGATGGAGCGCCCGCTGCACACGCCCAGCGTCAAACCTCGAATCTGCGACATCGCGCTGGAAGCCGGTGATGATGAGGTCGACGCCGGCGCCTTGTTCTCGCAAATCGTCATCGACAAGGCGCAACTGGCCCGCCACATTCGCCACGCCCTGCAAGACAAACCGCAAATCACACTGGCCGAACTCTGCCTTCGCCATCCGCTGCAATACGGTCTGGCGGAACTGGTCGCCTACCTGCAACTCGGCGGCGACAGCTTCAAAATTGCCGTGGACGAACAAGCCGAGGATGTGATCGTCTGGCGCACTGTGAGCGGCGCGGGCCGGGAATTAAGCAAACGGGCGCGCTTGCCGAGGGTGATTTTTGTCAGATGATGGCCCACGAAGTGACTGTTTCAGGCGTTAAAACACTATTAAACCAGCAGTCTTCGAGACGTTTAAAGATTGCCTTCCTTACCTTTCGTTGCCGCATCGCATGCTAGGGGCTATACTGAATTGGTCAATTAATTTGGTCAAGGAGTGCTCGTGAGCACCTATACTCTTTATAACGCCAAAACCCATTTATCCAGCTTGGTCGAGCAAGCGTTTGCCGGCGAGGAAGTTATCATCGCCAAGGGGAAAGTGCCGTTAGTCAAGCTGGTGCCGATAATCGAAAGCCGTCCGCAACGGCGGTTCGGCGCAATGAAAGGTCAAGCCCCGGTTACCGAAGCTTTCTTCGAGGCATTACCGGACGACGAATTGGATGCCTGGGCGCAATAGATGAAAGCTCTGCTGGATACCCACACTTTGTTGTGGTGGTTGGACGGTAACGAAAAGCTGTCTCGGATTGCCAAAGAATGGATTGCCGAGCCCAGTCACGTCATTCTGGTCAGCGCCGCTTCGGCCTGGGAGATCGCCACCAAAGTGCGTATCGGCAAATTGCCGGGCGCCGAAGCCGTGGTCGACAGCTACCAGGATTGTCTGAAGGAACAAGGGTTTACTCCGCTGGCCATCACAACCGACCACGCGTTGCGAGCCGGCAGCCTGCCCGGTCCGCACCGTGATCCTTTCGACCGCATGTTGATCGCCCAAGCCCAAGCCGAGAATATTGCCTTGATCAGCAATGAAGCATTGTTCGATAGCTATGGGGTTAGGCGGATTTGGTGAATGGGGACATGTTGTCGCGATTCGAATCGATTGAGACATTGCAGATCAATGCTGAATAGTTACCAAATAACATTGGAAATTTCCTACCAACGCTGGCTATAATCCCTGCACGGCCTTCGACAGACGAAGTCCGATTCAATAATGGAAGGGGAGCCCAACCATGAAAAAATACCAATTTGCGGTCTTCATCGGCCGTTTTCAGCCGTTTCATAACGGCCACGCCCACGTTATTCAGCAAGCGCTGTCGGTTTCCGAACGCGTCATCGTCTTGTGCGGTTCGGCGCATATGCCGGCGTCTTATCGAAATCCTTGGTCTTACGCGGAGCGCAAGGACATGATCCTTTCGGCTTTCGCCAAAAGCGACGCGGATAGAATTCACGTACTGCCGATCATCGATTCGCCCTATAACGAAGCGGCATGGGTACGCTCCGTACAAAAAATCGTTGCCGGCGTGACGGAAGCGTTGCACCCGGTTCCGCACCGGCCGCCGGCCATCGCCTTGATAGGCCACGGCAAGGACGAAAGCTCGTACTATTTGAAGCTGTTTCCGCAGTGGCAATCGGTCGACGTCGACAACCTGAAGGACATCAACGCCACCCAAATAAGGGAAAGCTATTTCAACGACGCCCCGGAATCAGCTTACTCCGAGCATTTGCCCAAACCGGTTCGGCATTATCTGGCCGGCTTTAAAAGCCAGGATACTTACGCCGGTATCGCCGACGAATTCGGTTTCGTGCGGCAGTACAAAGCGGCCTGGGCCGCTTCGCCCTATCCGCCGGTATTCCTGACCGTCGATGCGCTGGTCGTTCAGTCCGGCCACATCCTGTTGGTCAAGCGCCGCGCCAAACCCGGCAAGGGCCAGATGGCGCTGCCTGGCGGTTTCGTCAATCAGACCGAACGCCTGCAGGACGCCTGTCTGCGCGAACTGCGCGAGGAAACCGGCCTGAAGGTGCCGCTGCCGGTGCTGAAAGGCTCCGTCGTCAAGACCGAGACCTTCGACGCGCCCTACCGTTCGGCGCGCGGCCGCACCATCACCCAGGCCTTTTTGATACAACTGGAAGACTCGCGGCAATTGCCCAAGGTCAAGGGTGGCGACGATGCCGAAAAGGCCTTTTGGCTGCCGTTGGCGGAACTCAATCCTGAAAAAATGTTCGAGGATCATTACTTTATGATCCAACACCTGATAGGCGACTAAACTTTTATCCACGCGGCCCGGACAGACCGGGCCGTCAATTCACTTTCTGGAGGAATTTCAGATGCACGCATTATCCGACAACCTGATACTCAACACCGACAGCTACAAGTCCAGCCACTTTTGGCAATACCCGCCCGGCACCCAATTCGTGTCGTCCTACGTCGAATCGCGCGGCGGCGATTACCCCAACATCGTGTTTTTCGGCCTGCAGATGTTCATCAAGGATTATCTGTTGAAGCCCGTCACGGCGGCGATGCTGGACGAGGCCGAAGTGATCCTGAATGCTCACGGCGTGCCGTTCAATCGCCCGGGCTGGCAATACATCGTCGATACCCACGGCGGTTACCTGCCTCTGCACATTCAAGCGATGCCGGAAGGCATGGTCACCGAGCCTAGCCAGGTCATGATGCAGATCGTCAATACCGATCCGAACTGCTATTGGCTGACCAGTTATCTGGAAACCATGATTCTGCGCGCCGCCTGGTACGGCACCACGGTGGCCACCCGTTCCCATGCCTGCAAGCAGTTGATTGCCCGTTATCTGAAAGAAACCGGCGCCGACCTGTCCGGGCTGGATTTCAAGTTGCACGACTTCGGCGCTCGCGGCGTGTCGTCGTTCGAATCGGCCGCCATCGCCGGGCTGGCGCACCTGGTCAACTTCAAGGGTACCGATACCTTGAGCGCGGTGCTGGCCGCCAAACGCTATTACAACGAAAGCGGCATGCCGGCTTATTCGATTCCGGCCGCCGAACACTCCACCATCACCGCCTGGGGCCGCGAACGCGAAGCCGACGCCTACCAGAACATGCTGAATCAATTCATCGGCAAGGATAAGCTGGTTGCGGTGGTCAGCGATTCCTACGATTTATGGCAGGCCTTGGACCTATGGGGTAGCCGCTTCAAGCGGCAAATCGTCGAATCCGGCGGCCGCTTGGTGGTGCGCCCGGACTCCGGCGATCCGGTCGAGGTAGTGTTGAAAACCGTGCAGAAACTGGAGCAACACTTCGGTGCGGAAAGCGTCAACGGTTACCGTCTGCTGCACCCGGCGGTGCGAGTGATCCAGGGCGATGGCGTCAACATCAACAGCATCGGTCAAATTCTGGAAAATCTGAAACAGCACGGCTATAGCGCCGACAATCTGGCCTTCGGCATGGGCGCCGGCCTGCTGCAGAAACTGGACCGCGATACCTTGAAGTTTGCGATGAAAGCCTCGGCGATTTGCATAAGCGACAGTTGGCAAGACGTCTACAAAGACCCGGTTACCGACCCCGGTAAACAATCCAAACGCGGCCGGCTGGCCCTGGTGCGTGACGATGCGGGCCGTTTGCAAACGATACGCGAACAGGACTTGGGCGAAAGAGAAAACTTGCTGCGCAGCGTCTACCGCAACGGCGAGTTGTTGATAGACGAGACTTTGAGCGAGGTCAGAAGCAGGGCGGTGTAAAATTTGCTCCGTTTTTGCCAGGAGCTTCCCGTTTAAAGGGCTTAATCGCTGGCCGTGCGAAGGTCGTAGGTTCGATTCCTATTGTCGGCACCATTAAAATCAATGGCTTATACAATTTTTAACCCCGCATAAATTATCAATGGGACACTGGCGGGACAGTTCAAAAAAAAACCATAAAAACCGGCAATAAAAAGCCGCCGGTAAGCCAACCAAGGCCATATGAACAATAGTTTTGATCGCCGTGCCGGTAATCATGCCTGTCAAGTTGTTATGGGGTTATTCAAGGCGTTGGTATTGGATGCGCTCACAACGCCGATAAAGGCCATCGGCTTGTCGTCGTGTAGCCTCGTGCAGCGCCAGCGGAATCCAGGACACTGGCAAGGGCTGGCAGTTTTGCATACAGCTTTTTGGTGGCGTGGATGGTGATCATGAAGCCGGTTTTCGATAGTGGGTTGTCGTCAGCGGACCTTGTCGAATCAATCCTCTCAATAACAGTTGCTCTCCCTCAGGGATAGGGTTAGGGTGAGGGGAATAAATTGGATGATCACCCTCACCCCGGCCCTCTCCCAATGGGAGAGGGAGAAATACCCGCTCAGGCGACGGCTTGCTCGACAATCGCATCGGCGAGCTGAAGCTGCGTGGTTTGCGCGGCGGCGATGCGGGCTTTGAGGGCGTCGCAGAGGGCCATCAGTTCATCGACTTTGGCGACGATTCGGTGTTGTTCATAAATTGGTGGAACAGAAACCACGAGTGAACCAATATGCTTCTGATTTACAGTTTTTTGGCCAGCGGTACTGATAAACAGATGTTTAATCCGATTCCTTACAAGGTCGGACAAACCTAACAGCACTAAATAACCTGGAACTAAAATTTCTCGGGGAAACCGCAAGCGAATAAAGTGGTCGCAATAGATTGCACCATAACTTTCATCACATAATACAAATCTCCCAACAATGTCAGCACTGCCATTGACTCTAATTATTAAAACATCATTCTTCTGAAGAGAATATTTAGCTATTGATTGTTCCAATATTGTTAACGTTCTTGTATCTCTTAACGACACTTTCCAATTATCAATATCAGCCAATCTTAATACGATAATCTCTTTTCCTGATTTATCACCTCGGCTCGAAGCACCATTTTGAAATTCTGGTGATAAGTCATCTAAACGCACCCAACGCCAGTTACTAGGTAATTGAAACGGTTTTTCGTCTGCCAAAATCTCGGATAGTTCTTTTTCATTTTTTAGATTTCCTTGTTTACCTGTTTTCTCCTTTTGTTTGGCATCTCTTTCCAGTAAAACACTTATAGGCTCATCATTCTGATCTTGCGGCACCAATTTACCCATCACGGCCAACTGCAGGAGGGTTTGTTTGAGTTGGTCGATGCTGGATTCGGTGGTGAACAGGGTCTCGAAGTGGTCGGCGATGCGGCTCCAGGCTTGCTCAAATTCGGCGGCATCGGCGGCTTGGGTCAGTGTGTCGAGCAGGGTTTGCACCAGGGTTTGATGGGCGGCGAGATGATCGGTTTGCTGCTGCTCCAGTTGATCGCACAGCGCCATCAATTCATCGACTTTGGCGACGATGCGGTGTTGTTCGGCGAGAGGAGGGATTTCCAAAATCAATTTTTCCATCCGTTCTTTCGTCATATGGATCATTGCAATTCCGTTTCCTGATGCCTTAATTTTTTCAGTTATCGATGTAAAAAAATAAAACAAAAACTGCTTATCAAGGCATGAAGGATCATAGAGGTCTAATTTCCAAATATGGTAGTGGTATATAGCTTTTCCGCCTTGCCAAATAAACGGTCCGAAAGACGCTGACCACGCGTAAATCAAATCGCCATTATCTATGTACTTATCAGGCTCGAGTTCTAAATCTGAGTAGTACCATTCATTTGATGTAAATAGATTTCCAACCCTTAATAGAGGTGTGCCTTCCTGCAACATCTCATGTTTTTTATATGCTCGCCCGTTAAGCACATTGATTATCTCGCCAAGTCTGACCAACTCCCAGCCAGTTGGTAAATGAGGGGGCATTTCTTCCTCTGAAATTTCAGGAAGACCTTTCTGTGGTTTTAGTTTTCCTTCATCTATCAATCGCGTTTTTTGAAGGTAAATTTTATCTAACAAAGTTCTTGCAGGCTCGTCATTTGGGTCTTGTGTAACCAACTTCCCCCGCACCGCCAATTCCAATATCAATTCGCGCAGTTTTTTGATGCCGTATGCGGTGTACTTGGCGTTGCGGGTATTAGTTGGATTCCCCTCACCCCGGCCCTCTCCTTTATGCCCTATAGGGTGCGCTGGAGAGGGGGATTTTCTACCACGACCTGAGTTGCTTTTGCTGGCGATGGCAGTGGTACAAATAGCTAAATGTTGGCTGATGAATTCGTTCATATTGTGTGCGTTTCAAAAGCCCTCTCCGAAGGGAGAGGGTTGGGTGAGGGGAAATTTAAAATAATGTGGCTTCAATCATTGCGGCTTCGCATTGTTTTAACACACCCTCACCCTAGCCCTTGTATGTTATGTGAGAACGATCCATATAAGGTTTTGAAGAAAGATAGGTCGTTAACCCTCTCCCAGTGGGAGAGGGGATTTATTGTTAACGTTGCAAGGCTTGCTGCAGCACGGCTTTAAGCTGGTCGCGCAATTGGCCGATTTCCTGTTGCTGTTGGGCGTAGCGTTGCAGCAGTTCGTCCGGGTCGTGGCTGATTTGTTCGCCGACGTGCGGGTTTTTGATGTCCAGGTTGTAGTTGCGGGCTTTGATGTCGTCGATAGACACTGGCCAGGCTTGTTCCGTGGCTTGGCGGCTGGCGTAGCCGTCGGCGGCGCTGCCCCACCAGGCGATTTCGGTTTGAAATTCTTCAAAACGCATCGGCTTGGTTTTGTTGTAGCTTTTCACGCCGTCCGGATACGGGTGCTCGTAATACCAAACGGTTTGCGTCGGCGTGCCTTTGTCGAAAAACAGGATGTTGGTTTTGATGCCGGTGTAAGGGTTGAACACGCCGTTGGGCAGACGGACGATGGTGTGCAGCTTGCATTCGCTCAGCAGGCTTTCCTTGAGGCGGGTTTTCATGCCTTCGCCGAACAAAAAGCCGTCAGGCAACACCACGGCGGCGCGGCCCTTGTCTTTGAGCAGTTTGATGATCAAGGCCATGAACAAGTCGGCGGTTTCGCGGGTGCGGAACTGGGCCGGGAAGTTGTTTTCGATGCCGTCTTCTTCCATGCCGCCGAACGGCGGGTTGGTGATGATGACGTCGACGCGGTCGGCGTTGCCGTAGTCCTTGTACGGACGGCTGAGGGTGTTGTCGTGGCGGATGTTGGTGGGCGTGTCGATGCCGTGCAGAATCATGTTGGTGACGCAGAGCATGTGCGGCAGGGCTTTTTTCTCGACGCCGCGGATCGAGGCTTGCAGGGTTTGTTCGTCCTGTTCGGTTTTGACGTAACGGTCGCGCTTGTGGTCGATAGCACAGCTTAAAAAGCCGCCGGTGCCGCAGGCCGGGTCGAGCACGGTTTCGTGCAGTTGCGGGTCGATGCGGTTGACGATGAATTGGGTGACGGCGCGCGGGGTGTAAAACTCACCGGCGTTACCGGCGCTTTGCAGGTCTTTGAGAATTTGTTCGTAAATACTGCCGAAGGTGTGGCGGTCGGCGGTGTTGTTGAAGTCGATTTCGCCGATTTTATTGATGACCTGGCGCAGCAAGGTGCCGGATTTCATGTAGTTGTAGGCGTCTTCGAACACGTCGCGCACCACTTGGGCACGTTGGCCTGAGGGGCCGTGTAGCGGCAGACGGTCTTTCAGGGTGGGGAACAGTTGCAGGTTGACGAAATCGGCCAGTTCGTCGCCGGTCATGCCTTCCGGGTCTTGCGCCCAGTTACGCCAGCGCAGGTGTTTGGGCAGCGGCGATTGGTAGTCGTCTTCAATCAGTTCCAGTTCTTGTTCGCGGTCATCGAAAATTTTCAAAAAGAACAGCCACACCAATTGACTGATGCGCTGGGCGTCGCCATCGACGCCGACATCCTTGCGCATGATGTCTTGGATGGATTTGATGATGCCGGAAACGTTGCTCATGTATGTCTTTGTCCTGTTATTAAAAGCCCTCTCCAAAGTACCCAAGGGGCATAAAGGAGAGGGTTGGGTGAGGGGAAATTAAAGCAGCTTCGCACTGTTCTGATCCCCCTCATTCCTGCCTTCTCGGCAAATGCTCCTGCTTTGCTCTACCTCCTGCATCCTTGCAGTCGTCCCTGAGGGAGAAGGAGTTGTTAGCCTAATTGTTTAAAATCGCCAATCTGATGGCTTCCAACACACTCGTGATGTTTTGTAGTACGTCGTTGTTCCAAAAACGCAGCACTTTGAAGCCGCGTTTTTGTAGTTGCTCGGTGCGGCGGTGGTCGTATTCGAGCTGTTCGGCATGTTGGCCGCCGTCCAGTTCGACGATCAATTTTACCTCCAGGCAGACAAAATCGACGATGTAAGTGTCGATGGGGTACTGCCTGCGGAATTTTTGGCCGCATAGTTGCCGGTCTCGCAAATGTCGCCACAGCAGGTGTTCGGCGTCGGTTTGGTTTTTTCTGAGATTGCGGGCGTTGCTGGTTAGGGACATTTTTTATTCTCCTCACCCCGGCCCTCTCCCGCTGGAGAGGGAGAACAACTCTTGCTCTAATTCTTGTATCGCGATTTCGTATTGGTCCTTGCCGCCAAAGACTTGGTTGATGATTTCGACCGGCGTGCCGATGTCGCTAAACGGTTTGAGTTTGAGCACTTTGGCGCTTTCGATGGTACCGATGCCTTCGTCGGCGTATTTGTCCAGCAAGGCATTCAGCACGGCGCGGGCTTGTTCGCCGTATTTGGTGAAGTAGTTGCGCTTTTTGACGTTGTTGGCGCGTTCCTTCCGAGTCAACGGCGGCTGGTCGTAGGCGATGTGGGCGATTAGGTCGAAATCGCCGTAGTCCTTGCCGACTTCGGCGGCCAGGTTATCCAACACGATGCCATAGTCTTCCAGCAGGTCGATGATGGCCTGTTTTTTCTTGGCGTTGTGCCAGCGTTGCAGAAACTCGTCCAAGGAGGCGAACTCGGATTGAATCTGTTTGCGGGTGAAGTCGCGGTAGGATTCGGTAATCAGGGTGCCGTCCGGGCCGAGGTATTCGACGCGCTCGGCGATGATTCTGACCGGTACGCCGCTGACGCGGATTTTATACGTGCCAGCGGGTTCTTCGATGTCGTCGCCGTCTTCTTCGCCGTCCGGCTCCGGATCGGGCGGCACGGGATCGTCGCCATCGTCGGGTTCGTAAATCACCACCGGTTCGCCGTCGAAATCCGGATCGCGGAACAGTTCGGTGGCTTTTTTGAAGTCCATGATGGTGAAGAAGAACTTGCCGAATTCTTCGTCGATACGGGTGCCACGACCGATGATTTGCTTGAAGATGGTCATCGAGCTGATGGTTTTATCCAGCACGATCAGCTTGCAGGTTTTGGCATCGACGCCCGTGGTGAGCAGTTCCGAGGTGGTGGCGATGACCGGGAATGTGCTTTCCGGGTCGATAAAGTTGTCCAGTTCGGCTTTGCCTTCCACGCTGTCGCCGGTAATGCGCATGACGTATTTGGGATTATCCAATGCCAAATTACCAGCGGCGTTGACGATGGCGACGCGCATGCGTTCGGCGTGGTCGATGTCTTCGCAGAAGATGATGGTTTTGGCGTAAGGGTCGGTTGCCAGCAGATATTGCATCACGCGCTTGGCAACCAGTTTGGTGCGTTGGTTGAGCACCAAAATCCGGTCCATGTCCGCTCGGTTGTAGGTGCGGTTTTCGATGGCGTTGCCGAGGTCGTCGGTCATGCCAGTCGGCGGCGTCCAGCCGTGAATGTCTTTGTCGATGTCGATGCGCACTACTTTGTAGGGGGCAAGAAAACCGTCTTCGATGCCTTGTTTGAGGCTGTAGGTGTAAACCGGTTTGCCGAAGTAATCGGTGCTGGAGACGTATTTGGTTTCTTTGGGCGTGGCGGTCAAACCGAGTTGAATGGCGTCTTTGAAGTAATCGAGGATTTCCCGCCAGGCGGAATCGTCGGCGGCGCTGCCACGATGGCATTCGTCGATGACGATCATGTCGAAAAAGTCGGGCGAGACGTTTTTAAAGATTTTGTCTTCTTCGGCGGGGCCGGTGATGGCTTGATACAAACCCAGGTAAATTTCGTAAGCCGGGTCGAGCTTGCGGTTTTTGATTTTGGTCATCACCGAACCGAACGGCTTAAAGTCGTTGACCAGGGTTTGATCGACCAGAATGTTGCGGTCTGCCAGAAACAGTATGCGCTTGACCTGCTTGGCCTTCCACAATCGCCAGATGATTTGGAAGGTGGTGTAAGTTTTGCCGGTGCCGGTGGCCATCACCAACAGCACGCGCTTTTGCTGGTTAGCGATGGCTTCAATGGTGCGGTTGATGGCTTCGACTTGGTAATAGCGCGGCTGTTTGCTGTTGCTGTCTTCGTAGTAGGGCTGAACGACCAGTTTTTCGTTTTGGTCGTCTATGCCTCGATAGTGTTTGTAACGTTGCCAAAGTAGGTCAGGTGGAAGAAAGGCATCGAGTGCAAATTCGGTTTCGATGTCTTCGTTTGGCTTTGGAACTTTGTTATGTGCGGCAAAAGCGTCGCCGTTGGAACTAAAGGCGCTGGGGACTTGCAAAATCTCCGCGTAGCCCAGGGCTTGTTGCAGGCCGTGGCTGACGGAGTGGTTGTTGTCTTTGGCTTCGACGACTGCCACCGGCACGCCGGGTTCCCAGTACAGCACGTAGTCGGCGAATTTCTTCTTTTTCTTGTTGCGGGACGAGATATTGCCCCTAACGACGATAGGTCCTGGCGTTAAGGTTACTTCGCGGCGGATTTGCCGAACGGGATCCCAGCCTGCATCGCGGATAGCCGGGGTGATGAAAAGGTCGCAGATGTCGGTTTCACTGAGGGCTTTTTTGTCCTTAGTATCCATTGTAAAAAGTCCTAATTTGAAAGGAAATACGCATTTACTGGTGAATACTTTAGGGTCCGGCCTGTGCGGTTAGAAATCATTGTGGCGTCCCTTTTTTACGAGCCAATTGCTGTGCAAGATAAGAATAGCAACAGCGGATTATCCGGCGAAGCTTCAAATCCAAAACGCCGATAGTAAGCAGCCGCTGGTTCATCAATCGCGTCGACAAATAAACCGATGCCTCCCGCCTCGGTATGGATACGCCGCGCGCGCATCAAGGAATCAATCAGCAGTAACTCGCCGAGCCGCTTATTTTGGAATACCTGATCGACGGCCAACCGACCCAATCGAACCCCAGGTATGCGGCGAGGCATTTTTTTACCCCAAGCAGCCGGCAGATGGCGATTTTCGAGTTCGGCTAGTGTGAGAGCGTAATAGGCGCAAATTTGAGTTGGCTTGGCTTCGTCGATAGCAACAAAGGTTTTCGACAGTCCTTTGTCCTGATGCTGGCGAGCAACCTTTCGCAACCAGTCATTCAGTTCTTCACAGCCGCAATCAAACCGTTGCCGATCATGGTCCCCAGTTAAAGGTATTATCTGCATCGTTTTGCTTCGCGTCCTGGTAGTGCTTCATAGCGGCCTGCAACTTGGCGTTGGGTTGCGGCGGGTTTTCCATCAGATCAAGCAACCAATTCCAGTCGCGAGGGGATAAACGGATGACTTCCTCGCGCTCGATAACGGCCTGGGCTTCTTTTAAGGCCGACTGCACTAAAAACTGATTGACCGTGGCACCGGTCAGTTCGGCAGCACGGCACAATGTTTCGTAAACCTCATGCGGGACGCGCGCGCCGATGCGGTCTTGCTTGGCTGTGACAGTTTCCATGGTGTTTACCTGCGATCAAATGGAATATTCCGTTTAGTGTAGCACTGTCGCCAAAATGGCGCCATATAGAATAGTGTTCAGCTAATCCCTTCCGAGGTGCAAACCTCGGTTTGCACTCTGACGCTTAACGAGGCCGCGCGCTGTAGGTATTTTCCAGTATTACATGGCTTCGCATGTTCACAGCATCTGGATTGCAAAACCCACTCGATCTGGCGTTTTGTATAGTCGCATGACTCCACTTTTCTCATGGCAAATAATCACACTTTGCCGCGCGGAAAACCTGGTCGAAAAATCAGGTTTTATCACCCTTCATGAGTTCGCTTCTTCTTCGGGCAGTGACCGTTCATCGCTGCCCGCGCTTTGCCAGCCTGGGAAGTCGGCCCCGTACTGCAACCCCCATGGAATAGACAACGCCCGTTTCGATAAATCGCCGTGCTTTTTGCAAGGCGTTCCAACTCGCGTAGTTTTGGCGCCGCATTGCAGGCCACGCAAATCATCCGGGAAAGCAGGATAGCGTGGCGGCATTCGGTCATTACCTTGTCCCATGCTTCGCGGATCACGTCGCATTGCCGGTAATAGGCTTTTAAGACCCTGGCTGGGATGCTGAAAGACCTGGAAGCGCTCGCCGGCGCTCTGGTGGTCATGGATGCCGGCATCGCCACGGAAAGTAATTTGATCCGGCTACGCGAACACGGTTACCGTTATTTGGTGGTTATCCCAAGCGCATGGGTTTCCAACCGGGGTTTCGTCAAGCAATCGGGTACAATCGGTTTTTTCAATTCCTGGGGCGGGATATCCGAGTATGCGCAAGCTGTGGCCGGCTAAAAATTCTCAATGGTGGTTGCCGGTGTTGTCCGGCGTTTTCATTGGCACCAGTTATATTCCCTTCCCTCCTTGGGCGTCGTTGTTTTGCTTTGTGCCGTTGTGGTTGTTTTGGCGGCAACAGAACAGCTTGAAAAACGTTGTGCTCGGCGGTCTGCTGACCAGCTTTATTTATACCTTGATCGGCTTTAACTGGGTGACCTACACCTTGCATGAATTTGCCATGGTGAACTGGTTTGTATCCGCTATCGGCATGGCCTTGTTTGCCTTGTTCGGCCATGTATTCGTGCCGGTGGCGGGAGCGTTGTGGTTCTGGAGTCGCGGGTTTTACGTCTCGGACCGGTCTTCGTTCGCGCTGATGGCCGTGCTCACGGCGCTGGCCGAACTCTACGTGCCGATGTTGTTCAAATGGAATTTCGGCTATAGCTGGTACGGGGCCGGCGCGCCGGTTTACCAGTGGGCCGAGTTTGTCGGTTTCAGCGGTTTGAGCATGTTGACGATATTGGCCAATCTGCCGGTGTTATTGGCTTGGCGGCAACGGGCGCACATCGGCGGCAAATTGAGCTTGACGGCAATTTTATTGGTTTTTCTGGGCCTGAATGGCGGCGGCATGTGGCTAAAAAATCGCTTGCCGGAGCCGGATGCCTCCCTGGTTACCATGATGGTGCAGGCGGATATCAGCAATCTTGAGAAGCAGGCGATGGAGCACGGCAGGGGCTTGCGCGGCGAAATTTTAAAGAAATATTTACAGGTTACCGAAGCCGGTCTGGCGGAAAATCCGGCCGTCGATTTTGTGATGTGGTCGGAAACGGCCTTTCCGGCCCTACTGGGGCCCGAGTTCAATCACTCCGATTACGCGCGGGAACTGCGCGCATTCTTGCAAGCTCATCGGGTGGCCTTAATTACCGGCGCCTACGGCAAGCATGAAAGCTCCGGGCTGATCACCAATTCCCTGTTCGCCATCGACAAACAGGGCAACGTCACCGAGCCGCATTACAGTAAGACTAATTTGCTGGCCTTGGGTGAGTTCATTCCGGGAGAAGAAACCTTTCCCTGGCTGCGGACCTTGTTGCCGATGGTGGGGCATTTCGGCCGCGGGCCGGGGCCGACCTTGCTGCTGAATTTCAATGGTTACGCCATGGGGCCGCAAATCTGCTATGAGAGCCTGTTCCCCGAGTTTTCCAAGGGCTTGGCCGACCTGGGCGCGCAATTCATCGTCAATGTCACCAACGATTCCTGGTACGGCAGCTGGCAGGAACCCTATCAGCATTTGTATATGACGCTGGCGCGCGGGGTGGAATTCAGGCGCCCGGTATTGCGGGTTACCAATACCGGGGTTTCGACCGTTTCGCTAGCGAACGGCGAGGTGTTGGCCCTATCGCCCACCGATGCGCGCTGGACCGGGGTTTATCGCGTGCCTTACCGGGCTCAGCCTCGGACGACGTTCTACCAGCGCCACTTTGGTTTGATGCCCGGGCTGTTGTGGAGTGCTTTAGCCGTATTGCTGGCTATCGGCGTAAGAAAAAAACGCGGCAAAACGTTGTGAATCGTTGGCAAAAATCACTGAACATCAAACGGTAACTTATCCACCCAGTTCGGCAATCGAGGAGGTTGCATTGCACTGCGCGATAGCTTCAGCAAGCTGAGATTCGGTGAGTTGATGCCGGATGGCATCGACGCCATTCATGGTAAATGCTTGGTATTCCTTTTGAGCAAAGGTCACGATTTGGCATTTCTTGCAGGGTGAATTTTCAAAAGGCATGTCCGTGAAGCCAAGCTCCAGTCCTTCGGAACTCGGGGCATAAATCAAAAAATCGCCCCGCATTGCCAGTACGGCACGATATTGATTGGCTGTCGTGAAATACAAATAGCCGACTTCAATATCGGACGCCTTCAGCCAAAGCGCTTTGTTTTTCTTGGTCTTTTTCATGCTTACTCTGAAAGTAAAAAATCTGGCGGGTACGGTTGCTTGTTGGACAGGCGTCGGCGGCAAGGATGCTGCCGTCGAGCCTACAAGGACGTATTTACGGCGTCCTGTCCGGCGAGGAACCGTACCCAGCTGCACTACTTTTATTCGTCGGGACGATCGCCAGGCCTTCATGAACGTTACTCTGAAAGTCATGGTGGGAGCGACGAATTGTCGCGATTCGCAAGGCCATCATCGCGACTGTGCGTCGCTCCTACGAGACTGCCTTTCATTTGGCGGGGCGATGCCTTGCCTTCATGAACGTTACTATGGAGTCACAATTCGTACCTGGTTTCAACTTACCCCGCCACCGGCTTCAACATCGACGTCTTACCCACCATGATATCCACGGCCTTCAACAGCCGCTTGAATATGTTGTCCTGGCAATAGGGTATGTTGTGTTTTTCGCACAGGGCTTTGACGCGCGGCTGCAGCTTTTGATATTGGCTGAGCGGCATGTCCGGCCATAGGTGGTGTTCGATCTGGTAGTTCAGCCAGCCATAAAAAAAGTCGTTGAAATTGGAGCCGGTGGGGTAGTTGACCGAACCCAGTATCTGCCGCAGGTAGAATTCGCCCTTGCTGTCCGATTTGTTTTCGAATGCCATGACGTCATCGCCGGCGTGGTTGGGCATCATGACCAGAAAGCTGTGCATATTGGTAAAGATTTCCGCCAGAATGGAATTCAACAACACGCTGGTGGCGGCGAAGCAGCCCAGCGGCAAAAATAACGCGGGTATCAGCACGAAGCGATAGCCGACATAGGGCAGCACGCTTTGCAGCCACAGGGCCCGGCCCTGCGGGGTAAACCAGCTCCAGGCGCCGATGCGGGTGGTAGCGGGCGCCGGCTGGCCTTGGCGGCGGGCGGCATTGAGTGCCAGCTCTTTATGGGTGCGCGGGGTGTAATAACTGATTTTCCAGATACCGGAGAAAAACGCCACGATGACATAGCGCAACCACATCGGTAGCCTGGATTGTCTCAGCCATTCCATATTGTACTGGGCATTGTTGGGGTCGGTTGTTTCGCCCAGGTTGTAGTGGTGCAGCAGATCGTGTTCGTGATGCCAACCGGGCAGGGTCATCCAGTCCGGCCAATCGATAAAGCGCCTCCAGCCCAGACCGAAGGCCTTGCTGGTGTGATTCTTGTCGGCCGCGGCATTTTTGTCGTAGCCCTTATGCACGATGGGGTGAGCGACCTGGGTCCAGCGGGTGAAACTGCCCTGACTGATCAACAACGCCGATACGGGGTTGGGCAAGATCCAGGCCGTGCCGTAACCGAGTATGGAACAAAGCTTGCCCCAGCGTTCCATGCGGGTTAAATGTTCAAAATCCTTGGGGCCGATGTCGGCGAGGGCTTGTTGGTGGAGTTGATCTATGTCCTTGGCTAATAGGGTGCGATCGACTGATTGATAGCTATGTAAACTCAAAAGGGCAGGCCTCGATTGGCAAGGGTGTTGTTAAAGTTGTGCTTTTATAAGTGCGACAGTCTTACGCTTACGGCTCTCGCGACTGACATTTAATGACGGGCATGCGGCGCGCGCGTTTTCCTTTTTTCGAGGAGGCAACTTGAATTGAGGCCTATGATGCCGCCATGACTGTTTTCGGTAGTGGGGAGGTGTCAAAATGGCGCGCCCGAGAGGATTCGAACCTCTGGCCTCAGCCTCCGGAGGGCTGCGCTCTATCCAGCTGAGCTACGGGCGCTTGCGATAAGAAGCGGCATTATAAAGCCAATCCGGCTTTAAGTCATTGCCGATGCCGATTAAAGTTGGGTTTTTGTGTTCTTGACTTTAGCCAACATTTGCTTTTGCCGGTTCAGACGCTCGGTTTTGTCGGCTTCCTGGAGGGCGAGACGGCGCGTTTTGGCCAGAAAGCGCCGTCTGCCGCGCTCGGCGTTTTCCATGGTCCAGTCAGGATCGGCGGCGGGCCGCATGCTTATGCAATTGACCGGGCAAGGCGCCACGCACAATTCGCAACCGGTGCATTCCGCCGCAATGACCGTATGCATGTGTTTTGAACTGCCCAAAATGGCATCGGTCGGACAGGGCGGCAGGCACTTGGTGCAACCTATGCAGTCCGCTTCGTTGATAACGGCGACCAATCGGGGCTGCTCGCTGCCGCAAGCGGGATCGAGCGGTTTGGCGGTAACACCCAGCAGCGCCGCCAATTTTTCTATACCGGCCGCGCCGCCGGGCGGGCAGCGGTTTACGTCGGCACTACCTTGGGCAATGGCTTCGGCGTAGGGTTTGCAGCCGGTAAAACCGCATTTGCGGCATTGGGTTTGCGGCAGCAGGGCGTCGATTTGTTCGGCAAGCGTGGAACGCATGGGCTATGTTATTTGACCCGCATGCCGGCCACCGCGCCATCATCCGGCGACAATACGTAAATATCCTTGCCGCCCGGACCGGCCGCCAATACCATGCCCTCGGACAGGCCGAAGCGCATCTTGCGCGGTTTCAGGTTGGCGACCACCACGGTCAGTTTGCCGATCAGGTCTTCCGGCGCGTAGGCGGATTTGATACCGGCGAAGATACTGCGGGTTTCGTCGCCGATGTCGACGGTCAGATGCAGCAGTTTCTCGGCGCCTTCCACGTGTTCGGCATTCAGAATTTTGGCGATGCGCAGGTCTATCTTGGCGAAATCGTCGATTTCTATCGGCTTGGCAATCGGATCGAACCGTTTGGCCGCCTGTGGAGTTGGCTGCAGGTTTTCCTTGGACGCTTCCACGATGGCGGCGATTTTTTCCGGTTCGACGCGGGTCATCAGCGGCGTGAAGGCGTTGATTCTGTGTGCCAGCAATGGTTGTGCGTCGCCGGGCCAAGCTTGCGGCGGCAGATTCAGAAACTGTTCGGCATTGGCCGCCAAGCTCGGAATCACAGGTTTAAGATAGACGACCAGCAGGCGGAACAAATTCAGGCCGACGCTGCAGACTTGTTGCAGTTCCAGTTCCTTGCCGGCTTCCTTGGCAATCAGCCAGGGTTTTTTGTCGTCTATGTATTGGTTGGCCTTGTCCGCCAGAGCCATGATTTCGCGCATGGCCTTGCCGAATTCGCGGCTTTCGTATAGGTTGGCAATGTCGCTGTGCTGGTCGATGAACTGCTGGAATAGGGTCGGTTCGACGCATTCGCCGGACAGCAAGCCGTCGAAGCGTTTGCTGATGAAGCCGCTGCAACGGCTGCCTATATTGACCACTTTGCCGACCAGATCGGCGTTCACGCGCTGGGTGAAGTCGTCAAAGTTCAGGTCGATATCGTCGACGCCGGCGCTGAGTTTGGCGGCAAAGTAATAGCGCAGGTATTCCGGATTCAGATGGTCCAGATAAGTGCGAGCCTTGATGAAGGTGCCGCGTGATTTCGACATTTTTTCGCCGTTCACGGTTAAAAAGCCGTGGGCGAAGATGGCGCTGGGGGTGCGGAAATCGGCGCCGTGCAGCATGGCCGGCCAGAACAGGGCGTGGAAATAGATGATGTCCTTGCCGATAAAATGGTACAACTCGCTGGTGCTGTTCTTGTTCCAGTAACTGTCGAAATCGATGCCCAGTTTGTCGCACAAGGCCTTGCAACTGGCCATGTAGCCTATCGGCGCGTCCAGCCAGACGTAGAAATATTTGCCGGGCGCGTCGGGAATCTCGAAGCCGAAGTAGGGCGCGTCGCGGGAAATGTCCCATTCCTGCAAGCCGTTTTGCAGCCATTCCGCCATTTTGTTACTGACTTCCGGTTGCAAATGGCCGGCCCTGGTCCAGTCGTTCAGCATGTCGCTGAAGTCGCCCAGATTGAAAAAATAATGCAGCGAGTCTTTTTCGATGGGTTTTTCGCCGGAAATGGCCGATACGGCGTTTTTCAGTTCCATCGGCGAATAAGTGGCGCCGCAGGCTTCGCAATTGTCGCCGTATTGATCGGCGGCGCCGCATTTCGGGCAGTCGCCCTTGATGAAGCGGTCCGGCAGAAACATGTTTTTGACCGGATCGTAAGCCTGGGTAATGCTGCGGCTGTTGATGTGGCCGCCGTCCCGCAGTCTGGTGTAAATCAGGCTGGAGAGGGTTTTGTTTTCCTCGGAATGGGTGCTGTGGTAATGGTCGAAAGCCACGCCGAAAGCATCGAAATCGGCGCGGTGTTCCTGTTCCACCTGGGCGATCAATTGTTCCGGCGTGATGCCTTCGCGGTCGGCGCGCAGCATGATGGGAGTGCCGTGGGTGTCGTCCGCGCAGACGTAGTGGCATTGGTGACCGCGCATTTTTTGAAAACGCACCCAGATATCGGTCTGGATGTATTCGACCAGATGGCCTAGGTGAATCGGGCCGTTGGCATAGGGCAGGGCGCTGGTAACGAGGATTTTTCGATTGGACATGGAGGCAAAAACAGCAGGAAAAATGAGCCGGCGATTATGTCACAAAACAGCCGGTCTTTCACGGCTGAGCCGTCCGGAGGGCGAGACCGGCCGGTTTCGCATGGCGGCAAACCGGCTGGCTCGGATTGAGATTGTTTAAACCTCGTGGTAAATCGCCGCGCCTTCCTTCAAAAATTGCTCGGATTTTTCTTCCATGCCTTTTTTCAGCGCCTCTTCTTCTTCCAGGCCTTTTTGCTCGGCGTAGTTGCGCACATCCTGGGTGATTTTCATCGAGCAGAAATGCGGACCGCACATCGAGCAGAAATGTGCCACCTTGGCCGATTCCTTGGGCAGGGTCTCGTCGTGGAAGGAGCGAGCTTTTTCCGGGTCCAGCGCCAGATTGAACTGGTCTTCCCAACGGAATTCGAAGCGCGCCTTGGACATGGCGTTGTCGCGGATTTGCGCGCCGGGGTGGCCCTTGGCCAGATCGGCGGCGTGGGCGGCAATCTTGTAGGTGACGATGCCTTCGCGCACGTCCTGTTTGTTGGGCAGGCCCAAATGTTCCTTCTGGGTCACGTAGCACAGCATCGCGCAACCGTACCAACCGATGTTGGCGGCGCCGATGGCCGAGGTGATATGGTCGTAGCCGGGAGCAATATCAGTAGTCAACGGGCCCAGGGTGTAGAACGGCGCTTCGAAGCAATCTTCCAGTTGCTTGTCCATGTTGAGCTTGATCATTTGTAGCGGCACGTGGCCGGGGCCTTCGATCATGGTTTGCACGTCGTGTTTCCAGGCGATTTGGGTCAATTCGCCCAGGGTTTCCAGTTCGCCAAACTGGGCGGCGTCGTTGGCGTCGTAAATCGAGCCGGGGCGCAGGCCGTCGCCCAAGGAGAACGACACATCATAGGCCTTCATGATTTCGCAGATTTCTTCGAAGTGCGTGTACAGGAAGCTCTCGGTATGGTGCGCCAGACACCATTTGGCCATGATGGAGCCGCCGCGCGAGACGATGCCGGTCAGGCGTTTGGCTGTCAATGGCACGTGATGCAAGCGTACGCCGGCGTGGATGGTGAAGTAATCCACGCCCTGCTCGGCTTGTTCGATCAGGGTGTCGCGGAAGATTTCCCAGGTCAGTTCCTCGGCCTTGCCGTCGACCTTTTCCAGGGCTTGGTAGATCGGCACGGTGCCGATAGGAACCGGTGAGTTGCGCAAGATCCATTCGCGGGTTTCATGGATGTTTTTGCCGGTCGACAAGTCCATGATGGTATCGGCGCCCCAACGGATGCCCCACAGCATTTTTTCGACTTCTTCTTCAATCGAGGAAGTGATCGCCGAATTGCCCAAGTTGCCGTTGATCTTGACCAGAAAGTTGCGGCCTATGATCATCGGCTCCAGTTCCGGATGATTGATGTTGGCGGGAATGATGGCGCGGCCGCGCGCTACTTCGTCGCGAACGAACTCGGGCGTGATGAAGGATTGAATGTTGGCGCCGTAGGAAAAGCCCGGATGCTGGCCTTGGTAACGGTCGCGCATCGCTTCCAGATTCTGGTTTTCGCGGATGGCGATGTATTCCATTTCCGGGGTAATGATGCCTTTACGGGCATAATGCATCTGGCTGACGTTGTGGCCGGACTTGGCGCGGCGCGGGTTGCGGGTCAGTTCGAAACGCAAATGGGCGGTTTTGGGGTCGTGCAGGCGCTCGTGGCCGAATTTTGAGCTTGGACCGTTCAGCAGTTCGGTATCGCCGCGCTCTTCTATCCATTTACCGCGTACCGAACCCAAGCCTTGATGCAGGTTGATGTCGACGTTCGGATCGGTATAAGGGCCGGAGGTGTCGTAGACGAAGATTGGCGGGTTCTTCTCGGCGCCGAAATGGGCAGGCGTGTCCGACAGGTTGATCTGGCGCATCGGTACCTTCATGTCGGGGCGGCTGCCGTCGATATAGATTTTTTCCGAGGCGGGATAGGAATCGATTCTTACGCTACTACCGGTATCGGTGGTAATTTCATTGCGGACGGCGCTCATGCTTAACTCCAAAACATACAATAGATCGCGAGCGCAGGGAAAAGATTTGGGCTTTCCTACGCCGGCATTAACCGGATCAGGTTCGAAGGGTTTTTCTCAGCTTTCCCGGCGAAACTGCCATAATTGAAAGCACCCCTAGCCTTTTAAGGTGGCGGCTAAGTTATATGATTGGCGCCGAAAATGCAAGCAAATCCTGGCGGCTTGGCCTATAAAAAGCTTATAAAACAATGGGTTTTGCCGGTTGTTGGGGAATGTGGCTGGCGCGGTTTGGTGTTTGCCGCCACGGCGATACTGGGCAACGGGTTGGAAGCGCCTTTGGGTCGGGCGGACGGTTTTTGGAACTACTAGCTAGGAAATGGGGCGGGGCAATGAAGTCGGTAAAGAAGCGGTTCAGAACAACGCTGGCTAGGCTGGAGGATATTGCGGCCGAACTGCGCTTATTGGCGGAGGATGTGGCGATCCTGGCGCCTGTGGGGGAATTGGCGGAATCCGTATTAGGGGCGTGCGAGATTTTGCAGCGGGAAGCGCGGCAACTGCACAAAGCGGATTTTGTTGAGTGGATGCTTGATAACGAGGTTTTGTATCGTCTGGATGAGTTGGCGGACGGCGACGTGATCAGTTTGCTGGAGGAGCGCTTCGCGCAGGCATTAGGCGAGGCGGCGGACGGTCAGGTTGCGGAAATGCTGCGGCAACTGCTGGGAAAGCTGGATAAAAAGCTGGTGCTGTTGCACGAAAACATTCAGCAGCTGGGCGGGCTGCTGAATGAGGCGCAATAACCGGGTTAGTGGTCGCGCTGAACCGAGAAACGGGCCAGTTGCTCCAGGGCGGTTTTATATGCGGAATTCGGCAGGCAGTGCAAGGCTGCTATGGCTTTTTCGGCCGCGCTGTCGGCGCACTGTTCGGTATATTCGATGGCGTTGGTGGCCTTGACCACGGCGTAAACTTCGTTAAAGGCGTCCCTGGAGCCTTGGCGAATGGCGTCGATGATAACCTTGGCTTGTGCCGGCGTGCCATGCTCGATGGCGTATATCAACGGCAGGGTGGGTTTGCCTTCGGCTAGATCGTCGCCCAGGTTTTTGCCCAGGTCGGCGGTGCTGGCGGTGTAATCCAGCGCGTCGTCTATCAATTGGAAGGCCACGCCCAGTTGCTGGCCGTAAATGGCCAATGCGCCTTCCACTTCGGGGCCGGCATCCGAAATAACGGCAGCCAGACGGGTCGCGGTGCTGAACAGAATGGCGGTTTTGCGGGCGATGACGTCCAGGTATTTTTGCTCGCTGGTGTCGGGGTTGTTACAGTTGAGCAATTGCAATACTTCCCCTTCGGCAATCGCGGTAGTGGTTTTGGAAAGTATGTCCATCACCCGCATGTTGTTGGTGCGAACCATCATTTCGAAGGCGCTGGAATACAGATAATCGCCGACCAGTACACTGGCGGCATTGCCCCACACAGCATTGGCGGATTCCTTGCCGCGCCGCAGCTCGGATTCGTCCACCACGTCATCGTGTAATAAAGTGGCCGTGTGAATGAATTCGATCACGGCGGCCAAAATCAAATGATGGTCGTTGACCTTGCCCAAGGCTTTGGCCGCCAGCAGTAGCAGCATGGGTCGCAAGCGTTTGCCGCCGTTGCCTATGATGTAATGGCCGATTTGATTGATCAGTACCACATCCGAGCTCAACTCGGTCAAAATCAGTTGGTCTACGGCAAGAGTTTCGGTCGACGTTAAATTTTTGATCGAGTCGAAATCAATGTTTACCGAATCGGTGCTGAGGTGAGTGGCTGTCATGAGTAGTATGAAAAGTTCATTCGGTGACGCGTGGCGTTGGATAAAATGGCCGTCATGCTATTTATTATGCCGGTTAGTGTCAATAGTACCACTGGCGATATTGCGCGGATTTGTCGAACTAACTGTAATTTAGGTTTGACGGCATCTCTGTTTGAAAATATAATCCGCTGTTCACTTTTAACAGATATATGCTTGATGGAGCTTGCGCTGATGTATGCGGTAATTCAAACAGGTGGTAAACAGTATCGTGTCGCAGAGGGTACTACCTTAAAAATCGAAAAACTTGAGTTGGGCGCCGGCGACAGCGTAGAGTTTGACAAGGTGCTTATGGTTCAATCAGGCGACGCTGTAAAAGTCGGTCAGCCTTACGTCCAAGGTAGCAAAGTCACCGCGACCGTGGTTTCCCAAGGTCGACACAAAAAAGTCAGAATCATTAAATTCAGAAGACGCAAGCACCACATGAAACAAATGGGGCATCGTCAATATTACACGGAAGTCCAGATTACTGGCATTTCCGCTTAACATACGAGGTTTGAAAAATGGCTCACAAGAAGGCAGGCGGTAGTACCCGTAACGGACGCGATTCTAATGCTCAGCGACTGGGTGTTAAACGCTTCGGCGGTCAAGTTGTAAAAGCGGGCAATATATTGGTTCGCCAACGCGGCACCAAATTCCACGCTGGCGACAATGTCGGCATGGGTAAGGATCACACCTTGTTTGCAACTGTTGATGGCGTTGTGGTTTTTGAAGAAAAAGGTGCTAAAAACCGCAAATACATCAGTATTGCAGCAGCATAAAAAATTCCTGGCTGTGCTTTTGGCACAACTGATACAAAAAGCCTCGTTTTTTAGCGGGGCTTTTTTGTTTATACCGGTAGATTATGAGATTTGTTGATGAAGCGGAAATCCGCGTGGAAGCAGGCGATGGCGGCAATGGCAAGGCCTCGTTCCGCCGCGAAAAATATATACCCCTGGGTGGCCCGGACGGCGGCGACGGCGGCGACGGCGGTAGCGTGTATCTGATAGCGACCGAAAACGTCAATACCCTGGTCGACTTTCGTTACCACTCGGTACACCGCGCCCAGCGCGGCGAAAACGGCGGTAGCCGGGATTGTACCGGCAAGAAGGGCGAAGATTGTCTGGTGGCCGTGCCGCCCGGTACCATAGTTTACGAAGCCAGTACCGGCGAGAAGATCGGTGATCTGACCAGGCCCGGTCAACGCCTGCTGGTGGCCAAGGGCGGTTTTCACGGTCTCGGCAATACCCGCTTCAAGAGTAGTATCAACCGGGCTCCGCAGCAGACCAGCAAAGGTTCGGCCGGCGAACATCGCTTGCTGAAATTGGAATTGATGGTAATTGCCGATGTCGGTTTGCTGGGCATGCCCAATGCCGGAAAGTCGAGTTTGATCAGAGCGGTGTCTTCCGCGCGGCCGAAAGTGGCCGATTATCCTTTCACGACTCTGCACCCCAATTTGGGCGTGGTGCGCGTCGACGACCTGCGTAGCTTCGTGATTGCCGATATTCCCGGCGTGATCGAAGGCGCGGCCGAAGGCGCGGGATTGGGCCTGCAATTTTTGAAACATTTGTCCAGAACCGGTCTGTTGCTGCATATCGTCGATATCGCTCCCTATGAAAGCGACGAAACACCGGTTTCGGCGGCCCGCAAAATCATCCAGGAAGTGGAAAAGTGGAGCGATGAATTGGCCGATAAACCGCGCTGGCTGGTGTTGAACAAGATCGACAACGTGCCGGACGATGAGGTCGAACAACATTGCCAAGCCATAGTCGATGAACTGGCTTGGACCGGTCCGGTATTTCATATCTCCGCGCTGAAGAGTCAGGGTACCCAGGCCTTGATGTACGCCATCATGGACTTTCTCGACCAAAGCAAAGCAAAACAACAAGCCGGGGAACAGGAGTTTATCCGTGAGCCGGAGTGATTTTCGCCAAGCCAGGCGCGTTGTGGTCAAAATAGGCAGTTCCTTACTGACCGACGGCGGGCGAGGTCTAAACAAGCCAGCGATTGCCGGCTGGGTGGCGCAAATGGCCGCACTCAGACAGCAAAACGTCGATGTGGTATTGGTGTCGTCCGGTTCGGTGGCGGAAGGGGTGAGTCGCTTAAAATTGAAAGCCCGGCCCAAAACCCTGCATGAACTGCAAGCCGCCGCCTCGGTGGGGCAGATGGGCTTGGTGCGTTGTTTCGAAAACGAATTTGAACGGCATGCCTTGCTGGCGGCGCAAGTCTTATTGACTCACGACGACTTGTCCGACAGGCAACGTTATCTGAATGCCCGTAGCACCTTGTTGACGTTGCTGAATTTCGGCGTGGTGCCCGTCATCAACGAAAACGATGCCGTCGCCACCGAGGAAATCCGTTTCGGCGATAACGATACCCTGGGCGCCTTGGTCGCCAATCTGGTGGAAGCCGATCTGTTGATCATACTGACCGATCAAACCGGGTTGTACGACGCCAACCCCAGTCTCAATCCCGATGCGAAATTAATTTCCGAAATCAGCGTCAACGACGCCCTGCTGGATGAGGTGGCCGGGGGCAGTATTAGCGGCCTGGGGCGCGGCGGTATGTACACCAAGGTGCGCGCCGCGCGCTTGGCGGCGCGTTCCGGCGCGGCCACGGTGATCGTTTCCGGCAAGATAGAAGATGTGATTGGGGGCGTGTTTCAGGGCGGACAATTGGGAACTTTTCTGATTCCCAACCTGGAACCGCTGGTAGCCAGAAAGCAGTGGTTGGCGGGGCAGTTGCAAATCAAGGGCAGCGTCACGCTGGACGACGGGGCGGTCAAAATTTTGCAAACAGCCGGCAAAAGTCTGCTGGCGGTGGGCGTAACGGCGGTTCGGGGCGGATTCAAGCGCGGGGATTTGGTGTCCTGTCGCGACACGCGGGGAACGGAAATTGCCCGCGGGCTGATCAATTACGGCGCCGAAGATGCGGCTAAAATCGTCGGCAAGCCCAGTAGCGAATTCGAGGCCTTGTTGGGTTACGCCGACGAGGCCGAATTGATACATCGGGATAATTTAGTGCTGGTCTGATCGGACTAGCCTGTAGGGCTTAATGATTGACACAGTTGTGAATGCCGGTGCCGCCGTGAAAAAAATCATCCAAACCATTTCCGCCGGAATGAGCGAATCGATAACGCTGCAGATGGCCCGAGGGCATTTTGCGGCCGGGCGCTATAAGGAAGCGACCGAGTCGTTCAAGGAGCTGTTGAAAAAATCCAATGACGGCGAATACCGGCGCTGTCTGGCGGACTGTTATTTGCAGAGAGCGCAAGCCATGGCCGGCAAGGGCATGTTCAAGGAAGCCTGTATTCTGTGGGAAAATTATGCCGATTACGCCGAAAAGCCGTTGCATGCGCGGGATATGTATGTGCTGTGGCAGTTGGCCGCCAAGAACCATCGTAAAGCCCATGCGGCGCTGGAAGGCTTCGACGGCCGGCAGTTGGATGAAGATTATCCCGAGTTGGCAATGTGTCTGGGCGCTTTATTGGTCTCCGGTCTGGAGGAATTGCCGCCGCATTTGCCGCAAGACTCGGCATTGCTCAGGCATTGGTCGCTGATCGGCGAAGCGCTTGCCGCTTATCGAAACGGTGACGCGGAGCAGTGCGGTCAAAGCTTAAAAAAGCTGCCCTACCGTTCCGCTTTTCGCGACTTGGGTATTTTGCTGAAAGTGCAACTGCTCGATACCGTTTCCAGCGAACAGGCCGGGGCCTTGTTGTCCAAAATCCCGGAAACCTCGCCTTATCGGCCGGTCGTCAATGCCTGCTTGGCTTATCTTAAGTCCGGCGCGGATTTCGTGGACGCCTTGACGGGGCTCGAACACAATCAACGCCGTGCCGTCGCGCGGGCCAGGGGAATATCCGGCAAACGGGCGGATTTGCTGGAAACCTTGATCAAACAAAAAGCCCGGTTGGCCGACAAGGCGCGCTTCAATCTGGTTCTGCAATACCGGGATTTGTTCGGGGGGCAAGCAGCACAAGCCTATTGTCAGGGCGCGCTGGAACAGTACCCGGACGGTTATGCGGATTATCTCAAGCACTTTTCAATAGCGGACGAATTCGAGGAAAACCGGGTAAGGGCTTTGTCTTGCGAACAAAACGGGAGAGGCGGAGACGCCCGTTATTTCTGGGAACGCTGTCTCGATATCCTGAAAAAAGACCGGCCGGCGAACGACAGAAAAATCGCCTTGATCCTCAGGCATCTGGCCGACCGCGTCTCCAGAGCCGATGCGGCGAAATTGCTGGCCGCAAGTCTGGAATTCGATCCCGACGACAGGCAGAGCTATCTGGGCATCTTGAGCATTTACGAAAAAGACCAACTCAATCCGGCTCATTACGAACAATGGTTGGAACGCGGTTTGCTGCGCTTTCCCGCTAATACCGAATTGTTGGTGCGCGCCGCCAAGTCCGCTGCCAATAGAAAGGCCTTTAAAAAAGCCGCCGCTTACGCAAAAGCTTTATTAAAAGTCGACCCCGTCAATACCCTGGCCAAACAACTGTTGTTTGCCAATCACATGGCTCATGCCCGCCGCCTGCTTAAAACCGAAAAATATCATTTGGTGGAGAAGGAAATTCGTTTCGCGGAACAATTGACCGTCGACAAACGATTGCGCCTGCAGGCCGAGCTGTTGCGCGGCTTATATTTGTGGCGGGCGGAAGATAAAAACCAGGGCTTGCAACATATCGTCGACGTACTGGGGAAACTGAATGACAATCCCGTTGCCATGCAATTTCAGGCCCAGATGGAAGCCGGTTTGCTGGAGCTGGCTACCGCAATGCTGACCAAGGCATTGCCGGCGTTCAAGGATTATCTGTTGTCCGCTCGGGAGTTACAGGGATTGATCGCCACGCTGGAATATTATGACGGGCAATTGGATGATGGGGCCCTGTTAATTGACGCCTTGGATAAAATCAAGGCGCCGGTGAAAAAGTCGCTGCAATGGCTGCTGGATCACGAAACCTTGTTATTGTCCTGGTGCCGGGTTTTGGAGCAGGTTGGACATTTCGAATTGTTGAAACACTGCGCCAAAATGGGTCATGCCAAATGGCGCGCGCCGGCGTGGTTATATTATTTGACGGTCGGCGAATGCCGGGGCGACTACAGCCGCTTGGATTTCATGAGGCTGTTTGCCTTGCGGGATGCCTCGGAGCAAGCGAAAGAGGAGGGCGACCTGAAGACGGCCGTGTCGATTGAGCGCATCCTGGTACAGCATGATAGTTACATGGACAATCCCTGTGAATTCGAGGACGAGGAGGCCGGATTAGACGACCCAGAGGTCGAGAACGATCCGATAGAAGATCTTTTCGGCCATTTGCCGAATTCCATCATGACCAAGGTGGCCAAAAAAGCCCAGGGCATCATGAAAAAAAACGATCCCGGCCGGCTGGCGGACAAATATATCCGCCGTTATGCCGGCAGCATAGATGGGCAAACGCTGGCCATTCTGTTCATGAATCAGGACTTTTATGCTTCGGTAACGCTGCTGGAGGCGGCGGAGGAACTGCGGATCGACATCGGAATCGATTTCGAGAATATTGTCGGGCGGTTTCAAAACGATTCCCCCCAATTTTCGCTGCCATTTTTTTGATTGCCGCCAATGAATACACCTTATCAAATCCTGGGCGTAACCGAGCAGGCCTCGGACGCGGAAATCAAGCAAGCCTATCTGGAAAAGGTCAAGCACAATCCGCCGGACCGGGATCAACAGCGCTTTCAGCAAATCCATCGGGCCTACGAAACCATCAAGGACGAGGACAGCCGCCTGCGTTATGCGCTGTTTCATTGGCCGGGCATGGAGTTCGACGAATTGCTGGAACACGTCTTCAAGCCGGCGGATCGGATTTCGCCCCTGCCAGCGGATGAGTTTCTGAAATTGCTGTCCAGCGTTTCGATAGAACAAACCCTAGCCAAGAAAATCAACTGACTCTCATGACCACCGAAGCCACGCCAGACTCCCTGCTTTCAGCCCTGCGGCAGTATTTGCTGGAAACCGATTTTGCCCATTTGACCGATGTCGATCAGCCGGATTTGACGGCGTTGTTCAGCGATCTGGCCGGATTGAAAACCGAGGTCAGGACTGAGTCGCGGCAGTTCAAGGCCACTCTTGACGCCTTGAGCATGGCGGTGGAAACGCTCAAGGCCGACAATCAGGCCCTGGCCGGCGAATTGGCGGCGGCGGCCGAGCGAAGCCAGCGGCAACGCGGCGAGCTGGAGCGTGCCATGCTGTTGGAACTGATCGATATTTACGACCGGCTGAGCGAGGGTCATAAGGCCTTGCAAAACTACAGACCGCTGGATGCCTTGTTCAATCATTCCAAACAACGGGACGTGCGCTTCATCGCCAGCGTGGCCCAAGGCCAGGAAATCACCTTGAAGCGTCTGGAGCAACAACTGCAGCGCCGGCGCGTGTTTGCGATGGATTGCGTCGGCAAGCCGTTTGATGCCCACACCATGTCCACCATTGCGGTCGGCAACGATCCTCGGCTGGATAACGGCATCGTGCTGGAGGAACTGCGCAAGGGCTTTTGGTGCGGTGACCAGTTGTTGCGTCCGGCCGAAGTCAAAGTCAATAAACTCTAATATTTACGCGGAAACTTATGAACGACATCATCATCGGAATCGATCTGGGTACCACCAACTCGGAAGTGGCGATTGTGGAAAACGGTGGGGTGACCGTGATCTCGGAGGCCGGCAAAAAGATATTACCGTCGTTTGTTGGCGTCGACGATAACGGCGAAATACTGGTTGGCGAGACCGCCCGCAACCAATATCTGATTTACCCGGAGCGCACCGTCAAATCGATCAAGCGCTTGATGGGGCAGGACGCGCGGGTCATGATGGCCGGGCAGGCTTATACGCCGCAGGAAATTTCCGCCGTCATTTTGAAGCGCCTGAAGGCGATTGCCGAACAATACGTCGGCCGGCCCATAAGCAAGGCAGTGATTACGGTGCCGGCTTATTTTTCCGATGCCCAGCGTCAGGCCACTCGCGAAGCAGGCCAGATCGCCGGGCTGGAAGTCGTGCGCATGATCAACGAACCGACGGCGGCCGCGCTGGTATACGGCTCCGGCCCGGACGAAGCCAAACGCATGCTGGTGTATGATCTGGGCGGCGGCACCTTCGACGTTTCGGTGGTCGGCGTGCAGGCCGGCGTCGTCGAGGTGTTATCCAGCCATGGCGACAACCACCTGGGCGGCGACGATTTCGACCGGCAGATCGTCGAGCATATTCTGGAGCACCTGCGGCAACGGGGGGTGGACATCGCGGCCAACAGTAAGGCCATGGCGCGGGTTAACCGCGCGGCGGAAAAGGCCAAGCTGCTGTTGTCGGACGAACCCTATGCGCAGATCGAGGAGGAATATCTGCTGGAGCACCAGGGAGCGCCGGTGCATTTGACGTTGGAGCTGGCGCGTTCGGCTTATGAAGACATGATAAGCGATTACATCAATGCCACCCTGGATGCAACCCACATCGCGCTCAAGGGCGCCAAGCTGACCGCGTCGGACATCGACGAAATCATTTTGGTCGGCGGTTCGACCCGCACGCCCTGCATACGCCAGCGTCTGTTCGACGAATTCGGTTTCGAACCGAGCGGCGGCGTGGATCCCGATCTTTGCGTCGCCATGGGGGCGGCGATGCAGGCGGCAATGATCAACGGCCAGGATATCGGCACGGTATTGGTCGACGTCACTCCCTACACCTACGGTACCAGCGCGCTGGGATATTTGGACGGCATGCGCTATCCCTATCAATTCGTGCCCATCATTCACAAAAACAGCGTGTTGCCGGTGCATAAGTCGGAAGCCTTCATGACCCATCGGGACGGGCAACGCCAGGTGGATGTGGAGATTTATCAGGGCGAGGATCCCGATGCGTTGAACAATATAAAAATCGGCGAATTCAGGGTAGAGGATCTTTTGGACGTACCGGCCGGCAACATCATCACCTTGACGCTGGATCTGGATTTGAACGGCATTTTGCACGTTTCCGCGCGGGAAAAAGCCTCCGGCAAGGAAAAAGCCATTACCATCAACAACGCGATTTCCCGTTTTGCGGCCGAGGAATTGGCCGGCGCCAAACAACGCATCGACGGCTTGTTCGGAGACGATGGCGGCGCGGAAACGGGCTCGGCCGCGGCAAGTCCGGCCGCCGCCGAAGCCGGAAAATTGATCAAAAAAGCCGAATCCTTGTTTGAAACGGTATCGGCCGAAGATAGAGAAGACATGGTGGGTTTGATCGAAACCATCAGTGATTGCCTGTCCAGCGGCGACGATGCGGGATTGCGGGAGCCGGTCGAGCGTCTGAGCGACATCATTTATTACCTGGAATCCTGATGCAGCGCTGCCCGGTCTGTAACGCCCGGCTGAATGGCGCCCCTGCATGCCCGCGTTGCGGCGCCGAGTTGGGGCGCATCCGGCGCGGCGAACGCTTGGCCGAACAGTGGCTGAGCGTGGCACTGCAGAGTTTGAGCGCCGGTCAGGCTAGTTTGGCGGCGGCGGCCGTCATGCGCTCCTTGAGTTTCAGGCAAGGGCCCGAGGCTGAATTGCTCAAGGGTTTTTTGCTACGGCAACAGTATCGGCGGTTTTATCAAGGAGTGGGGCGGCAAAATTGGCCGGAGGCCGAAAATGCCCTTGACTGCCTGCGCCAGTTGCGAGGCGATAGCGAAACCTTGCTACGATTTACCGAACTGCTCGCTTATTTGTCGGCCCGCTCCAGTGAAAATGGCGCTATGGGGGAATAGCGCACATCAAGCAAATACGCTGAACGCTCAGGTGTTTTGAATCACAATGTTCGGAAATTTGCCGCTGTAATCGCGGGCGCGCAAGGCCAGTTTGGCGGCCATTTTACGGGCGATGGCCTTATACATTTCGGCGGCCCGGCTGTCCGGGTCGCTGGCTACTGTCGGTCTGCCGCTGTCGGCTTGTTGGCGAATGTTGATGTCCAGCGGTAGCGAGCCCAAAAACTCCAGCTTGTTTTTTTCGGCCATGGCCAAGCCGCCGCCCTGGCCGAAAATGGCTTCTTCATGACCGCAATTGCCGCAGATGTGTATGCTCATGTTTTCCACCAAGCCCAAAATCGGCACGTTGACTTTCTCGAACATGCCTATGCCGCGTTGAGCGTCAATCAGGGCGATGTCTTGCGGGGTGGTGACTATGATGGCGCCGCTGACCGGTATTTGTTGGGCCAGCGTCAGTTGAATGTCGCCGGTGCCGGGTGGCAGGTCTATGATCAGATAATCCAGATTGTCCCATTGGGTTTGGGTAAGTAATTGCTGCAGGGCGCCGGTTACCATGGGGCCGCGCCAGATCATGGCTTGGTCGGGGTCGACCAGATAACCGATAGAGATGGTTTGAATGCCGAACGATACCTTGGGTAGCATGGCCTTGCCGTCCACCGTGTCCGGCTGTCCGGACAGACCCAGCATGGTGGGAATGCTGGGGCCGTAGATGTCGGCGTCCAGAATGCCCACGCTGGCGCCTTCGGTGGCCAGCGCCAGCGCCAGATTCACCGACGTGGTGGATTTGCCGACCCCGCCCTTGCCGGAGGCCACGGCAATGATGTTTTTGACGCCGGGCAGCGGCTTCAGGGTTTTTTGCACGCTATGGGCAACGACGTTGAAACCGACATCGACCTGAATCTTGCCTATTCCCGGCAAGGCGGCCAGTTGCTGCTCCAGCTTGGTTTTCAATTCCGGCAGATAACTTTTCGCCGGATACCCCAGTTCAATCCTGATGCCGACATCGTCGCCCTCGACGTGGATGTGTTTTACCGCTTTCGCGGCCACCAAGTCGGTAGCGACGTTGGGATCGATAAAGGATTTGAGCAGATTTTCGACAGCAGCCTTGTCAATGCCGGTCATGTAGGGACTCCTTGGCTAAATAGTGTTGAGGGATACGTCAGCGCGGTGCAAGGTGTAGCGTACCACTATAACGGGTGTCAATGGAGGATAAACAGTGTTTGTCGGGAGGGAACAATGCCGGATGGCGGGAAATGAAGTCTTTACGATTCAATGGGGTGGAATGTAAAGATGAGAGTTTGGTTAAAACTCCGCAAGGCCGAGCAAAAAAAGCTATGTTAAGGACTCATTACACTGTTTTATGTTGAGTCATGGCTTTATCCGTTAAATTCGAACATTACGCCGCCACGGCGGCCGTGTCGCCGCATGGCTGTTGGGCGGCTTTATTTTTATTGGTCTTAAGCGGCTGCCAGTCCTGGACATTTACCAGGGATTCGGAGTTGTTGGTATCCAGCGGCAAGGCCGAAACTGTTGAAACTCATGCCTTTGCACTCGCGGAAGGACAGGGCATGGTGGGGACGCTGGCTGCCGTGGACAGTCAAAGAGACGATACCTTGTCGGACTTGGCGCGCCATTTTGGCTTGGGGTTCACCGACATCACCATTGCCAACCCCGGCCTGGAACCGTGGGCGTTGGCGGACAATCAGCCGGTGTTGTTGCCCGTGCAATTTATTTTGCCCGAAGCGCCGCGCAAGGGCGTGGTATTGAATCTGGCCAATATGCGCATGTTTTACTATCCACGAGATCAACGGGTGCTGACTTTTCCGGTGGGCATCGGTCGTGACGGCTGGAATACGCCGCTGGGTCTGACCAAGATAGTCGCCAAAAAAGCCAACCCGGCCTGGACCGTGCCGCAGTCTATTCATCGCGAACATCGCTTATTGGGCGACCCCTTGCCCAAGGTTATTCCTTCCGGGCCGGATAATCCGCTGGGAAATTACGCCATGCCGCTGGGTTTTACCGGTTACCTGATTCATGGTACCAACAAACCTTATGGCATAGGCATGCAGGTGAGTCATGGTTGTGTGCAATTGTATCCTGAAGATGTGGAAGTCCTGTTCGGGCAGGTCAGTGTCGGGACGCCGGTCAGGATAGTGCATCAGCCTTATCTGGCGGCTTGGGATCGCGATATGCTGTATCTCGAAGCGCATGGCCCCTTGGAAAAATGGCGCGGGCAGGATAAAAAATTACAAGCCGATGCGCGGGCCAGGTTAAAAAAACTGGCCGAGGAAAAAAATGCCGTGGTGGATTGGGTGCGCGTGGATGCGGTTTTGAATCGGGCGGATGGCATTCCGACGCCGGTCTTGCTGGATGGGCCGGATTTGGTAGCCTTGGCGGCCGATGCCTTGAAAGTTCGGCGTCCGGAGCGCTTGTACGGTCAGCCGGAGGTCGGTGAGCTGACGGACGGCGATTGGTCCGTCGTCATCGGCAGTCTGGAGGGTGAAATGGATGCGCAAAAACTGGCGGCGATGCTGAATCATCTAGGGCCGCAAATTCCCGCCCGCAAGGTTGAGAAAGACGGAGTATTTCAGGTGGTTGCCGGTCCATTCAAGAGCGCCAAGGAAACCAGGATCATGGCCAAGCGTATAAAAAGCAGTTTCGATCTGGAGGCAACGCCGATCAAGCCCCTGGCAAATCGGTAGCGATGGTCGAAAAAAAGGCCGACACCCGTGTGGTATCGGCCTTTTTAAAAGCGAAGCGGCTTTGATTCAAGCCATGTCGCGCAATCTGCTGTTCAGCCTGCTTTTGCTGCGAGCGGCTTTATTTTTATGAATAATGCCCTTGTTGACGGCGGAATCAATAACCGGTACAGCGGATTTGAAAGCTGCCTGCGCTTGTTCTTTATCGCCGGCTCTAACGGCGGCGATTACTTTTTTAATAAAGGTGCGCAGGTTGCTGCGTTGTCCGGCATTGCGAATACGGCTGTTCTCTGCCTGACGCGCTCTTTTTTTAGCTTGGGGTGAATTAGCCATAAAGTATCAGTTCATTCGAGTTAATTGAAAACGGTGCATTATCTTTTTGGATGCTATGATTGTCAACCTTTTAATGCGTTCAATCCGGATTTGTCAGGGAAGAGGCCTACATTGACCAAACAGCTTTATAAATCCACCGCCATCGTCAGTGGCATGACCTTGATTTCGCGCGTGATGGGCTTTATACGCGACATGTTGATTGCCAACATCTTCGGAGTCAGTCCGGCGACAGACGCCTTTTTCGTGGCGTTCAAAATTCCCAATTTCTTGCGGCGCTTGTTTGCCGAGGGGGCCTTTGCCCATGCCTTTGTGCCTGTGTTGTCGGATTATAAGCAAAATGCGGCGCCGGCGGAGCTTAAATCGTTTATCGATAAGACGGCGGGTACCTTAACGGTCTTGCTGATGGTGTTGACACTGGTGGGCGTGCTGGCAACTCCCTTGTTGATCGTTTTTTTTGCGCCGGGTTTTCTGTGGCAAGGCAGTCATTACGAGTTGGCTGTCAGCCTGTTGCGGATTACCTTTCCTTATTTGTTGTTCATTTCGCTGACCGCCTTTGCCGGCTCGATTTTGAATGCGCACGGCCGCTTTGCGGTGCCGGCCATTACGCCGGTGTTTTTGAACATCTGCATGATCATGGCCGCGCTATGGCTGGCGCCATTGTTCGATGAGCCGGTTCTGGCTCTGGCCTGGGGTGTGTTTGCGGCGGGCGTGATACAGATGCTGTTTCAATGGCCGGCATTGGCGCGCCTGGGCTTGTTGCCGCGTTTAGCTTGGGGATGGCGCGACTCGGGGGTCAGGCGGGTGCTGAGGCTGATGTTGCCGGCGATTTTTGGCGTATCGGTGGTGCAGGTCAATTTGTTGTTCGATACCTTGGTGGCATCGTTTCTGGCCGCCGGCAGCGTGTCCTGGCTGTATTATTCCGACCGCTTGGTCGAGTTCCCCTTGGGTATTTTAGGAGTGGCGGTTTCCAGCGTGATACTGCCCAGTTTGTCCAACAGTCACGCCGAGCAGGATAGCTTCGCCTTCTCCAGGTCGCTGGATTGGGGCTTGAAGCTGGTGATGCTGATAGGTTTGCCGGCCACATTGGGCTTGGTATTGTTGGCCCGGCCCTTATTGGCTACCTTGTTTCAATACAATGAATTTGGAGCCGATGATGTGGCGATGACCAGCAGTAGTCTGATGGCGTTTGCATTGGGCTTGTTGGCATTTATTCTGATCAAGGTTTTGGTGCCCGGCTTTACCGCGCGGCAGGATGCGAAAACGCCGGTACGCTTCGGTCTATATTCAATCGTCGGCAACGTGCTGTTGAATTTGGTATTGGTATGGCCGCTGGCGCATGCCGGCGTGGCATTGGCTACCACGCTTTCGGCTTACCTGAATGCGGGTTTGCTGTTGATGGCCTTGTTGAAGCAGAAGATTTACCGACCCGGCCGGGGCTGGTTGCTGTTCATGGGGCGGGTAATTTTCGGTTGCCTGCTGATGGTCGGTTTCTTAATCCGCGCCGCCGAAGGTCAGACTTGGTTGGATTGGGGCGTTTCGCAACGCAGCGGGCATTTGCTTTTCGAAGTCATGGCGGCCATGTTGGTTTACGCCGCCGGATTGGTGTTGGTCGGGATGCGCCCGCGCCATTTGCACGAACATTCTGCGGACTCTTGAGATTTGTTAAAGTGGCGCCATACTCATGTAGAATGCACGACATTCAATCTTCGATTATTTGGATAGACGACAAACTTAAGCTATGAAAACAAGAACAATCGGTTTTATTGGCGGCGGGAACATGGCCACCAGCTTGATGAGCGGATTAATCGCCAGCGGACATTCGCCGCAACAAATTTGGGTGTCGGATACCACGCCCGCCATCTTGCAAGCTCATCGCGACAATCTCAATGTTAATGTATCCCCCGATAATTTAAAGATCGTTCAGGAAGCGGAAGTGGTGGTATTGGCGGTCAAGCCGCAAGTCTTGCGGGAAGTCAGTTTGCAGATAGCCCCGGCGATCAAACAGAAAGAGGCGTTGGTGGTGTCCATAGCCGCCGGAATTTCGCAAACCAGTTTGGCCTTGTGGCTGGGAGGCAATACCGCCATCGTGCGCTGCATGCCCAATACCCCCGCATTGGTGTTGACCGGCGCGACGGCGCTGCATGCCAACCCGAATGTCAATGATGAACAGAAGGATTTGGCGGAAAATATATTACGGGCGGTCGGTATTTCGCTATGGGTGGACGATGAAGGCGAGTTGGACGCCGTGACGGCGGTATCGGGCAGCGGACCGGCTTATTTTTTTCTGATGATGGAGGCGATGGAGCAGGCGGCGGTCGACATGGGGTTGACTGAACATACGGCCCGCTTGTTGGTTCAACAGACCGCGCTGGGCGCGGCTAAAATTGCATTGGAGTCGGCCGAATCGCCCACGCAACTGCGCGAGAGAGTGACCTCGCCGGGCGGTACCACCCAAAAAGCCATCGAAACCTTTCAGCAAAACGGATTTGCCGAGCTGGTGTCGAAAGCCTTGTCGGCCGCGAGAGAGCGCTCCATTGAAATGTCCAAACAACTGGGAGCCGATTAATGGGTTCTAACTATATGACCGACCCGGTGGTGTTTTTAATCGACACCTTCTTCTCATTGTATATTCTGGCGGTAATGCTGCGGTTTTTACTGCAGTGGACCCAGGCGGATTTTTATAATCCCGTTTCGCAGTTTCTGGTCAAAATCACCCATCCCGCCCTCAAAATAATGCGGCGCTTTATTCCCGCCATGGGCAGAATCGATACCTCGTCGCTGGTTTTGGCGCTGGTGTTGCAAATTGTGGCCAACTTCGCCATCTTGGCCGTCAAGGGCGTTACCATAGGCATCGCGGCACTTCTCGTGTTGTCGTTTACCGATTTGCTGAAAATGGTGTTGGATATTTTCGTCTATGCCATTTTTGCCGGCGCTATTCTGAGTTGGTTCGCGGCCGGCAGTTACAGCGGGGCTTCGTCGTTGCTCTATAGCCTGACCGATCCTATGTTGACGGTTTGCCGTCGCTTCACCCCGGATCTGGGCAATATGGATTTGTCGCCGCTGGTGGCTCTGGTATTGTTGCAGCTGGCGAAAATGATGCTGTTACCGCCGCTGCACGAATTGGCCGCCTTGTTGAGCTGAGTGACATCCGTGATGCGTCCCCGCTCCTTCTCTCTGATATCGAGCCTGATGGCGGCTTTGCTGATCGGCCAGGCGCCGGATGTCTGCGCAAAAAAAATGTACCGCTGGGTCGATGAAAACGGCAGGGTGTTTTTTTCCGATGTGGTGCCGCCCGACCAGGTTCAGCACAAACGGGAAACCATGGATAAAAACACCCGGGTATTGGATGTGGTGGAAAAAGCCAAAACAGCGGAAGAATTGGCGCAGCAAAAACGCCTGGAAGCTCTGCGTAAAGAGCAGGAGAAAATCATTGCCAAGCAGGCCGCCGCCGATAAGGTGTTGCTGTCGACCTACCGCAGCTCGGCGGATCTGAATAAGGCCATGGAAAACAAGCTGGCGCTGTTGGACGGCGAGAAACGAGCGATAGAGGGCAACCGGCAACGTTTGGAGCAGCAATTGTTGCAACAGCAGCGGCAAGCCGCCAATCTGGAACGCAATGCGCAAAAGGTGCCGGAAAAACTGCTGAATGAAATCGTTTCAACCCGCCAGCAGATCGAGCAAAATGTCCAGGAAATGGCGCGGCATGAGGCGGTGCGCCAACGGGTGGAAAAGGAGTACAGGGCGGATATCGCGCGCTATGAGTTTTTGACCCAGTCTTATAATGCAAAGCGGGAAGGATCGGCGCCGCAGGCCACGGATAATTCCGTCAACGAGTTGGGGCTGTTTACCTGTGCCGATAGCGGCCAATGCGATACCGCCTGGAAAATTGCCGGCGAGTTTGTCTATAAGTACGCCACCACCGGTCGCGACGTGGAAAACGAAAAACTGGTCATGACGGCCGCGCCCTTCAATGACGACGATTTGAGTTTGTCCGTCTCCAGATTGAATACGGACGGTGTTCAGCAGATTTTTCTGGACATACGCTGCAAGGAATCCAATATGGGCAGGGAATTGTGCGGCAGCGAAAAAGCCCAAGCCATACGCCGGGGCTTTGCTGCCTACATTCAGCTGCAGCTATCGACGCAGCAATAGTGTACCGATACCCTGGTCGGTAAACAGTTCCAGCAACACCGAGTGTTCGATGCGGCCGTCGATGATGTGCACGCTGTTGACGCCGCCCTTCAAGGCGTCCGTGGCGCAACGGGTCTTGGGAATCATGCCGCCCGAGATGGTGCCGTCGGCGATCAGTTCGTCGATACGGGTCAAGGTCAGGCCTGTCAGCAGTTTGCCTTCCTTGTCCAGAATGCCGGGAATGTTGGTCAACAGCATCAGTTTTTCGGCTTTCAATACCTCCGCCACTTTACCCGCCACCAAATCTGCATTGATGTTGTAGGAGTGGCCGTCCTTGCCGACACCGATCGGCGCTATTACCGGAATAAAGTCGCTGTTGCCCAGCATTTCCACCACCGCCGGGTCTATGCTGCCGACTTCGCCGACATGGCCCAGGTCGATGATTTCCGGGGTGTCCTCCAGATTGGCGCCGGCCTTGGTCATGTTGATCTTGCGGGCATGGATGAAATTGCCGTCCTTGCCGGTCAAACCGACCGCCTTGCCGCCCTGCATGTTGATCATGTTGACGATTTCCTTGTTGACCAAGCCGCCCAGCACCATTTCCACCACGTCCATGGTCTCGCTGTCGGTGACGCGCATGCCGTCGATAAATTCCGAGGTTTTACCCAACCGTTTCAATAAATCGCCGATTTGCGGGCCGCCGCCGTGCACCACGATGGGGTTGATACCGACCAGTTTCATCATGACGATGTCGCGGGCAAAGCCCTGTTTAAGTTTCTCATCTATCATGGCGTTGCCGCCGTACTTGATGACCACCGTTTTTCCCTTGAATTTTTGAATATAAGGCAGGGCCTCGATCAGAACGTGGGCAATCTGGTGCGCGGTTTTTTCTTTCATCATGGTAAAGGATTAAAAGGGAAGGGAAAGTTCGGGATTGATTTGCAGCATCAAACTTTTGAATTGTTGCTGGATGCGGGTCAGGGCCTCGCGGTTATTGGCTTCAAAGCGTAACAACAGCTCATCCGAGTCATTCGAGGCTCTGACCAGTCCCCAGCCGTCCGGAAATTCGACGCGCATGCCGTCGACCTTGACGATGTCGCCATCGGCAAATTTGGCTAGGCTGAACAATTGTTCCATAAAACGGGAGCATTCGGCCGCCGCGAGCGGGACTCGCAATTCCGGCGTATCGGCGCTTTCCGGTAGATCGTCGAATAAATCGCGGCTGGCACGCATGTCGGCGGACAGAAGTTCCACCATGCGTGCCGCTGCATACAAGGCGTCGCTAAAACCGAACCAGCGATCGTTGAACAGGAAGTGGCCGCTTATGTCGCCGGCCAGCGCGGCGCCGGTTTCTCGCAGACGTGCTTGTAGGGCCGTGTTGCCGCTTTTGCATAAAACCGGAAACCCGCCGCGCTTTTTTATTTTTCCCGGCAAATGCTGGGAGCAGGCGGCATCGTAAATGATTTCGGAGCCGGGCTTGGCGGCTAAAACGTCACGGGCGAACAGCATCATCAAACGGTCCGGCCAAACAATCCGCCCGCTGGAGTCGACCAAACCCATGCGTTCGCCATCGCCGTCAAAAGCGATGCCGACATCGGCGTTATTCAGTTTTACCGCCTTGATCAAGGCATCCAGATTGGCCGGCTGGCCGGGGTCGGGTTGATGGTTGGGAAATCGGCCGTCGATGTCGCAATACAGTTCGACCACGTCGCAGCCCATGGTTTTCAGCAAGGTCGGGCCAAGTATGCCGGTGGCGCCGTTGCCGCAGTCGAGCACTACCGTCATGGGGCGCACAAGGTGCGTATCGTCGGAAATGATGCCGATATATTCGTTGCTGAACAGGTTATTGCGGTCCACGGAACCCGTCGGGTCGTGAATGAAATCTTGTCGCTCGACGCGGGATTTGAGGGCCTGAATTCGGTCGCCGGACAGCGGTTCACCGTTCAATACCATTTTGAGGCCGTTCTGCTCGGCGGGGTGGTGGCCGCCCGTAACCATGATGCCGGCGCGGCCCTCGCTATGATGACTGACGAAATACAATACCGGCGTCGGTACCAGTCCGATATCCAGTACATCGCAACCTGCCGAGACGATACCCTTGATCAGCGCTTCGCTTAAAGCCGGGCTGGACGTGCGTCCGTCTCTGCCGACCACTATGGTCTTGATGTTGAGTTGTCCGGCTTCGCTGGCAAAGGCTCGGCCGATATCGGCCATGATGTCTTCATTCAGGGATTTGCCCACCGCGCCCCTGATATCAGCGTTGCCGAATAAGCGGCTTGAAGCGGCTTGAGCGGTATTGGCCGGCGGGCTTGGCGGTGCGGTCGAGACGGGCGGCGGTGAGGAAACCGACGGCATGTCCCAAGCTTCCATGCCGGAGACAGTGTCCATGGCAAGATTGTTTGCCTCTGCATCCAGTAGTGTAGTTTCGCTCTCGGGGCTGTATTGCGGAACCTTTTCGAAATCCGGCATGGCGACGGGTATCGCCGACGTGCTGACGGGAATGGCTTGCTGGTATTCCGGCGCAATTACCGGCGCGGTATCTTCCAGAAAATCAATATCGAACGACTCCTCGAAAAAGTCGTTAGCCTTGGTTCCGCTTCTTTCCGATAACGCCGAATCCGGTTGATCCATCACGCGCTTGAATTGCACCATCGCGGCGATGATGGGTTGCATTTCCTCTAGCTGCATCGGATAACTGCCCATGGGTTTACCCTGCAACATGTCCTTGGCGGCCTTTAAAATGCCGCTTTGATCCCGCCGGAAAAATTCCGCAAGTTTGCGATAACCGATAAAAAACGCCAGACAGGCCAGCAGGGCGGGTATGCCGATTAGGCCGGTCAAGATACCCATTTCCATCAAACTGGTTTCGGTGCCGGCCCAGGCCTCTAGTTGCCAGCGGCTGTTGCCGATTGCGATAGCGATGGGGTCGTCGTCTTTGTCGGCGCCGCGGCCCAGTGAAGCCAACACCAGCCTATCCTGTTTTAACTCGATCAGGCCGTTGTCGAAGGGGATTTTGGCTAGCGATTGCGGAAACAAGTCCGGCTTCAAGCTGGCCAACACCACGCCCACGATTTGCTGGTCGTTTTTGACGGCGCTGGTGATGGCCAGATGCCGGTGTTCGGCGTCGCCCTGTATGACCGGTTGCGGCTGTTCGCTCAAGGTGGAGCGCACCATTTCCAGATCGCCGAAACCCATGTGGGGCGTCTGCGATTGGTCCGGATCGTTGATATTGGGTAGCAGCAGGCGCAGGCGCAGGTTGTAGGGGATAACTGACTGAAATTTTGCCGCGGTGGCCAGGATAATTTCCGGATTTCCCGAGCTCAGGGCCGCTATCACATCGGGGTTTTGCGCCACGCCGTCCACGCTGGTCTGCAGCGTATTCAATTGCATGCCCAAACTGGCGGCCAGACTTTTTGCCACCGAGGCGGCGGCTTCGGTTTTGGCGGTTTTGGCGTCAGCGCTTGCGAACCAGTAGCTCCCGCTGCCGGCAATTAACACCATTAAGGCCGATATCGCGGCAATGATGCTGAAAATACGTCCCATGCCTATGACTCCGGTAATGGCTTAATGGCGGCCGCTGTGGCCGAAGCCGCCGCTGCCGCGCGGTGATTGATCAAATTCGGCCACGCATTCGAATTCGGCTTGCACCACCGGCACGAATACCATTTGCGCGATACGTTCGCCGATTTCAATGGTAAAGGCGCTGTTGCCGCGGTTCCAGCAAGACACGAAGACTTGGCCTTGATAATCCGAATCGATCAGTCCGACCAGATTGCCCAGCACGATACCATGTTTGTGTCCCAGCCCCGAGCGGGGCAGTATTACGGCGGCCAGATGCGGGTCCTGGATGTGTATGGCCATGCCGGTCGGAATCAGCAGGGTCTCTCCGGGTTGCAAGGTCGCGGCCTGTTCCAGACAGGCCCGTAAATCCAGTCCCGCCGAACCGTGCGTGGCGTACTCCGGCAGGGCGATCTGATGGCCTAGCCGCGGATCAAGGATTTTGAGCTGGATTTTTTTCATGGAATTTCTCGGTGATGAGGTTCAGCAACTGATGCGCCAAATGGTTTTTTTCGGTCATTGCAAAATGTTGGCCGCCGCCCGGCCAAAACACTTGTAAGGCGTTACGTTCGCTGTCGAAGCCGCCTTCGTCTTGCCCCACCAGGTTGGCGGCAATCATATCCAGATTTTTGTCGCGCAGTTTTTGGCTGGCGTAATTTTCCAAATCGTCGGTTTCGGCGGCAAAGCCGACTACGAACGGCTTAGCGGACAAACCGGCCACGCTGGCGATGATGTCCGGATTTTGGCTCAGTTCGATCACGCTGTCCGCCATATGCTTTTTAATTTTATGCTCTTGCATCCGGGCCGGGCGGTAGTCGGCCACCGCCGCCGCGCCGATGTATATGTCGCACCGAGTTGCGTGATTCATCACTGCGGCGAACATTTGTTGCGCGGTTTCCACGCTGATCACATCGATATCGTCGGGCGGCGGCAGGTTGACTGGACCGCTGACCAGCGTGACGTCGGCTCCGGCCTGTCGGGCCGCTTTCGCGATGGAATAGCCCATTTTGCCGGAGCTGCGGTTGCTGATGTAACGCACCGGATCCAGTGGTTCGCGGGTTGGGCCGGCGCTGATCAGTAATTTGATGCCCCGCATGCTTTTGGGCTGGGCATGCTTGAAAAGCTCCGCGCATATTTGACCGGGTTCCTTCATGCGTCCCGGGCCTTGCTCTCCGCAGGCCTGGCTGCCGCTGTCCGGGCCGATAAAGTTTACCCCGTGCCGCCGCAGGGACGTTATATTGTCCTGAGTGACTCGCTTGTGCCACATGGCTTGGTTCATGGCCGGCGCCGCATAGACCGGACAATCGCAAGCCAAGTACAATGTCGAGAGTAAGTCGTCGGCCAAGCCGTGGGCCATTTTCGCCAAGGTATTGGCGCTGGCGGGAGCAATCAAAAACAAATCCGCCCAGCGGGCCAGATGGATGTGATCCATGGCCTGTTCCAGCGAGGCATCGAAAAGCTCGCAGTGCACGGGGTTGCCGCTCAAGGCCTGAAAAGTCAGGGGAGTCACGAATTGCCGGGCCGATTCCGTCATTACCACCCGGACCTGACAATTGTGTTTGCGCAGCAGGCGCACCAGTTCCGCGGATTTGTAGGCGGCAATGCCGCCGCAAACGCCTAATAAAATTCTCTTGTTGATGACGGCATCCCGTGTTGGTCAATGGGGGGGAATTATGGCAAACTCGGCCCGATTCTTCTATGCTTAAAAGCGGTTTAACGCGCGGAGATGCCCTATGAGCATCAAGGATTGGCCGGCCGATGAGCGGCCGCGAGAAAAATTATTGCAGCGCGGCGCCTCCGCCTTGACCGACGCGGAGTTGTTGGCGATTTTTTTGCGGGTTGGCACCCAAGGCAAGACTGCCGTGGACATGGCGCGGGAATTGTTGAGTGAATTCGGTTCCTTGCAAGCGCTTTTGGCCGCTGAACATGAACGTTTTTGTCGAAGCCATGGCTTGGGCGATGCCAAATACGCCCAATTGCAGGCGGTCATGGAAATGGCCCGTCGCCACTTCGCCGAAAGTCTGCAACGCGGTAATGCCCTGACCAGTCCGGAGATTACCCGCGCCTATCTGAGCGCGCAGTTGCGCGGATACAGTTACGAGGTGTTTGCCTGCCTTTTTTTGGATAACCAGCATCGGGTGATTCAATGGGAGGAATTGTTTCGCGGCACCATAGACGGTGCCAGCGTGTACCCGAGGGAGGTCGCCAAGCGGGCTCTGTTTCACCATGCCGCCGCCGTGATTTTCGCTCATAACCATCCCTCGGGAGTCAACGAACCGAGCCAAGCCGACCGGCAAATCACCGACAAGCTCAAGCAGGCTCTGGCGCTGTTCGATATTCGGGTGTTGGACCATTTCATCGTCGGCGACGGTCAGCCCTATTCGTTCGCGGAGCACGGCTTGATTTGAGTGTTTAATTCTACTATGTCACATTAAAAACCGCCGTCATGCCCGCCTGGATTCTGGCAATCCCTGCCGGAATGACAAATTCCTTTAAGAATCTGACAAACTAGAATTAACCTTGCCGGTAAATGCCCCTTCCGGTCATCATCTCGGCCTAAACATCAAATCGCCGACAGCGAAGCGGATTTGGCGATGGTCGGCAACGCCATGGGAAAGCTGGCGGTTTTCAATCGGAATAGCCGGCCGGATCTGATCGGAATACGCCCGGGAAGCAGCAGACTTGGTCGCGGCCGTTGTTTTTGGCGGTATAAAGCGCTTCGTCGGCATTTTTCAACAAGGTTTCGATATCGCAAGCCGCGTCGGTCAGGGTGGCAATGCCCATCGAGATGGTGACGTGAAAGCGCTCCGCGCTTTCGGCTTGCATTTCCGTGCCGGCAATGGCCAGTCTCAAGCGTTCGGCGGCGTCCCAGGCCGCTTTTGCGCCGGTTTCGGGCAGCATGACGGCAAATTCCTCGCCGCCCAGGCGGCCGGCGATATCGACGTCGCGCAGGGTTTGCCGCACGGTTGCCGCCAGTTTGTGCAACACATTGTCGCCGGTCTTGTGGCCGTATCGGTCGTTGACGGCCTTGAAATGATCGATATCGAACATGATCAGCGATACGCTGGTCCGATAACGTTGGGCGCGGGCCACTTCCGTCGTGGCCAATTCGATAAAGCGGCGCCGATTGGCCAGTTCGGTGAGGAAATCGGTATGTGCCTGATGTTCCAGTTCGGCGTCGGCCAAATGGCGCTCTATGGCAATACTGGCCAGATTGGCGGCATGGCCGATGAGTTCCAGGGCCGCCGCGTTAGGTTCGCTGGGTTGGCGGTGGTAAATGGCGAATGTGCCGAGCAGGCGGCCCTTGGATGACAAGATGGGCTCGGACCAGCACGACGCTAGTCCGGCGCTGGCGGCCAAGTCCTTGAATGCGGCCCAATGGGGATGCCGCTGGATATCGGCGACTATGACGCGTTGCCGGGTATGCGCGGCGGTACCGCAGGAGCCCACGCCGTAACCGATCTCCACCCCGTCTATGGCTTGGTTGTAGAAATCCGGCAGATTCGGCGCGGCACCGTTCCTTAAATGCCTCCCGTCGCCGTCGAGCAGCAGGATGGAGCAAAGCATGCGTTGGTCTTCGGCTTGCACGTTCAACACGATGGAGTGCAGAATTTGCCGTAGCGGGGCGGCCTTGGCAATGAGTTCCAAGGTCGCGTTGCGCGCCCGGTCGCGCCGTTCGGCCAGCCAACGGCCGGTAATGTCGCTGAAATTGACCAGCCGGTAGTCGTCTACCCAGGACAGAGTGATGATGACATAGCGGGTGTCGCCGTTTTTGCACCGGATGGGCGCTTCCAGAATGGGCGGGCGCCTTTCTCCGCTTTTGGCCGCGATGGCCTCGCGCGCCCAGGCCCGCACTACCTTGTCGCGAAAGTCTTTGTCGGGGTAGGCCAGTCGGTACCAGTCCTCGACGGTTGCGAGGTCCTCCATGTCGTAACCGAACAGTTCAATGAACTTCCTGTTGATGTAGGTGATTTTACCGTCTACATCGGACATGCCGATGCCGGTTGGAGAGGAATCCAGCAGGGTTTGCAATTGTTTTTGACTGTCGCGCAAGGCGCGTTCGGTGCGCCGGCGTTCGGCAACCTCGCGGGTCAACAGCTGGTTTTTCGCCGCAAGTTCCTCGGTGCGCTGTTCGATTGCCTGCTCCAGTCCCTGGTTCAGGACGGCCAGACGCTGTTCCGCGTCGCGTTGGCGCAAACGGTCGAGGCCGGCTTCGGCGAGCATCTGCGCCAATTCGACATAGAATGCCATGATGGGTTCGATGCGTTCCCTGGGTATGACGGGCACCTTGCGGATTGCCGCCAGATAGGACTCCTTCTCGAAGCCGCATTCGCGGGCCTGCTTACGGAAATAATCCAGGTCCGGTGCTTCGTGCAGGATTTGGCCGAAATACAGGGTTGCCAGCTGCTTTCCTTCGATAACGATGGGAGTGGCGTAATCGACCAGGCCGTTTTTACAGGTGGAGCCGACAAAGGATGCCTGATGCAGATGCTCGGACAGGTAGCAGTTGCTTTCCAGGCAGCGGGTGTTGGAAAGCGGGTGCTGGCGGTGAAAGTCGGTGCAGGCTTCCTGCCAGCCGATGGCGCTGATGACCTTGTTTTCGTGATCGACCAAGCCGTGCAAAATCCCGGTCGCTTGATAAAACGACGCCAGCATGCGGTGGAATTTGTCGATGTCGACCAAGTCGGTGAAGCGGTAGTCCATCCGGGGCTCGTTAATGACATGAGTGCCTGTCGACATTAGCACACCTTCGGGCATAAACAAATCTAAGGCAGTGCAATAGCGGATCTGGATAGAAAACTATTTGCGTTGTGTTGTGGATTGGCGGCATCCGCCCGCTTTGAGGTGGCTTCGGGCCGGGTGGAAAGCCGACCCGACCATGGCTTACATCAACGGCAGGATTTGCTGGAGAATTTTGCCGTTGGTGGCCAAAATCTGTTTCGGGAACACCCCGGGGTTACCCTTGAAATCCGTCAGAGTGCCGCCGGCTTCGAGCGCAATCAATGAGCCGGCCGCCACATCGTATAAATTCAATTCCTGTTCCCAAAATGCATCGACCTGCCCGTCGGCGACGGTGCATAAATCCAGGGCGGCCGATCCCAGGCGGCGTTGGCCGGTGGTGGCTTGGGCAATGCGGCCGAAGCGGGCCAGATTGTTGTCTTCCAGATACTGGCGCAGGCAGGCGAAGCCGGTCGATACCATGGCTGAAGCCAGATTGGTTTCGTCGGATACCCGGATGGGCTTGCCGTTTTTAAAGGCGCCCTTGCCTTTTTCGGCGCAGTAATAATCGTCCAGGGCCGGGCCGTATACGGCGCCCATGATCAGCTCGCCGTCGATTTCCAGCGCCACGCTGATGCCCCAGAAATATTGGCCCTTGGAAAAGGAGTGGGTGCCGTCTATCGGATCGACGATCCAGCGGCTGGTCTGATTGGCGGTTTTACCGCTTTCTTCGCCCCAAAAACCGTATTCCGGGCATTGTTCGTGCAGGGCCTGCTTAAGGTGATTTTCCACCGCCACGTCGGCGTCGGTGACCAAGTCGCGGGCGCTTTTTTTGTTGATGGCCAGTTGGTCCAGGGCGTTGAAGTAGCTCATCGCCACGCCGCCGGCGGCGCGAACGATAGTTTCCAGAGAGTCGAGGGTAATAGGCATGCTGTTTCCGGGTGATGAGAGATGCGGAGCGGCGAGTGCCGCCCCGCGTGACAAAACCCTATTTTAACCCGGCAGCCTCGGGATTACAGATTGTGATAGCCGGTTTCTTCGTGCAGGACGATGTCCAGGCCCTGTACTTCTTCGTCTTCGCTGACGCGCAGGCCCAGCATGATGTCGATGAACTTCAGGATCAGATAACTGAAGGCGCCGCTCCAGACCAAGGTTACCACGACCGCCAGGGCTTGAACCCCGACTTGCTCGGCCATGCCGACCTCGCCTAGGCCCAGGCCGCCGAAACTTTCCGCCGCAAATACGCCGGTCAAGATCGAGCCGACGCAACCGCCGACGCCGTGTACCGGAAATACGTCCAGCGAATCGTCTATTTTCAAGCCGCGCTTGATGTATTGAGTGGCGTAAAAGCATACGGCGCCCGCTACCACGCCGATGAGCAAGCCGCCGATGGGGCCGACAAAACCGGATGCGGGGGTAATGGTTCCCAGACCGGCCACCATGCCGGTGACGATGCCCAGCACGCTGGGCTTGCCGAAGCGCAACCATTCTATGCTCATCCAGGTTAAGGATCCGGCCGCCGCCGCAATATGGGTAACGGCAATTGCCATGCCGGCGCTGCCGTCGGCGGTCAGCGCGCTGCCGCCGTTAAAGCCGAACCAGCCGAACCACAACATGCCGGCGCCGGTGACGACCATGGTCATGTTGTGCGGCGGCATCGCCACGGTGGGAAAGCCACGTCTGGGGCCCAGCACCAAGGCGGCGACCAGGGCGGCGATGCCGGCGTTGATATGAATCACGATGCCGCCGGCAAAGTCTTTTACACCCATGTCGGCCAACCAGCCGCCGCCCCAGACCCAATGGCAAATCGGCATATACACCACGATCAGCCACAGCGCGCTGAACCACAGCATGGCGGAAAACTTCATGCGTTCTGCAAATCCGCCTACAATCAGGGCCGGAGTAATGATGGCGAAGGTCATCTGAAACATGAAGTAAACGGTTTCGGGAATGTCGCCTATCAGATTGGCGGTGCCCATGTCGGGCAAAAATATTTTGGAACCGCCGCCTAAAAATTTTTGCCAATCCCCGCCGTCGGCGAAGATAAAGCTGTAGACCCCGGCCAGCCACATCAGCGATACCAGACAGGTAATCGCGAAGCACTGCATCAATACCGACAGCACGTTTTTGCTGCGGACCAGGCCGCCGTAAAAAAGCGACAGGCCGGGTATGGTCATGAAGAGTACCAACGCTGTGGAGGTTAAAACCCAGGCGGTGTTGGCTTGGTTGATTTCCGCGGCCGATGCGAGTTGCGGCAACAATAATAAGCTGGTAAGTGCAATAAATTTATGAGTTGTCATTGTTATAGTCTTCTTATTATCCGCCTTCTAAATAAGGCCAAGCCATATACGACAAGATCGGCTCTATCCACGGTTGTGCGGATAGAGCCGATCTTGGGAAAGGCCTGAGCTTATCCGGGCGGATTTATATGGCATCCTCGCCGGTTTCCCCGGTTCTGATGCGTATGATTTGCTCCAGAGAGGTGACGAATATTTTGCCGTCTCCGATTTTGCCGGTGTTGGCCGCTTTGACGATGGCATCGATGGCCTGATCGACAATGGTGTCCGCAACGGCAATTTCGAGTTTTACCTTGGGTAAAAAATCCACCACGTACTCCGCGCCCCTGTACAGTTCCGTGTGGCCCTTTTGTCTGCCGAAACCTTTTACTTCCGTAGCCGTCACGCCGGACACACCAATTTCAGACAATGCCTCTCTAACGTCGTCTAATTTGAATGGTTTGATGATTGCTGTAATTAATTTCATGGTGTTCTCAGTTAAGTGATTAAAAATCAAGCCTGCCGACAATCATAATTAATTAGCGCGCAACATACAATTTACAACGCGTGCCGGAACCGCGTTAGCTACAAATGCAAAAAGCGGGCGTCCGAAGACACCCGCTTGTTAAGGCCGATCGAGCGTGGTTAACCTTTGCTGGTATCGGTAAATTCCGGATACGCTTCCATGCCGCATTCGGAATAATCCACGCCATGGTATTCGTCTTCCTCGCTGACGCGGATGCCGATGGCCAGTTTGATGACGTACCAAGTCAACAAACTGGTTACGAATACAAAACCGAAGATCGTTACGATGCCGATCAACTGCGCGGACAATTTGGCTTCCGGATTGGTGATGCAGACGGCCAGCAAGCCCCAGACTCCCACCACGCCATGTACGGACAAGGCACCGACCGGGTCGTCCAGTTTGAATTTATCCATGCCGATAATAGCGAATACCACCAATACGCCGCCGACGGCGCCGATCAATGTGGCTGCCAGCGGGCTCGGTGTCAGCGGTTCAGCGGTAATCGCAACCAGACCGGCCAAGGCGCCGTTTAAAACCATGGATAAATCAGCCTTGCCGAATTTCAATTGTGAAACCAACAGGGCGGCAATCAGACCACCGGCCGCGGCGGCATTGGTGTTCACAAACACCATGGCGACAGAGTTGGCTTCGCCGACATTGGAAACCTTGAGTTCCGAGCCGCCGTTAAAACCGAACCAGCCCATCCACAGAATGAAAGTGCCCAGGGTGGCCAAGGGCAGGTTGCAGCCGGGAATCGGATAGACTTCGCCGTTCGGGCCGAATTTGCCTTTACGCGCGCCCAGCAACAATACGCCCGCCATGGCGGCTGTCGCGCCGCACAGGTGTACTACGCCGGATCCGGCGAAATCCAGAAAGCCCAGGGCATCCAAAAAGCCCTTGCCCCATTTCCAGTAGCCTTGAATCGGATAAATAAAGCCGGTCATGACTACCGCAAACAGTAAAAAAGCCCATAATTTCATGCGCTCGGCGACCGCGCCGGAAACAATGGACATCGATGTGGCGACAAACACCACCTGGAAGAAAAAGTCCGACAGGCCGGAGTAATAGGTCTCGCCGTTGCTGGCCAAGACTTCTTCCAGGGTATGTTCGGGACCGATCAGGAAGTTTATGCCCGGCCATACGCTGTTGACGGCCTCGCTGGGGTACATGATGCCGTAGCCGCACAACAGATACATGGTGCAGGCGATGGCAAACAAAGCAATATTTTTGGTTAAAATTTCGGTGGTGTTTTTAGCCCGGACCAGACCCGCTTCCAGCATTGCAAAACCGGCGCCCATCCACATAACCAATGCGCCGCAGATCAAGAAATAAAAAGTATCCAGCGCATAACTCAGTTCAACAACTTTATTTAAGTTTTCCACTTGTTTCTCCTGCTTATGATTAAAGCGCTTCTTCGCCGGACTCGCCGGTTCTGATTCGAACGACCTGCTCGAGATTGGTCACAAAAATTTTGCCGTCGCCGATTTTGCCGGTATTGGCAACCCGGACTATCGATTCGACGGCCTGTTCGACCAAACTGTCCGCCACGGCGACTTCAATTTTGGCCTTGGGCAGAAAGTCAACGACATATTCAGCGCCGCGGTACAGTTCCGTATGGCCTTTTTGGCGGCCGAAACCTTTCACTTCGGTGACAGTGACCCCGGACACGCCGATGTCGGACAGCGCTTCCCGCACATCGTCCAGTTTGAATGGTTTAACTACGGCAGTTATTAGTTTCATAAAAGAGCACCCCATTTGTTCATGACTAAATTCTCCCTAAGGATTTGTGATTGACATCGTTGAGGGAAAAAGCAGGTAGCGTGCCAAATTGTAAGGGCATGAATTTAAAGGCGACTACAATAAATTAGCAGCTTTGGTGCGTTTTTGCGCACCAAAGTAGAGCGTTTTGCTTTATTTTGGGTCGGTCTATCACGCTGGCGAGACTTTTGAGCCGATGCGAAGGGCGGGTAGTGACAAATCGGCTTGCATAACTTGTTGCTTCGCAACAAAATATCGTCTTTCAGCAACAAATGTGGTGCGGTTTGCGCACTTTTTTGGTGCATAACAGGCTGATTCTTGTGCGATTGATTACGTATCTAATTGAAATTATTGATTAAAATAAGTGGCATGTTAAGTGCATTGTAGTTCTTGAATGTTTACTGGAGAAAAAAATATGAAAAAAATCATACCCTCATTAATCACAAGCGGCTTAGCGTTGGCGGCGGCAAGTGCCCAGGCTGACGATGCCGGCATGATCGAGTCCTTAAGTGGTTATAACGTCAATGAAAGTGCTTTTACCAAAAGCACGGGTATCAATATTGGCGGTTGGGCAAGCGGCGGTATTACTTATGCCTCGCACAATTCGTTCACAAATTCGAACGCCCCGATCAGCTTCAACGATCGAATCAACGAATTTCAGTTGAATCAACTCAACTTGTTCATTGAAAAAGCCGTAAACAAGGGCGACAAATGGGATTTCGGCGGACGGGTTGACTTTATGTTCGGTACCGATTCCCGGAAAACTCAAGCGACCGGTTGGGATGACAGAATGATTCCCAGAAATAACGGCCTTTCTCCAGGCGAGGGCGAGCGTTTTTACGATGTGGCGTTTCCGCAAGCTTATGCCGAAATCTACGCGCCGTTCGGCAATGGTATTACCGCCAAAATCGGTCATTTTTATACCCTGATTGGTTATGAGGTGGTTACCTCGCCGGACAATTTCTTTTATTCGCATGCTTACACCATGTTGTATGGCGAACCATTCACCCACACGGGTGCTTTGTTGAGTTATGACATCAATGACAATATCAGCGTTACCGCCGGAGCGGTCATGGGTTGGGACAACTTCCGCGCAAATCCGGGCGCATGGAATTTTCTGGGTAGCGCAAGCTACACCACCGACGACGACAATACCTCGTTGACGGTCGCCATGATCAGCGGTGACAAGGTGGAGAACGAAGCCAGAAACACCAGCATGTACAGCGTGGTTCTGCAGCACAATTTCACCGAAAACCTGCATTACGTGCTGCAACACGATTTCGGGGTTGAACAAAGACATCCCGGTGTGGGCAGAGATGCGGATTGGTATGGAATCAACCAGTATTTGACTTATGACATTAACGATAAATTATCAGCGGGCTTACGCGGTGAATGGTTTCGTGATGGCATGGGTGTCAGAACCGGCATATTGGATAGTGCCACACAGACCACCTTTGTTGGCGGCAATTATTATGCCGTGACCGCTGGGCTGAATTACAAGCCTATGTCTTGGCTGAAATTAAGGCCGGAAGTTCGCTACGACTGGTTCGATGCTAACGGTAACGCGCAAGCATTCGACGCCGGCACCGAAAACGATCAAATCGCCGTATCCATGGATATGATCGTGGCATTCTGATTCAAAGCAAAAAACATCAGGAATAGCCATGGCGAGGGTTGGCGGATTAGCCGCCTGTTGCTGTGGCTCTTTGTAAAAATTGATGATATTGTTACCGCCGAATTACACCCACCAACTATAACAATTATCCTGTAGGAGACCTTGGCCGATGTCAGTAGATAACGTACTAAAAATGATCCAGGAAAACGACATTAAGTTTGTCGATTTTCGTTTTTGCGATACCCGCGGTAAAGAGCAGCATGTTACTTTTCCCGCGCACACCATCGATGAAGATACCTTCGAAGAAGGCAACATGTTCGACGGTTCGTCCGTTGCCGGCTGGAAGCACATCAACGAATCCGACATGATTCTGATGCCCGATCCCAGCACCGCCAAAATCGACCCATTCTTCGATGACAAAACGCTGATTTTGCGTTGCGACATCATCGAGCCTAAAGACATGCAAGGCTACGGCCGTGACCCGCGCTCCATCGCCAAGCGCGCCGAAGCTTACATGCAATCCACAGGCATTGCCGATACCGCATTCTTCGGCCCCGAAAACGAATTTTTCATTTTCGACGACGTGCGCTGGTCCGCTGAAATGGGCGGCTGCTCATACAAAATCGACTCCGAGGAAGCCGGCTGGAACTCCGAAAAAGTTTACGAAAACGGCAACATCGGTCACCGTCCCGGTATCAAGGGCGGTTACTTCCCCGTGCCACCCGTCGACTCATTCCAGGACATGCGTTCCGCCATGTGCCTGGTATTGGAGGAAATGGGCCAAACCATCGAAGTACACCACCACGAAGTGGCCACTGCGGGTCAATGCGAAATCGGTTCCAAATTCAACACCTTGGTTAAAAAAGCCGACGAAGTGTTGGAGCTGAAATACGTCATCGCCAACATCGCTCATGCTTACGGCAAAACCGCTACCTTTATGCCGAAGCCGCTGGTCGGCGACAACGGCAGCGGCATGCACGTGCATCAGTCCTTGGCTAAAGGCGGTGTCAATCTGTTTACCGGCGACTTGTACGGCGGCCTGTCCGAAACCGCCCTGTACTACATCGGCGGCATCATTAAACACGCCAAAGCTCTGAATGCCTTGACCAATGCTTCCACCAACAGCTACAAGCGTCTGGTTCCAGGTTTCGAAGCGCCCGTGATGTTGGCTTACTCCGCGCGTAACCGCTCCGCATCCATCCGTATTCCTTACGTCACCAACCCTAAAGGTCGCCGTATCGAAGTTCGTTTCCCGGATTCAACCGCCAACCCATATCTGGCGTTCTCCGCCATGCTGATGGCGGGTCTGGATGGCATTCAAAACAAAATCCATCCCGGCGAAGCCATGGACAAGGATTTGTACGACCTGCCGCCGGAAGAAGAAAAAGCTATTCCGCAAGTGGCGTTTTCTTTGGACTCCGCTTTGGAAGCCCTGGATAAGGATCGCGAGTTCCTGACCCGCGGTGGTGTATTCACCGATGACGCCATCGACGGTTATATCGCTCTGAAACAACAGGATGTCACTCGTCTGCGCATGAGCACTCATCCCGTCGAGTTCGATATGTACTACAGCCTGTAACGGTTTTAACGGGCCCTAGCCGGCCAACCGTTCCGACAACCCCGCGAGCCACCCGGCTTGGCGGGGTTTTTTTATGCGTGCCGGCGGTCGCGCGGCGCGCTCGGCGTAATTTGATCGCGGTGCGCACAGTCAATCTCAACTGACGGGCGGCAAAATGCTAAAATCACTGCCTCCTTAAACTGTATGCAATGAAACCGAAATGACTGAAATCAAAATCGAACATAATCCCAGCGAAGAGCGCTTGCGGGAACTCGGCGTGTCAGGCTGGGCAATTTGGGAAAAAGAAATCTCCAAGTTTCCGATAGACTTTGATGAAACCGAGTGCGCCTATGTGCTGGATGGTGAAATTCTGGTAACCCCGGCGGGCGGCGAGCCGGTGAGGATTTTACCGGGTGATCTGGTGGTGTTTCCGGCCGGATTGGATAGCCAATGGGAAGTGGTAAAGCCGCTGCGCAAGCATTACAGCTACGATTTTCCGGACGGTATTTGATTTTCGCCACCAATGATAAAGGCATCGCAAGATGCCTTTTTTTTGCCCGTTGCTGTGTGTTATTCAGGTAGGATCTTGAAAAAGTGTGGTTTGTAGGTCGCCGGTATTTATGTCCGGCACTGAAATTGCTGCATTTGTTTGTTCACGGGCCGGCTGTTGCGGTGGTCACCGATAAATGGTCCCAACCATTAATCCGAATGTGGAAAAGAAATATGAAAGTTTTGTATTTGATGTCGTTATGCATATTTTTGATGCCGGGATGTGCCGAAAGGGCCGTCGACAGGCCGGCTGCAATGACAGCGGCGGCAGCGGTCAAGGACGCCAAGGATGACGCCTGCAAGGTGCTGGCGGCTCCGGACAGGCGTTGTTCGCAAACTGTCACCGCCGCGTTTTCGGAGCAAGGCGCGCTTTGGCTGGCCTGGGTACAAAGCGACCATGTTTTTGTGCAGTTTTCCTTGGACAAGGGCTTGAGTTTTTCCGCGCCGGTGATGGTTAATCCAATTGCCGAGTCGGTAATTGCCCATGATGAATACCGCCCCAAAATTCAGCTGGATAAACAGGGAAACATTTACCTGACCTGGAGCCGCAGTCTGGAAAAGCGCCATACCGGCCACATTCGCTTCAGCCGCTCAGTGGACGGCGGCAAGACTTTCTCCGCGCCGGTAACCATAAACGATAACTTGGAGGAAATCAGCCATCGATTTGATAGTTTGGCGGTTACCGAGAGTGGCGAAGTGTTTGTGGCTTGGTTGGATGCGCGCGACAAGGTTAGGGCTACGCAAGCGGGCATGGAGCATCCGGGTACTTCGCTTTACTATGCCTGGTCCGATAATCGGGGCGTGACGTTCAAAACCAATAAACTGGCCGCGCCGCATACCTGCGAGTGTTGCCGCTTGGGAACGGCAATCGACAAGGATAATCTGCCGGTGGTGATTTGGCGGCACGTGTTTCCGGGCGGGATCCGGGATCATGCCTTGTTGAAATTTACAGCCTGGAACCAACCCGGCGAAATAAAGCGCTTGAGTCAGGAAAATTGGAAAATCGATGCGTGTCCGCATCATGGTCCGGCGCTGGCGGTAGCCGAAGACGGGGCTTATCACGCCGTTTGGTTTAGTGGAGCGGAAGGGCGGCAGGGCTTATTCCATGCGCGTTCAAAAGATCAGGGGCGGAGTTTTTCGACCGCCATGCCGTTTGGAGGGCAGGGCGCCAAGCATCCGCATCTGGCGGTCAATGGTCAACATGTTGCCATCGTTTGGCTTGAATTTGACGGCAGCAACAGCGTGGTCAAATTGTTGCAATCGTTTGATGGCGGCCATGCATGGGAGGAAGCCAAAAACATCGCTCAGGCGGCGGACACCGCCGATTACGCATTCTTGCTGGCTTATGATGATGTCATGTATTTGTCATGGCAGACGCGGCAAGGGTATCGGATTGAGGTGTTGGATGAGCTTTTATGAATTAGCCCGCCTTCAGCTTAATGTGTGTTTTAACGTTGTTTAAATATCGCCGGGGTAGCGCAATGTGATGCTGTTAACGCATCTGATGAAATCAGTCCGACGATTATGTGACCAGGGTCGCGCGATTTCGGCTTGTGTAAGGGATATGACGCAGTCTGTTTTAAAAACAGGTCAAATGACCCAATATTGCTCGTGAAGCGGTGGGCGAGACGGGGTGTTTGACGGATAAAGGAAGCAGAATACAAGTTAAGTCATTGTTAAATATGTGTAATCAGGTGTTGGCCGGCACTTTGCGTTTTCATGGCGCTGCTCCCGGTATTCCGTTTGGGGTGATAACTCTGGATGATCGGCTTTCCCGGGAGGTGGATAAATCAATTCAGGAAACACCGTACATGCCTACAAAAAATAAAATCGCGCCGGCCATGGTTCTATTGCCGAGCGTCATGTCATTTCCGGCAAGTGGCTTTGCCGCCCCGGCAAGCGAAGCCGACGCCACCAAACTGGAGGCGGTGGAAGTCACTTCGACCGAACAGCCGCTGTTTTCCAAAACGGCAAAGGCAAGCCCAACCCATGAAGTACAGGTCAAGGAAGTCGAAAAATTCGTCAATGCGACCACGGTGGAAGATTATCTAAGATTTTCCCCATCGCTGAATATCCGCAAGCGTTATATCGGCGATCCGAACGGTTCTTTGGGCATGCGAGGCTCAAATGTGTTCCAGACCGCGCATTCCATGGTTTTCGCCGATGGCATGCCGCTGCATAATCCCTTGCGCACCAGTTTCAATGGAGCGCCGCGTTGGTCCATGGTGTCGCCTTCCGAAGTCGAATCGGCCGACGTGCTGTACGGGCCGTTTTCGGCCCAGTATGGCGGTAATTCCTTTGGTGGCGTGGTGAATCTGAACACCCGCATGCCCGACAGATTCGAAGCCCACCTGGATGCCATGGGTATGTTTCAGACCCTGCATCGTGGCGGTCGTAACGAAACCTTGACCGGCTATAAAACCAATATTTCCGCCGGCAACCGTTTCGATAAGTTCAGTATTTTCGGCTCATACAATCGGTTGGAAAATGAAGGCCAGCCCATGACGCCGCGCACGACGGCGTTATCGGGGACGGGCGGCATCGCTGTTAACGGGCCGTTTAACGAGCCGCAACCCAATACCTCGCCGGGTATTTACTATGGCGACGATGGTTTGGCCAGAACAACAACCGACTTGTTTAAAGTCAAAATAGGTTACGACTTTACGCCCGATTTGCAGGGACGTTTTACCGTGGCCTATGAGGAGCGTGCCGGCGAAAGCAACGATCCCTTGAGTTTATTGAAAGATGCGTCGGGTAAGACTCTTTGGGGTGGGGCGACAGCTTCGGGCAATAGCGCCAATGCCACTTATAATCTGGATGGCAGCAGATTCCGCGTGCCGGGTTCGGCATTCAATGTCTCGGAATCCGAGCGTCAGACCATCAATTTAGGCCTGGGTTTAAAAGGCAAGATTTCCAACGATTGGAGTATCGACACCAATGCCAGTTATTACGATGCCTTTCGCGACAAGTCGGTATCGTCTTCGCTAAATTCCGCCCATCCCTTAAATCAAAATAAAGGCCAGATTAATGATATCGATGCCTGGTGGGCCAATTACGATCTGAAACTGTCGACCGATAATTTTCTGGAAAACAAGGACTTGTCGTTTATGGGCGGTTATCAGTTTAACCACGCGTCCTTGAACAACAAAACCTACAACAGCAATAATTATACGGCCGGTTCCAGGGCGCGCATCACCAACGATAGCGGCGGCGCAACGCAAACCAACAGTGTGTTTTCGCAACTGGAATGGCGTTTTATGCCGGATTGGGCCGTCATGGCCGGCGTGCGCCTGGATAATTGGCAGGCCATGGAGGGCCACGTGTATACCGCGACCAGCACGGAAAATTATGCCGATCGCGACGCCAGCCGGATTTCTCCGAAAGCATCGCTGGAATTCTCTCCGGATGTCTGGACTTTCAGATATTCGTTTTCCAAGGCCTATCGCTTCCCGATTGCGGAAGAGCTATTTTTGAGCAATTCGCGCTTCAACAGTACAACCGTGGCTTATCCGGGATTGGGGCCTGAAAACGGTTATTTCCATAATTTGATGGCGCAGTACGATTTGCCGAGAGGTTTCGTGCGGGCGAACTTCTTTTACGATTTGATCAACGACGAAATTGCCAATACCCTGCAAAACTTCGGCAATGTCGCCGTGACCACGTTTCAGCCTATCGAGCAAACCGAAACCATAGGCGTGGATTTGACGTTTCAGCAAAACCGCTTGTTTGACTTGCCGCTGGACTTTATGGTCAACGGAACGTTCATGAATAAGAAAATCACCAAAAACAGTCGCAATACCGGGTTGGTGGGTAATGAATGGGACCGGATCCCCAAGTTGCAGGTCAATACCTCGGCAACCTATCATATATTGCCGGTATGGGATTTTTCCGCGTCAGTGCGCTATCGCAGCGATGTATTTCAACGTTTGGATAACAGCGACACGCAAGCCAATGTCTTCGGCGGCACCGATGAATACACGTTTGTCGACCTGAAAACCAGCTATCAGCTGCCGGTTTACCATAATCTGAAGAGTACGATTTCGGCCGGTATAGACAATGTGCTGGATCAAAACGTCTACGAAAACCACCCCTTTCCGCTTAGGACTTACTTCGTGAAAGCTTCTATCGATTATTGAGCTTTCAGTAAGAGACAATTCGGCACCGACTCCCGTCGGTGCGAGCTTTTCGAATCACCGGGCCGTCAAGCGCCGGGATGTGTTGGGCGAGGGCTTATTTGAGTCAGTGCAAAAAAATAACTGAAACAGCCGAGGGAAGCATGCTGAAGCGGTTTCAGCCATTCAAATAAGGGTGCTTACTAAGGGTGTTTCAAGGGCTGAGTTTGGCGATTTGGGCTTCAAACTCTTCGATTTTCAAGGCGCCGCTTTTGCCGATCCGGGTGTGCGTGGAGCTGTAAAAATAGGTCCTGGGTAATTCGCCATACCAAGCCGGGTCAATTTCATAGCGCAGTTTTTGCGCGTCATCGTCGCCGAACACCCAGTTTTCCAGATCGTTTAATGCATGACGGGCCAGGATGTTTTTCACTTCCGGCGTGGCGCTGGGTTCGTCGGTAGATAGCATGATGATTTTGATTTCCGGATGTTTAAGCCGTATTTCGGACAAAACGCTCATGTCTTTGATGCAGGAGGGGCAATCCACCGACCAGATGGCCAAAATAAACGGTTGGGCGGCGTTTTCACGCAGGATTTGTTGATAACTGCCGGGATTGAACGTCTTGGTAAAACTATCTTGTGCCTGGACGTCGTAAATCGAAAGCGCGGCAAGCAATAGGGCTGTCGGTGCTGGTTTGATTATCATGTGCTACCTGTTCGGAAGAGTGGGGATGGGTTGCATGATATATCGGAGCGGGCGTTTGCGCCAATGGCATTGCCGGGAACTTCGTTTGAATCCGGAGCGGTTAATCGCCGCTCCGGCATCGGTTTGGCTAGGTTCTGAAGCTGCCTACCGTGGTGCGCAGTTGGTCGGCCAACGCCAGTAGTTCGTTACAGGCGTCGGCGGTGTTTTTGGCGCCGACGGATGTTTCTTCGGACACATGGCTGATATTGCTGATATTGCGGTTGATTTCTTCCGCTACCGCCGTTTGTTCTTCCGCGGCGCTGGCGATTTGATTGTTCATGTCGTTGATCGTATCGATACGTTGGCTGATCGACGTAATGGAACCTCCCGCCGAAGCTGCCTGGTCGACGCTGGAAGCGGCCCGCTTGCGGCCGTTATCCATCACGGAAACGGCTTTTTTGGCCCTGTCCTGCAAGCGCTCTATGGTTTGCTGAATTTCCAGCGTGGAGTTTTGGGTGCGGCTGGCCAGCGTTCTGACTTCGTCGGCCACCACGGCAAAACCGCGGCCTTGTTCGCCGGCTCTGGCGGCTTCGATAGCGGCGTTGAGCGCCAATAGATTGGTCTGCTCGGCTATGCCTTGGATCACGCCAAGCACTTCGCCTATGCTGTTGCTGTCATTCTCCAGTTCATGAATCACGCTGGCGGCATTTTCCACTTCCGAAGCCAGGCTGTTGATACCGTTGACGGCATCGTTGACGATGTTTTTGCCGATAGTGGCTTCCTGGTCGGCCGTTTCAGCGGCTTCGGAGGCCTTGACCGCGTTTCTGGCCACTTCCTGTACGGTCGAGGTCATTTGTTTCATCGCGTTGGCTACCAGGGTGGTTTCCTGTAATTGGCGCTCGACGCCTTTTTGCGTAGTCTGGGTGATGTTGGCCAGTTTGTGCGAGGCTGTGGCAAGCTTCTCGCTGGTAACGCTGATTTCATCCACGGTTTTGGCGATTTTTTTGACGAACGAGTTAAAGCTGGACGCCACCCAGGCAAATTCGGACTTGCCGGAAGCGTTCAGTCTTGCCCTCAAGTCGCCGTCACCGCTGCATATTTGTTGTAAATTCAGGGCTAAATCGGTCAAGGGGCCGATGATGATTTTGCCCATCACAAAATAACCGGTAAAGCCGATCAAAAACAGGCCCAGAAATAAAAACCCGAAGGCGTAATACATTTCCGTTTTATAGCCGGACAATGCCACATCGAATGGCGTGATAATTTCAAAAGCACCGTGTAAGTCGCCGGCGCGGCGGTTTTCCATCGGATAGCCCAGCAAGTCCTTGCCTTGTTCGTTGTTCCACAAGGTAGCGGAGGTGGCGGGGTCGCCGTGGCATAATTCGCATTGTTTGACCATTTTGACGGGTCTGAAGTAACGAATTTCCTGCTTGTCTTCATCGATGATGCTGTACTCGGTCAGCGAAGGATCGGTTTGAAAAATCTCCAGAACCTTGCGTTCCGTTTCGTCGGGGGCATTTCTGGGAGGATTGCGTGGGTTAAGCGCCGGGGCTTTAAAGCGGAAGCCGCCTTCCTTGGCCTTGGCTTCTATAACGTCCCAGGCATTGGCGGTCGGTACGGTGGAGATTATCAATTGCCTGGCGTCGGCGGGAGATTTGGTTTGGGACAGTTCGATCAGCTTTTCCGGTGAATACAGGCCCGATTCCCATTTTTTCACCACATTGTCGCGAATGGATTCCGATACCAAAAGCAATTGGCGGGAGGTTTCTATTTTTCGATCGAACAAATTCTGCTTTTGAGCGTTTGAGAAGGCAATCAAAACACCGATTCCAACAATCGTAAGAACACCCATGGTTATGGCAACCACTTTTACTCCGACGGAATGCCAGTTCATCATCAACATTCGAAACTCCTACAAACACTTTATAAATTATTATTCTGAATTCTCTTGCCGTATTTGGCTGGAGACAGGCGCCGAAAGTATAGCTTACAATCTATCGACCACTAACTAAAAACTTTATGAAGTATGCGGAAAATCAAAGTTCTGTTCGTCTGCATGGGCAATATCTGTCGTTCGCCGACCGCCGAAGGTGTCTTTAATGCCTTTATCGCCCGTCGAAATCTCTCGCACGCATTCGAGGTGGATTCGGCGGGTACCCATGCCTATCATGTTGGTGACGCGCCGGACCTGCGCGCGCAAAAGGCGGCCAGGGAGCGAGGGATCGAACTAGGGCACTTAAAGGCCAGGAAGGTCGGTGCGAAAGATTTTGAAATCTTCGATCACATACTGGTCATGGATGAAGAAAATCATGCCATTTTGTCCGAGTCATGTCCCGATGGACACAGGCACAAAATTCGCCTGTTCCTGGAGTACGCGCCGCATCTACGGCAAACCGAAGTGCCCGATCCTTATTACGGCGGTTCCTACGGATTTGAAAGGGTGCTGGATTTGGTGGAAGCCGCTTCCGAAGGCTTTATTGAAGCTCTGCAACGTGAAGGTATGTTAACCAATTGAAAGGGGGCGCTTATGGCCATAGTATCCAACACCGTCAATTATCTGGACCAGGACACGCTATTGGAGGGTCTGTTTGCCTATGACGATGCCATCGAAGGCGCGCGTCCCACCGTGTTGATTCACCATGCCTGGGCCGGTCGCGACGCCTTCGTGGCCGACAAGGCCGAAAAGCTGGCGGCATTGGGTTACCTGGCGTTTGCTACCGACATGTACGGCAAGGGTGTTGTAGGCCGTTCGCGGGAGGAAAACGGTCGGCTGATGCAACCATTCATGCAAGATAGAGCCAAACTGCAACGGCGACTGCATGCGGCGCTGGCAACCGCCAAATTGTTACCTTGGGCCGACAATGCCCGCGTGGCGGCGATAGGGTTTTGCTTCGGCGGATTGTGCGCGCTGGATCTGGCGCGCACCGGTGTGGACATTCTGGGCGTGGTGGCGTTTCACGGCTTGCTGACCCCGCCGGAAAATATTCCTGATCCGCAGATCAAGGCCAAGGTTTTGGTTTTGCACGGTCATGACGATCCGATGGCGCCGCCCGAGCAGGTGTTGGCATTGCAAGCCGAATTGACCAAAGCGGGCGCCGATTGGCAGATGCACGTTTATGGCGGCACCATGCATGCATTTACCAATCCCGTGGCCAACGATCGGGACTTTGGTACGGTCTATCAGGCCTCGGCGGATCAGCGCTCATGGCGGGCCATGCAAAACTTTTTCGCCGAGATTTTTGCCTGACTTGATCGGTGGGCATTTGCTATAATCGCCGGCTTTACGAGCCAAGCCGGCGCAAAATGGATCTGATGCGGCTGGCTAACCCGTCGAGCCCGAAACGCTTGGCTGAATTGGAACCACGGACCCATGTCAGACTTCGCTAAAGAAATCATTCCGGTTAATCTCGAAGACGAGATGAAACAATCCTATCTCGATTACGCCATGAGCGTGATTGTGGGCAGGGCGCTCCCCGATGTCAGAGATGGCTTGAAACCGGTTCACCGCCGCGTGCTGTACGCGATGAACGAACTCGGTAACGACTGGAACAAACCTTATAAAAAATCCGCCCGTATCGTCGGTGATGTGATAGGTAAATATCACCCGCATGGCGATACCGCTGTTTACGACACCATGGTGCGGATGGCGCAGCCATTCTCCTTACGCTACATGCTAATCGACGGCCAAGGCAACTTCGGTTCGGTGGACGGCGATTCGCCGGCGGCGATGCGCTATACCGAAGTCAGGATGTCGAAAATCGCCCACGAATTGCTGGCCGATCTGGATAAGGAGACCGTGGATTTCGTCGCCAACTACGACGAATCCGAATCCGAGCCGACCGTGATGCCCACCCGGATACCCACCCTGCTGATCAACGGCTCGGCCGGGATTGCCGTCGGCATGGCCACCAACATTCCGCCGCACAATCTGACTGAAATCGTTTCCGCCTGTCTGGCGTTGATCGAAAACGCCGACCTGAGCATTCCGGAATTGATGCATATCGTGCCGGGCCCGGATTTTCCCACCGCCGGCATCATCAACGGCGCCTCCGGTATTTATGAAGCCTATACGACAGGTCGCGGGCGGATTTACATCCGGGCCCGCTCGCATTTCGAAGACATCGGCGACAGCGGCCGGCAAGCCATCATCACCACCGAATTGCCCTACCAAGTCAACAAAGCCCGCCTGCTGGAGAAAATCGCCGAACTGGTCAAGGAAGGCAAGCTGGAAGGCATCTCCGGTCTGCGCGACGAGTCCGACAAGGACGGCATGCGCATGGTGATCGAACTGCGCCGTGGCGAAGTGCCGGATGTGGTTTTGAACAATCTGTACAAGCAAACCCAGATGCAGACGGTGTTCGGCATCAATATGGTGGCTTTGCTGGACGGCCGTCCGCATTGCATGAATTTGAAGGAAATTCTCAGCGCTTTCATCGACCACCGGCGGGAAATCGTTACCCGCAGAACCATTTACAATCTGCGCAAGGCGCGGGAGCGGGCGCACATTTTGGAAGGTCTGGCGGTGGCGCTGGCCAATATTGACGAGATGATCGAGTTGATCAAAACTTCGCCGAATCCGCAGGAAGCCAAATCCGGTTTGTTGGCCAAGACCTGGAATGCCGGTCTGGTGGCGGCCTTGCTGGATAGGGCCGATGCCGCTCGCTCCCGTCCGGAAGACCTGGGCGCCGAATTCGGCATGGCCGACGGCTTTTACCGTTTGTCGGAAGCGCAGGCCCAGGCGATTCTGGATTTACGCCTGCACCGTCTGACCGGGCTGGAGCAGGAAAAGATCGTCAACGAATACAAGCAACTGTTGGAGCTGATCGACGAATATCTGCATATTCTCGGCAGCGATGTAAGGTTGATGGAAGTGATCAGGGAAGAGCTGGAGGATATCAAAAACCAGTATGCCGATGCCCGGCGCACCGAAATCATTCAGGATTATTCCAACCTGTCGGCGGAAGATTTGATTACCGAAGAAGACATGGTGGTGACCATGTCGCACGAAGGTTATGTCAAAACCCAGCCCTTGACTGATTACAAGGCCCAACGTCGCGGCGGACGGGGCAAGTCGGCCACCGCCACCAAGGAAAACGATTTTGTCGACAAACTGATCATCGCCAATACCCACGACACCATTCTGTGCTTCTCTTCGCGCGGCAAGGTCTATTGGTTGAAAGTTTACGAATTGCCCGTGGCCAGCCGGGCCTCGCGCGGCAAGCCGTTTGTGAATTTGTTGCCGCTGGAAGAGGGCGAGAAAATCAACGCCATGCTGTCGGTGCGCGAATACAGCGAAGATAAATTCGTCTTCATGGCCACCGCCTCCGGCACCGTCAAAAAAACCCCGCTGACCGAGTTTGCCTTCCAGTTGGCCAAGGGCAAAATCGCCATCGATTTGCGCGACAACGATACCCTGGTGGGCGTGGCATTGACTGACGGCCAGCAAAACGTGCTGCTATTCAATAGCGACGGCAAGGCGGTATGTTTCAACGAAACCGACGTGCGTCCGATGGGCCGAACCGCGGCCGGCGTGCGCGGCATGCGTTTGCAGGAAGGCCAGAAAATCATCTCGTTGATCATTTCCAGCGAAGGCACGGTGTTGAATATCACCGAGAACGGCTTCGGCAAACGGACCCGAATCGAGGAATTTACGCCGCACAAACGCGGCGGCCTGGGCCTGATTGCTATTCAGACTTCGGAGCGCAACGGGTCTGTAGTCGGCGCGGTGCTGGTTAACGATGGCGACGAAATCATGCTGATTACCAATGCCGGTACCTTGGTCAGAACCCGGGTCAACGAAATTTCCGTGGTCGGCCGTAACACCCAGGGCGTGACGGTGATTCGACTGGATAAGGGCGAGAAAGTGGTGGGTGTCGATCGTATCGAGGGCTTGGGCGACGATGAGGAAGGCGTCGACGATAGCGATTTAAGCAGTGATGATGCCGCCATCGGCGGCGGAGAGGAAGAATAATGGCCAGGATTTACAACTTTAGCGCCGGCCCGTCCATGTTGCCGGAAGCGGTACTGGTAAAAGCCCAACAGGAAATGCTGGATTGGCGGGGCAGCGGCATGTCGGTGATGGAAATGAGTCACCGCGGAAAGCACTTCATGGCGATTGCCGAAACCATGAAAAACGATTTGATCGAACTGATGGCGATTCCGGCCAACTACAAGGTGTTGTTTTTGCAAGGCGGTGCCAGCGCGCAGTTCGCCATGATTCCGCAAAACATTTTGAACGGCAAAACTACCGCCTGTTATGTAAATACCGGTGCCTGGTCGACCAGTGCCATCAAGGAAGCCGGCAAATATTGCGAAGTCAAAACGGTCGCCAGTTCCGAGGAAGGCAAATTCACCGGCATTCCCGCCTTCGAAAAATGGCGGATAGATCCCGCTGCGGCCTATTTGCATTACACCTCCAACGAAACCATACACGGCGTCGAATTCAATCAGGTGCCCGAAGCGGGCGGGCTGCCCTTGGTCTGCGACATGTCTTCGAATATTTTGTCGCGGTCGGTGGATGTCGGTCGTTACGGCATTATTTACGCCGGCACCCAGAAAAACATGGGGCCTTCCGGCGTCACAGTGGTGATTGTGCGGGAAGATCTGGTCGGCTTGGCGCCGAAATCGGTACCGTCGGTATTCAATTATCAGCAACAAGCCAACAGCGATTCCATGCTGAATACGCCGGCTACCTATAACTGGTATCTGCTGGGTTTGGTGTTGCAATGGCTGAAAGCCGAGGGCGGGGTGGCCGCGATCGAACAACGTAATATCCAAAAAGCCGACAAGCTGTACCAGGCTATCGATCAGTCCAGCCTGTATAGCAATCCGGTGGACAAGGATTGCCGCTCGCGCATGAACATTCCGTTTGTGTTGGCGGACGCTGCCTTGGACAAGGAATTTTTAAAGCAAGCGGAACTGAATGGCTTGAGTACGCTGGCGGGGCATCGTTCGGTGGGCGGCATGCGCGCCAGTATCTACAATGCCATGCCGGAGGCCGGGGTCGACGCCTTGATTGAATTTATGGCCGAGTTCGAGCGTAGCCACTAGCATGACCAGCATCATCCCGTTGTCGGAATTACGCACGCAAATCGATGCGATCGATCAGCAGATTCTGCAGTTGATCAATCAGCGGGCCCACTGCGCGATTGAAGTGGCCAGAACCAAGCAGGCCGAGGGCGAAACCGGCAGTTTTTACCGGCCGGATCGCGAGGCGCAAGTGCTGCGGCGCATCAAGGAACTCAATCCGGGGCCTTTAAGCGACGACGCGGCCGCCCACTTGTTCCGTGAAGTGATGTCCGCCTGTCTGGCACTGGAAAAACCCCTGGAAGTCGCCTATCTGGGGCCGCAAGGCACGTTTACCCAACAGGCCGCCTTCAAGCATTTTGGTCATGCGGTCAAGGACGTGCCGGTAGCCACCATTCATGAAATATTTCAAGCGGTGGAAACCGGGCATTGCCAGTTCGGCGTGGTGCCGGTGGAAAATTCCACGGAAGGCGTGATTGCGCATACCCTGGACCGATTCATGGATAGTCCGTTGAAGATTTGCGGCGAAGTGGAAATCCGGGTGCATCAAAATCTGCTGGGCAAGATGGATAGCCTGATCGGCATCAATGAGGTGTTTTCGCATCAGCAATCCCTGGCCCAATGCCGGCAATGGTTGAATAGCTATTTGCCGGGCGTGCCCGTGACCGCCGTTAGCAGCAATGCCGAAGCGGCGCGTCTGGCGTCGCTGGATCACGGCAAGGCCGCTATAGCCGGATTGATGGCGGCCGAATTGTACGATCTGAATATCATCGAAAAGCATATCGAAGACGAAGCCAACAACACCACCCGCTTTATCGTCATCGGCGCGCAACAGCCGGTGTCGACCGGGCTGGATAAAACTTCCATACTGGTTTCGACCGGTAATCAGTCCGGTGCCCTGTACCGCATATTGGGGCCGTTTGCCGAATACGGCATCAGCATGGTACACATCGAATCTCGGCCGTCCCGGCAAGGCTTGTGGGATTATGTGTTCTTCATCGACATCGAAGGCCACAGGGACGACGAGGCCGTCGCCAAGGCGCTGCAAGTGCTGCAAAGCAATGTCAAAATGTTGAAAATCTTGGGTTCTTATCCCAAAGCCGTCATTTAACCGATTACTACATGAACAAATTTTTAGAACTTGCGTTGGCCGGCGTTCAGCAACTGGTGCCGTATGTGCCCGGCAAGCCGGTGGAAGAATTGCAACGCGAATTAGGTTTGAGCGAAGTCATTAAACTAGCTTCCAACGAAAACCCGCTCGGCACCGGCACCAAGGTAGCCGCCGCTATCCAGGCGACCTTGCCTGAACTGACCCGCTATCCCGACGGCAGCGGATTTGCGCTGAAAACCGCTCTGTCGGACAAATTGGCGGTGCTGCCGGAGCAAATCACCCTCGGCAACGGTTCCAGCGAAATCCTGGAATTGGTCATGCGCACCTTCGTGACGCCCGAGCATGAAATCGTATTTTCGCAGCATGCTTTTGCGTTGTATCCGATCTTGACCCAGGCGGTCGGCGCAACCGCGCGCGTGGTGCCGGCCAAGGATTTTGGTCACGATTTGACGGCGATGCTGGCGGCCGTGACCGACAAGACCCGGGTGGTGTTCATCGCCAATCCCAACAACCCCACGGGTACCTTGCTGGCGGCGGATGCGCTCGAACAGTTTGTCTCCGCCTTGCCGAGCCGGGTGTTGTGCGTGCTGGACGAAGCCTATCACGAATTTGTCGCCCCCGCCGTCAGAACGGAATCCTTGCATTGGCCGCAACGCTATCCCAATCTGATCGTTACCCGCACGTTTTCCAAAGCCTATGGTCTGGCCGGCTTGCGCATTGGTTACGGTGTCTCTTCGCTTGAGGTGGCGGATTTACTGAACAGGGTCAGGCAGCCGTTTAATTCCAATATGCTGGCCCTGGCCGCGGCGGAAGCGGCGCTGGGCGATACGGAATATCTGGCGGAAACCCTGGCCGCGAACAATGCCGGCATGGCGCAGTTGACGGCGGCGTTTAAAATCTTGGATTTGCCCTGGATTCCATCCTCCGGCAATTTCGTCTCGGTCGATATGAAACAAGCGGCCATGCCGCTTTACCAAGCCCTGCTGCAAAAAGGCGTCATCGTGCGGCCGGTGGCCAATTACGAAATGCCCAACCATTTGCGGGTCAGCATAGGCACCGAACGAGAAAACCGGATTTTCATCGATGCGCTGACCCAGGTGTTGCAAGGTGTTTGAGCGCCTGTGCATTATAGGCATCGGTCTGATCGGCGGCTCTATCGCCAAGGCCGCGCGCGCCGAAGGCTTATGCAAGCAGGTGGTGGCGCTGGGTCGGGAAAAGAACCTGCCCAATATGCAACGCGCGCTGGAACTGGGCGTCATCGATGCCTTTTACACCGATGCGGCTCGGGCGATGGCCGGTAGCGATTGCGTGATCATTTGCACGCCGGTTGGCAGCATCCAGGCTATTTTCGAACAACTCAAGCCGCATTGGAACCCGCAAACCCTTTATAGCGACGCCGGCAGCACCAAGGCTAGCGTGATCGACGCGGCGCGGGCCGTGTTCGGCGAGGTGCCGGGCAATTTCGTGCCGGCGCACCCGATTGCCGGTGCCGAGCGCAGCGGCGTCGAGGCGGCGAAGGTGGATTTATACAGGAATCGCCGGCTGATCATTACCCCGCTGGCCGGCACTGATAGCCAGGCGGTGGATAAACTCGGCGAGTTCTGGCGGCGCATCGGTTCCAGCGTATCGTTGATGACCGTCGAGCATCACGATACGGTATTGGCGGCTACCAGCCATCTGCCGCATCTGCTGGCCTTTGCGCTGGTGGGTCTGTTGGGGCGCAAGGACGAGCAGCGGGAGATATTCAAATATGCCGCCGGCGGCTTCAAGGATTTCAGTCGCATTGCCTCCAGCGATCCGACCATGTGGCAGGATATCTGTCTGGCCAATAAGCAGGAAATCATTCCGTTGATGCAACAATTTCAAGCCGAGTTAAAGCGTATCGAGCAGCTGCTGCAAAACGACGACGCAGCCGCTTTATTCGACACCTTCAGCTATGCCAAGCAAGCCCGGCAACGTTTTCTCGAAACTTTTGACGATCCATCTTAACCACTATGTCTTCATCTAATAACGTTATTTTCCAGGTACAACCCGGCGGCAGTCTAAACGGCGAGATACGCGTGCCCGGCGACAAGTCCATGTCGCACCGATCCATCATGTTGGGCTCGATTGCCGAGGGCGTCACCCATGTGCGCGGTTTTTTGAATGCCGAAGACGCCATGTCCACGCTGGAGGCATTTCGCGCCATGGGCGTGGAAATCGAAGGTCCGGTCAACGGCGAAGTGACCATCCACGGCGTCGGCAAGCACGGTTTGAAAGCGCCGACAAAACCGCTGTATTTGGGTAACTCCGGCACCTCGATGCGCTTGTTGAGCGGCCTGTTGGCCGGGCAGCCCTTCGATTGCACGCTGACCGGCGACAAGTCGCTGGAATCGCGGCCGATGAAGCGCGTCACCGCGCCGCTGGCGCAAATGGGCGCGGTAATCGAAACCCGGGAAAACGGTACCGCGCCGCTGCATATCAAGGGTCAAGCCGGCAAATTGCAAGGCATGCATTACGATATGCCGATAGCCAGCGCCCAGGTCAAATCCTGCCTGTTATTGGCCGGTATGTATGCCGAAGGCGAGACCAGCGTTACCGAACCGGCGCCAACCCGCGACCATACCGAGCGTATGCTGAACGGTTTCGGCTATCCGGTGACGCGCAAAGGCAGTACCGCCAAAATCAATAACCAGGGCAAACTGACGGCGACAGAAATCGATGTGCCCAGCGATATTTCCTCGGCGGCATTTTTTCTGGTCGGTGCCAGCATTGCGCCCGACTCCGATGTGACGTTGAAACATGTCGGCATCAATCCGACCCGTACCGGCGTGATCGATATTCTGCGCTTGATGGGCGCCAATATCGAAGTATTGAACCCGCGCGAAGTTGGCGGCGAGCCGGTGGCCGATCTACGGGTGCGTTCCGCGCAACTGAAAGGGATCGATATTCCGGAAGAATTGGTGCCGCTGGCCATAGATGAATTCCCGGTGCTGTTTGTCGCCGCGGCCTGCGCCGAAGGCCAAACCGTTTTGACCGGCGCCGAGGAATTGCGGGTGAAAGAGTCCGACCGGATTCAGGTAATGGCCGATGGCTTACAAATCCTCGGTGTCGATGCGCAAGCAACCAAGGACGGCATGATAGTGCGGGGCGGCGGCAATATCGGCGGTGGCGAAGTGGATTCGCACGGCGACCACCGTATCGCCATGTCGTTTTCGATAGCGGGTTTGCGCTCATCGGCGCCGATCACCATTAAGGATTGCGCCAACGTCAATACCTCGTTCAAGGAATTTCCAAGCTTGGCAACCCAGTTGGGCTTGAAGTTGAGTACGCTCTGATATGTCGGCGGCGGTTTTAACCATAGACGGTCCCAGCGGCGCCGGCAAGGGCACGGTCAGCCGCGCGGTTGCCAGATTGCTCGGCTGGAATTACCTCGATAGCGGTTCGATTTATCGTTCCCTGGCAATCGCCTGTTTGGACGCCGAATTGGACTTTACGAATGTCGAGGCGGTTTGCGAAGTCGCCAGAAACATGGTTTTGAGCTTCGATTGCGGCGAGAATTTGCTTGTTAGACTGAACGGCAGCGACATTACATCGCGGTTAGGTAGCGAAACCACCGGTAATGCGGCGTCCATCGTCGCGGCTTATCCGCCGGTGCGAGCGCTCTTGCTGCAAAAACAAAAGGATTTTCGACGGTCGCCCGGATTGGTGGCGGACGGCAGGGATATGGGCAGCGTAGTGTTTCCGGATGCTCCGTTCAAGGTGTATTTGACCGCCAGCGCGGAAGAAAGGGCGAATCGGCGTTATAAGCAGTTGATTGAAAAGGGAATCGATGCTAACCTTTTGCAGATTACCCGAGAGATTGAAGAACGTGACCGTCGCGACAGCGAACGGGCCACTGCTCCGCTGATCGTGCCGGAAGGCGCGGTGACTATCGATTCCTCCCGTTTAAGCATTCAACAGGTGATAGACGCGGTAATGAGTTTAGTCCGTTAGGGCTTTATTGGCGACTGCCTCGCGGCGGTTATTTTTTAATTTTATTGATAAGAGAAAACTTGTTGGTGTTTTAACAAGTTTGGGAAAGTAGAGAAATGAGCGAAAGCTTTGCACAGTTATTAGAAGAGAGTTTTGCCAAGACTGAAATGCGTCCTGGCGCCATGTTAATGGGTACCGTGATCGATATCGAGAATGAATTCGTTATCGTCAGCACCCAAGCCAAATCGGAAGGTGTGATCCCGAAATGGCAGTTTTTAAATGCGGATGGCGATCTGGAAGTCAATGTCGGCGACGAAATCGAAGTGGCTCTCGACATGTTCGAGGACGGCTTGGGTTCAACTCTGCTTTCCCGCGATAAAGCCAAGAAAAGCAAGGCCTGGACCGAATTGGAAAAAGCCTTCGAAACCCAGGAAACCATTATCGGTCGCATCAACGGCAAGGTCCGCGGCGGCTTTACCGTGGCGGTTGGCGCATTGCGCGCGTTCCTGCCGGGTTCATTGGTCGATGTGCGTCCTATTCGCGACACCACTTTCCTGGAAAATCGCGATCTGGAATTCAAGGTCATCAAAATCGACCAAAAACGCAATAACGTCGTCTTGTCGCGTCGTGCGGTCGTCGAAAGCGAATACAGCGCCGAACGCGAGGAATTGGTCAAAACCCTGCAGGAAGGCGCCATCGTTACCGGTATCGTCAAAAATCTGACCGATTACGGCGCGTTTATCGATCTGGGCGGCGTGGACGGCTTGCTGCACATCACCGATATGGCATGGCGCCGCGTGCGTCACCCATCCGAGTGCGTGGAAATCGGCCAGGAAGTCAAAGTCAAAGTCCTGAAGTTCGACAAGGACAAAACCCGCGTCTCGTTGGGCATGAAGCAAATGGAAGAAGATCCATGGCAAAACATCGCCCGCCGTTACCCGGCCGGCACCCGCGTGTTCGGCAAGGTCAACAACCTGACCGACTACGGCTGCTTCGTGGAAATCGAAGAAGGCGTCGAAGGCTTGGTGCACGTCTCCGAAATGGACTGGACCAACAAAAACGTCAATCCATCCAAAGTGGTGCAATTGGGTGACGAAGTCGAAGTCATGGTGCTGGAAATCGACGAAGAGCGCCGCCGTATTTCGCTGGGCATGAAGCAATGCCGTTCGAACCCATGGGATGAATTTGCCGCCACGCATAACAAAGGCGACAAAATTTCCGGCAAAATCAAATCCATCACCGACTTCGGTATCTTCATCGGTCTGGATGGCGGCATCGACGGTCTGGTGCACATGTCCGACATTTCCTGGAACGAGAACGACGAAGAAGCCATTCGCAACTACAAAAAAGGCGACGAAGTTGAAACCGTCATCCTGGCCGTCGACCCCGAGCGCGAGCGTATTTCCCTGGGTATCAAACAGCTGGAGCAAGACCCCTTCCAAAACTATATCGCTTTGAACGAAAAAGGCGCGTTGGTTAAAGGTGTTGTGAAGGAAGTCGATGCCAAGGGCGCGGTGATCACTTTGGCGGACAACGTGGAAGGCTATCTGCGTGCCGGTGAAATTCAACGCGATCGGGTCGAAGATGCCAGCAAGTTGCTGAAAGTCGGCGACGAAATCGAAGCTAAATTTGTCGGCGTCGACAAGAAAACCAAATCCATTTCCTTGTCCATCAAAGCCAAGGATGTCGAGGAAGAGTCAAACGCCATTAAGGATTATTCGTCACAAAATGCCGGCACGGCAACACTGGGCGATATCTTTAAACAAATGGACAAATAAATCCGTCCGGGGCGATGTGCCGGCACATCGCCCTTTTTCGATTACTCAGGGTTGGATGTGACAAAATCAGAATTGATAGAAGTGCTGGCGCGCAAGCAGCCGCATCTTCCGCTTAAAGATGTTGAATTGGCCGTGAGATGCGTGGTCGATCATTTGAGCGACACGCTGGCAAGTGGAGAACGTATCGAAATTCGCGGGTTTGGCAGCTTTTCCCTGCACCATCGCTCGGCGCGACTGGGCAGAAATCCAAAAACAGGCGAATCCGTGTCCCTCACCGAAAAGCATGTGCCGCATTTTAAACCTGGCAAAGAACTGCGCGACATTGTCGATGCATCCAGGGAGAAATTTAAAATCGTCGATTAAGGCCGCGGGTTTTAGTCGCAAATTTCCATTTCGGGACAGGCAAATTTACAATCCCTGCCTGTCTCTTTCAATAAACATTGACAGTCGTCCTCGACCCTTGTCATTCAAGCAGTCGTCGTGAAGCCCATCAATCATCCATTTCACTTCGATCCCAGTTACGGTTATTCCCTGGAACGCTTGTTGGCGGTTTCGCCTCCGGCACCGCCCGTGGATTTTGCGGATTTCTGGCGCAAGCGTTATCAAGACGTGCTGAGCATGTCCCCCCATTTCAGCATGGAGCGATCCGGCTCTTACGCGGGCTTTAAAATCTTTGACATACAATATCGGTCCACCGGCGATTTCGATATCGGCGGCTGGCTACTGGAGCCCGAGCATAAGGCCGTAAAACAATGCATTGTGGTGGGCCACGGTTACGGCGGCCGGGATCAGCCGGATTATCATTTCAATATCCCTGAAACCGCATTTCTGTTTCCCTGTTTTCGCGGTATTTCCAGGAGCCGGTCGGCCCGAGTTTCCGAACAGCCAAGTTTTCACGTGCTACACGATATCGACGATCCCGGCCGCTATGTGTTGGGTGGTTGCGTGGACGATTTGTGGTTGGGAGTCAGCCTGATGCGCGCACTATATCCATTGGCCGCGGATAAGATTGGTTACATGGGCATCAGTTTCGGCGGCGGCATAGGTACCTTGGCGCTGCCCTGGGATAAACGCATAGGGCGGGCGCATTTGAACGTGCCGACTTTTGGTTGCCAGCCCTTACGCTTAAGTTTGCCGACCATAGGCAGCGGAGCCGCGGTCAGCGAGTATGTGCGGCAACTCGGTCACATTCCGGCAACCTTGACTTATTATGATGCCGCGATTGCCGCCACTTTTGCCCCGCAACCCGTGCATATCGCCGCCGCCTTATTCGATCCCATGGTCGCGCCCCCCGGACAGTTCGGGATTTACAATGCCTGGGCGGGGGCTAAAACTTTATTCGTCTTGGATGCCGGACATTTTGAATATCCGCGTCAGGCAGAGCAAAATCAGCAGTTGTTATGGGAGATACAAAGATTTTTTGCGGACTGGTCCAGCTAAGTTATGAACCGTGAATATCATCACTGGTACAGCCCCCGGTTGGGGCGAGACATGGAATTTTTGGTATTCGGCCACGCGGGCGCCAAGGTGTTGGTATTCCCCACCCGGGACGGCCGGTTTTACGAATACGAAAACCTCAGGATAGTGGAAACCCTGCAACACAAAATCGAGGCGGGGCATCTGCAATTATTTTGCGTGGACAGCGTGGACCATGAAACCTTTTATTGTTTCTGGTCGCAGCCGAGGGACCGGATTCAACGGCATATTCATTTCGAGCAATATATATTGAACGAAGTCATGCCGTTCATGAATGCCAAAAACCCGCATCCCTGCACCATTTCGCATGGCTGCAGTTTGGGCGCCTATCACGCCGCCAATCTGGCCTTCAGGCATCCGCAACATTTTCAAAAGTTGGTGGCCTTTTCCGGACGCTTCGACTTGACCCTGGAAGTAGAGCATTTCAAGAATTTGTTTGACGGTTACTACGACGAAGATATTTACTTCCATACCCCCAGCCATTTTTTGCCGAATCTGACCGATCATACCCAGTTGAACCAAATACGCCGCATGGACATCACATTGGTCATTGGCAAGGAGGATCCCTTTTTGCAGAACAATCGGGAGCTTAGCCATATCCTCAATCAAAAAGGTATTCGCCATGCATTTTACGAGTGGGACAGCCGGGCCCATCAAGGTTATTACTGGCGACAAATGGCGCGCCTATATATTTGATGGATTCAAATCAGTCGCGTTTATCCTCGGTTTCATCCCAATTCATCGTTATTTCTCATGATCAAACGTATCTTCATCGTCTTATTGCTGACCGTAGCGGTTTTGGGTGGTATTTTTGCCTTCAAGTTTTATCAGATCAGGCAAGCCGAAAGCCTGATACAGCCGCCGCCGCCGGCGGTTGTGGCCGCCGCCACGGTCAGGTCCGAGCAATGGCCCTCCGCGTTAACGGCGGTGGGCAGTTTTTCGCCGGTGGCCGGGGTGAATGTCAGCAACGAAGTGGCCGGTAAAATCAGCGCCTTGCACTTTCAGTCCGGGCAGTCCGTGGCCGCCGGCCAGTTATTGCTTGAATTGGATGCCGATACCGACCGCGCGGAACTGGAAGGCTTGCGGGCGGAGTTGCAGTTGGCCAAGGTTCGCCTGCAGCGTAGCGAAAAGATGCTGGATAAAAAATATGTCTCCCAAGCCGATTACGATCAACATGTCGCCCAATTGCAACAGGCCAGTGCCGCCGTGCAGGCCAAAATCACCCGGATCGATAAAAAAATGATTCGCGCGCCGTTTGCCGGCGAACTGGGCATTCGGCAGGTCAATCTCGGCCAGTATCTGGGCGAGGGTGCGGCCATTGTCAGCCTGCAGCAATTGGAGCCGATCCATCTGGATTTCAGCTTGCCGGAAAGACATATCAGCCAGCTGGCCAGGAATCAGTCCATCAGCGCCACCGTGCAAGCCTACCCGGGTGAAGTGTTTAGCGGCAAAATCGCCGCCTTGAATCCCGGGGTGGAACAAGATACCCGTTCGCTAAAAGTGCGCGCCAAACTGGACAACAAGGACAAGCGCCTGCGTCCCGGCATGTTTGCGCAGGTCCGCATCGAATCGGGCGGCCCGCGGCCGGTCTTGACGCTGCCGGATACCGCCATCAGTTACAACCCCTACGGTAATTCCGTGTTTTTAATCGAGCAAGGCAGCCAGGGCTTGAGCGTGCAAAACCGTCAGGTGACGACCGGCCAAAACCGGGAGGGCAGGGTGGAAATCGTCAGCGGTCTGCAAGAAGGCGACCGGGTGGTCAGTGCCGGACAGGTCAAACTGCGTAACGGCATGCCGGTCAGCATAGACGCCCGGCCCGCGCCCGGAGAGAGGGAGAGCGGTCAGTGAAATTCACCGATTTATTCATTCAACGCCCGGTACTGGCCAGCGTGGTCAGTTTGCTGATTTTGGTGTTGGGACTTCGCGCCATTACCGTATTGGAACTGCGCCAATATCCGGAAACCGAAAATACCGTGGTCACCGTCACCACGGCCTATCCGGGCGCCAACAGCGAATTGGTGAAGGGTTTTATTACCAATCCCTTGCAGCAGGCCATGGCCGAAGCGGACGGCATCGATTATCTGTCCTCCAGCAGCCGGCAGGGCAGTTCCGTTATCGAAGCCCACATGCGCCTGAATTACGATCCCAACGCCGCCGTGGCGGAGATCCAGGCCAAGGTGGCCAGCCAGCGCAACGTGTTGCCGGCGGAAGCCGAAGATCCGGTGATCACCTCGCAGACCGGCGAGAGCACCGCGTTGATGTATATCGCGCTATACAGCGATAGTCTGACGGCGGCCCAGTTAAGCGATTACATTCTGCGCGTGGTGCAACCCAAAATTCAGGCGGTACCGGGCGTCGGCAAGGCCAAGGTGCTGGGCAACAAAACCTTTGCGATGCGAATCTGGCTGGATCCGGAGCGCATGGCCTCGCTGGGGGTGACGGCTACCGACGTCGGCAATGTGCTGCGGGAAAACAATTATTTATCCGGCGCCGGCAGTACCAAGGCCAATTTCGTCAAGATAGACCTGCGCGCCACCACCGATGCGGTCAACGAAGCCGAATTCCGCCGGCTGGTGGTGGGCAATCGCAATGGTACCCTGGTCAGGCTGGAAGACATCGCCGACACCGAGCTGGGCAGCGAGGACTACGATTCGGTGAATTGGTACAAGGGCAAAATGGCCATTTTCATGGGCATAGAACAGGCTCCCGGCGCCAACCCGCTCAGCGTGGCCAAGGCGGTCAAACTGCAATTGAAGGACATCGAACGCGATCTGCCGGACGCCATGCGGATTTTCCTGCCCTACGATGCCAGCCAATTCATTGAAGACTCCATCAACGAGGTGTTCAGAACCTTGATCGAAGCGGTGGCCATCGTGCTGGCGATCATTTTTCTATCGCTGGGCTCCCTGCGCGCCGCCTTGGTGCCGGCGGTTACCGTGCCGCTGTCGCTGATAGGCGGAGCCTTTTTGATGTTGGCCATGGGGTTTTCGATCAATTTGCTGACCATGCTGGCCCTGGTATTGGCGATAGGGTTGGTGGTCGATGACGCCATTGTCATGGTGGAAAACATCCATAGGCATATCGAGGAGGGGCAGCCGCGCATGCAAGCCGCCATACTCGGCGCCCGCGAACTGGGTCTGCCGGTCATCGCCATGACCACTACCTTGATAGCCGTTTATGCGCCGATCGGCTTCATGGGCGGCTTGGTCGGCACCCTGTTTACCGAATTCGCCTTTTCGCTGGCCGGGGCGGTGTTGGTGTCCGGCGTGGTGGCCTTGACGCTGTCGCCGATGATGAGCTCGCGCTTTCTCAAGGAGGCCGGCACGCCGGGCCGCTTTGAATTGGCCGTCGAACATTTTTTCGACGGCTTGGCGGCGGTTTATCGGCGCTTTCTGCACAAGGCGCTGGAGTTCCCCTCCACAATTGCCCTGTTCGCCTTAATGGTTTTGGTAAGTATTTATTTCATGTTCATGCTGACCAACAAGGAATTGGCGCCCACCGAGGACCAGAGCATTCTGTTCGCCATGGCCAGCGGACCGCAGACCGCCACCTTGCAATACAACGAGGCCTATGCCCGCGAGTTGATCGCGCAATTCGAGACGGTGCCGGAGTACAAGGAAAGCTTTTTGATCATGGGTTTCGGCGGCGATACCAGTACCGTGTTCAGCGGCTTCAAAATGCCGTCCACCTTCGAGCGCCAGCGGTCGCAAACCGATATCCAACCGGAACTGCAAGCCAAGGTCGGCCAAATTGCCGGTTTTCAGACAGCGGTGATTCCGCGCCCCAGCCTGCCGGGTTCCGGCGGCGGCTTGCCGATGCAATTTGTGATGGTGACGGACGCCGATTACACGGCGCTGGATCAGGTGGCCGACCAGTTACTGGACAAGGCCATGCTGAGCGGCAAGTTTGCCTTTCTGATGAAGGACGTCAATTTCAACCGGCCGCAAACCACACTGGTCATCGATCGCGACCGGGCCGCCGATTTGGGCATCAACATGCAGGATATCGGTAAAAATCTGGCTACCCTGCTGGGAGGGCAATATGTGAACCGCTTTAGTCTGCAGGGTCGCAGTTACAAGGTGATTCCGCAGGTAGACGATCCGGCCCGCATGGATGCCAGCAAGTTCGACAATTACTATCTGCGTACCTCATCCGGCGGACAGGTGCCGTTGTCCTCCCTGATCAAATTGGAAAATTCCGTGGAGCCGGGCAAGCGCACCCAGTTTCAACAGTTGAACAGCCTGACGATCAACGGCATGATGGCGCCGGGTGTCGGTCTGGGCGATGCGATGGCCTATATGGAACAACTCGCCCAAGAGGTGTTTCCGCGCGGTTTTAGTTTCGACTATACCGGCGCCTCGCGCCAATACGCGCAACAGGGCAGCGCGCTGATAGTTACCTTTTTCATGGCCTTGCTGGTGATTTATCTGGTGCTGGCGGCGCAATTCGAGAGCTGGCGCGATCCCTTGATTATCCTGATTTCCGTACCCTTATCCATCGCCAGCGCGCTGGCCTTCATGATGCTGGGTTTTGCCACGGTCAATATTTACACGCAGGTCGGCTTGATTACCCTGATCGGCTTGGTGGCCAAAAACGGCATATTGATCGTGGAATTCGCCAATCAATTGCAGTTGCGGCAAGGATTGGACAAATTCAAGGCGGTCGAGCAGGCCGCCACCATCCGCTTGCGGCCCATACTGATGACCACGGTTTCGATGATAGTGGCGATGGTGCCCTTGTTGATGGCTGCCGGGCCCGGTGCCGCCAGCCGCTTCGATATCGGCTTGGTAATCGCCAGCGGTTTGGGCATTGGGACCCTGTTTACCCTGCTGGTGGTGCCGGCGTTTTATTTGTTGCTGGCGAGAGATCATCAGCACTCATAGGGACGGCGAGGCTGCCAGATCCGTTAAAGTGTAAAATGGCATTCTTAATCGCCGGCGAGGCGGCCGGCGGCCACATCCCGTTTCATCCTTGTTTAATTTCATCAACATTAAAAATTCAATGAGCACTCTACCCAATTGCCCCGAATGCGGTTCGGAATACACTTATGCCGACAGCAGTAACTACATCTGTCCCGAGTGCGCCCACGAATGGCCGCTGGACGGATCAGCCGAAAATGCCGGCGATGACCGCATCATCAAAGACGCTAATGGGAATGTGTTGCGGGACGGCGACAGCGTTACCGTCATCAAGGACTTGAAAGTCAAGGGCTCTTCCCTGGTGGTCAAAGTCGGCACCAAGGTCAAGAATATCCGGCTGGTGGATGGCGACCACGATATCGATTGCAAAATCGACGGCATAGGCGCGATGAAGCTGAAATCGGAATTCGTCAAAAAAGTCTAGCGCATCCGGGTTGCGGCTTATTGAGCTTAATTAGGCCGGCGTCCCCGATAACTTCGCTATTTTATCCCTAACCCTAACCCTAACCCTAACCCTAACCCTAACCCTAACCCTAACCCTAACCCTAACCCTAACCCTAACCCTAACCCTAACCCTAACCCTAACCCTAACCCTAACCCTAACCCTAACCGTCTCCCGGCGGAGTTTGTCGTAAAAGCTCCCTCTCTTCGCGGGAAGGGAACCTAATGCGGAAATTATTGTGAGCAGCCTGCCGGGTTCTCAACGTTTGTGGATTTATTCAGCGCCATTTATGAACAAAAGCGATTTCAACTATCACCTGCCGCCCGAATTGATCGCCCAAAAACCCTTGCCGCAACGCAGCGCCAGCCGGCTATTGCAATTGAATAGGCAAACCGGGGCGGTATGCGATCGTCAATTCAGCGACTTTGTCGGCCTGCTCGATCAACGCGATTTACTGGTTTTTAACGACACCCAGGTGATTCCGGCCCGCCTTTATGCGCACAAAGCCACTGGCGGCAAGGTGGAAATTCTGATCGAGCGGATAGAAGACTCCCGTCGGGCTCTGGCGCATATCAAGGCCAGCAAGGCGCCCAAGGCCGGTTCGTTGCTGCACTTGCAAAACGGTAGCGTATGCCGGGTGCTGGGCCGGGAGCAGGATTTGTTCGAACTGCGCTTCGACATCGAGCGAGGCTTGCTGGAACTGTTGGCGGAAATAGGCCACATGCCGCTGCCGCCGTATATCGACCGGCCGGACGACATCGAGGACCTGGAGCGTTACCAGACCGTTTTCGCCCGACAGGCCGGCGCGGTGGCGGCACCGACCGCCGGTCTGCATTTCGATGCGGAAACCATGCGGATGCTGGAGCAACAAGCCATACCGCGTTGCTTCGTTACCCTGCACGTCGGCAGCGGTACTTTTCAACCGGTGCGGGTGGACGATTTAAGCCAACACGTCATGCATAGGGAGTTCTACGAGGTATCCGAATCTTGCGTGGAGGCCGTCAAACAGTGCCGGGAACGCGGCGGCCGGGTGGTGGCAATAGGTACCACGGCGGTAAGGGCATTGGAATCGGCGTCCGCCTCGGGCGAACTGGTCGCCGGATGCGGTGATACCCGCTTGTTTATCACCCCCGGATACGGCTTCAAAACCGTGGATGCCATGCTGACCAATTTTCATTTGCCGGAATCCACCTTGTTGATGCTGATTTCCGCCTTCGCCGGCTATCAATCCGTCATGAACGCATACCGGCACGCGATTGCCCAGCGTTACCGGTTCTTCAGTTACGGCGATGCAATGGCCATTTTTTAAAGGCTTTTCAGTGCGACGGCCGAAAGCGAATAGCCATGGCCCGCTCTGACCTGAGTCAAACAATGCCGTAAAAAACTGTCGCTCCGGTCACAAAACTTTGCCGCGCATCCTCCCGCCAGCCCCGATATTAGCCATCCGGCTGTTTATTTCAATGTAATAAGTACGGTTTGCCGCCCATTTGGGTTAGCATGCGGAATCTGTCTGTTAACGGAGGGGATATGTGGGCTTTTTTTGATCAGGCATTTAATCTGACCGGTCTGGTTCCGCACGGATTCTGTTTGAAATGGAACCCGCTGCTGCTCTGGACCATGGTGGGCTCGGACGCCATCATCGCGGTATCTTATTTTTCCATTCCCTTCGCGCTTTGGTATTTCACTCGCAAACGACCCGACATACACAATCGCTGGTTGTTCATATTGTTCGGCTTGTTCATCGTGGCCTGCGGAATTACCCACCTGCTGGAAGTGATAACCATCTGGCGGCCGGATTATTGGGCGACCGCCTTGGCCAAGTTGCTGACGGCCGTACTGTCATTCGGAACCGCAGTCATCATCTGGCTGAAAATGCCCCAAGCCCTGCTGGCGCCGTCCGTGCAGCAATTGGAACAGGCCAAATCGGAACTGGAAGTCTTAAACGCCGATTTGGAAAAACGGGTACGGGAAAGGACCGAAGCGCTGGCTGACTCCAACATAAAACTGCACGCCACCCTAAGCGAATTGACCGCGCTGCACGAGCGTTTGCAAACCGAAAAAGCCCTGTTGCGCGGCTTGATAGACAATATTCCCGACTACATTTTCGTCAAAAATACCGACAGCAGCTACATGGCCTGCAACAAGGCGGTGGAAAAATTTTTCGGCGTGCCCGAAAGCGAAATCGTCGGTAAAAGCGATTTCGATTTTGTCGATGCCGAAACGGCGGCGATATTTCGGCAAGGGGACAAGGAAACGCTGGCCGGCGACAGGGCCAAACTGCGTGAAGAATGGATCAACTATCCCGACGGCGGAAAGCAGTGTCTTGAGACCATGAAAATCCCTTTCAGGGACGAACTGGGAAAAACCCTGGGATTGATAGGCGTGGCCCGCGACGTCACCGAACGCAAGCAGGCCGATCACAAACTGCAGTTGGCGGCCAGTGTTTTTACCCACGCCCGCGAAGGCATCATGATAGCCGATGCCTCCGGCACCATCATCGACGTCAACGAGACTTTTAGCCGGATTACCGGTTATAGCCGCGAGGAAGTCGTCGGAAAAAATCCCCGCATCCTGCAGTCCGGCCGCCAGGACGCGGATTTTTACGCAATCATGTGGAAAGCCTTGCTGGAAAAGGGACACTGGTACGGCGAAATCTGGAACCGGCATAAGAACGGCAAGGTGTTCGCCGAGATGATCACCATCAGCGCCGTGGCCGACGCCTCGGGACAGGCGCGGAATTACGTCGCCCTGTTCACCGACATTACCCAGATGAAGGCCCACCAGCAAGAACTCGAACATATTGCCCATTACGACGCCCTGACCGGCCTGCCCAACCGGGTATTGCTGACCGACCGTCTGCAACAGGCCATGCTGCAGAGCGAACGGCGCAACCAATCGCTGGCCGTGGTATATCTGGATCTGGACGGCTTCAAGGCTGTCAACGACAATTACGACCATCAGATCGGCGACGAGCTGTTGATCGCCATTGCCAGACGCATGAAGGAGGCTCTTAGGGAAGGCGATACGCTGGCGCGCATCGGCGGCGACGAGTTCGTGGCTATTTTGGTCGACCTGCAACAGATTGCCGATTGCGAACCGGTTTTGGCCCGGCTGCTACGCGCCGCTTCCAGCCCGATCCGGCTGGCGGATACCGAGATGCGGCTTTCCGCCAGTATCGGCGTCACGCTGTATCCTCGGGATAATGCCGACGCCGACCAGTTGATACGCCATGCCGACCAAGCCATGTATCTTGCCAAGCAGGACGGCAAGGACCGTTACCATCTGTTCGACATCGAGCACGATGCCGAGATCAAGACCCAGCAGGAGCGTTTGGAGGACATACGCCATGCGCTGGGCAATCTGGAATTCGTGCTGTATTACCAACCGAAGATCGATATCGTCAGCGGCGAGGTCATCGGCGCGGAAGCGCTGATTCGCTGGCAACATCCGCGGCGCGGCTTATTGGCGCCGGCCGAATTTTTGCCGTTTATCGAGACCCATCCCCTAAGCGTCAGCCTGGGCGAATGGGTGATAAGCGAGGCCTTGACCCAGATGCGCGACTGGCATGCCCAGGGTATCGATATCGTCGTCAGCGTCAATATTGGCGCCAGACAATTTCAGCAAAGCGATTTCGTCGAGCGCATCGCTCGCTTGTTGGCGGAATATCCGGATGTGCCGCCGTCCCGGCTGGAACTGGAGGTGCTGGAGACCAGCGCGCTGGAAGACCTGGCCGCTGTTTCCGAAAAAATCAAGGCCTGCCGGGAGATGGGGGTCCGCTTCGCGCTGGACGATTTCGGCACCGGTTTTTCCTCGCTGACCTACCTGCGGCATTTGCCGGTCGACATACTCAAAATAGACCAAAGCTTTGTCAGGGACATGCTGGTCGACCAGGACGATCTGGCGATTGTCAACGGCGTGATCGGCTTGGCCAATATCTTTTCCCGCCAAGTCATCGCCGAGGGCGTGGAAACCATGAGCCATGCGCAAAAACTGCTGGCCATGGGCTGCCGCTTGGCGCAGGGATACGGCATCGCCCATCCCATGAAGGCGGCCGAATTGCCGGATTGGGTCGGTAAATGGACGGCGGACGGTTGCTGGAAAGCTTGAGGCGCGGCGCGGTCGCGCCGGCATTATGCCAACAGCTCGAGCACATGCAGCTGAATCGCCAGTTTCGTCAATTCGATATCGCTGTTTACGCCCAATTTGCTTTTGATCAGATAATGGCTATTGCCGGCCGTTTTGACGCTGATATTAAGCATGCCGGCGATGTCGGCATGGCTTTTCCCCGCCACCAGCAAACGTAAAATTTCAAATTCCCTTGGTGTCAGCGTTTCCAGTGCCAATTGTTGCTTGCCCAGCTTCTCCAGCGCCAGTATTTGGGCCATATCGGCGCTCAACGCATGTCGGCCGGCGAACACCTCCCGGAGGGCATGCAGCAAAACCCCGGGCTCGCTGCTTTTGGTCACATAGCCCAAGGCGCCGGCGCGCAAAGCCCGCAGGGCGAATTCCGGGTTTTGGTGCATGCTGAACACCAGAATTGCGGCATTGCCGCTATGCTGTTTGATACGCCTTATCAGTTCCAGGCCGCTGCCGCCGGGCAGGGAAATGTCGGTAAGCACCAAATCCGGCCGGTGTTGTTTGAACTGTCGATAGGCCTGCTCGGCATCGCCGGCCTCCGCGACAACCGCCAAATCCGTCTGTTTGGCCAATAATGCCCGGTAGCCCTCGCGGACGATGGCGTGGTCATCGACCAATAAAATGCGGATGGCCGTCATGCCCGCATTCCGGTAACGCCGACGGGTAGTTGTATGGCAACGATCAAGCCCCGAGGCTCGCCTATCGCCAACTCGAGTTGCCCGTTTAGGGCCGCCACGCGTTCGCGCATGCCGGACAAGCCGATGCCGCCACTATCGGCAAACGGCAAGCGGTCGGCTTTGCCGTTGTCGCTGACGGTCAGGCGGGCGGCATCGGCGCCAACGCTCAACTCTATCCGGGCGGCGGAGGCGTCGGCATGTCTGGCGATGTTGGTCAAACATTCCTGGGTGATTCTGAACAGGTTTATGGCTTGCTCGTCAGACAATAAAGCGCAATCGCCGCCGATATGTAACTGAAAACGGGTCTTGCCGCGGCTACGGCCGTTCCAGCCGGCAACCAAGCCGGCTAGACTGGCGGCCAAACCCAATTCGTCGAATTCGGCCGGCCGCAAGCGGCCCAGCAGTTGCCGCACGCTGTCCATCATGTGTGCGCCGATGCGGCCGATATGATCGATTTCGGACAGTAATTGCGGGCATTCCCGGGCGGCAGTCTGCCGGACGCAGGCGGTGACGGCCTGAATGGCCGCCAGGCATTGGCCGAATTCGTCGTGCAGTTCTCGGGTCATGTAGCGGCGCTCCGCTTCCCGCAGCGTAATCAACTTGGTGACCAGTTGCCGGCGTTCCGCCAGCAATTGCTGTTGGCTGGCCGCCAGTTGGTTGATGGCCGTCGCGATGCGTTGCCATTCGTTCAATTCGAAGGCTGGCAAGCGCAAATCCAGCCGCCCCGACTCCATGGCGGCAATACCCTCTACGATGGTTTTTGCCGGTCTCAAGGCGCGGCGCAAACTCAGACAAACCAGCAGGCATACCGCAAAAAGGGTGACGCCGGACAATGCCGTCAAAGTCAGGGTTTTATTCCAGGCCTCGGCAATTTCCAGCTCGGCGCTGGGAGTGACGGTCAGCGAACCGTGGATCTGGCCTTGCCAGGCAATGGGTCTGACAACCGGGCGGCCGGGATTGAATAGCCAACGGTAGCCGCTATCGAAAAATTCGGGCCAGTCCGCCGGGTCCGGCTTCAATCCGGTGCAAAGGCTGCGCGCCAGCGGACGCTCGGCGCCGCTATAGCTCAGGCAAACGCCGGCCTGGCCGCCGGACTGTTTCCAAAACTCGAAGTCAGGGAAGGGCGTGGCCAGACCGATACCGGCCTTATGCAACAATAGTTGAGATTCCAGCAGTTTGCCTTGCGAATCGGCGATGCGCCATGCCGCTTGCATGGCCTGCCCATGGCTATGAAACAGGGCATAAGCCGAGACCGCCAACAGGCATGCCATGGCAATACCGGCGATCCTGCTCAACAAATGCAATTGTAGATTCATGGCTGGTCTGTGTGTTGCGACGGAGGACGGCGCATTGTAAGAGTTGCCGGCCCAACTTGACAGCCGGTGCGGCAATCGCGGGCAATTTGCCCGGATTCGTCGGGCGAATATCGGCTTACAGCCGCCGGGGCGGCGCATAAGCTATGCGTGAGTTTTATGTAATCAACCAAGAGGACGCCCCATGAGTCATTTCAGTTTCGACGATAGCCGCATTTGCTGGCAAGCCGTGCCGGATATCGCCCATTTGCAGTATTCGATTTTGGATATCGATCAAGACCGCCGCATCATCGATGTGTTGTTTAAATTTGCCGCCGGCCGGCGGATTGTGCTGCATAGGCATAAAGTGTTGAATAAAACCCTGGTCATCCAGGGCGAGCACCGCCTGTACGAGGCGGACGGCAGGCTGATGGATGTCAGGCCGGCCGGGCGCTATACCAGCAGCGAAGCCTCCGACAAACCGCATAGGGAAGGCGGCGGCGAGCAGGATGCCGTCGTGCTGTTCAGCATTCGCGGCGGCGACGGGGTTTTGTACGAAATTCTCGATGACGCTATGCAATGCATAGGCGAGCTGAGCTGGCGGGACTTCATCGATCTTTATGACGCGCAGCCTGGGGTCCGCAAGGAGGACGCATGCGGCCGCGCTTAAGAGTGTTAGCCGCCTTGGCGTGTCTGGCGGCCGGTTTTAATGCGGCCGCCAAGCCGCGTATCGCGGTACTGGATGTCGAGCTGTACGATACCACCCTGCTGCCGAACGGCGCGCGGGAACGGCAACGCACCGCCGGCATGCGGAGTTTGCTGGAGCAGTCGCTGGCGCAAAACGCTGCCTACGACATCGTCGGTATCGATGCCGAATCGCGGGCGGCCGCCGAGGCCGGTTTCGGCTATTTGTTCGCCCATCACGACGCGGCGGCAAAGCTGGGGCGGCGCTTCGGCGCCGACTGGGTGCTGGTCGCCCGACACGGCAAACCCAGCTTTCTGTATTCGGATCTGACGGTGCAACTGATTGATGTCAATAGCGAACGCTTGGCGGCGCGCTACAGCATCGAATTGAAAGGCAATCACGCCGCCGTTACGCAACGGGGCGTGGATAAATTGGCCGCCAAATTAAAAACGTTTATAGCGGGCGAAATGCGGGTGCCTTAGAACACGCCATGGCCTATTTGACCGCCACGAAGGGGTTGTGGCGCATTTCGGCGGCAAAGGTGGACATGGGGCCGTGGCCGGGAATGAAAGCGATATCGCCGCCCAGCGGCCACAGTTTGAGCTGGATGGAGTCGATCAGGGTTTGATAGTCGCCGCGCGGAAAATCGGTGCGGCCTATCGAACCCTTGAATAGTACATCGCCGACGATGGCCAAACGGGCGGCGGCGTTAAAAAACACCACATGGCCGGGGGTATGGCCGGGGCAATGGATAACCTGTAAGGTCTGTTCGCCCACCTGAACCGTGTCGCCGTCATTTAACCAGCGGGTGGGTTGAAACGATTCGCTGGCGGGAAAACCGAACATGCGGCATTGTTCCGCCAGACTTTGTATCCAAAACTCATCCTCCCGTTGCGGTCCGATGATGGGCAGATTCAAGCGTTTGGCTAATTCGGCCACGCCGCCGATATGGTCCATGTGGCCGTGGGTGACCAGAATGGCTTGCAGTTCGACGCCTTGCTGTTTTACTTCCGCCAACAATATATCCAGGTCGCCGCCGGGATCTACCAACGCGGCCCGGCGGGTTTTTTCGCACACCAGCAGCGTGCAGTTTTGTTGATACGGCGTGACCGGAATGATGGTGTAGTGCATGGGAGTGTTCGGGTGGGCGGCGCCCGACTCGGCGCCGGGCGCGGGGTGAATTAAATATTCAGCAGCAGATGGGCCGGGGCTTCCAGGCATTCCTTTACGATGCCTAAAAACTGTACCGCTTCCTTGCCGTCCACCAGACGATGGTCATAGGACAAGGCCAGATACATGATGGGCCGAATCACGATTTGGCCATCCTCAACCACCGGCCTGTCCTTGATCGCATGCATGCCCAGGATGGCGCATTGCGGCGGGTTGAGGATGGGGGTGGACAGCATGGAGCCGAAGATGCCGCCGTTGGTGATGGTAAAGGTGCCGCCGCTCAAGTCCTCCACGCTGATCGAGCCGTTGCGGGCCTTGCTGCCGAAATCGTGTATGCCTTTTTCGATGCCGGCAAAATCCAGCTGATCGGCATCGCGCAAAATCGGCACGATCAGGCCGCGCGGGGTGGTGACCGCAATGCCTATGTCGTAATAGCCGTGGTAAATGATGTCGTTGCCGTCGATGGAGGCGTTGATGGCCGGAAAGCGTTTCAACGCTTCAATCGAAGCCTTGACGAAAAACGACATGAAGCCGAGTTTGACGTTGTGCTTGGTCTCGAAGCGGCCCTTATATTGGTTGCGCAATTCGATCACCGCCGACAGGTCGACTTCGTTGAAGGTGGTCAGCATGGCGGCGTTTTGCTGGGCCTGCAACAGGCGCTCGGCAATTTTGGCCCGCAGCCGGGTCATGGGTACCCGTTGTTCGGGGCGCAGGCTGGCCACGGCGGTGGCCGACAGCGGAGCATGACTGGCTTCGGCGGTCGGGGCTGTTGGTTCCTGCGCGCTTTGTTGTTCGCTCAAAAAATCCAGAACGTCGGTTTTTAGAATGCGCCCGTGTTTACCGGAACCGCTGATGGAGGAAGGGTCGAGGTCGTTTTCGGCCACCAGTTTACGCACCGAGGGGCTGAGTGGCGGCTCCTCCTTTCGAGCCGTATTGGCGGCGGAAGCGGCGGCGTTGGCTTGCTGTAAATCCAGCCGGGCCAGCAGTTCGCCGCCGACCACGGTCTCGCCGGCCGCGCGCAGAATTTCCTTGACCACACCGCTGGAAGGGGCGGGCACTTCCAGAATGACTTTATCGGTTTCCAGGTCGGCCAGATTGTCGCCCGCGTCCACCCAGTCGCCGGCTTGTTTGTGCCAGGCCACCAAGGTGGCGTCGGACACGGACTCGGGGAGGCTGGGAACCAGAATGTCAAAACTCATGTTTTATTCCTTCTTTGCTGCCGTATAGGGCGGTTTGAACAACGTTTTTCTGTTCGCTTAAATGGGTTTTGTAACTGCCTACCGCGGGTGCCGCCGAGGCCGGGCGGCCAGCATAAATAACCGGCGTGCTGTCGTCAACCAGGTCGTAAATGTGGTGTTTGCTTTGGTACCACGCGCCCTGGTTTTTCGGCTCTTCCTGGCACCAGACCACCAGTTCCAGGTTGGGATATTTATCGATTTCGGCGCTGAAGGCTCCATTGGGGAAGGGATAGAGCTGTTCGATGCGCACAATGGCGATATGTTGCAGTTGGTCTTCGCGGCGGGCCTCCAATAAGTCGTAATAGACCTTGCCGCTGCAGAGCACCAGACGGGTGACATGAAATGGATCGATGTCGTCGATTTCGCCTATGACCGGCAAAAAGCAGCCGTCCGTCAAATCCGCCAACACGGAAACCGCCAGTTTGTGCCTGAGCAGGCTTTTGGGGCTCATCACGATCAGGGGTTTGCGGAATTGTCTGATCAATTGTCTGCGCAACAAATGAAAAATCTGCGCCGGCGTGGTGGGGTAGCACACCTGAATATTGTGATCGGCGCATAATTGCAGATAGCGCTCCAGGCGGGCGGAGGAATGTTCCGGACCCTGGCCCTCGAAGCCGTGCGGCAACAGCATCACCAGACCGCTGAGTTTGCCCCATTTGGTTTCGCCGGAGGTGATGAATTGGTCGATGACCACTTGGGCGCCGTTGGCGAAGTCGCCGAATTGGGCTTCCCAAATCACCAGCTTGTCGGGTTCGGTGGAGCTGTAACCGTATTCGAATCCCAGTACCCCGGCTTCCGACAACAGGGAGTTGAAAATTTGCGGGCGGCCCTGGTTTTCGCTCAAGTGTTTGAGCGGAATGTGGCTTTCGCCGTTCTTCTGGTTCAGCAGGATGGCGTGCCGGTGCGAGAAGGTGCCGCGGCCGATGTCCTGGCCGGTCAGTCGCACGTGATAGCCTTCGACCAATAGCGTGGCGTAAGCCATGTTTTCCGCAAATCCCCAGTCCATCGCCATCTCGCCGTTGGCCATTTTGTTGCGGTCTTCCATGACCTTGGCGACGCGGGGATGCAGTTCGAAGTCCGCCGGCAAATCCAGCAGTCTCTCGTTACAAAACCGGATACGCTCCAACGGTACCCGGGTGTCGGCGGGTTGATCCCAATCCTTGTTCAGGTACTTGTCCCAGCGGGCCGAATAGCCGTACTTGTTGTTGACCACCAGAGGGCGTGAAACCACCTGGCCTTCGCTGAGTTTTTGGTAATACTCCTCTTCCATGGCGCTCACCGCCTCCTCGCTCAATACGCCGTCATTGACCAGTTTTTGGGCGTACAGTTGGCGGGTGGACGGCAAATTGCGGATCTTGTTATACATCATCGGCTGAGTGGCGGCCGGTTCGTCGGCTTCGTTATGCCCCAGGCGCCGGTAACAGATCAGGTCGATGACCACGTCCTTGTGAAAGGTCATCCGGTAGTCCAAGGCCAGCTGAGTGATGAAGGCCACCGCTTCCGGGTCGTCGCCGTTGACGTGAAACACCGGGGCCTGGATCATGTTGGCGACGTCGGTGCAATACAGGGTGGAACGGGCGTCGAACGGATTGCTGGTGGTAAAGCCGATTTGGTTGTTGATGACGATATGCACGGTGCCGCCGGTATGGAAGGCGCGGGTTTCCGACATGTTCAGGGTTTCCATGATGATGCCCTGGCCGGCAAACGCGGCATCGCCGTGTATCAATACCGGAATGATCACATCGGTGCCGCCTATGCCGTGCCGGTCTTGCCGGGCCTTGACCGAGCCTTCCACCACCGGATTGATGATTTCCAGATGGGAGGGATTGAATGCCAGCGTCAAGTGAATCGGGCCGCCCGGTGTGGCGATATTGGAAGAAAACCCCATGTGGTATTTGACGTCGCCGGTCAGGACGCCGGGAGACGAGGTATGCGTGCCCTCGAATTCGCCGAACAGCGCGGCCGGGCTTTTACCCAGCACGTTGACCAATACATTGAGCCGGCCGCGGTGGGCCATGCCGATCACGATTTCGGTGGCCTTGTTTTCGCCGGCCCGTTGAATCAGTTCGTCCAGGATCGGAATCAGGGATTCGCCGCCTTCCAGGGAAAAACGTTTCTGACCGACATATTTGCGGTGCAGGTATTTTTCCAGGCCTTCCGCCGCCGTCAGCAATTTCAACAAGCCCAGGCGCTTTTCCGGGTGGCTGGCGTAGTCGGGTTTGGCCCCTTCCAGTTTCGCCCGTATCCAGTTCTTCGGCTCGGCATCGACGATATGCATGAATTCGCTGCCTATGCTGCCGCAGTAGATTTCCTTCAGGGTGCCGATGATGGCGTGCAAGGGCAGCCGATCGACCCCGCACAAGCCGCCGGTATCGAACAGGGTTTTCATATCGGCGTCGGTCAGGCCGTAATAAACGGGCTCCAGATCGGCCGGCATGGCGGTCTGGTTGCCCAAGGGGTTGTTATCGGCGATTTGGTGGCCCTTGACCCGGTAATGGTTGATCAGGCGGGCAACGGCGGATTGCTTCTTGACGCTTTGCTCGGTAAAACCCTGCATTTTGGCCAACTTGCCGGGCTCCGAAATGGCCAGTTTTTCGAAACGGTCCACGATCGCGCTGTGGGGAGTGTCGTCCGTGCAGCCGCAATGAATGGCGTCGAAACGTTGGCGCCAGTTGCCGGAGACCGAGTCGGGGTCGCTCAAATACTGCTCGTACAGAGTTTCGATGTAAGTGGCGTTGCCGCCGTAGTACGCCGAGGATTCTTCAAACAGTTTAAGCAAGTTGCTCATACAACATCCGGGTTTTTCAGCAAGTGATGCGCATTATGGTAGAGCGAAAATGGTATATTACCAAGGGAAAAATGCAGTAAAAACGCGCGCTGGCGCCGCATGGCCGGCGCCGCTAACTTGATCAGTAATAAGAGAACGGGCATGGCGGATAATCGGGTTGTGATTAAAATAAATTATGACAAAGACAAACAAAGAAAGGCGATCATCGATCCGAAAATAGTGACCGTTTGGCATACAGGGCGCATATTTTCAGCAATTTTTATATTGCTGCTTTTGCTGGCCGGGATCGTTTATATTTTTTCAGGCAACGAAACCGAGGAAAATCCCGCTCCGGCCGACGACAATATTAAATCCGCCGAAATTACTTCTCTCCAAGCGCCAGCCATATTGGAAGCCGAGCCGGCTAAAACTCCGCTGTTGCCGCCAAACAGTAATACCAGGAATGCGGAGCTTGTCAAACGCCCGGCCGCCATTATTTACGACAGGCGGGTGATCAGGGCTTCCTTAAACGGCGCGCCTAAAAACGACGAGCCGGGCGAACCGATTAAACAGCCGCTAACTCCGGGGGCGGGCGAATCGACGGAGTTATTCTATTTCAGCCAAATCAAAAACCTGAATGGGAATACTCTATTTCACGTCTGGTATAAAGACGGGCGCTTGGTTAATAAAAAACAGTTTGAGGTAAAAGCGGCTAACGCCAAGCTTATTTCCAGTAGAAAGCTAACGCTTAAAGACGCCGGAGAATGGCAGGTGTTGTTAACGGATATCAAGGGCAAGAAGTTCAGCGAGGCTTATTTCTCGGTTAACCATTAAATAAGGTGTTTATTATTAATAGATTTGAAGTTACAATTAAAATGCATTTTTTGATTTAACGAGGAAAACATGACTGACTTTAATAATTTATCCGAGACCGAGATACAAGCGCTTATCGATAATGCCGAAAAAGCGTTGAAGGAAAAACAATCCAGCAAGCGTAAGGAAGTGATTGCGCAAATCAAGGAGCTTGCCGCTTCCATCGGCATGGGCGTGGAATTGGTCGAGGCCGATAAAAAAGTCGAGCGTAAAACCGGCAAAGTAGCGGCCAAATACCGTAATCCGGCCGATGGTTCGCAAACCTGGACCGGTCGCGGTCTGGCGCCAAAATGGATGCAGGATCTGTTGGCGGCCGGACGTAACAAGTCCGAGTTTGAGATCAACTGATACCGGTTCGCATACTCTGCTGTTTGACCCAGTCTTTTAGCTGCTTGAGCGTCCAATCGGCGTCGTCCAGCGTCAGATCGTGGCCGGCCCAGGGGTGGGACCGTAGGTGCAGTTGCCATTTTGCTTGAATGGCATCGGAACAGGCCGGGGCAACCAGACGGTCGCCCCGGCCGCTCAACAACAGCAAGGGTTGCGCGGGTCTATGATCGCCCGGCCTATAACGCGCGGCCGCGATCACTTGTCTGAACGTGTTGCTTAGCGTGACCGGGCGTTCGGTCTGAATTTTTGCCCACTCCAAGGCTATTTTTTCATCGGCATCCCGCCGATTCGCCACGCAGCGGATAATCGCCAGTTCCTTTCGATATGGGTCGGCTTGCAGCAGCAACTTGAAGAAGTCCGGATAACTTTGCCAGCGCAGCCGCTGGAAAAAAGGGCTTATGCTGGCCAAACTGGTATTGATCAAAGCGGCCGCGCAAATTTCTTGCGGATGTTTCAACATCCATTCCCAGGCCACCATGCCGCCCAGCGATAAGCCGACGACAGTCAAGGGCTCGCTTGGCAGGCCTCGCTGCAAAGCCTGTAGCCTGACCGACCGCATGATGGCGTTAATCTCGCGGGGACTGGTTTCCAAATGGCGTTCGCCGGCTCCCGGCAAATCCAGAGTGTGTATGCGCGCTTGGGGGAAACCCGCTTGCAAAATGGCCGAAAACTCGCCCCAATGTCCCGCTTCGCGGGTCAATCCGCGCAGCAACAGCCAGTTTCTTCCGATGCTATCAAGCATACCAAAGCCGCAGGGCTTGCTGCTTATGCCGAGTCAATTCCATCTCATCCAATTGAGTCCATTTTTTGGGGTATAGCAGGCTGCGATACAGGAAGTCGAACAAGGTGAAGTGTCGCCTGAGTATGCGCTGTTGCCGGTGCGGCAGCAGCGGGTGGAACAAACCGTGCCGCTGGAACAAATGCAACGGACTTTTGCGCAGCCACAACCAGGAGCCCATTTCCAGGGTCAGCGGTAGAAAATGCCCTTGCCGGGGATTGGATTGCATGAAACCGTCGTACAAATAGTCCCATAAATCGCCGTTGATGACATATTCGTGGCTCATGGGTTCGATTTTATAAAAATGATTGGGATAGCAGGTATCGAAACTGTGTTTCAAAGCGTGGGCCTCGGCGATGCCCGGGAAGGGGACTTTGCTGGAAGCGTAGGGAAACCACAGTCTGTCCTGTATGCCGAAACCGGAATGCAAATCCAGGGCTATCGACAGCGGGGCGTTGCACACGTATTTTTGCACGACCTGGCACAAGGCCAGCGCCTCGACTTCCATTTGTCCCATGGCGCCGCGGTACCAGGGCAACCTCGAACTGACCCGGTGACCGCTGTAGAGTTTGGTATTGCCTTTGCCTTCTATCGGCGCATTGCGCATCAGATCGACGCCGTTGCCGTTGGAACGCGTGCCGCGAAACACGCCGACCGGGTTGACGACGGGTATGAATACCAAGCGCGACCGTTCCAGGCGGCCGGCGAATTCCTCATCCCAGTCCAGCAGTTGGACGATGGTTTGCAAATAAGACAAGATCACTTCCGAGCCGATTTTTTCCAGCCCGTGCACGCCGCCCACCATGGCCAGCACCGGCACGTCCTCCCGCGCGGAACCCATGACGATGCTGTAGATGGGGAAGCTATGCTGTTGGTATTGAATGCGCCGCACCACTTCGGTCCGCGCCCGCTCGCCCAGTTGGGCGATCAGCGCTTCCAGTTGCGCCAATTCGGCAAAGATAGTCTTAACCATGCGAAAACTTAATGCAAAAGCGTGGTTTCGATATAGCGCTGGCGCTTTTTCGGCGCGATTTTATCGATTTCCACCATGATCAGGCTGTCTATGCAGTTGTTGAAATCCGGGTCGATATTGAAGTCGATGAAGTGGCAGCCCTTGTCCACGCATAATTCGACATACTGTTTATAGAGCGTGGGTACCTTGACGCCCAGCTTGCGCAGTTCGCTATTTAAAATTTTAAAGCTGGTCGAGTAATCGCCGTTAAATTCCCGAGCCACGAATTGCCGGCATTGTTCGGAAATCACAAACGGAGTCTTGGCGGTGGCACCGGCCAATGCAGAACCGAATTGCTGTTTATAGAAGCCGATGATCAGTTCCTTGGCCGATTGCGGATAAGCGTTGCTGATGCTGACCGGGCCGAACAGATATTTGATGTCCGGTTGTTCGCGCAGATAAGCGCCGATGCCGTACCAAAGATATTCCAGGCTGTGCTGACCCCAATAACGCGGTTGCACGAAGCTGCGGCCCAGTTCCAGACTGTGGGGCAACAAGGCGGCGAATTCGGTATGCAAATCGAACAAGGTGCTGCTGTAAAAACCCTCGATACCGTGGCTGCGCATGATGTCGGGTCCTTCGCCGATCCGATAGGCGCCGACGATATCCAGGGCGTTGTCGTCCCACAGCACGATATGGCTGTAGTAAACATCGAACTTGTCCAAATCCAGCGCCAGGCCGGTGCCTTCTTCCACGGTTCTGAAAGTCAATTCCCGCAAGCGGGCGATTTCCCGCATGACCGGGCAATCGTCTTGAAACCGGTACAGAAAAATCTTTTTGCCGTCGCGGGTTTCGCCTAGCAGGCGCGATTGGAACAAGGCTTTTTTGATGGCCTTGGTGTCGGCCGGATGTACTACCGTGGCCACGGTGTCGAATAACAAAGGTTTGTTTTTTCTGCCCAGGTTCAATACATGCTTGCGAAAACGCTGGCTGAGTTGCTTGTTGGTTTGGCCGCTTTCCGCAATCACGTTGAATGGAATCGGCGCGCCGACGATGAATTTGATTTCCTGGTCTTTTTTATTGAACATTTCCTTGACCAGCAACATGGTGCCCAGCGGTTTATACAGCGTGGACATGCTGTAAAACAAGGCCGAGTTTTTGGCCTTGATATGGATGGGCAGGATGGGACAGCGGGCCTTTTTGGCCAGTTTGACGAAACCGTTCTGCCACTTGCCGTCGCGTATGCCCTTGGGCGTGATGCGGGATACTTCGCCGGCCGGAAAAATAATCACCGCTTCTTCATTTTCCAGCGCCTCCAGCATGGCCTTGTAGCTGTCTTTCAGGGACTTTTTGTCCGTCAACACGTCGACCGGCAAAAAAATCGACTGCAAGGGCTCCATGTGCGACAAAACCCGGTTGGCCACAATGCGTACATCCGGCCTGACCGAACGGATCAACTTGACCAGTGCCAGTCCGTCCAGGGTGCCGATGGGGTGGTTGGCGACGATCAACAGCCGGCCTTCGGACGGGATGTTGTTGAACGACTGGTTGCCGACCTGATAAAAAAAATTGAAGTAAGCCAGTAATTTGTCCAGAAAGGCATAGCCGCGCAAATGGCGGTTTTTCTCGATGACCTGATTGAAGTCGTCTTCGTGCAGCAGTTTCTTCAGGGCTTTGACGGCCAGTTGGTTGTGCTTGCCTAAATTAAAATCCGGATAGGTTTCCCGCAGAATGCGCTCGGCATCGATCATTGATGTTGATCCAGTAAAAAGAAAATCCACAGAGGCGGGGCGGCTATGTGAGACTGCCGAACCCATGCACACGGCCTAACGGTCATGAAACTGGTGCATCGCCCCGGTAACTGAAAGGCAGTCTCGTGGGAGCGACGCATGGTCGCGATGATGACCTTGCGAATCGCGACTATGCGTCGCTCCTACCATGACTTTCATAGTAATGGGAAAACATGACAGGAATATGACGAAACGGGGCGGCGGCCCGCCCATCAATCGGTGTCGATTTCGTAATTGAGTTTAACTCGTTGCGAAGTGCCGGCTTGGGTTTCCAGGTTGATGGTTTTGCTGAGTTTATGCTTCAGCACCAGAGTGGCTTGCTGATTGAAAATGCCGACCCGGGTACCGACATAAAAATCCGGGCTTAAATATTGGCCGACCGTCAACAAGGTGTCTTGCAGGGTTTGGCCCTGCTTGACCTCGAATTCGTCCACCCCGAGTTTATCGCTCAACCAGGACAATTGCCCGGCACCGTAGCTTACCGCCGCGCTCGCCAGTAGATTGGCGTTGCCCTTGCCGACCTGGTTCAGCGGCGACCCGGTAACCAGATAGGCCAGGGCATCGGCTTCCGGCAGCGCCGGCTCCGAGTAAACCCGTGTTTTCGGGGTATTTAGCGGGCCGCTAAGCTGTAATACGGCGGTGACGCCATGGTCCCTGGACAGCCGGACCGCTTCCACGTCCAGCCAGGGCGCCGCCAGCGGACCGTTGAACAAAAACCGCCCCTTGCGCAAGCTCAGATCCTGGCCGTAACTCTGATAACGGCCCTGTTGCATATCGACGGTGCCGTGCATTTGGGTCGCGCCGCCGGAGCGCTGGATTTTTAGCCGGCCCGCCAAGCCGCTATCCAGTCCCATGCCGGTGAAATGGACTTGTCGGCCCAAGACAACTTCGATGTCGGCGTCCGGACCGAACTCGGCGGGCGACGTTTGCTCCCGCCGGGCTTGGCCGAGGATGGTTTCATCCTCGCTGACGCTTACCGCGTGCTCCGGAATTTCCCGCAAGGCGATGATGGCCTTGGGGATGTCGAGCCGGCCGCTGAGTTTTTCGCCCGACTGCGTGCTGGTCAGCCGCAGGTCCGGGCTGATGGTGACTTGCGCCTCGGCGAGTTTGGCCGCCTCGAAATCTTCCCCCCGCAGGGCAAGGTCGGCGGCGCCGTTCAAGCCGACGCTGCCGCTCAGGCTCAGGCGGCCTTGTCCCGAACGGGCGCCGCCGCTGATTTGCAGGCGGTCCGCGGCACTATCGGCGTTGGCCGCGCGCAGATTGAGGTCCTGTATGCGAATGCCCAGGGCGTTGATAGTCGCGGCGGCTTGCAGCAGATTGACGCTGCCCGCAAGCTGGGGTTGAGACAGGCTGCCGGCCAGCGTCAGATCGGCCTTGAGGTGACCCTGGGTTTGGCTTAAATCCGCTAGCAGCGCATCGATCAAAGTCATATCCCGCCAAGATGCGTTGATTTGTCCGGATAAACTTTGACCGGGGCCGCTATCGGCCCGCAACAGCGCGCTGACATAATCGTCATTCGGCAGGCGTAAGTCCAGTTGGGCGGACAGTTGGTCGCCTTGAACGGCGCCGCTAAGGCTGGAAGCGGCAATAGGCATGGTCGGGCCGCTTGCATGGCCGATACTGACGCCGGCGGGTATGCCGATTCGATAATCGCCGGTCAACGGTTGCAAGCGTTGCAGGTTTGCGGCAAGCTCCAGGCGGCCATTGAATTGCAGTCCGGCGGGCGCATCGTTCCTTACAAAAAACGGCCTCGCCGTGCCGCGAATGGCGATATTTTTCGATTTGCCGTCGCCGGCCGAAGCCTGTAAATCCAGCTCGCGGAAACCCACGCCGGCATCGGGCAGCTCGAACGAGCCGCCGGTCAATTCCAGCCCGCCGCTGATGTTGGGCGCGCGCGGATTGCCGCTCAGCGTCAGATCGGCCTTGAGTTGCCCCGTCGGCTGGGCCAGTTGCGCCGCAAACGGCTGCAACCAGGCCCAGTGCTTGACCGAGGCGGCAATGTGGCCGCTCTGTATGCGTTGGCTGTCGATGTTGTATTGCAGCGCCGCGCGAAAGAAATCGCCGTCCGGCAGGCGAATGTCGGCCCTGGATTGCAGCCGCTGGTCATCGAGTTGTCCGCTCAGGCCGATAGCGCCCAAATTCAGTTCGCCGACATTTTGCCCGCGTTCGACCAACAGCTTGCCGTCGTCCGGCATATCGAGCCGGTAGCTGCCGGTCAAGACACCGTTACGGCGCTTGAGGTCGATGTCGGCCTCGATCCGGCTGTTCAAGCTCACCCCGGCGGGCAAATAGGCGTTCAACAAAGCGGCCGGCAGGGTTCTGGCCCGCAATTGCGCGCTGAAATCGCTATCGCTCCGGTAACGGCCGCCCAGGCACAGGGAGGCGTTGTTTTGCTTCAGGCAAATGTCGGTCATGCTGATATCGAAACCGTCGCCGGCGCGCGAGGCCTTAATTTGGCTGGGGGCCGGCAATCGCCACTGCCCCCAGGCGGGACCGCTCAGATCCAGCGTGTTTAAATGGGCTTGCCAGTCCGGACCCCGCGCGCCGGCGGAAACGGCGCCGGCCAACGAGAGGCTGGGGCCGTGCATGTCCAGCGTAAGCCGGTGGCGGCTTAAGTTGCCCGCGCCATCCAGCGTCAGCCGGTCCAGCGCGATGCCGGCGGTTTGGATATTATCGGCGCGCAGCTGTATCTTGGAGACCTGACCGGCCTCTGGCCGGTAGTCCACATTCATGTCCAGCCGGCCGATAGCGTGGTCGGCAAGCCGCAGACGGCGGCCCTGGGCTTGAAATGCCAGTTGCGGATTTTGCAGCTTACCCCGCGCACGGCCCGAGGCCTTTAAGGCGCCGGACAGGCCGGGCCATAACCCGGCCATGTCGGGGCTGTCGATATCGAAGCTCAGGTCCGAATCGCCGCCGGCCATGCGGCCATTGGCGCCGATGCGGTTGCGGCCGGCATGGATGGCGAGATGGTCTATCGCCAGGCCGCGGTCGGTATAGCTTATTTTTCCGCCGGCCCGGACCGGGTTGCCGCGCAACTGCCCCGTCAGCGACGCCAGCGTGATGCGGGCCTCGCTGGCGCCGGCGTCGATTTTTGCCTGGATATGACTGTCGAAACTGAGCTTGCCCGGCAGGTCGGCCAGAAATAAGGCCGGGTTGAAGTTTTTGCCGCCGGCCCGTAAATCCAGCTGGACTCCAGTTTCCCAAGCGACATTGCCGCTTGCGAACAGGCCGCCGGCCGGCGAGCTTAGCTGCAAATCGGCGATTTGCAGGGTTTTGCCGCTGCCCTGGCCGGAAAATTCCAGGCGGGCGTCGGGTAGGTAATCTTGCGTCAGCGGGCCGGCCACGCGTACGCGATAATCGTCCAATACACCGTCGATTTCAAAAAAGCCCCGGTCGCTGCCGAATTGCGGCGTGGCGGCATTGGGCGGCCAGCGCAATTGTTGCCAATCGCCGCGCAATGCCAGCATGGCTTGGGTTTGCAGCTGTTTCAGCGTACCATGCACGCTCAGCGGAAAAGGCGCTTGTTGGCGGCTGTCCAGTTCCACATAATCGGCGTTGCCGCTGACGCGGGTGTGGGTTTGCCAGCGGCCGTACTCCGGGCTATCGAATCGCCACTCGCTGCTTAAGCTAAAGGGAAACCCCCGGCCGAGCGCGACTTGGCCGCTCAATTCCAGCTCAAGTGGCGCGGCGCGCAGGCTCAAGGCCGGGATGTCTATGCGATTGCGTTCACTCAGCGCGGAAAGCCGCAGATATTGCAGATGGACATCGGTTTCGCCCGCCCGATAATACAGATCGGTTACCGACAGATTCTCCAGTATCACTTGCAACGGCAAACCCAGCTCGGCCTCCCAGTCGAAACCGCCCTCCGAGGAAGGCCGGGGCTGTTTGACAACGATAGTGACGCCCTCCAGGCTGATGTCGACCAGCTTCAAGGTGCCGGTCAGCAAGTGCGCGGGTTGCCAGCTAAAGCGGAGCCTATCGATATCGACCGCTTCGGCGTCGGTTTCGTAATGCAGGCCTTGCAGTTCGATTTGATCCAGCAGGCGGCCTTCAATGCGCGCCAAGCCGGTTTGCGCGGGCAGGGCGGCCAAAATCCCTTGCAGCAGCCAACGGCTGCCGGCACTGCTGTTCAGCAAGCTATAAAGGCCGACAGGCAACAGCAACATGAGGGCCAGCGCCAGTAAAAGCAGGGTTTTTTTCATAAGCGGGTGCCGGCGGCGAAATGAAATTGAAACGAAGAGTCGGCTTCGCCGAGCGGGACGGCCAAGTCGATCCGGATCGGGCCGATAGGCGAATGCCAGCGCAGGCCCAAGCCGGCGCCGGCCTTGATGCGGATATCGTCCGGGTTATAGGCATTGCCGGCATCGATAAAAGCCGCCACGCCCCAGTCATCCAGCACGGCCTGCTCGTATTCCAGGCTGGCCACGCTTAAAAAGCGCCCGCCAAGCAAGCGGCCTTGCGCGTCCCTGGGTCCCAGTTCCTTATAGGCGTAGCCGCGTATGCTATTCATGCCGCCGGCATAATAGCGGTAGCTGGCGGGCAATTTGGCGAAATTATCCACCAAGGTGGCGGCTTGCTCGGCCCGGGCTATCAGCCGGCCCCGCCAAGGCAGCGGCTGCATCCAGACGGCCGCGATCGAAGCTTGCGCCATGCTGATGTCGGAGACTGGGTTTTTGTAACTGCCGCTCAGATTGAGTTCCAGCCGGTAGCCGCGGGTGGGGCGCAGCGTATCGTCCGCCACCGAGCGTAGCCAACTGCCGCCGGGCAAAAGCAACTGGGTATTGTTTTGTTGCGCGTCGGCCGTAAAGCTTTCGTATACCGAATCCACATACAGGGTCTGCTTCCAGCCGTTGTCGAAAGCGTGCTTCAAGCGGGCCGACAGCTTGCCGGACAGGGAGCGGTAACTGTCGGTTTCCTCGCGTTTCAAGCCGCCGCCGAAACCGAACGAGTCGCTGACGGGATTTGCCAGCGGCACGCCGTATTCGGCGGTGGCGGTGGACAATACCGGCGACAGGTCTATATCGGCGTTAAAGAAATGGCCTTGGCGGTTGAGCCGGCGATTCATGTAAGCCGCCGCCAGCAAGGGCCCCTTGTCCGTGTCGTAACCCAAGCCTAGGCTATAATGGTGGGCCTTTTTCGGATACAGCTTCACGTTTATCGGTACGCGGTTTTGCGCGAGTTGCTCCTGCTGCTCCAGTTGCGGATGAATATCCACCATCTCGAAATAGCCGCTGTTCGATAGATCGTTATGCGTTTTCGCCAGTTGAGCGCTGTGATAAGGGGTATTCGTTTCGATGCCGATCAATTTGTGCACAAAGTCGGGCTCGAGTATGTCCTGATCGAGCTGGATTTCGCCGAAAAACAGGCGCGGGCCGCTATCGTATACCAAGCGGATTTGAGCCGTGTTGCCGGCTCTGTCCACCAGCAAGGTTTTTTCCAGGAAGCGGCCCTTGAAATAACCGCGCTCCAAGGCCAGGGTTTCCATCCGGCTCTTCATGCTTTCGTAGCGGCCGTGATGCAAGCCGGTACCGATATCGGCGCGCAGTTTGTCGGCCAGCTTGGTAAATTCTTCATCCTGGCCGGCTTCGCCCCGCCATGCGATTTCGATATTCTCCAGCATGACCCGAGGGCCGCTGTGTATGTCGAATTGCGCATGCCAGCAGGCAGCGTCGAATTCCAGCCGCCCGCCGCTGACGGCATGGTAGTAGCCCAAGGCGCGCAGGGCCTCGTCTATCTCCCGCCCGGCCTTGTCGTATAGCTGGCGAATTTTCCATTCCGGACTGTCGCAGTGCTCTTTGGCCAGGGACAGGGTTTGTTTTACATTGCTTTCGGCTTCCGAGGCCAAACCCTGAATTGCCACGTCGCCGGCGGCCGGCGCGGACAGCCCGAGCAAACTCAATAAAGCGGTCCGACGAAGCCTGGGGAAGTGAATGTGCATTGAGACGATTTCCCGCGAAAGGTAGGCCGCGTCGGCGCTTTTGTCCGTCTGTCGCGGCTTGTGTTCACAGGGTACATCAAAAAGCCCGCATGGCAACAGCATGTGCTTTTTTGTTACAAGTAGGGAACTAAAAACGGTGTCGTTCCGGAACGCAATGGTCAACGGAAAATGCGGCGAACCTGTCCTAAGCGGAAATTGGAGAAACGGCAAATTTTTCATGCATCCTAACCCTTTGTGTTTGGCAAGGGTTGTTATAAGTCAATCCTAAATCGCGCGAAAACAGGCGTTATCTAAGCTAATCTCCTGCAAGTCCATGTTGTGAAAAGCTAAAATGATCGGGGCAGAATGTTGGGGAATACTTAAGCGCGAAATAGAAAGTGAATTGACGATTTTGTTTGTTTAATACAAAGTTGCTAGGAAAATTTGTTGGCACATAAATATATCAAGGAATCGTAAATGCAGGCAGTGGACAGGGTTGGTATTTTTGTTGACGTGGAAAATCTAACGCAATGGGTAAAGCAAGATGGTTTGGAGCAATTGATAGAAGAGCTCACTTCCATGGGGGCCATCATTGTAAGGCGGGCTTATGCAAAGTGGACGCTTCCGAGCTTGACGCCCCATCAAAACATACTTAACCGCCTTGGTTTCGAGTTGATCCATACGTTTCATCCTATAAGTGGCAAGAATTCTGCCGACATTCAAATAGTCGTTGATGTAATGGAATACGCTTGGCGTGACCCGGACTTGAGATGGATTGCGCTGGCAACTGGTGATTCAGATTTCAGTCCTTTATTCAGGCGATTACGAGAAATGGGACGACAAGTTATCGGTGCAGGCCCGCGTTCTGCACTTAGCGAATCGGTTAAAAGCTCATGTTCTCGTTTTATTTATTTAGAACGTGAAAAAAACATGGAAAAAGCTGACGAGGCTACTCTTGCTTCTGCGTTCGATGATGCTGCCGATTTGTTGGAAAAAGCTTTAGGAACCTTCGATGAGCCTGCCAATTGCTCAACATTGAAAGCGCGGATGTTAAATATTGACAGTGCTTTTGACGAAAAAAAACTAGGTTTTAAGGGATTTAACGACTTTGTAAATCAAGTGGATAGTGTTGAGCTACATCAAAGTGGCAAATCGTGGCTTGTTTCATTTGTTAATCAAAAATCTATTAGCGTTACCTCTCAAGGTGTAAATAGTGAGCCTATTAATAACCTTACTACGCAAGATTTAGTGGATCAGTACAGGTCAATATTAAGAAATAAAGGCTGGCGGTCATTACCGTTACCAATAATAGAAGATTGTTATTACCGACTGAAAGATTTGGATGTTATGACCCGTTCTGAAATGGCCGAGTTTGCAATTGCCGGTGGTTCAGCAACAAATCTTACAGCTGCAGACGTCAAAAAGGTTATGAGCATACTAATGAAGGCTGGTGTGATTACAAAAGTTGAAAATCAGCATGGGCCTGACGGCGATGAAAGTTACTGGAAAGTTGGTTTGTTCTCAAATGAGCAAGTGACATTTGCCATTGATCGCGCATTGGTCAGTCGACTGCTGTCTGGGCTTGATGAGCTTTCTGCGCCGTTAAGAAAAGAGGGTATTGTTCCGTTGTTGCTCCAACGTCGACCACAAGGAAAATTAGATTTGTTGATTACAGAAGCGCGTCAGTTGTGTCGCGCTTCTGATAGAACTTAGTAATGGATATGCTCGGGGGCGGGGTTTAAATACCGTTATTTCGCCCCGAGCATCGCGGCTTTTGGCGAAATTGGCCCGCAGGGGAGCGGCATGGATGCCGCTCGTTTTCGCAGGGCTAGGTATTGCCCTTCGAAAACCCTCGGCAAAAGCGAGAAGCGCAGGATAAAGGCGGAATCCGGGTGTCGTTTCTTTTGAATACTTTTCTTTGGACAAGCAAAGAAAAGTATTCCGCTTGTCTGTGCGGGAACCGACTTAGATAAAACCGTCGCGATAGCGACACTCAAAAAACGAAGGCACTCAAACAATCGAGACCCTTCTTCTGGGGTTGCCGTTTAAGGTTGGCTATTCTTCAGACTATACCGACTGATCAAGGCAAATTCCGCCAGCGACACCGACTCCGCCCGCAAATTGGCATCGATGCCCAATGCAGCCATTTTGTCTTCGCTTATAAAATTTTTCAGCGAATTACGCAGGGTTTTGCGGCGTTGCGAGAAGGCTTGGGTCACCAGCCTGCTGAAATGCGGAAAGTCCGCTATTTCCACCGGGGGCTTGTCGCGAGGCACCAGGCGCACGATGGCGGACATGACTTGCGGGGCCGGGTCGAAGCTTTCCGGCGCTACGTCGAACAGCCATTCCGTTTCGCAAAAATACTGCATCATCACGCTAAGACGGCCGTATTTTTTGCCGCCGGGTTCGGCGCAAATCCGGTTGACCACCTCTTTTTGCAGCATGAAATGCATGTCTTCCACGCAGGCCGTGGTTTCCAACAAATGGAACATCAGCGGGGTGGAGATGTTGTAGGGCAGGTTGCCGATGATGCGCAGTTTTTGGCCGGCGGTCGCCAGGGCGTTGAAGTCGAATTTCAGCGCGTCGGCGCTGTGTATGTTGAGCCGGAGATGATCGGCGAATTGTTTTCGCAGATGGGCGACCAGGTCGCGATCCAACTCCACCACATCCAGATTGACACCGGTTTCCAACAATGGTCGGGTCAGTGCGCCCAGGCCGGGGCCGATTTCCACCCAGTGCTCGCCGGTTTGCGGGTGGGCGTAATCCAGAATATCGCCGATGACACGGTGGTCTTGCAGAAAATTCTGGCCGAAACGTTTGCGGGCTTGATGGGTCATGGTAGTTGTGTGGGTGATGAGAGCATTTCCAAGGCCGTTTGCAAGGCAAATTGCAGGCTGCCGAGGCTGGCTTGGCCGCTGCCGGCCAGATCCAGCGCTGTGCCGTGGTCTACCGAGGTGCGGATGATGGGCAGGCCCAGCGTGATGTTGACGGCTTGGCCGAAGCCCTTGTATTTCAGCACCGGTAGGCCCTGGTCGTGATACATGGCCAGTACGGCGTCGGCGTGCTTCAGGTATTTTGGCGTGAACAGGGTGTCGGCCGGTAGTGGGCCGTAAAGAGTCATGCCTTCGCTACGCAGGCTTTCCAGCGCGGGTTCGATGATTTCGATTTCCTCCCGCCCCAGATGGCCGCTTTCGCCGGCATGCGGATTCAGGCCGCAGACCAGGATGTTGGGCTCGCGTATGCCGAAGCGCCGGCGCAGGTCTTTATCCAGCAGGCGAAGGATTTCAGTCAGCAATTCGGCGGTAATGGCGCGGCTGACTTGCGAGAGCGGCAAGTGAGTGGTGGCCAGCGCCACCCGCAAGCCCGGCGTGGCCAGCATCATTACCGGGGTGCCGCCGGTGATGTCGGCGATGAATTCGGTATGGCCGCTGAACGGGATGCCGGCGTCGTTGATGATGCCCTTATGTACCGGCGCGGTGACCATGGCGGCAAAGGCCTGCTCCAGACAGCCTTGCGTGGCCAGACGGATGGTTTGCAGTACGTAGGCGCTGTTGGCCGGATTAAGCCGGCCGCCGACGGCGGGTTCCGCCAAGGCGACCGGTAGCACGCTCAGGCGGCCGGCCGGCGTGGGAGCGGCCGGTTTGGCTGCATCGAACAGCTCAATCGCCAGCGACAGGCCAAGTTGTTGGGCTCGCTGTCTTAACAGATCGGGGTCGGCGATTGCCACCAGTTGGCAGGAATGCGCGAGTTGCGCCAGTTGCACGCACAGATCGGGACCAATACCTGCGGGTTCGCCGGGAGTCAGCGCGATGCGTGTAAGAGTGTTCGATGGCATGACGGCCTTGGTTTTGGGGTAAATGGCCCGGAGTTAGGCTTAGGATTCCACTTTCCTATTCCGGAGGCTGTCGTAAAAGCCAATCAGTCCCTTCTCCCGCTGGGAGAAGGTTAGGATGAGGGTATATAAAACAATAGTTTATTGATTTTACCCCCTCACCCCAACCCTCTCCCGCAGGGAGAGGGAGCTTTTACGATACCCTCCGGAGGCAGAGGGAATGGAATGCGGAAGTTATTGTGGGTGGAATCCTTAGACGGGCGTGTGTTCCTGGCAGATTTTCTCGCTGTCGGTGTCGCTGAGTTTTTCTTGAGTCAATTGGCAGAAGAATTCGCCGTCCTTTTCGCTGAAGTTGCGGCAGGTTTTGCATACGCCGAACGATTGCGATTGGTTGGCTTTTTGCAGCGCGGTCAATGCTTGCTGGAACACATTGGCGTCGGTCAGTTCCTGGCCGGTGGTGCGTAGTATGTCGGTGGCGCTGGAAAACAGATCGGAAGGGCGAGCCTCCTTCAACACCTCGGTGCCTTCTCCCAACAGGCGCAAATGAATCACCCGCTTGTCGTTGCTGTCGGGGATTTTTTCGATATAGCCTTTCTTTTCCAGAATGATCAAGGATTGCGAAACAGTGCCGCGGGTCATGCCTAGATAATTGGCGACCGCCGCCGGTGTGTTGCTGTATTTGTTGGCGCGCGACAGGTAGTTCAAAACCTGGAAATGCACCGGTTGCAGGCCGAGTTCGGTGCATTTCTTGCGTTCTTCCGAGCGGATCAGCGCGGTCATGCATTCGATGAGTTCGTAGATGTCGGTTTGTGTCATGGGCTTATTCTATCATTGCTTTTACGGTTGACAAGGTCTGGGTTCAGGCGCTTTAATAGCGACTCGAAATTTTATAACATTCGGCCTCGAGCCAACTTAAAATTTATTCCATGTGGGTGTGTCGGGCGGTTTCGCCGGCGTTTTATGGTTTAATGCTTTTGGGTTGGCTCTTTTTTTAATTCGCGGATGACAGGAATTCATAATGAAAAAAACGATAACAAAACGATTGAATAAATCCCTACTGGCGAGTGCTATTGCCGTGCTATTGTCATCCGGGATGGCAATGGCAAAATCCGACAATATGCACCAGCTGTATCAGGACAACTGCGCCAGTTGCCACGGCTCGGATCACGGCGGCTATCTGGCGCCGGCCTTGAACGCCGATACCTTGAAGGGCCGCAGCCCGACCGCGCTGCGCACCATAGTGATGGCCGGCAGCTTTGACACGCTAATGCCGCCGTTTTACGGCAAGCTGTCCGATGACGAGATTCGCGGCGTCATCAAACATTTGCAGGAAACCCCCAAACAACCGAATCCGGCCTGGACCATCGACGATATGAAAAAATCGTTGAAAGTCTACGTCAAGGATGAAAGCAGCTTGCCCGCCAAGCCGACATTCCAAATTGACGACAAATTCGAGAATCTGATCGGCGTGGCGGCGCGCGGCAAATACGGCCGCGGCGAAGGTTCCAAGGCCATTTTCATCAACAGCGCCACGCATCAAAAAGTCGGCGAAGTGTCTACAGGCACCGCCGCGCACATTATCGATTTCAATCCGGCCAATCCGCGTTGGGCTTATGTGAAAACCGATACCGCCGAAATTTTCAAGGTCGATTTATATTCCATGCAGGCTACCCGCAGCATCAAAACCGGCTGGAACGGTCCCGGCATGGGCGTGTCGCGTGACGGCAAATACATCATGGCCGGCTCTTTCGTGCCGCACAATGCCGTGATTCTGGATGCCGACACCCTGGAACCCTTGAAAACCTTTGAATTGGAAGGCATTGACCCCGACGGTAAACACGTTTCGTCCGATTCCGGCATGATCATCGGCACCCCCTATGCCGACATTTTTGCCATTGCGCTGGAAAATGCCGGCCAGGTTTGGATAGTCGATTATAAAAAAGAAGGTTTTCCGGTCACCAAGATCGAAAAAGTCGGTCGGCATTTGCACGACGCCTTCCTGACTCACGGCGGTAAAAAATTGATGGTGGCTTCCTATGACGACAGTATCGTCGCCGCCATCGACTTGGAAGAGCGCAAGTTGATCAAACAACTGCCGGCCGGTTGCGTGCCGCATGTCGGCGGCGGTTCGGCGGTCAAGGTTGACGGCCGTACCCTGGGCTTCGGTACCAACTTCGGCGATTGCGACAAGATGGTGGTCAGCGTTTGGGACTTGGATAAAATGGAAGTGGTCAAACAAATCCCGGTTTCCGGCGGTACCGAGTCGCCCGCCGCGCACGCCAACGCGCCCTATGTGGCGGTGGACATCATCAGCAAGGACAGGCGCGCCCGCACCGTGCAGTTGATCGACAAGAAAACCCTGGAAGTGGTGAAAACCCTGGATGTCGGCGGCCACGCCTACTTCCCGGAATATAGCGCCGACGGTAAATTCTTGTACATATCCGCCGGTTACAATGGCGACGAAGTGGTGGTTTATGACTCCAACACGCTGCAAAAAGTCGCCTCCGTGCCGATGGAAAGCCCGGCCGGGATTTTCTCCAGAGGCCGGGTCAAATACATGACTCGCGGTCTGTCGCCCGACGAAATGGAGCAAGGCAAATGAAACTGAAATATTCTGTTTTGTTGCTGGCCGGCCTGTTGGCCGGCGGTTCCGCGCGGGCGGCCAGTCTGTATGCCGGTCAGGCCAAGGCCGCGGCGGTGTGCGCGCAATGCCACGGCATTCGCAACCCCAGCGCCGACGCACCGTTTCCACCCTTGGGCGGCCGCGATGTCGAGTATCTGAAAACCGCCATCAGGCAATATCGCGATCTGACGCGTAAATCGGACATCATGAATGCGATTGCCGGTTCGTTGACAGACAACGACATTAACGACATCGCCAGCTATTACGGCAGCGTCAAACCCTAACGCATGCGTTTTATCTGGCTGCTGGCCTTGTTTTGCCACGTCGCCGTTGCGGACGAACCCAATCCGCAACGGCAGCGGGAACTGCTGAACATGCTCAAGCACGATTGCGGTTCCTGCCACGGCCTGCCCCCCAGGGGGGGCTTGGGGCCGTCGTTGCTGCCGGAGGCTTTGGCCGATAAAAACGATGCCATGCTGATAGACGCCATTCAAAACGGCAGGGCCGGATCGGCCATGCCGCCGTGGAAGCAATTTTTAACGACCGATGAAACCGTATGGCTGGTCCGGTTGTTGCGTGGTAAGGACTGGGAAAATGACTAAGGATTCCGCCCAATATAGCTTCCCTATTTATACCCCTCGCCCTAACCCTCTCCCGGAGGGAGAGGGAACAGAACGCGGAAGTTATTTTGGGCGGAATCCTAAAGCCATTGCACTGGCCGTTTTGCTGTTGCTGATTGGTGGTCAGTCGACGGTATGGGCGGATGCGCCGAATTCCGGCAATGACGCTCTGTTGGCCGAAGCCTTTCGCAGTCATCGTAGCGACTTGCAGATGCAAGGCCAAGGCACAGTGATAAAACTCTTGCCGGACGATAATCAGGGCAGTCGCCATCAGCGCTTCATTCTGCGCCTGCATTCGGGCCAAACCCTGTTGATTGCGCATAACATCGATTTGGCCGCCAAAATCGAAGGTTTGCGGGTCGGCGACACCGTGTCTTTTTACGGCGAGTATGAATGGAGCGACAAAGGCGGCACCGTGCATTGGACCCATCATGATCCCGCCCGGCGCCATCTGGGCGGTTGGTTGCGGCATGATGGCAGGACTTATCAATAGTAAAAGGTAGACCGGTGGCAAAAGGTATTTTGATGCGGTGGAACGATGAACAGGGTTTTGGTTTTATTCATACTGATGCCGTCGGCGAAGATGTGTTTATCCATATATCGGCGTTCGGAGGCTTGTCGCGTAGGCCAGCGGTTGGGGACATGGTAATTTTTAATCTGGAAACGGATTCTAAAAGGCGCAAGCGAGCGGTTAATGCCAGTATCGAGGGCATGGAAAGCGTTTTTTTAGCCAGGGAAATTGAAAAACCACCGATCAAGCTTCAGCGCAAGCCGGCGGTGCATGAGCAGTCCAATACCCGGCGAAAGTCTTATACAAATCATGGAAACAGTGGGTCAAGTGGATTTATTGGGTTAGTTTTTATAATTGGCATATTGGTTGTTGGCTATAAAGCTTACTCAACATATTCGTCCAATGCTTCGGATGCGACTATCGGAGCGGGAGATTTCGAACCGGTCGTTTCGGCAGTAAGACAACCGATAGCCGCTTCGTATCACTGCGAAGGTAAAACTCGCTGTTCGCAAATGACATCCTGCGCGGAAGCGGTGTTCTATCTCAATAATTGTCCGGGGAGTGTTACTGACGGTGATGGGGACGGTCGTCCTTGCGAAGATCAATGGTGTGGACATTGAGCAATACGAACTTTATTCTGAAAGTCATGGTAGGAGCGACGCATAGTCGCGATGATGACCTTGAGTATCGCGACTATGCGTCGCTCCCACGAGACTGTCTTTCATGTAACGGGGCATGGATATTGCCGTCAGCCCTTATTTGTTTCCGGATTGCACGATAGATTTACAGGAAGTATTCGCCGACTAAGCATTCAAAATGATGAAAACCTTATTTAACACCCTGCCGTTGCTTATTCCCATGCTGCTGGCGGCTTGCAGTCAGGCCGATTTGCGCGCTACCGGCGACCTTGGCGTGGTGATCGAGCGCGAACAGGGTAGTGCGCAAATCGTCAACACCAGCAAGCCCGCCATGTTGAGCCGCATCGAGGGCCTGGGCGACTTGTCGCATGCCTCGGTGGTGTTCTCCCGTGATCAGCGTTACGCCTATGTGTTCGGCCGCGACGGCGGCTTGAGCAAGGTCGACCTGCTGCAAGACAAACTGGCCAAGCGCATCATCCAGGCCGGCAACAGCATAGGCGGGGCGATTTCGCAGGACGGCAAAGTTATCGCGGTATCCAATTACACGCCGGGCGGCGTGAAACTGTTCGATGCCGACACGCTGGAACAACTGGCCGAGATTCCGGCGCTTTACGGCGAAGACAACAAACTGTCCAAGGTAGTCGGTTTGGTCGATGCGCCCGGCCAACGTTTCGTCTGTAGCTTGTTTGAAGGCAACCAAATTTGGCTGATCGATGCCAAAAATCCGCGCCAACCGCAAGTGCAAAAATTCCAAAATATCGGTAAGCAACCCTACGACGCCTTGTTGACGCCGGACGGGCATTTTTACGCCGCCGGCCTGTTTGGCGAAAAAGGTCTGGCCTTGCTGGATTTGTGGCAACCGGAGCAGGGCGTCAAACACATTTTGCAGGATTACGGCAAGGACGATGCGCAAACGCCGGTTTACAAAATGCCGCATCTGGAAGGCTGGACGGTGGCCGGTAACTGGCTGCTGGTGCCGGCCATCGGCCGGCATGAAGTGTTGGTGGTCGATACGCGGGATTGGTCTCTGGCCCGGCGTATCCCGCTGGCCGGCCAGCCGGTGTTCGTGATGGCGCGGCCGGACGGCCGGCAGGCGTGGGTGAATTTCGCCTTCCCGGACAATCAGACCGTGCAGGTGATAGACATTAAGGATTTTCAGGTGGTCAAAACCCTGCAACCCGGCAAGGCGGTGCTGCATATGGAATTCAGCCCGCGCGGCGAAGCGGTCTGGCTGGCGGTGCGCGATGAAGACCGGGTGATGGTGTACGACACCGAAACCCTGGCCGAAACCGCCCGCTTGCCGGCGCAAAAACCCAGCGGAATTTTCTTCAGCAATCGTGCCAATCAGCTGGGTTTGTAAATATGTTGTCGGCCTTGCACAAACAGCTGTTGAACAATTATCAGCAGGATTTTCCGCTTAGTCCCACCCCGTATAGGGATATCGCCGAGCAGTTGGGCGTTAGCGAGGACGAGGTGTTGTCGGCGTTTCAGGCCCTGTCGGAACAGCAAATGATCAGCCGCATCGGCCCGGTGATTGCGCCGAACGCGATAGGCAATAGCGCGCTGGTGGCGATGGCGGTACCGGAAGCCGATTTGAACCGGGTGGCGGAACTGGTCAGCGCCTACCCGGAAGTCAATCACAACTATGAGCGGGAAAACCGCTTCAATCTATGGTTCGTGTTGATTGCCGACCATGAAGCCCATCTGCGAGCGGTGATTGCCGATATCGAAGCCACCACCGGTTACCGGGCCATGCCGCTGCCGATGTTGGCGGATTATTTCATCAACCTGGGTTTCGAGTTGAATCTGCATGATTGACGCTATCGATTTTCAGCTGATTGAAGCCGTGCAGGCCGGCCTGCCGATTGCGGCCCGGCCCTATGCCGCGATTGCCGCGCAATTGGCGCTTAGCGAGCAGGAAGTCATCAACCGCCTGATGAGCCTGAAAACCCGGGGCTTGATCAAGCGTTGGGGTGTGGTGGTCAAGCACCGTCAGCTGGGTTATCGGGCCAATGCGATGATAGTGATGGATATTCCGGACGCCGAAGTGGCGGCGGTCGGCAAGCTCGTCAGTCAACAGCCCTGCGTCAATCTGTGTTACCAGCGGCCGCGGCAGGGCGAAACCTGGCCCTACAACCTGTATTGCATGATACACGGCAAGAGCCGGGAAGCGGTATTGAGGCAATGGGCGGCCTTGCGGGAAAGCTGCGGCTTGTCCGAGGTAGCCTTCGAAGTACTGTTCAGCCGCCGCTGTTTCAAGCAGCGCGGGGCGCTGTATCGGCAGCCGAAGCGGGAGGCCGGCCATGGATGATATCGACAAAACCATCATCAACCGCTTGCAACAGGGCTTTCCCATTTGCGAAGCGCCGTATCGGCGGGTGGCCGATCAGCTCGGCATCAGCGAAGCGGAGTTGCTGAACCGGCTGCAAACTTTGCTGGCCGACGGCGTGTTATCGCGCTTCGGGCCGATGTACCACGCCGAACACATGGGCGGTGCGCTGACGTTGGCCGCCCTAAAGGTGCCGGAAGAGCGTTTCGAGGAAGTGACCGAAATCGTCAACGCTTTTCCGCAAGTGGCGCATAACTATGCCAGGAACCATGTGCTGAATATGTGGTTTGTGCTGGCCACCGAAAAGCCGGAACAGGTGCTGGAAGTCATCGGGCAAATCGAAGGGCAAACCGGGCTGAGCGTCTACAACATGCCGAAAATCAGCGAATACTACGTGGGTTTGCAGTTGCCGGTGTGATGGGCAAAATTGTTCCATATGTAAAATGAGTGTATAAAATACACCTGTTTTTAACTGCTGCAGGAGTTTGCCATGTCCGTTCGTTTCAATGTGGTGTTATCCGACGATCTCAATCGGGAACTTGATCGCGTGGCCCAGGAGAATGAAACCAATAAAAGCGAGATTTTGCGCAAGGCCATGACGCTTTATCTGGCGGCACAGGATGGCCGGCGCAGAGGCTTGAAGCTGGGATTGGTTGAGCCGACGACGCAAAAGCTGGAAACCGAAATTATCGGTTTATGAACCATATCGATCTTAATCAGCCGCCGCCCAATCACACCTTCAAGGTGTCGGTCGACCGAGAGGAAACCGACGGCGAGCGGCGGGTCAGGTTGTTCAAGGATGTGGCTCTGTTTGTAGTGGCTCTGGGGTTTGTCGTTATGATAGCCGGCCTATGCTATGCAACCTTGCTGTCCACCACCGCGAGCGCCGAAGAAAAGAAATGGGCCATGTCCATCCTGTCGGCAACCGCCGGTGGCTTGGTCGGTTATTTGATTCGAAAATGATCGTTACGCTGTAATTACCCTGATGTCCATAGACGCCATAGACCGACAAATCATCCAGGCCACCCAGGCCGGCCTACCGCTGGTCGCCGAACCTTATCAAGCCATTGCCGGGCAATTGGGTTTGACTGCCGATGAGGTCATGCGGCGCATGGCCGCGATGCTGGAGAACGGCGTAATCCGCCGCATCGCTGCCGTACCCAATCATTACCGACTCGGTTATCGATATAACGGCATGACGGTCTGGGATGTCGACGACAATCATGTGGACATGCTGGGGCAACGCGTCGCCGAACTGCCTTTCGTCAGCCATTGCTATCAACGGCCGCGCCATGCGCCGGAGTGGACCTATAACCTGTTTGCCATGGTTCACGCCAAAACCGAACGGGACGCGGAAAAGCAGATTGCCGTGATCGCCGAATTGCTGGGCGGCGACGTGCGGCGGCAGGCGGTGCTGTACAGCACCAAAATCCTCAAAAAAACCGGTTTACGCATCGCAGGCTAATATGTTCCGACTCAGTCAATACATGCGCGAGGTCTTGCACCCCACGCCCTTGTCCCAGCCGCGTAAACCCGCCGGCCCGGTGGTGATCTGGAATCTGATTCGCCGTTGCAACCTGACTTGCAAACACTGTTATACCACCTCGGCCGATATCGATTTCCCCGGCGAACTGACCACGCCGGAAATTTTCACGGTGATGGACGACCTGAAAGCCTTCAAGGTACCGGTGCTGATTTTGTCCGGCGGCGAACCCTTGCTGCATCCGGATATTTTTACCATTTCCCGGCGGGCCCGCGATATGGGCTTTTACGTAGCCTTGTCCAGCAACGGCACCTTGATAGACGAAAACAACATAGAACGAATCGCCGCCATCGATTACCAATATATCGGCGTCAGTCTGGACGGCATAGGCCGGACTCACGACACTTTTCGGCGGAAACAAGGCTCGTTTGACGCCTCGCTGGCCGGCATAAGATTGTGCCGCGCACACGGCATCAAGGCCGGCGTGCGTTTTACCCTGACCCAGGACAACGCCCACGACTTCGATGCGTTGCTGCAATTGATGGACGACGAGGACATCGACAAATTTTATTTGTCGCACCTGAATTACGGCGGCCGCGGCAACAAAAACCGCAAGGACGATGCCGCGTTTCAATTGACCCGCAAAGTCATGGATGCCTTGTTTGAAAAATCCTTGACCTGGGAACAACAGGGCCTGCAGCGGGAAGTGGTGACCGGCAACAACGACGCCGACGCGGTGTATTTTTTGCATTGGGTCAAGCGCCGATTTCCGGAGCGCGCCGAGCATATGCAGGCCAAACTGCAACAATGGGGCGGCAATGCCTCCGGGGTCAATGTCGCCAACATCGACAATCTCGGAAATGTGCACCCAGATACATTTTGGTGGCATTATGGCCTGGGCAACGTGCGGCAAAGACCGTTTTCCGAAATATGGCAAGATGTGTCCGACCCGCTGATGGCCGGCTTGAAAGCATCGCCCCGGTTATTGAAAGGCCGCTGCGCCGATTGCCATCATCTAAGCATCTGCAACGGCAACACCCGGGTAAGAGCCCAGCAACTCACGGGCGATTTCTGGGCCGAGGACCCGGGTTGTTATCTGGAGGATGAGGAAATAGGGCTGAAATGATCGGGGTTAGGTAACGTTCGATGTCCACCTGGAGGCACTACACGCAGTATGTGTTTTCCACATATCCCATAAAGCGCTATCAAAATTCCGCGCAAAAGCAAGGCTGTCGAATAACGGTGAAGCCAAGACCCTGCTGCGTAGGTCTTTTCGTAGCTCGCTCAAATAAGTTGGATTTGCCGCGAATAAGGCGGCTTTTTGGATGTAAGTGGGTTTATCGCCTGCAATCCATTGCCCCAAGCCCGCATTAATGTTGATACTTTCGTTTGCCCGCGCCAGGATACCGTCGCCTCGTAGCGTCAAGACAGGGACACCCATCCACAAGGCCTCGATGCTGGTGGTGACGCCTGGATAGGGAAAAGTATCCAGCGCAATGTCGATGCGGTTGTAGGTTGCCAGATGCCTATCTGGAGCGGTAAGAGTTTTGGAGAGCAACAATCGATCGGCCGCAATCCCATGACTGGCGTAACGCCCCAGGATTCTTTCGGCGATAGCGGCTTCGTTTAGCTGGCTGGCTTTAAGAAACAAGCGCGATTTTGGTACGGCGAGCAATATTTTCGACCATATTTGAATAACCTCATCGGTCATCTTGCTGAGATTATTGAAACTGCCGAAGGTGATGAAGCCTTTTTCCAGCGACGGCGGCCGTTCGACAGCAACATCATCGACGGTTGGGGTGAAACAGATACAACTGTCGGGTAGGCGCCATATATGTTCAGTGAAAAACTGTTCATCGGCTGCTTCAATGGAATAGGGGTCGCTAAGAATATAGTCGATGGTGCCAAGGCCTGTCGACGCCAGATAGCCTAACCAGCTTACTTGAATGGGGGCCGCTTTCCACGCAAAAAGCGGAAGGCGATTGTGAGAGCTGTGGCCGGCAAGGTCGATCAGTATGTGTATGCCGTCGGCTCGTATCAGCTCCGCCGCCGCTTTGTCGCCGAGATGACAAATAGTCTTCCAATCCGCAAAAAAGGGCCGGATACCTGCCGAAAAATCGTCGACGCCCGGTTGGGTGGCATACGCAATCAGATCGAGATGGGTATTGCAGACTTCACGTAGCAGGCTGTGTAAAAAATGTCCGACGGGGTGGTTTCTAAAATCGCCGGATACCAGTCCGACCCGAAGGCGTTGGGGGTGTTGTTCGCAGAGCCAACTATCGAAAGCTTGGTCGATTTGGCTTGCCACCAATCGACCGAATTTTACCGCTTCGTCGACGTAGGGCGAACTTGGCAGGCTTGCGCTGTAATTCAAATGAAATAACAAACCGCTTTGGTCCGCGATGGAAGCGGGATTGATTTGTAAGCTGGTTTGCCAACAACGCCCGGCTTCCTCAATTCTTCCCTGAGACTGCAAATTGATGCCCAAGTTGGTGTGGGCGGACGCAAAGTTTGGGTCGAGCGTAATCGCTTTGCGGTAATAGCTTTCGGCTTGCGCCAACTTCCGCTGTAATTGCAGCATCGTCCCCAGATTGTTGTAATACTTCGGGTTGGACGGGCCGCTGACGATGGCTTGTTCAAAGCAAATTTCCGCATCGGCGAGATTTCCTTGTTCGAACAGGATGGCGCCCCGAGTATCGTAGGCATCGGCGTAATTCGAGTTTAGCGCCAATGCCCGCAGATTGGCGAACTTTGCTTCCTCAAGACGCCCTTGAGTTTTCAAGGCGATGCTGATATAGTGATGAGCTTCCGGGATATCCGGCTGTTGTGCGATTGCGTCTCGCAAATAGGTTTCGGCTTCGGCGCTTTGGTTCCGGGCTAGTAGGGTTAGGGCCAGATTGACCAGTATATCGATGGCCGTGGGCTTTCGCGAAACGATGATTTTAAAACACTGTTCCGCCTGGGTGAATTGTCCGAGATTGTGCCAGATGACCCCAAGATTTCCCAGATATGTGTCGTTATCGGCATCGAGCCGTATGGCTGTTTGATAGTGAAAAATGGCTTCTTGCAAGTGGCCGGCACGGTGTAATGCCGATGCATAGTGGCCGTGGACTTCCGCGTCATCCGGTAGCCGCTCGCTTGCCGTTTTCAAGGCAGGCAGAGCTTCGGTCAATCGTTGTTGCTGTTGCAAACTTATGCCCAGCCATTTCCATGCATAGCCATCGTCGGGGGTTGCGGTCAGCAAATGCCGGGCGATTTGTTCGCATTCGCCGTAGGCTTGCCGCTGATAGCAATCCTGCAACGATTGCATTTGATCCGCGACAGAAGGACCGGTTTCGTTAGACCCAGCAACGTTGCGCGCTTGCAGCGAAACCTGTTGTGCGAATTCGTGGAAGCCGCACTGGCGCAAACCGTCGATATAGCTTCGCCAGTATTTTGGATTTGAGGGTTGCAGGGCAATCGCCTGTTTGAGATGTGCCAGCCCGATGGCATGCTGGTTGACCTGCAGTGCCAGCAAACCCATGTTGTGCTGGACATCGGCATGTTCCGGGTGGCATTGCAGAATTTCCAGATATACAGTTTGGGCCCCCACCAAGTCTCCGGACAAGTGCGAGGCTATGGCGATACCCAATTTTTGTTGCAAGGTCTCGTCATTCATGGCGACAAAAAATTGCGGCGTTCAGGATTTCGCTACCCTATTTTGCTCAAGCATGCCGGAAAACGCCTGTTCAAGATTCTTGCAGAACAGATCGGTTTTGAACAAAGGGTATGTTGCCTGGTTTGCCAGCAGTCGGCCCTTGATTTCCGCCAGTCGATCTCGATCCGTTGCCAGACTCAATGCCAGTGCTTCGTATTCTTCAAGCGAATGGGCAACGAGTTCCGGCATGCCGATGGCCTGCAACAAGCTGGCGGCGACCCGGCCCGAAAAGGTATTACCGAGATAAGTCACCACCGGCAAACCCACCCGCAAACAATCGCTGGCTGTGGTATGGGCATTGTAGGGGCTGGTATCCAGAAACATGTCCGCCAGACGATAACGGGCCAGATGATCCTCCACCAACGGCACGCGGGTGGCAAAAATCAGGCGCGCGGGGTCGATGCCGCGCTGTGCGGCTTCCCGGCGCAAGTTGTGCTGGGCCGGCTCATTCAGTTTCATCAGCCACAACACGCTGCCCGGTACTTTGTTCAGCAAACGCATCCAGACATCGAACATCGGCGGATTGATTTTATAATCGTGATTGAAGGAACAAAATACCACGCCGCTTTCCGGTAGACCCATCTCCGCCTTGGTTGGCGTGCGTTCGGATATTTTGAGGTTGCAGTCGGTCGGCAGATAGGCGTCGGGCAGATAGGCGACTTTTTCGCTGTAAAACGCCTGATGTTCCTCGGGGATCACCACCCGGTCGGCCAGGATGTAATCCATGTAACTTACCCCTAGGGAGCCGGGGTATCCCAGGAAATTGACCTGAATTGGCGCGGGCCGGTACGCGAGAACATCGGTGCGGGAGTCCGCGGTGTAACCGGCCAGGTCGACCAGAATATCCACCTCAAGACTGCGAATGAGCTCCGCGATATCCCAAGACTTGCGTGTTCTGACATCGATAAACTGGTCGAAGGCATTTTTAAAGCGCGATCTCAGCGAGCTGTTGTCGTCTATGCCCAGCGATATGCCTATGGTTTCGAATTTCGACTTGTCGTGATGCTCGATGATGCCGGCCATCAAATGACCGACCGGATGCTCGCGAAAATCCGGAGAAATGTAGGCAAGCCTGATTTTGTCGTGTTTATAAACCTCGCCTTGCCAAAGTAGCTTTGTTTTCGCGGGAAATAAATGGTCGGCGAATATCGTGACGCATTTCAACAAATCCTCGGGGGAGTTCGATAGCGACATGAAGGGTAGCGTTTTGCAAACCCTTTGGCCGGCTTTGATGCCGGCTTCGATAAGGGTCCTGCTTTCCTCGAATCTTTTCCAGTCGCAGCAATGCTGCTCGGCATGGAACAATAAACCTCGACCATAATCGAAATCGGGATTGGCGGCCAATAAACGCTCGAAAATCGGAATCGCGTCTTCGTAGCGGTTCATCTCGGTCAGAATGATGCCCTGTCCGGCGAGAGCCTTATCTGAAAGAGGATTGACTTGTATGGCTTCGGCAAAGCTTTCCAGTGCTTTGATGTGCTGCTTGGTTTCATAATACAGATTACTGCGGTTGATCATGGCGCTTTCGTACGCGGGATCGATGCTAATGGCCCGTTGGTAGCTGGCCAGCGACTCATCGAACCGTCCCAATGCTTGCAATTCTACAGCCTCCACAAAATATGCCGGTGCATAGTTTTGGCCGGTGGCTATGGCTCGTTGTATCCATTGCAACGCCTCGCCGTGTGCTTCATTTTGCGAGGCGATGACCGCCATGGAATACAAAGCGGAGAAATTCCCCGGTTGCATGGCCAGAATTTCCTGGAACAAACGGCTGGCTTCCAACATATTATTGGCGTTCTGAAACTCCAGGGCTTGCAGGGTTTTCTGGTGAATTGTCGCCGCATCCGCGGCCGAAATTGGCGAGTTGCCGTCCATGGCGGTTGCGTCAATAAGGCCGAAATGTTCGGGTAGGGTTTTCAAATAGGCTTCGGCGAGTTGCATGTTTTCGCGTCGATCGATTTCCTTTAAAACCATTAAGCAAAAATCGGGGGAGTGAACCACGCTATCGAGAATGACGGCCAGTTTCCGTAACTGCGTGGTATCAAGATCATGTAGTTTCTGAAAGTCGCGGATATAAATTGCGTCCGACCAGATGGCTTGTTTTATGCCGGCGTATGGGTTGTCCTTCAGAATCAGAGGCTTGAAGCTGCGAGGTACGATTCCGGTAAAGCAGTGGAACATGAAGCCTTGCGAACGCAAAAATTGATCCACCTCCGCAAACAAGGGTTGGCCCTGATAAAGTTCGACGAATTCGACTTCGGTCCATATTGCCAATGCTTTGGAAAGCACCTGTTTGCCGCCCATGAATACGTCGAGTTCGCCACCTTGCACATCGATTTTTATCAGATCTACATTGCCTAAATCGTCGATATCGTCCAGGCGCACCGTTGTTACTGGATGTTCGGCAATGCATTGCACCACATCGCTTAGTTGAAAAAAAGCATCCAATAACGGTTTGTTGGGCTTGTAAAGGGAGCCGGTCATAAACCAGTTGGTTTCGTAAAAAGTGGCATCGCCGCCCTTGCCGACAAAATACGGCAGATAACGGTAGGCGGCGTTTTCGCCATACATGTCGCACAATTGTTTATGGGCATGCGGATCCGGCTCAAAGCCTACTACGCTGGCAACACCTGCCTGCATGAGCGGTGCGTAGGGTTCCGTGAGTTGTCCGTGAGAACTGGCGCCGATGTCGGCAATATTGATAGTCAGGGGTGCGCGGTCATTCTTTAGCAGATCGTCAATCAAATTGAATGCCGCGGTGCCGCCTAGCAAGTCTTTCCAAACGGCTTGATTGTTGGGGTTGTTCCGCATAATAAAATTTCCGATATTTTCCGGAACGTCTTTTTGCAGGCGCATGCAAGCCAAGGCAAATCGTCTGGCCATGCCAACCGATAAATTGGCGTTTTCCTTGATCAAATCCAGAATCGACAGCGGATCAGCCAGGAAATAAGACGAAAAGCTTCGTTTGGCTTCGTAAAACTCGACCAGCACGCATTGCAGCCAATGAGCAAGCGAGGTTTGGACCGGGCGCGATAGATCGGCGTCAAGCGGCGGCAAAAAATGCGCATTGAATTGGTTTAGAGCCTCGGTATTCAGTATAAGGGTGGCGGCGCTGGATATGGCCGCGGCCCTTAGCCCTAGTCTGTGCTGAACAAACAATAGCATCATCATCCAGGCTGCCTTGCCCGGTTCGGCCGCAAGGTCCATCGTTGCATATTGTTCGGCAATGGCCTTGGCCAAATAAAGCAAGCCGAGTTTTTCCGCCGGGCTATGATTGCCCCATTCAAAATCAGCGCAAATTTGCAGCAGATGCCGGTATTGCTCCGCTTGTGCCGCCGGGATGGCCGAGTCGGAACAGGACTTGAAGAAATCGGATTGCGCAAGTCTGTTCAGGCTGGACGGATCGATTGTCACCGACGCCATGGCCAAGGCAAATTGTTGGCGGGTTACCAATAACCCCCGGTTACGTAAAATGTCGGCGCGATCCTGTTTGCAGGCAAACAGATTTAATGCGTCGCTGTGTTGATTTTCGTCGAACTCTACCAGTACGTTGATTGCCGGAATGAGGCAATAAATCTCGAAGCCGTTTTGTTTGACGGCCTCTATTAAGCCGTAATTGATGCTGCTGCCGTGCTTTAACTCGAACATCAGCAGAGGAGATTGTGCGGAGAAAAAACGCTGACCGCCTTTTAAGACATTGATTTCCTCGCCCTCGGCATCCATTTTCACGAAATCTATCGTTACTCCGGGCGCATATTCGGCCAGCGAGTCATCCAGAGTGTTTAGCTGGATAATTTCCTTGTCACTGCCGCCAGCGCTCAGCGAGTTCAATTCACTGTTGGCGGAAATTGAGATTTCCGCTTGTCTGGCTACATCGGACAGTCCGCGTTTCAGTAACGTGACTTTTTCGGCGAAACGGTTGATATCGATGCTGCGTTCCAGCATTTTTGCCGGGGCGCTGGTAGGCTCGAAGGCCCAAACACGGCCCTGAACCAGTTGTTTGGCAATCGTTAGGGTATAGACGCCATGGTTTGCACCTATATCCAGACAGTTCATGTCGGGCTGGATGTAAGTGCGGATGAAATCCATTTCATCTTCAAACCAATCTTCCTGTTCCAGCAAAACGTAGGATGTCATGAGATTCACATCCGCTGCAACGCAAACCACGACATTGTTCTCAATCGTGAGCGGCCAAAATTCCTGTTTTTTCATTGCTGACCTCAATTTTTTAATCTGGCTGATCCGACGCAACCCGGAAATTACTTAGTCTATCAAGACGGTGACGACGCCAAATAATCCGGTGTCCCGAAAAAAAACCGCCCTCGAGTAACCCCGAGGGCGGTTCGTTGACTGGCTGCAATTATAGACCAACCGATCAGGTTATAGTGACGCCGGCCGCCGTGTTGAGGCCGTCGGCTGTTACACCCGTCAGTTTGATCAACAGATCGCCGCCGGTGTTTTCCTGGAACACATAGGTGTCGCCAAGGAATACAAAGGTGCTGGCCGCGCCGTTCGTTGTCGTCAACAGTCGGGCGACTTCCACCCATTCGCTTATGGAGTCGACCAAGCCGGCATCCGCTCCGCCCAGCGTGATTAATCCGCCCGTACTGTCCGCGGTAACCACTTGGCTGCCGTCAAAGCCGGTAAGCGCAAGAGCAACATCAGTGCCGGTGTCGTCGCCGATGATGGTAGGAGCGCCTACCAGGTCGAGAGTGTCGGGATCCGTGCCACCCGCCAGCGTGAAATCGCTGATGGTGTCGAACTCGTATACGGTACCGCCCAGATTGCCGGAATCGCCGGCGACAAACACGAAGGTGTCCGCGCCATCGCCACCGCTCATGGTATCTGCTCCCGCGCCACCGGTGATGGTGTCCGCCAAATCGGTGCCGGTGATGGTGTTGGCCGTGGCGTCTCCGTTGATCGCGATGATATCCGTACCGGTGTCGAAGGCGTTGCCACCCGCGACCGCCGTAAATCTTAGGCCGGATAAATCAACCGCCGTGCCGCCGACCACATTGACTTGCAAGGTGGCCGCGCCGGCTGCCGTGGCATTGACAAACAGTGTCTGACCGGTCAGTTGGGCGCCGGTAAAGGTCGCGGTTTCACCCGAGGTAATCGCCAATTGCTCGATATTGGTGATGCCGGCTCCCGCCCCGGTAAAATCGGTGCTGGTCACTACTTTGATAATGTCGAAATCCGCGCCGCCGTCGATGGTCTCGCCAAAACTGACATCGCCGGTATTGAACAGGAAGGTATCGTTTCCGGCACCGCCGAATAGTTGGTCTATACCAGCCCCACCGCTGATGGTCTGCGCACCGGCGCCGCCGATGATCACATCCGCCCCCGCGGTACCATTCACCGTAGAGGATGTTTTTATGCCGACAGTGTCAACGGTGCTGTAACCGAGATTGCTGAGGCGGGTAATCTGACCGGCTGTCAAATGCTCGATTTGACTTGGCAGAATGGCCTCCAGTTGAGTCGTGGTTAGCTGGCTGAGTTGATCCGTCGTGATTGCGGCAAATTGCGTTGTGGTCAGGGCCTGGATGTCTTCATTCTCCAATGCGCGCAACTCGGTAGCCGTCAATTTTTGCAATTGGTTGGTCGTCAACGCTTCCACCTGGGTACTGGTCAGTGCGACGATTTGCGCCGTCGTCAGTTTATCGATTACCGAGGTTGAAATGGCGGCCACTTGCGCGGTAGTCAGTTTTGCAACGTCTTCCGTTTCCAGCGAGGCGATCTGATCCGATGTCAATGCGGCGATTTGCGTGGTTAACAATTGACTGATCTGCGAGGTGGACAGGGAGGCGATTTGCCCTCCCGCACCGGCGGATAGCGCCGCCACTTGTCCGACGCTGAGCGAGGCGAGTTGGGCAGGCGTCAATGCCTGGATTTGCGAAGAGGTCAAGGCTTGCAACCCCCCGGTTGCCAGCAGTCCAGCCACGTTGACATAGGGGATGTCGGAGATTTCGATTTTTGCCACCTGTGCATTCGACAAGCCTGAAACCTGGGTTGAGCTCAGACTTGAAATTTGCAAGGTGTCAAACGCCACTATTTGAGCCGTTGTCAATACATTGATCTGCTCAGTGGTCAGGGCGCCGATCTGGGTAATAGACAGAACTTGCAGATCCTCGGTTTCCAGGGCTTGAATTTGCCGGGTGGTTAATTGCGCGATTTGCGAAGCGGCCAAATTGGCAACCTGGGCTGTAGATAACGTGGCAATTTGGCCATCGGTACCCAAGGTTAAGGCCTGCAATTGTTCCGAGCTCAAAGCTCTGAGTTGGTCGGTGGACAATGCCGCTATCTGGCCGGCGGTGCCGGTTGTCAGGGCCTGTATGGCGTCGACGGTCAAGCCTTTGATGGCGGACGTGGTCACTTTTGCCAAATCCCCGGTTTCCAGTGCCAATATCTGGGTTGCACTCAGCGCGCCGATTTGAGTGGAGCTGAAGGCCTGTATCTGGTTGCTGGTCAAGTTGGTTACTTGTGTATTGGTGAGTGCCGCAATTTGTTCGGTAGTGAACTTAGACACCTGCTCGCTGGTCAGGGCCGCCAAATCGGCGATCTCCAAGGCCTGGATTTGGTTGGTAGTCAGTTTAACCAATTGAGCGGTGGTCAATGCGGCTGCCTGTTCGGTGGTCAAGGCGGCGATTTGTCCGTTGGCGCCCAGCGTCAACGCTTGTATCTGCGTTGTGGTCAGTGCCTGGATTTGACTGGCGGTCAGAGCGGCAATTTGACCTGTGCCCGTGGTTGTCAGGGCTTGCAAGGCGTCGGTCGACAAGCTTTGAATGGCGGCCGTGGTAATGGCGCGCAAATCGTCGCTATCCAATGCCGTAATCTGACCCGGCGTCAGCGCGGCGACTTGGGCGGCACTCAGTTTGGCGGCTTGATCGGAAGTCAAGGCCGTTATCTGTCCGGCATTGAACGCGGCTACCTGGCTAGTGGTCAGGGATTGAATCTGCCCTATGGTTAATGCTTCCACGTCGGTGGTTTCCAAGGCCTGAATCTGCGTAGTGGTAAGTTGCGCGATTTGACCGTTTGTGCCGGTAGTCAAGGCCCGAATTTGTTCGGTGGTCAGTGCCGCGACTTGACCGTTGGTGCCTATGGTCAAGGCCTGTAATTGCGTACTGCTCAGCTGTTGCAGTTGTCTGGTGGTTAGAGCGGCAATCTGACCGTCGCTTGCGGTGGTCAGGGCTTGCAGCGCGGAAGTCGACAAGCCTTTGATGGCGTCCGTGGTTACTCTAAGCAAATCTTCTGGCTCCAGGGCGACGATTTGAGCGGCGGATAGCGCGCCGATTTGTGTCGAGCTGAGGAAGCCGGCTTGCGTGCTTGTCAACTTTTGGATTTGGGTTGACGTCAAGGCAGCAATCTGATCGGTGGTCAGAGCGGCAATTTGGGCGGCGGATAGCTGTTGCAAGTCTATGGTTTCCAACGCCGCGATTTGGTCGGGCAATAGTTGGCCTATTTGCGTGGGCGTGAGTTTTTGAACCTGACTGGATGTCAGCGCCGCAATCTGTCCGGCGGTACCCAACGATAAAACCTGTAGCTGGTCGCTGGTGAATGCCTGTATTTGGGCCGTCGTCAGACTGGCGATTTGAGCCGAGGTCAATGCGGCTACCTGGAAGGTCGACAAGCCGCTGATTGCCGCCGAGGCTATATATGCCAAGTCGCCGCTATCCAGCGCGGCAATCTGGCTGTCGGTCAGGGACTCTATTTGGCTAGACAACAAGGCGGCCACTTGGCTGGTTGTCAGTGCCTTGATCTGGTCGGTGGTCAAGGCGGCAATCTGTCCGGTGGTGCCGGTTGTCAGCGCGGCTATTTGCGCCTCTTTCAAGGCCACGACGTCTTCGGTCTCCAATGCGGCGATTTGGTCGAGTTTGAGCGCCTGTATTTGCGTCGGAGTTAACACTTCGACTTGAGAGGTGGTCAGGCTTGCGATCTGTCCCGCCGTGCCTATGGTCAACGCCTGGATTTGCTCGGTTGTCAAATTGGCGATTTGTTCAGGCGTCAGCGAGCTTACTTGTGTCGTACTCAACTCGGCGACTTTGTCCGTCGATAAGGCCTGCAGGGTAGTCGAAGACATGTTGGAAATCACATCGGTGGAAAGGGCCGCGAAATCCGCCGCTTCCATGGACTCGATCTGGTTGGATGTCAGTTGGTTGAACTGGGTATATTTCAGGGACGCCGCTTGCGCCGTGGTGAGTGCCGCGATTTGAAAAGCATTCAAGGCGGATACGGCACTGGTGGTCAAGTTGGCAAGTGCCCCAGTGGCGCCGGTGGTAAGCGCGGCGAAGTCCGCGGCGGACATCTTATCGAGTTGAGTAGACGTGAGACTGGCGGCCTGCGCGGAAGTTAAGGCGGCAGCCTGGGCGGTGGTCAGGGCCTGAATTTGTCCGGTGGTCAAACTGGCGATGGCATCGGTTTTCAATGCCGCAATGTCGGAGGTTTCGAATCGGGCGATTTGTACTGCGCTGAATTTGGAGATTTGATCGCTAGTCAGGGAGTTGGCTTGCGCGGTTGTGAAGGCTGGGATCTGAGTGCTAGTTAGAGCCGCGATTTGAGCGGAAGTCAAGGCCGCGACTTGACCTGTCGCGCCGGTGGTTAATCTGAAAAGCTGACTGGTGGTCAAGCCGGCAATGACTGCGGTACTTAGCGCTTTAACGGCGTCCGGGGACAAAGCGACAAAGTCCTCCGATTCCATGTTGAATACTTGGACCGAAGTCAGTCTGGCGGCTTGAGTTGAGGTCAGCGATGCTGCTTGCGCCGAGGTCAGATAAGGCACTTGCGCAGAGGTCAGCGCGGCGATTTGTGCCGTCGTCAAGGCTGCCAATTGACCGGTGGCACCGGTGGTCAGGCTGGAGATTTGTCCAGTCGATAGCGTTGCGATGGCGCTGGTAGCCAGGCCCTTGATGGCATCCGGGGAGAGGCTGGCGAAATCGACCAATTCCATGTTGGCCAACTGCGCGGAGCTAAATTTGGCAAGTTGGGTGGAGGTTAAAGATGCCGCCTGATCGGTGGTTAAGGCCTGTATCTGGGTGGTTTTTAACGCGGCTATTTGCGCCGTTGTCAACCCGGCAATTTGACCATCGCTGCCCGTAGTCAGCAGTTGAATTTGATCATTGCTCAAATTTGTCACAATCGCTGTGGACAGACCCTTGATGCCGGCGGAAGACAACGCAACGAAGTCATCCGATATCATGGTGGCAAACTGGGTGGAGGTAAGCGCGGCAACCTGAGCAGATGTCAGCGACGCTTCCTGGTTCGAAGTGAGTTTTTCCAGCTGACTCGTGGTCAGCGCCCTGACTTGAGCTGTCGTCAGGCCAGCCAGTTGTCCCGCGGTTCCGGTGGACAAGCTGGCGATTTGATCGGTGGTCAGGTTGGCGATTGTGGTGGTAGACAGACCTTTGATGCCGGATGGTGCCAGGGCGGCGAAATCTTCCGCTTCCATGGACGCGAATTGCGCGGTGGTCAACTTGGCAACTTGCGCCGAGGTCAGGGATGCCGCTTGAGCGGTGGTCAGGGAAGCGATATGCCCATTGGAGCCGGTCGTCAATACCGCGATTTGGGCGGTGGTCAATGCCGCTACTTGTCCGGCCGTACCCGTGGTCAAGCTTTGGATCTGATCGGTGGTCAGGTTAGCTACAATGGTGGTGGACAGTCCCTTGATGCTGGCTGGCGACAGGGTTGCGAAATCTTCCGCCTCCATCGCGGCAAACTGAGTAGAGCTTATTGTTGCAATTTGGGCCGATGTCAGCGATGCGGCTTGAGCCGTGGTCAACGCGGTAATTTGACCGGGTGTCAGAGCCCGAATTTGCGCAGTGCTCAGCGAGGCTATCTGGCCGGCGTTGCCTGTCGTCAAACTTTGGATTTGATTGGTACTGAGTGCCTCGACAACGGCTGTTGTCAGCCCCTTGATGCTGGCCGGTTTGATACTCGCCAAATCCGCCGTTTCCAGGCTGGCGATTTGACTGGTGCCTATGGCGGCGACCTGAGCGGATGTCAGGGCGGCGGCCTGACTGGTGGTTAAATTAGCCAGTTGACCGGTTGCCGAGGTTGTCAACGCACCGATTTGGGTAGTGCTCAAGCCCGCGATTGCGCTACTGGATAAGGCCGCAAAATCCTGAGTCTCAATGGCTTGCACCTGGGTGGTGGACAGTTTGGATAATTGGGCCGCGGAGAGGGCGCGTGCCTGGGTGGTGGTTAGTGCGGCAATTTGCGAGTCGGATAGCGCAGAAATGGCGGCAGTGGATATGCCGGCTATTGCCTGGGAACTCAGTCGAGCGAAATCTTCGTCCTCAAAGTTGACGATTTGCGCTGTACTTAATTTGCTGACTTGCGCGGACGTCAAGGCGGCTGCCTGCGTTGTGGTTAAGGCCACAATCTGATCAGCGGTCAGCGCCGCTATGGCTGTTGTGGACAAACTGGAAATCGCCGTGGTGGTTAACGCTTGGAAATCCGTGGTTTCCATGGCCGCGATCTGCGAACTCGTCAATTTTGCGGCTTGCGCGCCGGTAATCGAACCGGCTTGCGCCGCGCTCAGCGCCACTATTTGGGGGCTGGTCAATGCGGCGATTTGGGCGGTCGTCAGTGCCGCTATCTGTCCCGCGGTTCCTGTTGTCAAGATTGCGACCTGAGCGCCGCTCAACGATGCCAGCGAACCGGTAGTCATGCCTTTGATGGCGACAGTGGAAATAGCTGCAAGATCCGCGTTCTCGATTGCCGCCAGTTGGCTTGAATTTAGCGCCGCAACCTGCGCGGCGGTCAATGAATTTGCTTGCGCAGTCGTCAACGCGACAATTTGTCCGTTGGTTGCGGTTGTCAGGGCGGCAATCGCCGCCGTAGTCAGTTTGGAAAGCGCGCCGGTGGCACCGATAGTCAAGGCGGCAAAATCGGCGGTTTCCATGGCCGCGACCTGTGCGGCGCTCAGCACGGCGGCTTGCGTCCCGGTAATTGCGGCGGCCTGGGCAGTTTCCAGGGCGACAATTTGCGTGGTTTTCAGTGCGGCGATTTGGGCAGTGGTCAGGCTGGCGATCTGACCGTTTGTGCCCGTAGTCAGATGGGCGATTTGGCTGTCCGTCAAGGCTCCGACCGCAGATGCCGACAGGCCTTTGATTGCGGTAGTGGTCAGGTGTTGGAGGACGTCGGTCTGTATTTGCGCGGCTTGGGTGCTGCTCAACTTACCCAGTTGCGCGCCGGTCAATGCGGGTGCTTGAGCAGTTGACAGGGCCTGAATCTGATCCGTGGTCAATGCGGAAATTACGGCTGTGCTCAATTGGGAAATTGCGCTTGAAGTAATTGCGCCGAAATCGACTGCGTCCAGTTTGGCAATTTGAGTGGCACTAAGTTTATTGACTTGTGCGCCGGTCAGGGATGCGGCTTGGTTTGCCGACAAGGCCTTGATTTGATCGGTGGTTAACACCACGATTTGCGCTGTGCTCAAGCCCGAAATCTGCCCCGCGGTTCCGGTTGTCAACAGACCTATCTGCGTACTCGTCAATCCGGCGACTACGCCAGTTGCCATGCCCGCAATCGCGACTTTGGATATGGCCGCAAAATCGGCGGTTTCCATTGCAGCTACTTGCGTGGATGTTAGTTTGCCGATTTGCGAAGCTGTTAAAGCCGCGATTTGTTCGGTGGTGAAGGCGGGGATTTGAACGGCCGATAAGGCGCCGACTTGCGTTAGTGTCAGTGCTCTGACTTCCGAGGTTGTTAAGTCCGCGATATCCTGGGTTGTCAGGGTGGTGATGTCTGTTGTGGTGGTGATTGCCATGAGTCGTCCTCGTCAAAACGTTGAATTTTATTTTTGGTTGGCAAAAAAGAAGTTACCGATGATATTTTGCGGTTTCCAACCCCATTGGGTCAGTGTATCGGTAATGACTTAAAAAACTTTAATTACCGTATTGTTTTTTGAACTGAATAACAGAATTTTCGGCAGTGTTTTATGTTTGTTGGTGAGATTTAGCGATGGATTAATTTGGAAACACCCCAATGTGTGTGAAAATTAACCCTGTTTAAAACTCATATTTATATAGGGATAATTGCTAGGGACATGAAATCCGATCCGAAATCCGATTTGGTGGAAGCGTTGACCTTATGCAGAGGGGCATTTCTCTCTGCGGCTGGATTCAGCTTGGTCATCAATTTGCTGCAACTCGTGCCAACCATCTATATGTTGCAAGTCTATGATCGCGTGGTGCCGACCGGCAATCTGAATACCTTGGTCATGCTAACGCTGATTCTAATGGTTTTGTTTGTGACAATGGGTATTTTGGAATGGGTGCGCTCGCAAATTTTGGTCAGGGTGAGTACCCGGCTGGAAGTTTTACTTAGCGAACGGCTGTTTAAAGTCGCTTATAAATTGGCTTTGTACTCGAGCAATCAGCGGGTAGCTGCTCAGCCATTGGATGATCTGACCGGATTGCGTCAGTTTATGACGGGCAATGGATTGTTTGCATTTTTCGATGCGCCGTGGGTGCCTATATATCTGGCGGTCATGTTCATCTTTCATGAATGGTATGGCTGGGCGGGCGTGATTACCGCGATATTGTTGGTTATGATCGCCTTTGCCCAGGAAAAGACAACCAGCGCCATGTTGAATGAAGCCAACGCAACCGCTCAAGTCGGTCGAAATCTGGTCAATAAAAACCTACGGAACGCTGAAGTGATCGACGCGATGGGGATGCTGCCGAGCATTCGGAAACGTTGGCTGCAGAATGTATATAAAGTTTTGGAATTACAGGCCATTGCAAGTTCGCGGGCAGGATTGATCAATGCTCTGTCGAAATTGATCCGTTTGTCTTCTCAGTCCTTGATTTTGGCATTAGGCGCCTATTTAGTCATAGAAAATGAAATCACCTCGGGGCTAATGATTGCCGGATCGATTTTGTTGGGACGCGCGTTGGCTCCCATAGATATTGTGATCGGCTCATGGAAGGGTTTTATCAGCGCGCGAGGGCAATATCGGCGATTGAACGAGCTTTTGCTTAAAATGCCGGCTGATCAGCAAAAAATGACACTTCCCAATCCTGAAGGCGCTTTTCACCTGGAAAATGCGGTTGTGGTGCCGCCGGGAGCCAAAACACCCGTCATCAAGGGTATCACCATGTCCATTGTAAAAGGGGATGTGTTGGGTGTGATTGGGCCCAGCGGTGCGGGCAAGTCGACGTTTGCTAGGGCATTGCTGGGGATTTGGCCGACATCCAGCGGCAGGATACGCTTGGATGGTGCGGAGATATACGCAATGAATCGCGATGAACTCGGACCGTTCCTTGGCTATTTGCCTCAAGACATTGAACTGTTCGAAGGCAGTATCAGCGAAAATATCGCAAGGTTCGGCAATGTCGATCCTGAAAAAGTCGTCAATGCGGCTAAAATGGCGGACGTTCATGAACTGATTTTACGCTTGCCCGAGGGCTACGACACTTTTGTGGGGGCCAACGGAATTAATTTGTCCGGTGGGCAACGCCAACGGATAGGATTGGCTAGAGCGCTTTACGGCGATCCGGTGGTTGTAGTCCTCGACGAGCCCAACTCTAATCTGGACGAGCAGGGGGAGTTAGCTTTGGCCAAAGCCATTCAACGCCTGAAGCTTAAAAAAGTTACTGTTGTTATTGTTACTCATCGTAACAATGTGCTGGCAAATGTCGATAAGTTGCTGATACTCAGCGAAGGACAATTATCCGTTTACGGTCCCAAAGAGCAGGTGGTCGCCCATTTGCAAAAAAATGCTCAACAGGCTGCTCGCCAAGGTGGAGCCGAACTGCTTTCCGAGCCATTATCCAACTAATTCCCCAATCTCCGCGCATGACACAAATTACCGGGCAGTTGCCCGCTTCTGATCAAATATTGCTGGTTACGGACGATAAACCGATCCGCAATATTGGCATGTGGGTTTTGATATTTACATTTGGAATACTGGGTGGTTGGGGGTATTTTGCGCCTCTTGATAGTTCGGCGCTGGCGCCTGGCTTCGTGTCCGTAAAGTCCTACCGGAAAACCGTACAACATTTCGATGGCGGTATCGTTCGCGAACTATTGATAAAAGAAGGTGATTTGGTTGAAGAAGGTCAAGTTTTGATTCGACTGGACACTACCGAAATTAACGCGCAGTTGGAGATTATCCGGGCTCAATACATAGCTTTGTTGGCTCAGGTGGCCAGACTGACTGCGGAAAGAGAACAAAAGTCCGCGATCAGTTATCCCGAAAGCCTTAATGACAACCTGGATGCACGTATTGTCGAAGTGAAGCAGGTTGAGGAACAAATTTTTCATGCCAGAAAAATCTCCCATGAAGGCGAAATTTCAGTTTTGAATCAACGTATCAGTCAGTTGAAGTCAAGAATTTCCGGACTGCAGGGGCAGCGTAGTGGTAAAAAACAGTTGGTCGCTTCCTATGAGGAAGAGATTCATGACATGAAAGAATTACTGGCCGAGGGATTCGCCGGTAAACAACGTGTGCGCGATCTGGAGCGAAACCTGACTCTGATCAATAGCGAAATAGCTTCATTGGCGGCCGAAATTTCCGGTGATGAAATTCAGATCGGCGAAACGAGATTGCAAATTCTGCAACTGCAAAAACAGTTTCAGGAGGAAGTCGCCGCCAAGTTAGGAGAGGCTCAAGCCCTGCTTTATGACGTTACCCAGCGCATGGTTGCTACCCGGGACAGAGTTATTAGAACAGAAATTAGATCGCCGTCATCGGGTCGGGTGCTCGGGCTAACCGTACATACCCTCGGTAGCGTTATTTCCCCGGGCAGACCGATTCTTGAAATCGTGCCGCAGCAGGAGGAATTGGTCGTCACGGCTCAAGTTTCCCCGATTGATATCGATAGAGTAAGGCAAGGCTTGCTTGCCGAGGTGCGCTTTAGTGCCTTTAAGCAGGCTTTGGCGCCGAAATTAGAAGGCAAGGTGACTAATATCTCCGCGGACAGACTGACCGACGACAGGACGGGCGCTTCATATTACCAAGCGGAAATCGAGCTTACGCGGGAAAGCATCGAAAAACTCGTTGATATGGAATTACTGCCGGGAATGCCGGCGGAAGTGCTGATCAACACTGGCGAGAGAACGGCCATTGAATATTTGTTGCAGCCTATAACCAACGCATTTTCTCGAGCCTTTATAGAGGATTAATGGTTATCAAGAGAATCAAGTTGGTGTTGTTGACTGCGACACTCCTGCGGGCGAAGTGCGTTTTCAGCGAAGACTTATTGACTGTTTACCAACAGGCGCTTGAAGCCGATCCCGCGCTTAAATCGGCCATGCTGAAACTGGATATCGTGGCAGCCCAAAAACAACAGGCAGTTGGCGAAATGCTGCCGCAAGTGACGGCGAGTGCCAACTGGTCGGCGAATAATCAACGATTAAGTAGTGTTGGCAGTACCGCCACCAGTAATTACAAGGGTACCCGCTATGTGCTATCGGTCAACCAATCATTAATCGATTTTGCCAAATTTTGGAATTGGCGACGCGCACAAGAAGTCGAAAACCAATATTCCGCCGAAAGTATTGAGGCTCGGCATGTACTGATAGACAGCGTTGTGGATAAATATTTCAGCGTACTGGAAGCTGAAGATCAACTATTTTTCTTCGGGAAGGAAAAACAGGCAACCGAGAAACAACTTGAACAGGTAAAAAAACAATACGCCAAGCAATTGTTGAAAATTACTGATTTGTATGAAGTGGAAGCCAGATTGGATCAAATTCAAGCTAGCGAGATAGAAGCGGAAACCATTTTGGTAAGGGCCAGGGAAAGCCTGAAAGCTTTAAGTAATACCACTCCGGCAAGATTGTTTAAATTACGCGACGATATAGATTTTAAGCCATTGGAAGGCGAATTGGACGACTGGATAGCCGTCGCAAAAAGCGAAAATCCAGTGTTGGCGGCGCAAATCAGTGCTTTAGCCGCTGCGAGTGACGATGTTGTGATGCAGAAGTCAAAACATCTGCCGGTTGTGGATTTACAGTTCAATTACTACAACACCGATACCGGATACCAAAGTGCCAGAACCCCGGAAACCGAAGTCCAGGTCGCGGCAATCAATGTCACCATGCCTATTTTTAGTGGCGGAATCACCTCTCAGAGAGTCAATGAGGCTCAGTTGAGGCTGGCGCTTACCGAAAATGAAAATGAGGCTAAGGTGCGGGCATTAATCAAAGAAACCAGTGATGCTTTTTTAAGCTCTAATGCCAGCGTGCGGCGGGTGAAGGCGACCGTCAAAGCATTAGAGTCTTCCAGAAAATCTCGGGAAGCTAAGGAAAAAGGCTTTAAATATGGTGTTGAAACCATCAGTGATGTTTTAGATGCCCAGCAGGTTGAATTCAGAGCGGAAAGAGATTTGTCTCAGGCCAAGTATGGGTATATTAAAAACCGCATACGCTTTATGCATGCCATAGGCCTGATTTCCGTGGAAAACCTTATGGAAATCAACGAGTGGCTGCAACAGCCGGCAACGCAATGAAAAATTTATCCCCCAATTATCTAGTCGGCATAGACCTCGGCACCACGCATACCGTTGTGGCATACGCTGCCGCCGGCGATCCGGAAAAACAAATTCATTTGTTCGAAATACCGCAACTGGTGGCGCCCGGTGAAGTGGCGGCCCGGCCCTTGCTGCCTTCGGTGCGCTACCATCCGGCGGATGGCGAGTTACAGGCCGGCGAGGGATTTTTAAACGCGGAAGACGGCGCGGTATTGGGCGAAGCGGCGCGGCTGTTGGGCGCCAAGTCGCAAGGCCGCTTGGTGACCAGCGCCAAAAGCTGGTTGTCGCATACAGCGGTCGACCATGCCGCGGCGATACTACCCTGGGGTAGCGACGAGTCGGTATTCAAAGTTTCGCCGTTGGAAGCCAGTGCCAGTTATTTAAAGCATGTGCGCACGGTTTGGGAGCAGCGTTTTCCGGAAGCGCCGCTGAATAGACAGCAAGTGGTCATTACGGTGCCGGCCTCGTTTGACGAGTCGGCCCGTTCGCTGACCGTGGCAGCCGCCAAATTGGCCGGCTTGACCGGTATTCGGCTGCTGGAAGAACCGCAAGCCGTTTGTTACGACTGGCTGCGCCGGCATGCCGGTAGCGTGGCCGCCAGTCTGGCGGGCAGCCGCTTGCTATTGGTCTGCGATGTCGGCGGCGGCACCACGGATTTGACCTTGATTAAAGTCGAATACGGTGCCGGCGAACCGCAATTGACCCGTATCGCGGTCGGTGACCATTTGATGCTGGGTGGCGACAATATCGACCTGGCCTTGGCGCATTTGGCGGAGAGCCGTTTGCGGGTAGGCGACAAAAAATTGTCCACGGCGGATTTATCGCAATTATTGGAACAATGCCGCATTGCCAAGGAACGCCTGCTGGCGGACGACGCGCCGGAGCAAATGCCGGTGACCCTGCTGGGCGGCGGCTCCAAACTGATCGGCGGCACTAAAAGCACCCATTTGAGCCGGGAAGAAGTGCGGCAAATTGCCCTTGACGGCTTTTTACCGCTATCGGACTTAAACGATTTACCGGACAAAAAACGCAGCGGGGTGGTGGAGTTCGGCTTGCCCTACGCGGCCGAACCTGCCATCAGCAAGCATATCGCCGCCTTTTTGCAATTACATGCCGCTTCCGCGCGCGCGGCCTTGGCCGGCGAAAGCGGGGTGCCGGATGCCTTGTTGCTGAACGGCGGCGTGTTCCGTAGCCCGGCCCTGGTGCAACGGGTGACGGCCTTGTTGAGCCGGTGGCGGGACGGTCGGGCGCCGCGTGTGCTGGACAATCGCCATCCTGAACTGGCGGTGGCATTCGGCGCTGTCGCTTACGCCACGGCCCGCCAGGAGAAAAAACTTAAAATCGCCGGCGGCGCGGCGCGCAGTTATTTTCTGCAAATCGACAGCGGCAAGCAGGGGATGCGCCAAGGTGTATGCATCCTGCCCAAGGGCAGCGAGGAGGGTCGCGAAATTTTATTGAACGACAGGCAGTTCGCCTTGCGGGTCGGTCAGCCGGTGCGCTTTCATTTGATGTCCAGCAGTGGCGACGGCGACTATCCGCCCGGTGCCTTGGTGGACATGGACGACGAGCGCTTTCACAGCCTGCCGCCGCTGGCGGTGGCTTTTGACGGCGAGCAAAGGGCCGAAGTCATCGTGCAATTGCTGGCCACTTATACCGAAGTCGGCACCCTGCGGCTGCAATGCGTGGCGGTGAATGATGCCAGCCAACGCTGGGATGTGGAATTTCAAATCCGCAAAACGGCCCAGGCCAGTGTCAGCGCCGAATTACCTGGTCAATTGCCGCAAGCTTTGGAAAAAATCCAGGCCGTGTTCGGCGCCAAATCCAAACAGATCGATCCGCAGGCAGTGAAAACCCTGCGCGCCGATCTGGAAAAAATTTTGGCCGCGCCGCGCGGGGATTGGCAAACCCCGCTATTACGGGAATTGTTCGGCGCATTGCTGGAGGGCGGTAAATACCGCCGCCGCAGCGAGCAGCACGAACGCTTGTGGCTGAGCTTGAGCGGTTTTTGCCTGCGGCCCGGCTTTGGTTATCCGTTGGACGATTGGCGAACGGAACAACTGTGGAAGCTGTACCCGGAAGGCTTGCAGTTCGTCAACGAAAAACAGAACTGGACCGAATGGTGGACGCTGTGGCGGCGGGTGGCCGGCGGTTTGCCCGCCGAGGCGCAGCAACGCATTTTTAAAGACATTGCCAAATTCATCAATCCGGCCGCGGCCCGCCAAGCAGGCATCGCCAAGCAACTGTCCATGCGAGGTTACGAAGACATGGTGCGGCTGGCGGCGGCGCTGGAACGCCTGCCGGTAACGGACAAGATGCAGTTGGGCGGTTGGCTGTTGAAGCGCCTGGAAAAGCCCGGCGAGCCGGATTCCAGCTGGTGGGCGCTGGGGCGGATAGGTGGGCGAATCTTATTTCACGGCAACAATCACGACGTGATTGCACCCGGCGTGGCCGCGGACTGGTTGGCGCAATTGCTGAAAACGGATTGGAAGAAACAGCCGCAAGCCGGTTTCGCCGCCACTCTGTTGGCGCGGTGCTGCGACGACAGGGTCCGCGACATCGATGATGACTTGCGCCTGCTGGTATTGGAGAAACTCAAACAAGCCAAGGCCGCCGTTTCCTGGCAGGAGATGGTCGCCGAATACAAGCCGCTGGACGAGAGCCAGGAAAAGCAGCTGTTCGGCGAAGCCTTGCCGCCCGGCTTGCGGCTGATATGAGCCCCCGCCACCAGTACGCAATCAACCCGCATCCTTCACAATTACCCGGCACGGATATGGAAAACGACGTTTATCTTTACGACACCGAACGCCTGCATAGCATCGCTTCCGAAGAACTGGTCAAGCAAGGTTTGAGGTATTTTACCGACAACCGGGTCATAGGCGTGGCGGCGGAAAACGGGCTGGTACTGGCGCAGGTCGAGGACGAGAACGAAGAGCAGTATTGGCTGGAGTTGGCGGTCGATGAAGACGACCGTCTGCGGGTGACTTGCGATTGCCCGCAAGAGGGTGGCGTCTGCGTGCATGCCATCGCCGCGCTATACGCCTATGCCGATCAATATGCGCCTATTGACTCCACAGGCCTTGACAGCGCGTTGGACGAGGCGATACAGGAGCGGGTCAAGAAAGGCCGCAACGAGGTCAAGGTTAAATTGCTAAGCGGCAACCTGGGGTTCGGTACCTGGCAGGCGACCTCGCTGGTGTCGGCGACGCATTGGCAGCGTTCCTATCAAGTGCAGATACGCTCGCTGGATCAGCGTGTCAATTATTGTACTTGCCCGGACTTGGCCAGCAATCGCCTAGGTACTTGCAAGCATATCGAAGCAGTTCTGCACTATGCCAGAAAGCAGCCCGAATACAAGAAACTGAAACAGCAAGGCTCGCCTGTGTCTTTCGTGTATTTGGCCTGGGAATCGGCAACCCGGCCGCTGATTCGCTTGCAGCGCCGCGCGGATATTGCCGAGGATTTGGCTGTTCTGCTGGCGGAATTTTTCAATGATCAGGACTTGTTCGTTGGCCGTTTGCCGGAAGATTTTTTCCGTTTTTCGCAGAGGGTTTACGGCCGCGAGGATTTTTTGCTCGGCGACGACGCCGTGCAATACGCCCAGCAATGCGCGGAAGACGCCGCGCGAGCCTTGCGCGGTCTGGAGATCAGGCAAAGCATACGCCAAAGCAACGGCCTGTTGCCTGGGCTCAAGGTCAAGCTGTTTCCGTACCAGGTCGAAGGCGTGGCATTTTTGGCCTCCCGCGGGCGGGCCTTGCTGGCGGACGACATGGGCTTGGGCAAGACCTTACAGGCCATCGCCGCCGGCACTTGGCTGGCCGACAATGCCGAAGTCAAGCGCATCCTGATCGTTTGCCCGACGTCGTTGAAGCATCAATGGGCCAGGGAAATTGCCAAATTCACCGGCCGCAGCGTGCAGATTTTGCAAGGCGGCCCGGAACAGCGCAGCGTGCAATATCGGGCCGATGCCTTGTTTTTCATCGCCAATTACGAATTGGTGCTGCGCGATCTTAGCCTGATCAGCGAATACCTGAAGCCGGATTTGCTGATACTGGACGAGGCGCAACGGATCAAGAACTGGCGTACCAAATTGTCGTCTACCGTCAAGCTGATTCCGGCCCGCGATGTATTCGTGCTCAGCGGCACGCCGCTGGAAAATCGGCTGGAGGATTTGTACAGCCTGCTGCAATTGGTGGATGCCAGGGTGTTGGGGCCGCTATGGCGCTGCTTGCTGGATTTTCATATCACCAACGAACGCGGCAAGGTCATCGGTTACCGCAATCTGGCGGAATTGCGCCGGCGTATCGCACCGGTCGTGCTGCGGCGCGCCCGCACGCTGGTCGCCGACCAGTTGCCGGACAGAACCGAAGTGACGCTGGATATTGCGATGGATGTCAAGCAACAGGAACTGCATGCTTCGGCCATGCAGGCCGCCGGCCTTTTGGCGCAAATCGCCAAACGCCGGCCGTTGACGCCCGGCGAGAGCAACCGGCTATTGGCCGCGCTGCAGCAGGCGCGCATGGCCTGCAACGCGGCAGGACTGGTGGACAAGGAAACCCAAGGTTCGCCCAAGCTGGAGGAACTGGCGCGCTTGCTGGAAGAACTCTGTCTGCAAAGCAACCGTAAGGCCGTGGTGTTTTCGCAATGGGCCATGATGACCGAAATGGTGGAATTGCTGGTGCGCGGCATGGGCCTGGGTTGCGTGCGCCTGCACGGCGGGGTGCCCGGCGCCAAACGCGGCGAACTGATGGAGCGCTTTCAAAACGACGATGCCGTGCAGGTGTTCATCTCGACCGACGCCGGCGGTACCGGCCTGAACCTGCAAGCCGCTACCGCCTTGATCAATCTGGACATGCCGTGGAATCCGGCGATTCTGGATCAACGCATCGCTCGCGTGCATCGCTTGGGGCAGAAACACAAGGTACAGATTTTCATTTTGCTGGCCGAAGAATCTTATGAGCAGCGCGTGGCCCAGTTGGTCAGAGGCAAGCGTGATTTGTTCGATAACGTCATCGACCCGGAGGCTACGGAAGATACGGTAGGCGTTTCGAAGAAAATGCTGGAGAGCTTGATCGACGATCTGACCGGCAGCGCAACCGACGCCGCGGGCAAGGCGGAAATCGCCGCAGTGCCGCCGGCCGAGATGCCCGAGATTCCGATGGAACAGCCCGCGGCCAAGCCCAAGGAGTCGGCGCACTACGAAGACGACGATACGGTACGGCAGGCTGTGGCCGGCATTCAAGTTGCGTTCGGGCCGCGTATCGAGCGGGTGCTGGCAAAAGACGGCGGTTTGCTGGTGGTACTCGAAAGCTGGCGGGATGGCGACGAACAAACGTCCGAACAATTATCCGCCGACGAGTTGCCGGTCGCGGTCATCGACGCGCGAACCTGGCGCAGTCTGCAACGTCTGGGTAAGGCTTCCCCGTTGGCCGAAACCCGTAGCGTGTTCGAAGCCGCCGCCGAACCGATGGCGGAAAATCCCTTGCATGAACTGGCCCGGCAAAAACTGCGTTCCGCCGAGGTGTTGCTGGAGCAACAATGTCCGGCCGGCGTGATGGAGTTATTGGCCTCGGCCTTGTTGACCAAGCTGGCGGCCTTGCACGGGCAAACTCAAGCGCCGGCCGCCACCGAGGTGGCGGTTTGGCTATATACCGACATCGTGCCGCGTGGCCTGTTGAGCAACGAGCAGGCGGGCCAAGTGGTGCAAATCGTGTCGTTGAGCATGGGCAGCGCGTTGCCGGAAGCCCTGATTCGGCAAGCCGCAAGCGACGCCAAGCAGTTGCTGGCGGCTTGGTCTTGACGAACAAGGCGCGCTTGGAAAGCCTCGAGAGGCGCTGGCTTCGGCTATCGATAAATACCGGTATTTGGCCGCGGCTTTTGTCGCATCGATAATAATCGTGCAAGCAATCTAAATGTTGATATATGGCTATTAAGACTTTGGTTATTGTGCCGGCTCGTAGCGGCTCCAAAGGCCTGAAAGATAAAAACATCAAATTATTGGGCGGAAAGCCTTTGTTGGCGTGGACCGCCGAAGCCCTAAAAGCCGCCGACCTGGATGACTGTCTGGCTATATTATCAACCGATTCGGAAGTTTATGCCGATATAGGGCATCAAGCCGGCTTGATGGTGCCGTTTTTAAGACCGGGCGTTCTGGCATCCGACACGGCTTCATCCCTGGGGATGATTGAGCATGCCCTTGGCTGGTATGACAGTGTTTATGCCTGCCCGCCTTTGCAAGTAATGCTTTTGCAGCCCACTTCACCTTTTCGTTCAGCGGCTATAATTCGGCAAGCCGTATCCATGCTGGCGGAGCAACAGGTTGAGGCGGTGATCGGGTGTAAGGAACTTCAGCGCGATTTGACGACTTTGTTTCGGCGCGAAAGCGGTTTCTTGCAACCCATTGACAGTCGTCGCTCCACCCAGACCAGTCGCCAACAGATCGAGCCGCTGCTGACGCCGAACGGGGCAATGTATTTGGTCAAAACACGGGCCCTGCTGGAAGAAAAATCGTTTTATCCTCGGAAAACGCTGCCTCTGGTGATGAATTCGATTCAGAGTCTGGATATCGACACCGAGGAAGATTGGGCGATGGCGGAGGCTTTTATCAAACAGGGTTTAGTGTCATGAAAAAGGTTTTAGTTACCGGCGCCGACGGGTTTATCGGTTCGCACCTGGTGGAAATGTTGGCGGCCAGGGGGCTGCAAGTCAGGGCGCTGGCGCAATACAATTCGTTTAATCATTGGGGCTGGCTGGAGGACGTGGCTTGTCTGGAAACGATAGAGGTTGTCTGTGGCGATGTGCGCGATGCGCATTTTTGCAAAGCCATTTGCCGGGATGTCGATACGGTGTTTCATCTGGCGGCGCTGATTGCGATTCCTTATTCCTATCAGGCGCCGGACAGTTACGTGGACACAAACGTGCGCGGCACCTTGAACATTTGTCAGGCGGCACGTGAAAACGCAGTGGCGCGGGTTATTCATACCTCCACCAGCGAAGTTTACGGTAGCGCCCGGTATGTGCCGATAGACGAAAAACACCCGTTGCAGCCGCAGTCACCCTACAGTGCCTCGAAAATCGCCGCCGACGCCATGGCCTTGAGTTTTTACAATGCCTTCGATTTACCGTTGACCATTGCCAGACCCTTCAACACTTATGGGCCGCGTCAGTCGGCGCGGGCGGTTATACCGACCATCATCACGCAGATTGCCGCCGGCAAGAAACAGATCCAGCTGGGCGATGTGTCGCCGACCCGGGATTTCAATTATGTCGAAGATACCTGTCGCGGCTTCATCGCCCTGGCCGAATCGGATCAAGCGATAGGTGAAACGGTGAATATAGGGTCGAATTTTGAAATAACGGTATTGGATACCTTGAATCTGATCAAATCCATCATGGCCGGCGATGTGGAGTTTTTAGTGGATGAACAACGCTTGCGGCCGGAAAAATCGGAAGTTAACCGGCTGTGGTGCGACAACAGCAAAATCAACACCCTAACGGGGTTTTTGCCGCAAGTGTCCTTGGAAGAAGGCTTGCGCCGCAGCGTGGCATGGTTTGAACAGCCCGCAAACCTGAAAAAGTACAAAACGGCTATCTACAATGTTTGAAAGCTTTATCCGGCTGGTTCGGGAAATATATCAAACGGAGGGTTTTGTTCCGCTGCACGAGCCGAGGTTTTACGGTAATGAAAAGCAATATCTGCTGGATGTGATCGATAGCACCTTTGTCTCCAGTGTCGGGCCCTATGTCACCGAGTTTGAGAATAAGATCGCCGCCTTTTGCGGGAGCAAACATGCGGTCGCCACCGTCAACGGCACGGCCGCGCTGCATATTGCATTATTGCTGGCCGGGGTAAGGCCGGGAGATGAGATCATTACTCAGGCGGTGACCTTTGTCGCCACTTGCAATGCGGTGCGTTATTGCGGGGCGGAGCCGGTGTTTATCGATGTCGACCGCGCGACGCTGGGCATGTCGCCGCAAGCCTTATCGAGCTTTCTGGCCGAATTCGTCGAGCGGCGCGCCGAGGGCGTTTTTAACAAATCCAGCGGCCGGCGTATCGCCGCGTGCCTGCCCATGCATGTTTTCGGCCATCCCTGCGATGTATCGGGATTGCTGGATGTTTGCGAGTCATACGGGATTCCTTTGGTGGAAGACGCGGCCGAGGCCTTGGGTAGCCGCTACCGTGATCGTCATTGCGGAACCTTCGGCAAGATGGGGGTGTTGAGCTTTAACGGCAATAAAATCATGACTACGGGCGGCGGCGGGATGATTATAACCGACGACGACGAATTGGCCGGGCGGGCCAAGCATCTGACCAGCACGGCCAAGGTGCCGCATGCCTGGCGGTTTGAGCATGATCAACTGGCCTACAACTACAGGATGCCGAATCTGAATGCGGCGTTGGGATTGGCACAGTTGGAGCAAATGCCTTTGTTCATCGAACGCAAGCGGGAATTGGCCCAATGCTATCTGGGTTGGGCTAATGCCAATGGCGTTGACATGGTCTCCGAACCGGTTGGCGCGCATGCCAATTATTGGCTGAACGCATTGATACTGAATAACCGGCCGGATCGTGAAGCCTTTTTGCGAGCCAGCAATGATCGAGGGGTTATGACGCGTCCCTTATGGGAACTGATGGTGGAATTGCCGATGTATAAAGATTGTCGGCATGACGCGTTAACCAATTCTTATTGGCTGGCGGAACGCTTGGTAAATGTCCCCAGCAGCGTGGTGTGCCGATGAGCGCGCCGCGTAAAATTTGCGTCGTTACCGGTTCGCGCGCCGAGTATGGGCTGTTGTATTGTTTGTTGCGGGAAATCCGGGACGATACGGACCTGGATTTGCAACTGATGGTAACCGGCATGCACTTGTCGCCGGAGTTCGGCCTGACTTGGCGCCAAATTGCCGACGATGGTTTTGTTATAAATCGTAAGGTGGAGATGCTGCTGTCCTCGGATACGCCGGCGGGTATCAGTAAGGCGATGGGGCTGGGTTTGATCGGGTTTGCCGATGCCTTGGTAGATTTGCAACCCGATGTGATGGTGATACTCGGCGATAGATACGAAATTTTTGCCGCCGCCCAGGCCGCGATGAATCAGCGCATTCCGCTTGCGCATATCCATGGCGGCGAATTGACCGAGGGTGCTGTCGACGATGCCATGCGTCATGCCTTGAGCAAGATGGCGCATTTGCATTTCACGGCAACGGAAACTTATCGAAAGCGCGTGATCCAGCTGGGCGAGCAGCCCGATAGGGTCTTCAACGTCGGAGCGCCGGGCCTTGACAACATTCATCGTCTGCCGTTGCTGGATAGGCAACAATTTGAGCAGGCAACCGGTTTCAAATTGGGGCGGCGTAACGTGCTGGTGACTTTTCATCCGGTTACACTGGAAAACGCCACTGCCGCCGAACAATTTCGGCAGTTGCTGTTGGCCCTGGATCGTTTTGACGATCTGCACATCATTTTTACCCATGCCAACGCCGACGCCGACGGCAGGATTATTGCCGCGATGATTGAAGACTATCGTTTGCGGCATCCGGAGCGCGTGGCGAGTTTCGTCTCGCTGGGTTCGATACGCTATCTGTCGGCCCTGCGCCATGTCGATGTCGTGGTGGGCAACTCTTCCAGCGGCTTGTTGGAAGCGCCGTCCTTTAAAATTGCCACGGTAAATATCGGCGACCGCCAGCGCGGGCGGCTCCGGGCGGAAAGTGTATTGGATTGCGAGCCTGTCGAGGATGCAATCCGGCGAGCTCTGACGACTGCTTTATCCGCGGAGTTTGCCGACATCTTAAGGAATGTTTCCAACCCTTATGGGGCTGGCGGAGCGTCGTCAATGATCAAACAAATTCTGAAACAAATACCCATGGCTGGGCTGTTGAAGAAAACTTTTTACGATATGCACGGTTCGGGAGCCATATGAGTATCTTCATCATTGCCGAAGCCGGCGTTAATCACAATGGCAGTTTGGACACCGCGTTGCGGCTGGTGGATGTTGCTGTTGCGGCTGGGGCCGATGCGGTCAAATTTCAGACGTTTAAAGCCGAAAAGTTGGTAACTTCGGCGGCAGGCAAGGCGGCATATCAAAAACACAATACCTCCGCGGAAGAAAATCAACTGGAGATGTTGAGGAAATTGGAGCTGAAATACGAATTTCATTTCCAATTGCGTGATTATTGCGACAAGCAAGGCATAGCATTTTTATCGACAGCGTTTGATTTTGATAGTTTGGCATTTCTGGTTGATCGGGTGGGTATCGAAAAACTGAAAATACCCTCCGGTGAAATCACCAACGGCCCATTTTTGTTGGCGCACGCACAGACTGGAAAGGAGGTCATTTTGTCGACCGGCATGTCCACCTTGGGCGAAGTGGAGGCAGCGTTGGGCGTGCTGGCATTCGGATATTTGGGCTGGGAACGGCAACCGTCGTTGGCTGCCTTTGGGCATGCGTACGCTTCAGAGCAAGGGCGGGCGATGCTGAGGCAAAAAGTAACTCTGCTGCATTGTACCAGCGAATATCCGACGCCGATGCGGCATGTACATTTACGCGCCATGGATGCGTTGCGAGATGCCTTCGGCTTGGCCGTGGGGTATTCCGACCACACGGAAGGACTGACGGTGCCAATTGCGGCGGCGGCGCGCGGGGCGGTTTTAATCGAAAAGCACTTTACCCTGGATAAAAGTTTGCGCGGGCCTGATCATCAGGTTTCGCTTGAGCCGGAAGAGCTGAAATTGATGGTGCGGGCAATACGCGATATCGAACAGGCAATGGGTGCGGCTACGAAAGTACCGCAGCCGATGGAATTAGAGAATCGCGACGTGGTGCGTAAAAGTCTGATGGCCGGCGATCATATCGTCGCCGGCGAACGTTTTAGTGCCGAAAATTTGGCAATAAAACGGCCGGGAACCGGTGTCAGTCCGATGGAATATTGGCGTCTTTTGGGGCGCGGCAGCGACCGCGACTACCAAATAGACGAACTAATCGAATGAGTCGCCCCGTGGTTTTGCTAGGCGGCGGCGGTCATGCTCGGGTGTTGGCGAGTATGCTACGGCGACTGGAAGTTGAGATTTTGGGCGTTGTCGATCCGCGCTTTCCTGTCGGAAGTGATTGTTTCGGAGTCAGTGTATTGGGTGACGATTCGGCGCTATGCGCTTATTCGCCTAAACAAGTGGGATTAATTAACGGTATCGGCTCGTTGCCGGGCGACAGCGGGGTTCGCGAGCGCCTGTTTTGCCGATATTCGGAAAAGGGTTATCGGTTCGATAGCGTGATAGATCCGCAAGCCTTTGTTGCCGCAGAGGCCGAGCTAATGCAAGGTGTACAGGTGATGGCCGGTGTCATTATTCAGACGGGCGCGAAAATTGCTTCAAATTGTATAGTCAATAGCGGAGCAATCGTCGAACACGATTGCCGGATTGGCAGGCACGTGCATATAGCTCCGGGCGCGGTGCTCAGTGGCGGTGTCGAAGTGGGTGATAACGTACACATCGGTAGCGGTGCGGTGGTCATTCAAAATATTCGCATTGGTAGCGGGAGCATAGTCGGTGCCGGCGGCATCGTCACGCGAGATGTTGGCGACGGACGGGTTGTTTATCCGGCTCGCTCGCATATCCAGGATCGGCAACAGGGTTAATTTAATGAAACAACATTGGCAACAAGTCGTGATTCGGCCGGAAGCCACGCTGCGGGCAACCATGGAAGTGATTGATCGTGGAGTGCTGCAGATCGCGTTGGTGGTGGATGACGATGGCCGTTTGGTGGGCGTGGTGACCGATGGCGATATCAGACGGGCCTTGATTCGTGGGTTGTCGTTGGAGCATGCCGTCACCGACGTTATGAACAAGCGTCCGAAAGTGGCATCGCCTCGAGATAGCAAGACCCAGTTGATTACCATGATGGAGGGGCATCATTTATATCAATTGCCGGTGGTGGATGCCGAAGGCAGAGTGGTAGCTCTGGAGTCTCTAAAAGCGTTATATAAACAACCTTCCTTTCCGAATCCGGTTTTTTTGATGGCGGGTGGTTTCGGCAAGCGCCTGAGGCCTTATACCGATGATTGCCCCAAACCGTTACTGGAAATTGGCGGCAAACCGATTTTGGAAACCATTGTCGAAAACTTTGTCAAATCGGGATTCAAGCAGTTTTTTCTGGCGGTGCACTATAAGGCACAGCTGATAAAGGATTATTTTGGCGATGGCGGACGCTGGGGTGTGACTATCGAGTATATCGATGAAGACGAGCCCATGGGGACGGCGGGGGCAATCGGTTTGCTGCCACGGGACTTGCCGGATGTGCCATTGATTGTTATGAACGGCGACATTTTGACTCAAATCGATTTTTCAAGGTTGTTGGCATATCACAATGAGCAGCAGGCAATAGCTACGATGTGTGTGCGTGAATACGAGTATCAAATTCCCTACGGTGTGGTGGCGCTGGAACAGCAGCGCGTGGTTGGCATAGAGGAAAAGCCGTTGCAAAACTGTATGGTCAATGCGGGAATTTATGTGCTGGATCACAGTTTGATTGAAACGGTTGCCGGTCAAAAAAGCCTTGATATGCCGACCCTGTTAAACCGGGAAGTGGCGCGAGGCGAAGTAGTGTCTATGTTTCCGGTGCATGACTATTGGTTGGATATAGGTCGGGAGGCCGATTTTTTACGAGCTCAGGGCGAATATGCCAAATTTTTTTGAATTTGCCGATTAAAGTTATCCAAGCTGAAGTCGATACCTTCTACGAGTTTGAAATAAACCATTTTTATCAATTAAACAAGAAACTTGAGCCAAGCACTTTAGTTGGCGAAGTCCGGAGGGTAACATCATGGCAATGGTAATCAATACAAATGTTGCGTCGTTGAACAGTCAACGCATGCTGGATAGGACGAATAATTCCTTGAAAACATCAATGGAGCGTTTGTCTTCGGGATTGCGGGTCAATTCGGCGAAAGACGACGCGGCGGGTCTGGCGATCGCGGATAAGATGACGTCGCAAATTCGCGGCATGACAGTAGCCATGCGAAATGCCAACGACGGTATTTCAATGGCGCAAACGGCGGAAAGTGCGATGGGGTCGATTACCGAAACCTTGCAACGGATGCGCGACTTGGGTGTGCAAGCGGCCAACAGGGGTGCGGTGTCCAGTTCGGATCGTGAAAAACTGCAAACAGAATTTAAACAGCTTGGTGACGAAATTAACCGGATTATCGAGAATACCGAGTTCAACGGTAAAAAAATCCTGAACGGTAGTTTGGTTGGGGCATTGTTCCAAGTTGGGGCGGGTACTTCGGCGAATAACCAGATTTCGATTACCGTTTCGGATTTGAAAGGAGTTTCCGGTATTGATGATGTCGTAGCCGGTAATGCATCGATAGGTAGTGGTGCCACCTCCGCGAATGTGTTGTCCGCCATTGATACGATAGACACGGCAATTTCCAAAATAGACGATTTTCGTGCTACATTGGGTGCGGTGCAAAACAGGTTTACCACTACAATCGGTAATTTGCAATCCTCTATCGAAAATCAAAGTGCCGCTCGTTCCAGAATACTGGATGCCGATTTTGCCGTGGAAACATCTAACCTGAGCAGGTCGCAAATATTGCAACAAGCGGGAACGGCGATGTTGGCGCAGGCAAACCAATCGGCGCAATCGGTGCTGAGTTTGCTTAGATAGTCTAGCTAGGAAGGTTGCGAAATGAGCGACCTTCCTTTTTTATATGATCAGTATAAGGTGAACGTCATGAGTAGCGAGATTTCGAATGTTTTGAAGCTATCTCCCGTGACTGTTGTAAATTCAAACAGTAAAAAAGAGTTGCAGCATGCCAATCCGACCAATGTAACTAAAAAGAATCAATCACAAGAACCCGCTAAAGTTCAAGGCGATTCGCAGATGTTGGCTGATCCGCAAAACGAAAAGGCTAAGGCGGAGTCCGATTTGGGGGCGGTGAAACAGGCGGTCGAAAAGGGTAACAGCTTGTTTCAGGCGGCCCAGCGTAGTCTACAGTTTGAAGTGGATGATGCGACCAAAGAAGTTGTGGTCAAAATTATAGACAGTGACAGTGGTGAAGTGGTCAGGCAAATACCCGCGGAAGAAACGCTGGAGTTTGTTAAACGCATGCAGGAATTGGAAGGCCAGCAGGGTTCCATGCTTCAGGATCGGGCCTGAGTCACTGAAAAGGTAAGGGGGCAACATGATAGTCTCTTCAACGGGTGTAGGGTCCGGAATAGATATTCAAAATATTGTCACTCAATTGGCCAAGGCGGAAGCTCAGCCCGCGCTGAATGCCATAAGCCGTAAAACCAGCGCTGCCAATGCTCTGTTAAGCGGGCTGGGTACCTTGAAAAGCGCGTTGTCCGATTTCAGTAAGATCGTGGCGAAATTTAAGGACGGCAATCTGTTCAAAGCCTTCAAAACAACCTCGTCCGATGAATCGGTATTAAAAGCGACCGCGGCGGCTGGGGCGGTCGCGGGGTCTTATGCCGTCGAGGTGGTACAGCTGGCCAAGGCGCAGAAGTCGGTGTCGGGAGAGTTTGCCAATGCTTCCGCGCTGGTCGGTAGCGGAACACTGACGTTTGAGGGCGCTTCCGGTTCAACTTTTAATGTGGCAACCGACAGTGCCACGACTCTCGAGGGTTTGCGGGATGCCATCAACCGGGCATCCGGGAATGATTTTGTAGCGGCTAGTATCGTAAACGTGGATCATGTCTCCACTGGGCCGGATGACCCCGACAATGGGAAAACAATTTCCAAATTGGTATTAACGGCTAAAAATGCCGGTACAGCAAACGGCTTCACTGTCAGTGGTTCTGATGACGATGGTAACAACGCCGATGCATCGGGAATATCGGCTTTCTTTTCCGGTAGCCTGCAGTCCTTGACCGCGCCCTTGGATGCGATAATAAAAGTTGACGGACAAACCGCAACTCGCAGCAGTAATAATATTTCCGACGTTTTGCCGGGCGTGACGCTCGATCTTCAAAAATCTAACGTTGGCGAAACAGTCACCGTCCAAATTAGTCTCGATGAAGAAGCCATCAAAAAAACCGTGCAAGAGTTTGTAGATGGCTATAACAAACTTACCAGTACGACGAAAAGTCTCGGGAAATACGGTGGTGCGACCGATAGCAGCGGATCCGGCAATGGGCCGTTGATCGGTGATTCGACACTGCGGCTGATTTCCAATCAGATTCGGCAAGTCGCAACCGGAAAAGTCTCTTCAGCTTCGGGCGATATCAACTCACTGGCCTTGATAGGCATTTCCATCAATCGGGAAGGCGTGATGTCGCTGGATAGCGGCAAGCTTTCCGCAGTCTTGAAGTCGGATTTGCAAGCTGTTAGCGATGTGTTTTCATCGGCGGATGGTGTTGCAACCCGAATGGATGATAGGCTGAAATTGTTTTTACAATCAGGCGGCTCCTTGGATACCCGCCAGAATTCTTTGAAAAAGCAAATCTCCACGCTAAGCAGTCAAAAAATTGGTATAGAAGAACGGCAAGCGAGTTATCAGGCCATGTTGTTGAAACAATTCACCGCAATGGATGTAACGGTTGGCACGTTAAATACAACCAGTAGTTTTTTACAAAACTGGATTAATAATTCATAAATCAAGAGGAAGCTCTCATGTATTCGGCCGCTTACAAAAATCGAGCTCAGCATTATACCGATGTACATAATGTTGGCGGTATGGGTGAAGACTCGCCTCATCGGCTTATTCAAATGTTGATGGAAGGATTTCTGGCTAGAATCAATTCCGCAAAAGGCGCGATGGCGCATGGCGATATGGAAGCAAAAAGTGTTTTTATCTCCAGGGCCATAGGTATCATTGGCGGGTTGAACGAAGCTTTGGATTTGGAGCAGGGCGGAGATTTGGCCGCCAATTTACACCAATTATATGGGTATATTAATTCCCAGTTGGTGCAGGCTAGTTACGAAAACAGTGAAGCCAAACTGGATGAGGTCGTAGCGCTAATGAAGGATATTAAGGAAGCCTGGGATGCCATCGCCTGAAAATGCTATCGGCCCTGAAGCGGAATGGGTCCAGTTGCAGCATCAGGCATTAAGGACTTATGCCGAAAAAATCGAATCCTGCATTCAACAGTCCGCCTGGAATATGCTGGCGATAGTTCTGGAGGCTAGACAGGCTTATCTACGTCGGTTGTATTCCCCGTCGGTTTCCGAACGGAACCGAGATTTTCTCAAGCAGCTGGCTGAATCCATTTTGCGACAAGACGCGCAGGTTAAAGCGAGGGTTGAAGAGCAAAAAAATAATATTGCGCGGCAACACTTGTCTCTCGATAGGGGGCGTAGGGCTGTCAGAAGCTATGCGCTGAATAACTGATCACCCGCTTCAAACGATATTCACATACAGGGCCCGGTCGCCGGAGTTCTGATCTAATTTGGCTTGCTTCGGCGGCGAAACTCATCCATAAAGCCAGCGAGTTCTTCCACGGCTTCAAGTGTAACCGCGTTATAAATGGATGCCCGCAGGCCGCCAATAGCCCTATGGCCGGCTAGCCCGGAAAACCCGGCCGCTTGCGCTCGCGATAAAAAGCCGGCTTCGAGCTCCGCCGAAGAAAGTTTGAAAACCACATTCATCAGGGAGCGGTCAGCCGCCGCCCGCCCTCGGTAAAAGCCGTCGCTTTCGTCTATCACGCGATACAGCAACTCTGCCTTTCGGTTGTTGATTGCAGCCATGTTTTCCAAGCCGCCGATGTCGTTGATCAACCAACGGCTTACCAGCAACACGGCATAAATTGCAAAAACCGGTGGAGTGTTAAAGTTCGAATGGGCTTTGATCTGAGTTTTGTAATCGAGAAAGCCGGGAAGGTTGCCAGTGGTATGCTCGATCAGATCGTTACGTATAACGATGACGGTAATGCCAGCCGGGCCGATATTTTTTTGGGCATGGGCATAGATCAGAGAAAATCGCTCAAATTCACAGGGTTTTGAGAGGAAATCGGAAGACATGTCGCAAATACGGGGTACGTCGTTGCGACCGAGTATCCGCTGAAATTGCAATCCTTCCACTGTTTCATTGGAAATGTAATGAATGTAAGGCGCGTCGGGAGAGAAACAAAGTTCGTCATCGCTGGGTAAGCGGTTAAAGTTATTTTCGGAGCCACTCCAGATGACGCGTACGGGACCTTCAAGACGGGCTTCCGGTATGGCTTTGCCGCTCCAGTAACCCGTATGTAAATACTCGGCCGGGCTATTTTGGCCCCGCAACAGCGTCATGGGAACCATGGAGAATTGCTGTGTCGCGCCTCCCTGCAACAGGAGCACATGGTAAGCATCACTTAGTCCCATTAATGTGCGGATGTTGTTTTCAAGTTCGGCGATGACCTCGGCAAACCATTCGGAACGGTGACTGATGCCTAGAATGGAAAGACCCGGTCCGGGCACGTTGATGATTTCTTCGCTTAGTTGAACCAATACCTTTTCCGGTAGGGCGCCAGGTCCGCCGGAAAAATTCAGCTTGTTTTGTAAAGTCATTGAGAGAAGTTGGGTTCCAGTTTGGCCTCGGCCGAATGGCTAGTCGGGAATGCGCGACGGATCAAAAAATCCCGAAATGCAGTTTTTACCTTTGCCATATGGAAACGTTTATGGGGGAATAGTGCTTCGTTATCCATGGCGTGCACTATCATGGCGTGGTCGATTTCAAAAATCAGTAAGTCGCCGGAGCGGGTTTCCGCGCAGTCTATGCATAAATAATCCAGCCCGGTTCGCTGATGAATTTGCTGCAAGGCGGCTTCGTGGCGATGGATAAAATCGGCGAAAGTTTCCATAAACAGTCTTTCTTCGGCTCGCTTAGCGGCATCCTGATACATGTCGGCATTTACATAGTGAATCATCCAGTGCGAAGAGATTGCCATATGGCATGCGAAGGGAGTGCCGTCAATAATGGCAACTCTGAATTTTCTGAATTGACCATCGTGGCTGCTGTAATCGATAAATTTTGACAAAAAGAACGCCTCGTCCTTGACCCGGGAAAGATATTCGGTCACATCGGTTCGGGATTCGATTTTGGCGAGGTTGCGCCCGGCGTGGGAATCGAGTGGGCGCACGATCACGGGAAAGTCATGCCGGGCAATTACATCGGAAATTAGGCACTCGGCGCTTGCTACAGATACCAGGCTTTCGCGAGAAACTCTATGCGTTGATGGAATGCTCAGGCCGGGAATATTATTCAGCAGTCGGCTGGCGTTATCGCGTCGGGTGTTGGTAATACAAAAGGGAGAATTAATGACGGGACGAGGCCAGTATTTTAGTTTTTGATCGAGTTCCCCGATCAGCAAGTCGTTCTCCTCCAATTCGCTAAATGCAACCATCAAAACTTCATGGTCGGGAATCGGCTGCGACAGGGGGGAGCCGGCGGAGAGGTAGTAAAAAATCAACTCGATATCGGAGTCTTCCAACAGGCAATCGAGCGGCGTATTTGCGGCCAAGTCGCCCGGCAACATCAGCAAGAGTAAGCGTAACTTGGCGGGTGGAAAGGCGGCGGTACAACGGTATATCCGGCTCATTTCCAGTGCTTGAGCTTGAATGGCAAGGCCTATATCACGCTGCTCAATACACAGCATGGCTGTGGCGAGATTCATCCACAAATTTGCGTTATCGGGATGGTTGCTGGCTTGAGCCAGTAACTCCGCGCAAACCGGTCTTAAGTCATCACCATTGATACTCATCCTTAAAAAGGGTGCAAGGCCGATAAATGCGGTGTCGGATTCAGCCATAATGACAGTAATAAGCGAGGACAATTTGGGCTATTTCAATGCGGTAATCCGGTGTTTGCAAGTCCGGCTTTGCCCGCTATTAATTGAGGCTGAAATTAAGATGAGTACATTACGTAATTTCAGTCAGGCCTCATAGTATAGTCAAATAGCTGAATCATGGCTCCGTTAATTCCAGGATTAAGCGACGAGTGGTTGGAGAGCCTATCGGGTTGCTCAACTTTGACCATGCCGATCGGCGATGCCGGTTGTGAAACACGTCATCCCCTGCCGATCAAAAGCGCTGTCGCGCGTTGCCAGTCCCCGTAAATTTTTGCATCGATTTAACTTTAAAAAAATATTTTAATAGATTGTTTTAAGATAAGTTGTGAAAATCTTGACGGCTGCTGTTGCTGAATTTGGCTAAAAGTGCTATTGAGTTTTACGCAAAAACTGGCAAACTCCCGCAATATCCATCGGTATTGGAGGGGGTTATGAAACTATTTACCATCATTGTGTTGGCGGGCTTGATCTATTTCAGCGCTCGATTTTTAATTGTTCTGCTTAAAGAACTTGCTGAAATTGCCGCCGAAGCTTGGCATAGCGGTGAGGCTGAACAATAGTCCCTATCCGCTGATTCATCGTATAAGCAATACCGTGCGTTCGGAGTAGGTGAGATATTTCAGACAGTATTGGCTTGGTTTTCAGGTAAAAAAAACCGACTGGCGGCGGAGGGCTCACCAGTCGGATAATTTGCATCCCAGCTTTATGAGCGAAGCACTCTCTCAAAATCGTTTCATATCAATCAATGCCGCAATTCGCGGAGGTTGGCATTCACCAAATAAGGCCAGCCGAGGTTAAGGCGGTTTACCGTTAATAGCGCAGACGCCTGCATGATGGCAGAACTGTCATGAGTTTTTCTGTTCGGTTGGCCGGTTGATTTTCGGATCCGAGTTTTTCCAGTTTTTTGCCTGCATAATTAAGTCTATATCATAGATATAGCTCGGATTTAGTTGGAACCCAGAGTTGGTATTTTTAAATGGGCTGACTTTGTCGTATTTGTTGTTCATTTCGATCACCCGAAAGCTGGATTTTCATAAGTTAGAACGATTAGACAGTTCGCTTGCGTATAGCATCCCAATGGTTGCGATTATTTACTGCGGAGTATTCGTCGTTTAATTCCTGTAAGTTGACTTTTTGAGTCACTTCGCATGAGAAAAACTGGCATAGCCCACTGGATATAATCAGAAAAGCAAGAATGTTGCCATTGACTTAAGAATTAAGTCTGGGTTGGCCGTCAGTTCGTCAATTCCCGCAGTGTGACGATATATGTCACCTTGATCCTGACAAAGATGTCAGTTTTTGTCGCTCCACATGGCCAATCTGCGAGCGGAATGATGAGGGTGAAAGCGGATCAATGCCGGTTTAATAGCGGACGGATATCAAACCAGCAGACTGCGCATAGATAGAACATTAGTCCCAGCGTCCCACTTAGCCAGATATTCCATTGCTGGGTTATCAGAACATTGTGAGCCCAGTACAGGGCCAAACCCAGTGCGATATACGCACCGATTTTGCCGATAGGATAGGTCACCGGATAGTAACGGCGGCCCAATAGCCAGGACAAGCAAACCATAAAAAAATAGCAGGCTAGCGTGGCCCAGGCCGAACCTAGATAACCCCAACGCGGAATCCATAAAATATTCAGTACCACCGTCAAACAGGCCCCAGCCAGCGATACCCATGCACCCAGACCGGTGCGGTCACTGAGTTTGTACCAAACCGAAAGATTGACATAAATTCCCAGACAGAGGTTGGCCAGCAACAGTATCGGTACCACATCCAGGCCGGCGCGGAATTCCGTGCCTATGAAATATTTGAAGAAGTCGATGAACAGCATTACCAGCAAAAAAATGAATACGCCGGCGATCACGAAATACTGCATCACCAGCGCGTAGGCTCGTTTGGCATCCGCGCGGCCGGCATGAGCAAAGAAAAACGGCTCGCCGGCATAACGGAAGGCCTGCACGAACAGACTCATCAGGATCGATAATTTGTAACAGGCGCCGTAAATGCCCAGCATTTTTAGATTGGTGGTTAAATCATAGGGCAGCATGAGTTTCAAAATCGCTCGGTCCAGCATCTCGTTGACCATGCCGGCAAAACCGATAACCACCATAGGCAGAGAATAGCGGGTCATCGGACCAAGGATGTTCGGATTGAGTTGTAGAGGTACGGCGCGAAACTCCGGCAGCAATAGCAACAGCTTGCAGATACTGGCAATCAGGTTGGACAAAAAGATGTAGCCGACACCCATGTCCTGGGAGTAGATGATTGCCGTCGGCGAATCCGGCCATGCGACAGACAATTTGGGACATAGCCACAGAAAAAACAGATTCAAGCCTATGGTGATTAAAATTTCCGTCAGGCGGATGCCGGCAAATCGCCAAGCCCTGTTTTCCGCGCGCAGGCGGGCGAAGGGCAGGGCGGTGACGGCATCCAGTGCCAGAATACAGGCAAACCAGAGCAGATATTCCGGATGGTTCGGGTAGTGTAAAGCATCTGCCAAGGGTTGTTGCCAATAGCTAATCACCCCCACAAACAGTAGATTGATCAACAGCAAAAAACTTAAACCGTTGCTATACACCTCGTCACCGGCGAATTCCGGCTTTTGCCGAAAGCGGAAAAAGCCGGTTTCCAGGCCGAACACCAGCACGACCGCGAAAAAACCGGCATATGCGTAAAATTCCGATACCACACCGTATTCGCCGGCGCTGAACGTATAGGTATACAACGGCACCAGCAAATAATTCAAAAAGCGGCCGAGAATGCTGCTCAGGCCGTAAATAGCGGTTTGCGAGATGAGTTGGCGTAAGGGATTCAAGCGCTGGCTTCCGTTAATGAAGGTCCGGAGAGTTGTCACTGTCCGGCGTGGCTTGGCGGCTACTGTTTAAGGAAAATCAAATCCCAAACCCCGTGGCCTAATCTGAGGCCGCGATTTTCGAATTTGGTCAATGGCCGATAATCGGGCCGCGGGCAGTAGTCGCCGGCCGGGCTGGCGTTTTTCAACCCGCCATCGGCCGACAGGGTGTTCAACATATCCTTGGCGTAATCCCGCCAATCGGTAGCGGCATGAAAGTAGCCGCCAACCGCCAGCTTTTTGTTCAGCAATTCCAGAAAACTGGGGCGGACGATGCGGCGTTTATGGTGGCGGCGCTTGTGCCAGGGATCGGGGAAAAACAAGTGCAGGCCGGCCAGACTATGGTCGGGGATTTTCTGCTCCAAAATCTCGATGGCGTCGTGGTGGTAAATCCGCACGTTACTTATGCCGCGCTGTTCCAGCAACATAATCAAATGGCCAACGCCGGGCCGGTGTACTTCAATCCCCAGATAGTTCAAATCCGGATGGGCTTCCGCCATTGCCGCCAAGCTGTCGCCGTTACCGAAACCAATTTCCACAATTAGCGGTGCTTGCCGGCCAAATACTCGGTCGGCGTTGAAATCTGCTTGGGGCGATAAACAGTATTTATCCCAATGAGTTTCCAAAGCCTGCTTCTGGCCCGCCGTGGCTCGGCCTTGGCGACGGATGAAACTTTTGATGCGGGATGGGTCGATTTTTTGGGGTTCGTTCATAAGATGTTGCTTGTTGGAAGTCTAATTGCCGAAACTGAATAATATAAAGCTAAGGTCAGTATATTATTCGATACGCTATCCAACATTTCTTACCCCGCGGCACTTTGGAAATGCAGGACATCCCCAAAACGTCCCTCCTACATTAGCGCCTTTCGTGGCGGTGCGCTTTACCATAACACCGCCGCATTTTGGGCAGGACGGATCTTCGTTATTAACAAGAGGTTTGGCTGCAATTGGCTGCGAGTATGAAAAATCGGGATGTATCTGTTGAAGCCGGGCAGCTTTTACCCTATCAATCATCAATGTGAGTGCAGCGCCGTCGATTAGCTCTATATTCCGTCCTTGAGCAAAAGCGGTTGCCTCCTTTGTAAAAATACCTGACGTAACGACGAATCCTCCGGTCGCTCCTTGCGCGGCCATCACGCCAAACAATTCGCGCACAATATTCACCGATACCTTAAAAGCACGCCATTGCTTGCATTGAACCAAAAAAACTTCCCCGTGCTTTTTCAAGACTAAATCGATACCTCCGTCCGCACCGCCTCCGCCGGTTTCAGTAACAGAGTAGCCGTTCATTCTGAAAGCTTCGCCCACTAGCAATTCAAAATCCCGCCAGCTCAATCCCCGTAACGCACTGCCGGAACCTTCGCTGCCCACTATGCGCACAAGCTCTGCACGCTTGCGGCGCCCAAAAAACGACGCGATAGCACCGGATGTAAAGAGGATCGGAAGAATATACTGACCAAAACCCGCGAACGTTTTTAGTATTTGATCAGTCATCATTTGACCAAATTGTCCAGGTGCCGCCACGGTCTGGACCTCGGCAACGGCATAGTGGTGCAAAACAACATACGCAACGAGAGAGAGAATTGCTCCTACCCACCAAGGTAATGCCGCAGTAATTTCGAACAAATCTTCAACTGTACTGCTTTTTCTTCTTGCCATGATTTATCGTTTCAAATTAATTTCAACAGGTAGCAAGTAGCCCAGATTGCATCCGGGCTATGGGGTGTCGCCTTATTCCGGCCTACCGTGAAAGGGCATCTAAACGCGCTCGCGCCGCCAACCCAAACGCCGATTCAGGCTCTTTTTGCGCAATTTGCCGCAACACCGGCTGGCTGGATTGCTCCAGTAAATCGATGGCTTTTAATCTGATCGACGGATGGTGCGCCCGCAAGGCGGCCAGTTCGGTCAGATAGGCGCTGCTATGGTTCAACAATTTCAGAATGACTTTTTCCGGATCTTCGGTAAATAAATCCCGCACCAGCTCGCCGTATTGTTCCTGCAGGCGGATCAACTCGCGGCGATCCATTTTGGGTGATTCGGTGGGATCGTCGCAGCAGGCCATTTCAGTTCTCGGTTGCAGCTGTTTTGTGGCTGTCCAACAACGCTTGCAGGTCGAACTCGCAGCCGCCACAGCCTGACAAGGCGCCGGTTATGCGGGATATCCGTTCAGGATCGCTGATGCCTTCGTCAAGCAGTTTTCTGATTTGCTCGGTTGTAGTACCGCTGCAATAGCACAGCACTTCGGTTTCATCGTTCATAAGCAACTTTTATCTTACTTAACTACCATTTAACTAAATCTGATAGTGAGAAAAACTAAAAACCCAATCAAGATCGCTAAACTGATCCATCCTATGCGGTTAATCGATTTTACGCTACGGGTGTTTGAATAACCCAGCTTGCGTAATACGAACTTCAGGCAAAGCCGGATCACCTCAATTAACAGGTCGGCAAGCGAGATAACCAAGTCCAGTATAACGGAACCGGCCGCAAACACTGGCCAGGGTGCGTTACAAAAACAACCCGTCAATCGGCGAAGACGCCGAAGCAAAGCGCTTGCGCGGCATGCGGCCGGCCAGAAAGGCTTCGCGGCCGGCTTCTATGCCTTTTTTCATCGCCGAAGCCATTAGTACCGGGTTCTTCGCGGCGGCAATCGCGGTGTTCATCAATACGCCGTCGCAACCCAACTCCATGGCAATCGCCGCATCGGAGGCAGTGCCGACGCCGGCATCGACCAGAATCGGCACTTTGGCGTTTTCGACGATGGTCAGAATGTTGTACGGATTGCGGATGCCCAAGCCGGAGCCGATCGGCGCGGCCAATGGCATCACCGCCACGCAGCCGATTTCTTCCAGACGTTTGGCGGCAATGGGGTCGTCGTTGGTGTACACCATGACATCGAAGCCGTCTTTGACCAATAATTCTGCGGCCACATAGGTTTCCGAGACGTCGGGGAATAAAGTCAGTTGGTCTGCCAGTACTTCCAGCTTGACCAGCTTGTGGCCGCCAAGCAGTTCCCGCGCCAAGCGGCAGGTGCGCACGGCATCTTCCGCGGTATAGCAGCCGGCGGTGTTCGGCAAAATGGTGTATTTATCCGGCGAGATCACGTCCAGCAAATTGGGTTCGCCGGGATTCTGGCCGATGTTGGTGCGGCGAATCGCCACGGTAATGATTTCCGCGCCGCTGGCTTCGGTGGCCAAACGGGTTTCTTCCAGATCCTTGTATTTGCCGCTGCCCACCAGCAGGCGCGAGCGGTATTGTTTGCCGGCCAGCGTAAAATAATCGTCTTGTCCGCCGCCAATGGCTTGAACGATTTCCAGTCGGTCGCCGTCCTGTATTGCTTGTGTTGCGTGTTGGGTGAACGGCAAAATTTCCTTGTTTAGTTCTACCGCGATGCGTTTGCCGGTCAAGCCCAAATCGGCGATGACATCGGCAACGGTGCAATTGTCCGCATATTCCCGGCTATCGCCATTAACCTGTATTTTCATGTCGTTAAACCTTGTGTTGCTTGGCGGCGCGGCGGCGTTGCACGGCGCCGGCCAGATCGTGAAGGAGTTTGACGCTGTCGTCCCAGCCCAGGCAGGCGTCGGTAATGCTTTGTCCGTAAGTCAGCGGTTTGCCGTCTTCGACTTCTTGGCGACCGGCTACCAGGTGACTTTCCACCATGGCGCCGACGATGCGGTGGTCGCCCTGCCTGATTTGCCCGGCCACGTCTTGCGCCACCAGCATTTGCCGTTCGTATTTCTTGGAACTGTTGGCGTGGCTGAAATCGATCATGATGTTGGGGCGCAGGCCGGCTTCGATCAGGCCTTCGGCAACCTGCTCCACGCTGACTTCGTCGTAATTGGGCCGGTTGTTGCCGCCGCGTAGAATGATGTGCGCATCTTCGTTGCCGCGGGTGGAAAAAATCGCCGAGCGGCCTTCCTTGGTCAGGGACAGAAAATGGTGCGGACTCATCGCCGCGTTGATGGCGTCGATGGCGATTTTGATACCGCCGTCGGTGGCGTTTTTAAAGCCGACCGGGCAGGACAGGCCGGACGCCAATTCGCGATGGACCTGACTTTCGGTGGTTCTGGCGCCGATGGCGCCCCAGGAAATCAGATCCGACACATATTGCGGCGTGATCAAGTCCAGATATTCGGTGGCGGCCGGCACGCCCAGATTATTTACGTCGGACAACAGTTGCCGGGCCAGACGCAGACCTTTGTTGATGTTGAAGCTGGCATTCAGGTCCGGGTCGTTGATCAAACCCTTCCAACCCACCGTGGTGCGCGGTTTTTCGAAGTAGACCCGCATGACGATAACCAGATCGTCTTGCAACTCGGCCATGATGCCTTTCAGGCGCCCGGCATATTCCACGGCCGCTTTGGGGTCGTGAATTGAGCAAGGGCCGATGATGACCAACAGACGGTCGTCGTCGCCGGTCAGAATATTGTGTATGGCGGCCCGGGCACGCAAAATGGTTTCCGCCGCCTTTTCGGTCATGGGGATTTCTTCGTGAACTTGAATCGGCGCCACCACGTCCTTGGTTTCGCAAATTCTTAAATCATCGGTGTTATAGTTTGTCTGCATGGCACGGGGCAATGGGGTAATGGGCTGGTTGGATGGGCTTAAAAGCGGCTATTTTAACCCTTTTGCCGGCCGGAGTTACAAACTAATGCCGCCGCCAAATCCGGAAATATCATCATGTCAAACAATCGGGCCATCAAACATTGTCTAACGGTATGTCTGGCGCAATCGTTCCGTTTTGCGGAACTGCGGGAAAAACTGCTGGGCAGTGCCCGTACCCAGGTATTCAGAAACGCTCTTATCGTCGATTACAAAACCGGTTGTTCGGCGGTGTTTTCCTACGGTGTGGTGGTGCACTGGAGTGTCAATCTGGATGACAGGCAAAGTTTGCGGGAAACCTTGCTTGGCTATGCCGTCAAGCCCGAGCCGGAGCCACAGGAAGACAATTTCAGTTATGAGGTCGGCTGCCCGCAAGACCGTATCCAGCACGACCATATCGAATTGCAGTCCGATGATGTCAAGGTACTGCTGGCGCTATCGCATGCCATGGCTCAATCCATCAAATTGGCTGCGTTTGAAGGTCACGCCATCGATACCATCCGCGCCACCGCCCATTTGCCGCGGGCGCTGGCGCGGGACGGCATTATCAAACTGAACCGCAAGGCCATGGCCAAGATACGCGGGCAGCTGTTTTTGACCAAGAGCGACATCATCCTGAATTACGACTTGCTGGATATTCCGGAATTTTTCTGGGAGCACCCGGAGTATCAAAACATGTATTCCATGGCCGCCAATTACCTGGAAATCAGCCCGCGCACCGAGGTGCTGTCGAAAAAACTGGAAACCATCCACGAGTTGCTGGAAATGCTGGCTGACGAACAAAAACACCAGCATTCGTCGGCATTGGAATGGATCATTATCTGGCTGATCGCGGTGGAGATTTTGATGTCCTTGCTGGATAAGCTGTTTTGATCGCCGCTGCTTGTCCGCCGCTTAAACGGAAGTTTGTTTGTCGAAGCAATGCATTGTTTTGACATTCATAGCCAAGCTGATTAGACTGCGCTTATTTTTTAACCCATCAACCCACCGAAGGAGGCTGTATGTTCGATTGTGCAACGCGCTTAAGCCTCGTATCCTCAACCGGTCGGTAATCTCTTCATCCGATCGTCGGGATCGGGCTTCCGCATTAATCCCTTTTTTTAATTTTTGGCCGACTCCGGCCGGGGCCTGCTATTGCTGTCGAGTTGCCGGCGCCGGATAGGCTTTGTGGAAGTTTATGCAAACACATCAATCCAAACGCACGCCATTATTGTGCGCACAATGGCTCGAAGGCGACGGTCTGGCGCCTCGTTTCGAACAACATAGCCCAGTCAAACGCCAAGCGAGTAAACACCGACAACTGAGCAAACAAGCACAACGGGCCTTGAGTTTGTTTCTCGAAGGCGAATGCAGGCACCCCGATTTGTTGGGGGGTCCAGTTGAGCGCCGTTGAATATGAACCCGCCAAACAACGCTTGTCCGTTGGCGTTCGCTCCAGCAGCGATGCCGACGGCGAAGCCATTTTAGCGGCGTTAAAACACAGTCAGGCGCTATTGCGTAGCGTGGTAGCCGCCAGCTTGCATCGTAAAAAAGTCCCTGTGCTCGGTTTTTATTTCCAGGGTAGCAGTAATACAGGAGGGGAATTATGCCGATTCGAACTCTAATCAGCAAAGGCAAGGTGCCGGTCAAGATTTACACAGACCAAATCGAGCCGGCAGCCTATCAACAGTTGCTGAACCTGTCGCAAATGCCTTTCGTACACAGCCATATTGCCGTGATGCCGGATGTGCATTGCGGCAAGGGCGCAACGGTCGGTTCGGTGATTCCGACGCTGGGCGCGATTATCCCGGCGACCGTGGGCGTGGATATCGGCTGCGGCATGTGTGCCGTGCGTTTGTCCATCAACGCCAACGATTTGCCGGACAGCTTGCGCTCATTGCGCTTGGCGCTGGAAGCGGCGGTACCGGTCGGTTTTGCCATGCACCGTAGCGATCAGGCGCAACGTTCGACGATTAACGCGCTCGGAGTGGGGCTACATCGCATTTTGGAGCAACATCCCAAAGTCAATGCCAAGCAAAACAAACCCTATCAAACCTGGATACGCCAGTTGGGCACGCTGGGTGGCGGCAATCATTTCATCGAACTGTGTCTGGATGAAAGCGATCAAGTGTGGATCATGCTGCATTCCGGTAGCCGAGGTATCGGGAACGTGATTGGCGAATATTTCATCAATCTGGCCAAAAAAGACATGGGCCGGCATTTGCTGAATCTGCCGGATAAGGACTTGGCCTATTTCCGCGAAGGCGCAAAACATTACGACGATTATTTGCTGGCGGTTGCTTGGGCGCAAGACTACGCGATGACCAACCGCCGGGAAATGCTGCGTTTGATCGGCCAAGTTCTGCGGAAAAAATGGCCGAAAATGACCTTCACCAAGGAAGTCATTAACTGCCATCACAACTATGTCGTCCGCGAACGGCATTTCGACGCCCAGGTGCTGGTTACTCGCAAGGGCGCGATTCGCGCCGGCGCGGGGGAACTGGGGATTATTCCGGGCAGCATGGGCGCGCGCTCTTACATCGTGCGCGGCAAGGGCAACGAGCAATCGTTTTGTTCGTGCTCGCACGGCGCCGGACGCCTTATGAGCCGTAGCGAAGCCAAGCGCCGTTTCGATGCCGACGATCTGGCTCGGCAAACTCAAGGCATAGAATGCCGTAAAGACAGCGGCGTCATCGATGAAATACCGGCGGCGTATAAGGACATCGAACAGGTCATGGCGCAGCAAAACGACTTGGTCGAAATCGTGCACCGATTACGGCAGGTTATGTGCATTAAAGGCTAACAAACCTGTATGGGTAATAAAATAAATGGCTTATTTATTCGGGGCTTCGAAACAACCGGAAATAATTTCAAGTGTAGCGAATGAACTAATATGGGGCATCGATTGTCCCGGTTTTTGCCGGGATTCGCCGACAATTGCTTGTTATCCGAGAGAGGTGGGCATCATGAAAAGAATCTATAAAACAACAGCGGTTTTCTTATTTTTAAGCTTGAGCACGGTTTTTTCCCTGCCGGTTTTCGCCGACGGCATCGAAAATACCAAGACTAAAGCGGCCGAGGAGGCCGGATATGAGCACGAAGTTGAGTTTTACGATTATCACTCCGGTGTAACTTATAGTTATTCACTATTTAATTTTATTCATCCGCGCGCCGACAAGAAACTTACCGAGCAAGAGCAGGTGCAATCTGGCGTTGCCGGTTATTGATTCCACGCACGCGTGGAGCGCAAAGCGCGGATTGGGCAATCTGTTTAATCATATGCGTTTAAGGGGGATGTAATTGCGCTAAAGCATGTATTGTTTTTCAGTGGATCCGGTCCGGAAAAGCGCCTCTCTCCATCGTGGGTGAGGCGCTTTTTTTATGGCCGAAGCCTTTGCGCTGTTTTTGCACGGGGGCTTCAAGATGAGCTCCCAACTTTATTGTTCTGAAAGCGTAACTTATTGCTTATAAAAAGATTATTGACTTTATCCGCTTCGAGGCTAGACTGAGGCCGGGAAGCTTTGTCGATCCATGCCCGGTTAGGGCGGCCGGTTCGATCAGGGACGCATGTTGTAAACAACGGTTACAAATAAGCTGAATCGGCCGGAATGCTTTAACGGGGGCTTTTCCGGGCGTTTCGGTAATTTCAGTTTGCTTGTATAAAAACAAGAGTCCGCCCAATCCCAATCCGGACGAAGCGGATTTATGACCATAACATTAGGGCAGGGTGAAGAGTATGAAACAGTACGGAGCGGAATTTTTTGGCACATTCTGGTTGGTGTTGGGCGGCTGCGGCAGCGCGGTGTTGGCGGCGGCATTTCCCGAGGTGGGTATCGGCTTGCTGGGCGTATCCTGCGCATTTGGCTTGACGGTATTGACCATGGCTTTTGCGATCGGGCATATTTCCGGCTGCCATTTGAATCCGGCGGTATCGATAGGCTTGTGGGTCGGCGGCCGCTTTCCGGCCAATAAACTGGCGCCGTATATTGCCGCGCAGGTCTTGGGTGGCATCGTGGCGGGCGGCGTGCTATATCTGATTGCCAGCGGCAAGGCCGGGTTTGACGTGTCGGCCGGGTTTGCCAGCAACGGTTACGGCGAGCATTCGCCGGGCGGCTATTCGTTGTTGTCGGCCTTAATTACCGAAGTGGTAATGACCATGATGTTTTTGCTGGTGATTTTGGGGGCTACCGATACCCGCGCGCCGCAAGGCTTCGCGCCCATCGCCATCGGCTTGTGCCTTGCCTTGATTCATTTGATCAGCATTCCGGTCACCAATACCTCGGTCAATCCGGCACGTAGCATGGCGGTGGCGGTTTACGTCGGCGACTGGGCATTGATGCAGCTTTGGCTGTTTTGGCTGGCGCCGGTTGTGGGCGCGGTGCTCGGTGCTTTTGTATATAAATTTTTAGGCAGCGAAGACAGTGCGGATTAAACTCGGGTAGGCCGGAATAAGCACCGCGTTTCCGGCAAATCAGCTTCGATGCGCCGGAAACGCCTATCGGCTTATTCCGGCCTACCCGAACCAAGGGGGCTGCCGCAATGGCAGCCCCTTTTTCATGTCTTTGTTATGGCGCGCATTCCGGCATCAGCGAACTGCGCCAGAACTGATCCTCTTTTTCGAACAAGCGGCTGCTTTCCGGCGGCCCCCAGGAACCGGCCGGGTAAGTGTGGATGTAATCGCGCTCGGTGGCCCAGGTTTGCAGGATGGGATCGACGATTTTCCAGGCCGCCTCCACTTCGTCGAAACGCAAAAACAACGAACGGTCGCCTTGAATCACATCCAGCAATAAATCTTCGTAGGCATCGACATGGCGCTGGTCGGGCTGGCGAAAGTCGGTATCCAGGCTGGCGGTGTGGGTGCGCATTTCCAGGCCGGCGTCCTTGACGATCATTTCGATGCGAATGCATTCTTCCGGCTGGATGCCCAGAATCACCCAGTTGGGGTTCATGCAGCTGACGTGGGTACCTTGAAAAAATTGTAGCGGCGGATGGCGGAAACAGATGGAAATGCTGGATTGGCCGGCCGCCATGCGTTTGCCGGTGCGCAGATAAAACGGCACCCCGCGCCAGCGCCAGTTGTCTATCATCAGCTTCATGGCCGCGTAAGTTTCGGTGGTGCTGTCGGGCGGAATATTGTCTTCTTCCAGATAGCCGTTGACCTTTTGGCCCTTGATGCTGCCCTTGGCGTACTGGCCGCGAAAGGCATGGGCATGCACGGCGGATTTGGGAATCGGCCTGATCGATTTCAAAACCTTGACTTTTTCGTCCCGCAAGGCTTCGGCATCCATGGAAATCGGCGGTTCCATCGCCACCAATGTCAACAATTGCAATAAATGGCTTTGCAGCATGTCGCGCATCGCGCCGGCCGTGTCGTAATAACCGCCCCGGGTGCTGATGCCCATTTCTTCGGCATGGGTGATCTGGATATGGTCGATGTAATTGCGGTTCCACAGCGGTTCCAGCATGATATTGGCGAAGCGGAATACCAGTACGTTTTGCACCATGCCTTTGCCGAGATAATGGTCGATACGGTAGATTTGCTCTTCGGACAGGTAGCGTTCCAGGCGTTTTTGCAGGGCTTGTGCGCTTTCCAGATCGTAGCCGAAGGGCTTTTCGATTACCACCCGCCGCCAGCCGTACTCTTGCGAAAGCAATTCCACCTTGCTAAGCGATTCGATGACGTTGCCGAAATCGTCAGGGCCAATGGCCAGGTAAAAGGCCATGTTTTTCGGAAATTGAGCCGCATCGTCGTTCAAGCCGGCGGCCAGTTCCCGGTAACATTGTTCGTCGTCCAGATTGCCGCGGTGATAGTGTAGCCGAGCGCTAAAGCGGGCAAACACGGCTTCGTCCAGCTTGTCGCCGAATTTTTCCTCCAGCATGGTTCTCACTTCGCTCAGCCATTTGGTTCTATCCCAGGGCCGGCGGCCAATGGCGACGATGCGGGTAGTTTCCTGGAGTTTGTTTTCCATTTCCAGGTGGTAAAACCCGGGCATCAGTTTTAGTCGGGCCAGATTTCCCGTGGCACCGAAAATGACGTAGGTGCAGGATTCAATGGTCATGGTGTTAACTCCTCAATTGAAAAGGGTGTGGAATAAGTAAAAATGTAAAACCCGCCGACTGAGTCGGCTTGCCGGTCCGGGAAAGCCGGAGATCCCGCATGTTTTAAAATTGTCCATGGCCCAAGACTATCCTTAGCCAAAGTTTTGTAGTAAAAACAAAATGTTTGATCGCGTCGGGTTTCAAAAATAAAAATGATACGACGAATCTGTTGAATCCAGCCTATAAAAAATAATTAATGGAGGGGGGATGGACGTTTTGCAAAACATGCTGAAAGAATTCGGGGCGCTGGGCGGCGGTCTCATCGCGGCGCTGTTTGGGTTGCTTGCCGCTATTTTGGTCTGGCTGATCGCGAGGGCTTCCCGGCGCGAGGCGGGTTCCCCAAGGCCGGCCGCCAGACGCGCGCGAAGCAACCGTTACTATCCGGAGGCGGGAAACGCCCATCACCCAGCGGCGCCGGACGCCGAGCCGTCGGCTGGCCCCGTGATGGCGGAAAGCCCGGAATCCACTCCGGCCGCCGCCGGCGACGCACTTGCCTTGGTTCCCCCTGATGGCGTCACTCGCCGGCATCAAGCGGCCGAATTGGCGGCCAAAAAAACATCTCCGCCCAATCCCCCGCCTACCGATTCGGTATTGCGGCGGCATTTTATCGGCCGGCTGCAAGCGGAAATCAGCGCGGGTTTGCCGCCGAGACCGACGGACTCGGTGTTGCGCCGCCACTATGACGGCATGCTGCGGGCCGAGTTGGAAAAAAGGTTGAGCGGAGGATGACGGCCGCGTGAAGGATACGCCGTTATTACTCGCGCGCCGCCGCCGCGGGCAAGATCGCGGTTGGTTTTTGCCGGGTAACTTTAGTAAACTGGCCGGATGTAATGTTGTTTAATAGTGATTGGCCATGACATATTGTATTGCGGTATCGGTCAAGGAAGGCTTGGTGCTTACCTCGGACTCCAGAACCAACGCGGGCATAGACAATGTCAGCGTGCATTGCAAAATGCATGTGATTGCGACCCGCGACGACCGGAAAATCGTGCTGTTGAGCGCGGGGAATCTGGCCACCAGTCAGGCCGTGCTGGACCAGTTGCGGCGCGATATCAAGGATGGCGCGGAAACCAATCTCAACACCGTGCACTATTTGTCCGAGGTGGCGGAATATCTGGGTCAAGTCAGTCTGGATAAGCAGCATCGGCATGCCAATTCAGGCCAGAACGGTTTTTTTCCGGCGGCGACCTTTTTGGTGGCCGGGCAGATCGGCACCGAGCCGCACGGTGCGTATCTGGTGTATCCGGAAGGCAATTACATCACCACGTCCGAGCAGACTCCCTACCTGCAGATTGGCGAAAACAAATACGGCAAACCTGTGCTGGACCGTATTTTAAAAATCGATACTCCGCTAGAGGAAGCCGCCTTGTGTTGTCTGATTTCCATGGATTCCACCATGCGCAGCAACGTCAGCGTCGGTCCGCCGGTGGACATGCTGATCTACCACAAGGACAGTCTGTTGTTGGACGAATATTACCGCTTTCAGGAAGCTGACGATTATCTGATTCAGCTGCGGCGCATCTGGCAGGAAAAACTCAGCGAGGGCTTCGCTGCCTTGCCGCAGTTGAACAAGCAGACCGCTACGGCTTTTCCCGTCGTCGGGCCTTGAGTTCGGGCGGGTAACATGCCCGCCATCTCGGCTCGGTTTCATCTGAAAATCCCCGAGTTGGTGCGAATGCACTAACGAAAAGTCCCGATTGGTGCAATACTTTGGAAAACCGCCCCCGCCGCAGGCTTTAAGCGCCACTATAGTCCCGTGGCATACCTCTTGCTTTGATGAAGGTATGAATACAAAAACCACCATAAAATGCTTTGACGAAATGCGCACCGACGAAGGTCGGGTGCGCGATATTTATCAAACCTATGCCCACTGGATGTCGCAACTGCCGGAAGGTACGTTGGAGCGCAAAAGCGCCGAAGCGGAATTGTTGTTTCGTCGGTTGGGTATCACCTTTGCGGTTTACGGGGAAACGTCCGGTGCCGAGCGCTTGATTCCGTTCGATATCGTGCCGCGCATCTTCGGTTCAACGGAATGGCAGCGTCTGCAAGTGGGTATCAAGCAGCGGGTCAAGGCCTTGAACGCCTTTTTGCACGATATCTATCACGATCAGGAAATCATCAAGGCCGGCATCATCAGTGCCCGGCAGGTGCTGGATAACGAGCTGTATTGCAAGGCCATGCAGGGCATAGATCTGCCCAATCAGGTGTACGCGCATATTGCCGGCATAGACTTGGTGCGGGTGGCCGAAGACGATTTTTACGTGCTGGAGGATAACCTGCGCACGCCGTCCGGAGTGTCCTACATGCTGGAAAACCGCAATACCATGATGCGGCTGTTTCCGGAATTGTTCGCCAACCATTTGGTCGAGCCGGTGGAGCATTATCCGCAAATGTTGCTGGATACTCTGCGCGAGGCCGCGCCCGTCAATGTGTCCAACCCAACCATCGTCGTGATGACGCCCGGTTCCTACAACAGCGCGTATTTCGAACATGCTTTCCTGGCCAGCCAAATGGGTGTGGAATTGGTCGAAGGGCAGGATTTGTTCGTGCACAAGCAAAAAGTCTATATGTACACCACCGAGGGTCCGCAGCAGGTGCATGTGATTTATAGGCGGGTGGACGACGATTTTCTGGACCCGTTGGCTTTCCGCCCGGATTCGGCCCTGGGAGTGCCCGGTTTGCTGGAGGCATACCGTAGCGGCAACGTATCGTTGGCCAACGGCGTTGGAACCGGAGTGGCGGACGATAAATCCACCTATCTATACGTGCCGGAAATGATCCGGTTTTATCTGGGCGAGGCGCCGTTGCTATCCAATGTGCCGACTTGGCGCTTGAGCGAAAGCGAGGATTTGAAATACGTACTGGCGCATTTGCCCGAGTTGGTGGTCAAGGAAGTGCAGGGTTCCGGCGGTTACGGCATGCTGGTGGGGCCAACCAGCTCGAAAGAGGAAATAGAAACCTACAAACAGCGCATTCTGTCCGAGCCGGATAATTTTATTGCCCAGCCGACCTTGGCGCTGTCGACTTGTCCGACCATGGTGGAAGCCGGCGTGGCGCCCCGCCACGTCGATCTGCGGCCCTTTGTGTTGTCGGGCAAGGAAATTCGCCTGGTGCCGGGCGGCTTGACCAGAGTCGCCTTGCGCGAAGGCTCGCTGGTGGTCAATTCCTCGCAAGGCGGCGGGACTAAAGATACCTGGGTATTGGAGGACTAAAGCATGTTGGCAAGAACAGCAGACAACTTATTCTGGATGGCGCGGCATATCGAACGCGCGGAAAATACCGCCCGGGTATTGGATGTGGCCCACCGTTCTGCGTTATTGCCGTTGGATATCGAAGGCGCCGAAGCCTATCTCTGGTATGCGCCGCTGAATATCACCGGTTGCGCGGCCAGCTATGAAGTCAAATACGGCTTGGCGCGCGCCGATTCCGTGACCCATTACATGGCGCTGGACCCGGACAATCCCAGCAGTATTTATAGCTGCCTGAAGCTGGCGCGGGAAAACGCCCGGGCGGTGCGGGGCGCCATTACCTCGGAAATGTGGGAAGTCATCAACTCCACCTGGCTGGAACTCAACCGCATGACCTGGAACATGGACAACGAGAAGTTTCCCGATTTTTTCGAATGGGTCAAGGACAGGTCGCATATGTTTCGCGGCGTTACCCTGGGCACCATCCTCAAGGACGTGGCGTTGAGTTTCATCAAGCTGGGGACCTTTTTGGAGCGGGCCGACAATACCGCCCGCATCCTGGATGTTAAATACCATATTTTGCTACCCAGCGTGAACGACGTTGGCGGGGCGGCGGATTATTACCAGTGGGGCTCGGTGCTGCGCTCGGTGAGTGCGTTCGAAGCCTACCGTAAGGTCTACCGCGATGTGATTTCGCCGCTGAGGGTGGCGGAATTGCTGATTTTGCGCGACGACATGCCGCGCTCGCTGCATGCCTGCATGAACGAAGTCGAGGCCGCCCTGATCGATATCAACGGCAGCTCCGGCCGCGAAGCCAGACGGCTGGCCGGTGAGCAACACGCCGCCATCCATTTCGGTCTGATCGAAGACGTATTCAGCCAGGGTCTGCACGAATATCTGACCGAGTTTCTGGCGCATATCGCCTTGCTGGGCCGCGAAATTCGCGATGCCTATATGTCGCGGCGCAATCATTTCGAGCAGCCCGTGGCCACGGTGCGGCGCACGGCTTTGCAGATGCAATGACAGCTTTGACTTTTCCCTGACCGCCATGACTTATTGTGTTGCGTTAAAACTGAATGCCGGCTTGGTGTTCGCCTCCGATTCGCGTACCAACGCGGGCATAGACCAGATTGCCTGCTTTAAAAAAATGCGCAGCTTCATCAAGGAAGGCGACCGGGTGATTATGATTTTAAGCTCGGGCAATCTGTCGATTACCCAGAACGCCATCAATCTGCTGGAGCAAAAAGGCCGCCGGGAAGCACGCAATATCTGGACGGTGGATTCCATGTTCGACGTTGCTCAATTACTCGGCGAGTGTCTGCGGGAAGTGCGCAAACAGGACGGCGTGTTTCTGGCGCAGAACAATGTGGACGCCAGCGCCAATTTCATTATCGGCGGGCAGATTCAAACCGAGGACACGCGGCTGTTCATGGTCTACGCCGAAGGCAATTTCATCGAAGCCGGCGCGGAAACGCCCTATTTTCAGATCGGCGAAACCAAATACGGCAAGCCGATCATCGACCGGGTCATTACCCCGCAAACTCCGCTCAGCGAGGCGGTGAAATGCGTGCTGGTATCGTTCGACTCCACCATGCGCAGCAATTTGTCGGTGGGTCTGCCCATCGATATTGCCTGTTACAGTCAGGGCGGGCTGCGGTTGGATTTCGAACAACATATCACCCAGGACGACCCCTATTTTTCCCAGATCAGCCGGCGCTGGAGCGATGGTTTAAAAGGCGTGTTCGCATCGCTGCCCAATCCGGAATGGTTGACGGACGCCGGTTTGAACAACCACTTGCCGCCTGACTATTCATGAATATCGGCTGACGACTTTATAAAAAGCGGCTGCCGCCATGGCGGCACGAATTCAATTCAATACGGCAAAATCATGACCATTCGCGTTGCACTGCACCATAAATCGCATTATGTTTTCGACCGGCCGGTAGTGGCTTCGCCGCACGAGATTCGCTTGCGGCCGGCCGCCCACAGCCGTACCCCGGTGTCCGGCTATTCGCTGAAAGTGAAGCCGGAAAAACATTTCATACATTGGCAGCAGGATGCCTACGGCAACTTCGTGGCCAGGATCACCTTTCCGGAACCGACCAGGGAAATCGACATCACGGTGGATTTACTGGCCGACATGACGGTCATCAACCCCTTCGATTTTTTCGTCGAGGAATGGGCCGAGCATTATCCGTTCAATTACCCGCCCATTTTGCAAGTCGAACTGGCGCCGTTTCTGGAAACCGAACCGCAAGGCCCATTGCTGAAAGACTGGCTGCAATCGTTCCGACGGGAAATTCCGGCGCAAATCAGCACCACCAATTTTTTGGTCAGTCTCAATCAAAGATTGCACAATGAAATTTCCTATCTGATCCGGATGGAAGCCGGCGTGCAGAGCTGCGAGGAGACCTTGGGCAAAAAGTCCGGTTCCTGCCGCGACAGCGCCTGGCTGCTGGTGCAATTGTTGCGGCATTTGGGCATCGCGGCGCGCTTCGTGTCCGGTTATCTGATACAGCTGGTGGCGGACGAAAAACCGCTGGACGGCCCGGCCGGCCCCACCGCCGACTTCACCGACCTGCATGCCTGGTGCGAAGCCTATATTCCCGGCGCCGGTTGGGTGGGCTTGGATGCCACCTCCGGCCTGTTGGCGGGCGAAGGCCATATACCGTTGGCGGTCAGCGCCTCGCCGGCTTCGGCGGCACCGGTCAGTGGCTTGACCAGCGTCTGCGATGCCCAACTGAACGTGGACATGCGGGTTACCCGCATCCACGAAGATCCGCGTGTCACCAAACCCTATACCGAAGAGCAGTGGCAAGCCATCCGCGACCTGGGGCAGGCCATAGACCGGGAATTGCGGGCCGGCGATGTGCGTCTGACCCAGGGCGGCGAGCCGACTTTCGTCTCGGTGGACAACATGGACGGCGCCGAATGGAATATCGCCGCGCTGGGTCCGGAGAAGTGGCAACTGGCCAATAATTTACTGCGCCGCATCCAGGCCCGCTTTGCGCCGGGTGGCGTGCTGCATTTCGGCCAGGGCAAGTGGTATCCCGGCGAGCCCCTGCCGCGTTGGGCCTTGAATGTGTTCTGGCGCGCCGACGGCGTGCCGGTCTGGCAGCAGCAGGCCTTGATCGCCGAGCAAGCCGGCGATATTGACGCTTCCGCCTTGCAGCGGTTTGCCGAACAGTTGGCCTTGCGCTTGGGGCTCAATCCGGATTATTTGATCCCGGCCTACGAAGACCCCTGGCTGGCGCTGGATGAAGAAAGCCGTCTGCCGGCCAATATCGACCCGCATGCCGAGGATCTGCAACAGGCGGAAGTGCGTAGCGCGCTGATCAAACAATTGCGGACCGGGCTGTCGGCCGTGAAAGGCTATGTGTTGCCGTTAAAGGCCAATGACGGCCAGGAGATTGTCTGGCAATCCAGCCTGTGGCCCTTGAAGCACGAGCGTCTGTATTTGTTGCCGGGCGATTCGCCGATGGGCCTGCGCCTGCCCTTGAACAGCCTGCCGTGGGTGGCGCCGGCCGATTTTGAAGTGGAGTTGCCGGCCGACCCGTTTGCCGCCCGCGAACAACTGGCGGATTATCCGCGCGGCAAGCAGACCAAACAGCCGGAGCCGGTCAGGCAGGCGCCGGCACCCAAGGAAGTGATACACACGGCGCTGGCGCTGGAAGTGCGCGACGGCGTGCTGTATGCCTTCCTGCCGCCGGTCACCACTTTGGAAGCTTGGCTGGAACTGCTGGCGGCCATCGAGGATTGCGCCGACCGCTTAAAACTGCCGTTGCGCTTGGAAGGTTACCCGCCGCCGCGCGATCCGCGTTTGCTGTCCTTATCGGTGACGCCGGATCCCGGTGTGATCGAAGTCAACATTCATCCGTCGGATAGTTGGGATGCCCTGGAAAACCGCACCCGCACGCTGTATGAAGAAGCCCGGCTGGCCCGCTTGGCGACGGAAAAATTCATGCTGGACGGCCGACATACCGGTACCGGCGGCGGCAATCATATTACCCTGGGCGGCGCTACGGCCGCCGAGAGCCCCTTCCTGCGCCGGCCCGATTTGTTGAAAAGCCTGATCAGTTATTGGCAGCAGCATCCGGCCTTGTCCTATCTGTTTTCCGGCCAGTTTATCGGTCCGACCAGCCAGGCGCCGCGGGTTGACGAGGCTCGCGACGACAATCTGTACGAGTTGGAAATCGCCTTTCAACAAATGGAAGCCAAGCTGCATGAAGGCGAGGAAAGTGCCCAGCCCTGGCTGGTGGACCGCCTGTTGCGCAATTTATTGATCGATTTGACCGGCAATACTCACAGAGCCGAGTTCTGTATCGACAAACTATATTCGCCGGACAGCGCCACCGGTCGCTTGGGTTTGGTGGAACTGCGGGCTTTCGAAATGCCGCCGCATTACCGGATGAGTTTGTTGCAGTCGCTGTTGTTGCGGGCGCTGGTGGCGCGGTTCTGGAACAACCCGTACCACGGCAAGCTGGTGTATTGGGATACCGCTCTGCACGACAGATTCATGCTGCCGCATTTCATCGAACAGGACATGCGGGATATTTGCCGCGATCTGCGCGGCGCCGGCTATGCCTTCGAAGATGCCTGGTTCGCGCCGTTTATCGAATTCCGTTTTCCGCATTACGGCAGCGTGGTTTATGAAGGCGTGCGGCTGGAGTTGCGCCAAGCCATAGAACCCTGGCATGTGTTGGGCGAAGAAGTCAGCGGATCGGGCACGGCCCGTTACGTGGATTCTTCCGTCGAGCGCTTGCAAATCAAAGTCAGCGGCATGATAGGCAACCGCCATCAAGTGGCCTGCAACGGCCGTTTAGTGCCGCTGCATCCGACCGGCGTGCCCGGCGAGTATGTGGCGGCGGTGCGCTTCAAGGCCTGGGCGCCGCCCTCGGCCCTACACCCCAGCATAGGCGTGCATGCGCCGCTGGTATTCGACTTGCTGGACAGCTGGAACGGCCGCTCGATTGGTGGTTGCACCTACCATGTCAGCCATCCGGGCGGGCGCAATTATGACACTTTCCCGGTCAACGCCAACGAAGCCGAAGCCCGCCGCCGGGCCCGGTTTTGGGAACACGGCCACAGCGCCGGTCCGATGCAGGTTAAAGAAGAAGCGGTCAATCCGCGCTTTCCGATGACGCTGGATTTGCGCTGGCTGCCGCGCTGAAGTGCCGATATCGGGATCAATCGCGGCGTAACCTTTTTTGCATTGTTAACGAGGATCAGATAATGCTGTGCTCAACCAATTTGCCGCGCTTCGGCGATAAACAAAATTCGGACTTTTTCGAGGAATATCTGCAACGCCTGCTGGAAGAGCGCGACCGTAGCGGCCTGACCGAGCTGATAGGCGGCATAGAGGCTTTGATGATCAGCGTCGAGCCGGGTAATTCGGTGGAATACATCGCCGAACTGGCCTTGATGACGCCCTACCAATATCTGGTGACGCTGGATAGCGACAAGCACATGACCCATGTGCTGCGCATCGACATGAAATCGCCGGACATTCTGCTGCGGGAAGTCAAATACCCGGAGCAGAGCGACATTTTTCGCAGCCTGAACGATCTGTATCCGGTCGGCGCCAAGCGGCCTCACAGCCGCTATCTGGGCGAGATTCTGTTGGCCGGCGACAGGCATGGCGTGGTGGCGCAGCAACAGCAGCGCGAGTTCCGCTTTTTCTCGGTCGGCGAGTTGGCCGAGCTGGATTTGCCCTTGAATGTCAGCATGTCCAAACCGTCGCCCTATACCCAAAATCTGCTGGGCTACATGGAACGCCCGGTCGATGGCATTCGGGTCTATCACCACGGCGAATGCGTGATTCTGTCGGCCGCCCAGGCCGCCAACGACAGAGGCAAGGAAATGCAGGAGCGTCTGGGCATCGCCGACCTGATCATGCCCATAGACCATCTGGCCACCCGGGTTTACAGCCAGAACCGGGAAGCGGCGCTGCTGGAATACTTGGCGCTGTCCAGTTATTACTACTGGGGTAGTTACGATATCAAGGATCAAAACTCTTCCACCAATGTCACCAAAAACGTGCGGCAACAGCCGGAGTCGGTCAGCCCGGCCAAGGTGTTTACCGCCAACAATCTACCTTATTGCGTGGGGCATCTGGACAAGCTGCCCAGCCCGACCGAAACCTTTGTGCGCAACTACGGTCCGCGCCTGCATCATATCGCGGTGGAAGTCAAGGACGGCCAAAGCAACGGCCGCGAAAACATCGATTTCATCGTCGAAGCCATTGCCGCCCAAGGCAAGGGCTTTTTGCTGGATACGGTCGGTTCGCGCGAGGAAGGCTTGAAACAGATCTTCTCCTCGGCCTCGGATTTTTCTTCGTTGATCATCGAATACGTGCAACGTTTCGGCGATTTCCAGGGCTTTTTCACCCGCGAAAACGTGGCATTGTTGACTTATGCGGCCGGCCAGGAAGAAGGGGTTAAAGGCAAGCTATAAGCGTCCGGTTCGGGTTTGTTTGGGTAAACTCGGCGGATGTCGGATGTCACGTAAGCGCGCCCTGCCGAATATTTTGCTTTCACCGTATTGAAATGGAGTTTGACTTTTTCCGGTTTTAAGGCATAGATAAGCCGTTGTTTTTGTCCCTTCGGAGGTTTGCCATGTCTCGATCTTCAACTTACCTGGATACGGCCGCTCATCCCGTGGTGGCCATCGTGGCCGGCGTCGACAGGGATGTCGAACGCGGCGAGGATATTTTGATGTTGGGTTACGGCTTGGTGTTGATGGCGCCGATTTTTGCCCCGATTGCCCCGCCCAGGGTTTTGCTGCCCTTGATGGCACTGGCTTTTGTAGTGTCGGTTTGCGTGGCGCGCGGCAATTTTTTGGGAATTCGGGACAAATTGGCCGCCGCCATGGCGGCCTTGGACGGCCGGCACGATGCCTCGCCCTTGCGGCCGCTTACCGAGATATTCGCCGAGCATCCCAAGGCCAGTTTGAGCGAGGGCTTCAATCCGTTAAAAAACTGGCAACGTACCGCCAAGAGCATTTTGGGGGCGATGTTGATCAACCCGCTGTGGATGCCGATTTTTTATGCTTTGGGTCTGCAGTTTGCCGAAGAAAAACAATTGAGTTTGCTGAATCGGGCTGTCATCGAAGCGGAAGAAAAATCCGCCCGTTGGCGTTAATCGGCGGGCCGGGTTGCGGCTTCCAATTTCTGGCTGGCGACGATATTGCCGAGGCTGTCGAAACTGACCGACAGACATTGGGTTGTTTGTTGTTGCGTCAGCTTTTGCGGGTTGATGCCGAAAAACGCCGCCAGTTCCGGGGTGGTGACCGGCTTTATGGCGGCGCGGCGTTCCAGGTCTTTAAAGCGGAAAAAGTTATAGGCGGCCCAAATGCCCAATATGCCGCCTATGACGGCGATGCAGATTAAAAACCGGCCGAAGTCGGCGACCACCTCCCGGTAGCCTTTCAGTTGCAGCATTTCGACATACACCAGATCCAGGCCCATCAGCCAGCCGAGCAAGGTCAGCAAGGGCGTCCATAAAAAAATCCACACGGTCCAGAAAATGAAGGTGAAGGTGGCGGACAAATAGCGTTGGCGCAAGCTTTGCAACGATGGTTTGTCTATGATCAGCGGTCTGCTTTTCATCTCACACCCCGGTCCGGACTGACCCAAATGGCGCGGGTATGGCGTTTTTTGAATATGGCCTTGATCAGGCCGGCCGCCGTGGTCAGCACGTTGATCAGCCAGTAAATCAGTGGATACCAGATCATCCAGTAATAGTTTTTGCCGATGTTTTTCTCGTAACGGGAGTCTATGATCAGGCTGGCGGCAAACTGCAGCAAACAGGTGGCGCCCAGCAACACGCCGCCCCAGCTGGGTATCAGGGTAGGAATGTTCAATTCCTTGGGCAGGTTGAAAAACCAGCCCAGCGTCCACAGCAGCAGAATCATGATCATGGTGTAAGACCAGAATACGCTGGTCAGATATTCGACGTAAATCCCCCACATGCGCCGCGAGCGCCATATCCCCAGGCGCTTGCTGTAACGCAGCAGCACTTCCGCGCCGCCCTGCGCCCAACGCAGGCGTTGCCGCCACAGGCCGCGCAAGGTTTCAGGCATCAGGATCCAGCATAGCGCGTTGGGTTCGAAGCGGATGTCCCAGTGGTCCAACTGCAGTTTCCAGCTGATGTCGATATCGTCGGTGACCATGTCGTTGCTCCAGAACCCTACCCGGTGCAGGGCCGATTTGCGGAAACCGGCCACCACGCCGGATACCGTGAACACCCGGCCGTAAACGCGCTGGGCCCGCTTTATCAAGCCTATGATGGCGGAGAATTCGCCGACCTGAATTTTGCCCAGCAGCGTTGAGCGGGTGCGAATGCGCGGGTTGCCGGTCACCGCCGCGACGCGCGGGCCGGACAACAGGTGTTGCATGATCCAGGTGGTGGCATGCGGGGCGAGCAGGGCGTCGCCGTCTATGCAGATCAGAAACTCGTTGGCGGAAAACAGCGCGCCGGTATTTAGCGCCACCGCCTTGCCCTGGTTGCTTTCCAGGTGGATGACCCGCAGTTGCGGATGTTGTTCGGCCAGTGCCAGTAGAATGGCCAAGGTGTCGTCCCGGCTGCCGTCGTCCACGGCGATGATCTCGAAAGCGGGATATTGCTGGCGCAGCAGAAATTCGATGGTTTCCTCGACGTCCCGACCTTCGTTATGACAGGGCACCAAAATGGATACCGGCGGATATTCGCGCAGTTGGGGCGGATTTTCATGGTCGTGGCGATTGTTTCTTTCCCAATGAAAATAATAGATGCAGGCACCTATCATCCACAAATAGGCCATGAACAAGGGATAGTAAAAGGCGAATTCCAGCAGCACCGACATCCATTCGCGGGCAAAGTTCGCCGCGGCGTGCCAGGCGGTGCCGGCGGCTCTGTCGGTTGCCGCGAGTAATGGGTGTAGGGGTTCGAGCATGAGTTTTTTCTGTAATTTCGCGTGGGTTAAAAACGGATGTTGGCGGTCAGATAGCCTTGCCAGCTTTCGGTCAGGGCGTCGTCGTAATAGCGGTAGCTTCTGCCGCCGCCGTAACTCAATTCAATGTCCGGGCCCAAGCGCCAACGGTGCGCATATTCGATATTGCCGACCGTATTGACGCCGAAGTCCTGCTGCCAGTATTCGCCTATGGTCAGGGCAAGATGCTGGTGAAAATCGGTTTCGTAGTGGCGGTAGGTCAGCCAGTCGTTGTCCAGCGTGATGCCGAGCATGGCGTCCTGCTTGGGGTTGAAGTAAAAGCCTTGATTGGGGCGGGAATTGGTCGAGTAGGCCAAGTTTAAATAGGTGGCGAACTTATAGACGGGGCCGCTGTGCCAGCGCTCGTAATAAGTGCCGTCCAATACCACGCGGTCATTGTCGTTGCTGAAGTGGGTATAAGCGGCGGATGCTCTGAAAAAGCGCGATTCGTTGACCCGAAAAGTCGTACCCAGCATGGCCGACTTGGCTGTGACGGTTTCGTCCTTGGCGCTGAGCGCGCGTAGGGAAATGTTGTTATCCAGGCTGCTGAGGCGGGTGAACAGCTGCCATTGGTCGTTGATTTGGTAATCCAGGCCCAGATCGACGCCGACCGCTTCGGAACGGAAATGGTCGTAATGCACTTCCAGCGAGGCCAGGATGGCGTCCTTGGCGTATTCGAGGCCGGCGCCATGGATTCTTAAATAGCCGCGGCCGCCCTCGGATTCCTTGAACAAGCCGGTTCGCCAGCCTTGGTGAGTGAATGCGCGAATATTGCGCTGGATCGGGCTTGAATATAAATAGCCGTCGATTGCGGTATTGTCGTTGCCGAGCAAGGGGTTGGCATCTTCGCCGTTGCTTTGGTTGCTGCTGACGCCGCCGCTGGCGAATATTTTCAGCTCCGGTTTGTTGTGCCGTTGCCATGCCCGCATCTGCTTCAGAGCACCGGAATCTTCCGGATAGTAGGCATATAACTCGTGCGTCAGCGCGGCTTCCAGCGGGTAATCGCGTAATTCGTGGGCAACCTTGGCCCGGTTGAGCTTCAAGCCGAAATGCCCAGGCGCTTGTTGGCCGGCCATGTCTAGCTCCCGTCGGGCTCTGCGCGGCCAGCCACGGAAGTAATAGACTTCGGCCAGTTTGTTGTGAATGTCGGTGTTCTCGGGGTATTCCAAGCGCAACTTTTCCAATCGGACTTGCGCGCCTTCTAAATCGTCGACATAGGCGTGGAAAATTGCCGCGGTCATCTCCGCCGCCGCTTTTTGCGGATTGGGCAGGCTGGTTGCGCTGCCGTCGGCTTGCCGGGCGCTGATGCTGGCGGGCTGTTCCAGTGCGGCTTGTTCCGCCGTCGCCAGCGCCTGATCCGGCTGTTCGGCCTCAAGATAGGCATAAGCCAACGAAGTCTTGGCGTTGGCATAATCCGGCGCTTCCGCGATGACGCCGAGATAGAGATCGCGCGCCTGTTCCGGCTGGCGGTTGTTCAGATAAGCGTCTGCCGCCGCCATGCGGGCGTATACCGGTATGACGATATCCTGGCGCAGCAATTGTTCGTACAGGGCGATGGCGTCATTCATGCGGCGGCGGTCGCGCAGGGCCACCAGCAAATCGAACCGGGCTCGTTGCCGCCAGTTGGAAGGATTTTGCAAAGCGAGCCGCTCCACCGAGGCGATGTTGTCATCTAGCGCGGCAATGGCTTGGTCGGTGAGCCGGTAATCGCGGCTGTCCAGATATAGGGCTTGTTCGCCGTGGCGGATCAGCCAGGCCGCCTGTTGCCATTTCAAACCGGCCCATTCCTCGGCGCTGAATAATTCGCGTTGGCTGGCGGCAACCCGCAGGGCCTGTTCGACAGCGTCGTTATTGGCGAGCGTGAATACCAAGCCGCGTAGCGCGTCGGCGTGGGATGGCTGAATCAGTAGCGCCCGCCGATAGAGTGCCAGGGCTTTGTCCGGCTGGCCATTGTTGTTTTCGGCATCGGCCAGCACCAGGAGCGCTTCGATGGATTCGGGGTATCTCTCCTGCAGTTGTTGCAAGTGAATTACGGCCTCGGCATGCCGGCCCTGGTCCAGTAACACCAAACCGATGCCCAGTTGAGGCGTGAGTCGGTCGGGGGTCAGGGCGGATGCCTGTTGATACAGAGCCAGGGCCCGCTCCCATTGGCCTTGGTTGCGGGCGGCCTTGGCGACGGTTTCCAGTGCATAGGCGGGTGCCGTGCTTAAATCCAGATTTTCCGCTTCGTTTAATACGTCTTCATTGCGGTCGGCCCATAGCAACACCTGCATGTAATCGTAAAGATAGTTTTTGCGCTCCGGATATTCGCTTGCCAACGCGCGCAATTGCGGCAGGGCCGCTGCCGTGTCGCCGGAGCGCGCTTGATCGAGCGCTTGTTGGTAGGCTGCTTCGACGGTGGATTGAGCAAGCACGCTATAGCTGGGCAGCCATAACAAAACAGCAAACGCTTTGCGGATCATGGGGTGTCGAGGTTGGAAAAATTAGGTGGTCTGTTTCAATGGCGGTAACAGGGCCGGGTAATCAAGTGATGTCACGGCATGAAAAACGCGGCTAAACGGGAGTAAGCGCTCCGGCGGGAATGTCGCCGGAGCGAAGCCGCTTAGGCTTCCGCATTCCGCCTCCTCTCCCTCTGGGAGAGGGTTAGGGTGAGGGAAATTAAAAGGAAAGTTATTAGGGGCCGAGCCCTCAGGCGGTTTTTCCGCGCTGCCGCCACGCCAACAGCAAGCCGGAGGCGAAAAGCCAAGCCGAAGCTGGGAGCGGAGCGTGGACCGGCGGGGTGAGGATAGGGGCGTACTCGACCACAAAGCCGCGGGCTGTGTAACGGATTCCGCTGTCCGTCATTTCGGAAGAATCCAGATTGGTGTCGTTCCAGCGGCCGTTGTCGGATGCCACGGGCCACCAATACATCAGGTAGTCTTCGTTGTCGGGCGTCTCCGCCGAACCGTCTTGCCAATGGTTGGGCTCGCCGGGCAGCCAGTTGCCGTAGCTGAACGATTCGCCGGTTACCCATTGCCAAGCCTGATGCTGCCAGAGGCCGGTTTCGTCGTTATAGCTGCTGACGTCAAAGCCGCCCAGAAAACTGCCTTGGGCGGCCAGCACATGCCACAGAAAGTCGTCTTCCTCCTGGCTGGTTACCGTTGCCAGATGGCCGTTGACGCCCTCGAACGTCAAATTTCCGGCGAATGCCTTGGCTTCCGACCAATCGAGCCGCCAGTCGTCCGTAAAGGTGTGCAATTCATAATAATGGCCGTTGGAAGGGTTGAATACCGGCGAGGCAAAAGACGGAAAACTGGCCGCGACAAATAATAAGGCTGTCAAACGCGAAATAAGCATGCTTAAGGTTCCTTTTATGATCATGGGAGATTAAATATTTAGCATTTTGTGCGCCAAAAAGTGTTAGATTTTTGTGAGCTGGGCGGCATTAGCTCACCTTTTAACCAATCATGCAAGTTTTTCATTGATAAACAAAAGCATAAGCAATGCCATGGCCTGATAAGGACTATCCGGGTATTGAAAGCTCGTTGTGATGTATTAATCGTTTAACTGACAAAAATGGCGCATATATCGTCGATTTTGTCATGGGATGCGCGGATTTAAAATTAAGCTTTTATGACAGGCCGAAACGGGGCGTCGGCGCGGGCGCTTATTTTTCGCTGAAAAGCTTTTGCAGGTCCGGCAGTTTGGGATGGTCCAGGTGAAAATCGTCGGGATAATAGCCGATATGTCGGGCGCCGTGCCTCTCCAGCCAACGCACATGCTCGATAAAAACTTCGGATGGAATGGCTTGTTGTTTGGTCCAGTCGAAGGTCTGCAATTCGAAGATCGTTTTGTCCGGGCCGGCCGGATGCGCGGCAACCTTGCTGGCCAAGCTTTGCAGCCACGCCAGCGGCTCTTCCGCCTCTTCCATGAACGGCATGGCTTCAACGGCGGCATAGTCGTAATGTTGCAAAAAAACAGCCAGGGATTGCGCATACCATTCCTCGCTGTTTTCGTTCAGTACCGGCAGGGCAAACAAATTGCGGGCGGTTTTGACATACGGCCGGTAAAATTTGACTCTATCGGTCAGATAGTCGGTGAAATCGGCCAGCAGGCGGGTTTTGTGCCGGCCCCATGTCATGCGCAGACCGGCATCCGCGTGCAGGGTTTCGAAGTCCGCCGGCAATCCCCAAACCTCATGGGCGAATGCCAGAGCCGGCGCCGAGGCGTCTTCGAAATCCGACAAGACCCCATCGTCGTGATACAAAATTCCGTTAAAGTCGCAGTGTATCGCCAAATCTTCAAAAATTTCGCCGATAAATCGGCGGGCAGCCGGATTGAATGGCGACAGCCGGCGCTTGGCGGACAGTTGGCCGCCGCCGTCCCGCCACTCGTGCACATACCAGTCCGGCGGTAATGCCGTTCGGTAGGCCATGATGGGTAGCCAGGCATATACCTTGACCTTGGCGTGCGAGCGCAATCGCAAGGCTACATGGTTGAATAAATCGCGCCGGACCGGCAGGTGGCGATTGGGAAAATACAGCTCGCCGGCTATGCCGTCGCCGTCGGGATCGGCAAATGCCTGCAGGAATACCGTGTTGACGCCGCTGTGTTTGATCCTGTCCAGCAGTAAATCGATGTTTCGTTCCGTTTGGCGCGGATCGTCGTCGTAGACATAATCCAAATCCACCTGAGCGACCCGCAGCCTTTGCGCAAGCCGCTTTTCCCGTAAAAGTTGGGAAAATTGGCGGATATCGGGGTTGCCGGTAACGATCAGGCGGCGCATGGCGCCGAGGTCGGCCAGGGTGTTGCCGCCGTCGCCCAAGCCCATGGTCAGCGGCATACCGGCGCGCCTGGCGGCTTCCAGGCTAACAGCGTTGTAATCGCCATAGGGCCATGCCATCACCCGTGGCCGGACGCCCAGAGTCTGAAACAAATGTTCGCTGCTTTTTTCCAGCGCTTGAAAAATCCGCTGGCGATAACTTTCCTCGCTTTCGTGGTTGTCGCCCAGGTATGCCCGCGCGGTGGCGGCGCTTTGATGATCGCCGAGCGCGTTGACGATGATGCCTCGATGCAGGTCGTAACCATGAGAGGCGATTTCGACCAGACCGGATTGCATGGCCTCGCGAACCTGGGCCGCCGACATCAAGGCGGTTTGGCCGGGCGGGTTAGGCTTATCCAGCCAAGCGCCAACGATGGCGGCCACGGCGGGGAAGTTATATTTTTTCAACAACGGCAACACATCGGTATAAAAGCTCAGATAACCGTCGTCGAAACTCAGCAGCACCGCCTTGCTGGGCAACGCTTGTCGGCCTTTTGCGGCGTCAAGCAGGGTTTGAATGCCTATGACCTTATAGCCGTTGGTATTCAGCCAGGCGAATTGGGCTTCCAGATTTTTTTTATCGACCGCAAAATGTGCCTCGGGCGCGCCGGGCGCGGATTCGGCAACGACATCGTGATAATTAAGGACCAGAAAATCGGCTGTCGGTGCGCCGCCATCCGCCCACGCGGATGCCGTCAGCCAATAGCCGAGCAACAGAGCCAATAGCCAATAAAAATTGCGCGGCACGCTTAAAAACGGCGCCGGCGGCGCAAGCCGCGGCAGGGCGCTAGCAAAGCGGGCGTTTTCGGTATGAAAGCGCCTATACCGCGGAGCCGGCTTATTGCACCCGCAGTAAAACGCCATCGGTTTTTTCGCAGCCCGGCTTGCTGTGAGCCGTGGCGCTCAGGCGGACGAAGCCGTGTTGAAAAGGCTTGTTGATTTTACCCTTGACCATCAGGCGGCCGCTGGGTTGCGGGGTGATTTCCAGTTGTTTGGCCGAAAAGTGTTCCTTGATCTGGCCGGCGCTGATATTGACTTCAATCGAACTGGGGCTGGTGTTGGACGATGCGACAAAGGCAAATTCGCGGAAACTTTGTATATATTTGTTGACGGCCGGCTGAAACTCCGAAAACGTCGGCTTATCGCAACTGGCGGAACTCGAACTGCTACCGTAGGCGAAAACGGCGTCGGTCCGCAGGCTGAAAGCCGCCGCAAACAGGATCAAATAAAGGTGTTTCATGGCTATCTCCACTGTGGGTTATTATTGTTATACCAGCATGAGAATAGCCAATATTTATGAATACGTGAGGAATACCAATGCCTTATTTAAAAATGCATACCAATGTCGCCATCGGGGCGGAACAATCTTCCCAATTATTGACCGACTTTTCCAGCTTATTGGCCAAGGAAACCGGCAAACCGGAGCGCTATGTGATGGTTGAACTGGAGGGGGGCAAAGCCATGTCGTTCGGAGGTAATGCCGATCCGTTGGCCTATGTGGAATGCAAAAGCATAGGATTATCCACGTCTCAGGCCGGCGGGTTGTCGGCGGCGATTGCCGACTTGCTGCGTCGGCGCCTGTCCCTGGCGCCGGACCGGGTTTATATCGAATTCAGCAATTGCCCCGCCGAATTTTGGGGCTGGAACGGCTCGACCTTCGGCTGATTAAAACGGAATAAACACCAAGGCCAATACGTCGTTTTGGTAACCGTCGCGGGTTTTGTATTCGCGGTAGCCCTTGGAGGCCGCCATGCCCAGTACGTAATTGCGGTCATTGTATTGGACAATATCGGAGCTGTGCCGGCCGTTCGACAGCCCGAATAGCTTTTCGTCCAGGTCCAGTTTGTCGCCCGCTTTGAGGTCGGGCCGGTTGGCGACGGCAATAATGTTTTGGTTTCTGTCGGCGTAGACCGCGAAACAGTGGTTTAACAGGCGGCCGTTTTCATCGCGCGGCAAGGTTTCTTCCAGCATGGCCGAGAATTGCGGTTCGCTGTCGAACACGATGCCTATGCCTCCCAACACCCTAGAAGGCTCGGCCAAGTCGGTGATGGCGGCGTTGTAAATATATGTGTGGCGGTTTTGATACAAATGGCTGACGGCGAACGGCGAGACGCTGTATTTTTGGCTGTCCGGGTTTTGTAGCGCGGCCAGTGCGCCGCTTGCGGCGTCGACCGTGTTGCCGACCCAGTGGCTTTGCTTGCTGTCGGACACCGCCAGAATTTCTCCTTCCGCATTGTAGACATATAAATTGGTGTACACCGTGTACAGCGCGTTGATGTATTGCAAAATCTCGCTGATTTGGCGCTTGTCGCCGGCGGACAATTCGGCCGCCAGCTTTTGTCTGAAGGCCGACGTCAACGCCCACCAGCGGCAGTCGTTGGCTCTTTCGTAGAGGTTGCGGTCCATGATGTCCACGGCCAATGCCGCCAGGAAGCCGGCATTGTTCAGGTGCGACGACATCACCGTGACTTCCTGCAAGCGGTTGACCGAGGCGGTGAAGATGCTGGCGATGTCGGAACCGATTTCCTTGATGGCTTCCAATACCGGCATGAACTCGGCGGCGTTTTTGCGGGCGGAGGCAATTTGGCCGTTTAGCACCAACAGCCCAAGGTCGGCGTTGATATCGGCCGATGCCTTGCGGATATTGCGCAACTCCGCAGGGAAGCTGCTGGCTTGTTCCATGATCCCGGCAAAATCGCCGTGCCGGTTGGCCGAGGGTTTGCCGTGGAAGGCCCGATCCAGCGGCGTCATCATTTGCCCGTACCAGCCCAGGCCGAAAAAGCCCTGGTAGCCGCTGGTCTGACGGGTATTGGTAATGTAATCCCTGCCTTGATAAGTATTGATCCTTAGCGGCGTATCCACATTGAATTTGGCTCGCAGCGGCACCAATTGCTCGTTGCTGCTGGCGATAACCTGACCGTCCACCGCCAAAATCGTCATGACCCCCACATCTTCCCGGCTCAGCAAATTGGCGAAGATGCCCTGGATTTCATCGTCGAAGCGAAAGCACAGGCACAGCACGCCCAAGGGTTTGGAAGTTTTCTGATCGGTTTCGGTGATTTTGCGGGAATAAATAAGCGAGTGGCGGCGATTGGGCTGCAAGTCGCTATGACGAAAGGTTTCCAGATAGTCCTCCTGGCTGGCCAGGGTTTCGCTCAGCAAAGGGTCATCCGAACAGCTGACCAGGTTGTTTTCATCCAGATGAGCCATGAGTCGGCCCTGGGTATCGAACACCATGATTTCGTCGTAAACGCTGTATTTTTTCACATATTCCCGCAAACGGTTTTCGATGAAGTCGGTTTGCCGCCGGCTGGGTTGCGGCTCGGCCAGAAACTCCCGAATATCGTTATCCGTCGCCAAAAAACCCACATCGGCGGTGCGCTCGAACAAGTTTCGAATTAACAGGTCGATGGCGACCTGGGCCTTTGAGGAATTATCCAGCACCAGTTTTTGCACGTTCTCGTACAGCAAATTTTGCGTGAGCTGTTGTTGCAGTTCGCCGAACTTGTTTTGGGTGCGGTTCATGTCGTCCAGTATGGTGGCCGCCACGTTATGACTGTTTATTTTGCCGATCAAGGTGATTTTGCCCCACCAGCCGTTCAATTGGGCCAAGCGGTTTTCAAAGCTTTTTACGTCCGGCATTGCAGTTAGCAATTTTGGGCTATGTGCTTTTAACAGTGCGTTCATAAGTAACCGTAAGTTTAGGGTGAAAGGGGCTGGGTACTGGCGCGGAAGCGTCGCTTGCGTGGCTATTTTTCTATCCTGTCGTTTACTGGGCGATACCAAACCCAGCCCGGGTGGAGAATGGCTTAGGATTCCTTAAAAAATGCCGGCCTTGCTGTCCGGTAGCCTGCACCGAAAATGCAGAAGACATGCCAAGTCGGGGTGTTCGGCAATTTTCAAGGCGTTACGGGCAAAAACCCCGCATTTTTGCCGATTAAAATGGTGCGATTTGGCACGATAATGGTGCATTTAACATTGTTAAATTGATGCTCTGCGCCAGCTAGCATGCGATTTGCAAAAAGCTCGGAAATAATTGCCCCTGGCCCTTATGTGGCGCTGGTTACCGTGGCGGGAGTGTGTTAATTTGGCCACCGAGATACCCACTTGTTCCCATCCAAATCCGGAGAGTTTTATGCAAGGCGATAAAAAAGTAATCGAATATCTGAATAAAGTGTTGGAAAACGAACTGACCGCCATCAACCAATATTTCCTGCACGCCAGAATGTATAAGAACTGGGGCTACCAAAAGCTCAACGAAAAGGTCTATCACGAGTCCATCGACGAAATGAAACATGCCGATAAATTGATCGAGCGGATTTTGTTTTTGGAAGGATTACCCAATTTGCAAAACCTGGGCAAACTGATGATAGGCGAAAACCCCAGGGAAATGTTGGAGTGCGATTTAAAGCTGGAAAAATTGGCGGAACCGGTATTGCGCGAAGCCATAGCCTATTGCGAAAGCGTCAGCGACTACATTTCCCGCGAAGTGTTCGAACATATCCTGGAAAGCGAGGAAGAGCATATCGACTGGCTGGAAACCCAATTGGGCCTGATCGAGCAGATCGGCATCCAAAATTATCTGCAGTCGCAGATGTGATTTGTTGGTTTCGTGGTGTTGGCGGCTGGAGTAAACAATATCCGGCATCGGCGGACAACTTGCTTACAACATTGGGAGCATCATCCCTCCGATTGCCGCGGGTTATCACCGGCATTTAATCAAATTTAGCGTAGGGTACGCATTGCGTACCCCTTGCTTATTCGCCACCTTCAAACCATTCAAACCGCGCTGCCAGATTCGCGCCCCAATGCGAGGGATAAAGCCCCTCGCTTACGAAGCGATGAAACGACGAAGCGAGAAATGTGACCTGCCTGACTTTGTTGGAAGATGTTCGCCGCGTCATGCGACTCAAGCATTATTCGCTGCATAGCGAATGTACGTATTCCGATTCCGAGTGGATCAAGCAGGGCGTAGGGCGGATTCGCGATAGCAATCCGCCATGTCGAGGACAGCGCCATGGCCAATACCATGGCGGATTGTCGCTACCGCTCCGAATCCGCCTTACGCGGGTTCCTCCGATTACGCTCCGCTAATCGGAGCTACGCGGGCTTGCAGTGGCAAGTACCTGATTGACTAAGTCCGATTCGCGCGCCGCGGCCTCCGGCGTTCCGTTGTAAGTGGCGAAGAGCAGAGTTGAGCCGTTTCGTAGGAACCACCGTGACCAAAGACTTCCTTCCTCGGAATAGTGGACTACGACGCCACTGAACTCACCGCACTGAGCGGGTGCGGCAACACCCCATTCGTCTTCCTGCTCAAGAACAAAGTCCTGCAGATCGGCGTCCGTGACTTCACCAGAAGTCTTTCGGGCTGAACTGAGTTGAAGGGCCGCGCCAACGGAACGCTCCAGGGTAAGACAGTCGGGGTGATCGGTAATCGTCCACCCGTCGTCCACGTCAACTGACCAGCCGCTCCACCCGATGCGCATATGTTTCCTCGTGAGGCCTAACTACCAAGGTAACCGGCGCCGGAGCCCGTCAGGGCGGAGGGCACAACCAAGGGCCATGAGAATGCCGAAGGCATGGCCCTTGGTTGCGTCCGCGTTGACCTGACAGTTAGGCTGGGGCGCGGAGTGGAAGGTTTGTGCATTACGACGACCTCAATTCTGGGTGTTGCACTTGACGTGTCAATCGGCGCTTGTGGATAGGTGCGAGATGATGCACTGGGACTTGACCTGGGGTTTGTGATGTGTTTATTGTCATGCCCCTAGTAAAGAAAAATGCCTAAGTAATGCAATTGCCGGTGCCATTACCGCCAGAGCAAAGGGAAGAAGATGGTCTGTGGCTTTGGGCGTGTGCAGGATGAGATACAAGAAGCCGTTGGCCCACCAAAGGATGGCGCGAAAGAACGGTACTCTTCCCGAGTGAGTCTCTTCGTCATACCCAAATTTGTTGGTCTGTACTCTCTGCAGCACTGAGTACTTCCAGAAAATAAATTTTCTGGTGAAATTTACCTTTCCCGTCAGGCTTTGCTTGCCAATCAGTTTCATTACGTAGGGCATGGCTTTTGACTCAAACCTGCCTCTGGCAGTGGAAATCAGCATTAGATCCCCCTCCAGCATTAAGTATTGGTAATACCTTAAGAGAAAGTATCCCCATACAACCCATGCAAATATTTGCAGCACGCGTGCATCGCCCACGACGAGCTCCGTTCCTAGGATGCTTACTTTAGCAATACTTACCTTGGCGAACTCGAACATGATGAGAGCAGTGCACACCAGAATCAAATTTCTGCGTTGCCTTAACAAGTCAGCGTTCATTTTTCAATTTTGTCTAAGAAGAGGCCTAACAAGTAATTAAATGGATCTGTATATCACCCCAAACTAACGGGTATACAGAACGACTTTAGCACAACAACCACAAAAAAGGCCGGTTCCCCGGCCTTTTCCATATCACAACAAGTTATTTCAACAACCCCTGCAACAACCCATTCAACTTGTGCACAAATGCCGCCGGGTCTTCCAACTGGCCGCCTTCGCTGAGGATGGCTTGGTCGAACAGGATGTGGCTGATGTCGGCAAAGCGGGCATCATCCTGCTCGGATTTCAGGGCCTGCACGATGGCGTGGTCTGGGTTGATTTCGAAGATCGGCTTGCTGCCGCCACCCATGCCGAATAGGCCGCCGGCCTGGCCCGCCTCTTTCATGATCCGCTCCATGTGCAAACTCATGTCGTAGGCGCCGGTCACCAGACAGGCCGGGGAATCGGTCAGGCGGTGGCTGATTTTGACTTCGCTGACTTTGTCGCTCAGCACATCCTTGATTTGCTTGACCACCGATTCGAAGTCCTTGCTGATTTCTTCCTGGTGTTTTTTCTCCTCTTCGCTGTCGAATTTGTCCAGGTCCAGTTCGCCCTTGGCGATGGATTGCAGGTGCTTGTCGTCGAAATCGGTCAAGCTGGACACCAGCCATTCGTCGATGCGGTCGGTCAGCAATAACACCTCGATACCTTTCTTGCGGAACACTTCCAGGTGCGGGCTGTTTTTGGCGGCGGCGAAGCTGTCGGCGGTGATGAAGTAGATTTTGTCCTGACCTTCCTTCATCCGGCTGACGTAGTCGGCCAGTGATACGTTTTGGGTTTTATCGTCGGTATGGGTGGACGAGAAGCGCAGCAGTTTGGCGACGCGCTCCTTGTTTTTGTGGTCTTCGATCGGGCCTTCCTTGATCACGTTACCGAATTGCTCCCAGAATTTTTGGTAGTTGTCGGCATCGTTTTCGGCCAGGTCTTCCAGCATGCCCAGCACTTTTTTCACCGCGCCGGCCTTGATGTTGCTGATCTGCTTGCTTTGTTGCAGGATTTCGCGCGATACGTTCAGCGGCAAGCTGTCGGCATCGATCACGCCGCGGATGAAGCGCAAATAACGCGGCATCAGTTGCTCGGCATCGTCGGTGATGAAGACTTTTTTGATGTACAGCTTGACGCCGTGCTTGGCGTCGCGGTCCCACAAGTCGAACGGCGCCCGGCCGGGAACGTAGAGCAGCAAGGTGTATTCGTTGGTACCTTCGACCTTGCTGTGGACGTGGACTAGCGGGTCCTGGAAGTCGTGGGCGACGTGTTTGTAGAATTCGTTGTAATCCTCGGCGCTGATGTCGTCCTTGTTTTTGCTCCACAAGGCCGAGGCGCTGTTGACGGTTTCGTCTTCGACCCGGGCCGGGGCGGTTTCGTTGCCTTCATCGTCTTTCTCGGCCGGGATTTCCTTGCTCATGATGATGGGCAAGGAAATGTGGTCGGAGTATTTTTTGATGATGGAACGCAGCTTCCAGCTGTTGGCGAATTCTTCTTCGCCTTCTTTCAGGTGCAAGACGATTTCGGTGCCGCGGGCGGCTTTTTCGACCGATTCGATGGTGTAGTCGCCTTCGCCGCTCGATTCCCAGCGCACGCCGGCATCTGTCGGCGCGCCGGCCTTGCGGGTGGTCAGGGTGACCTTGTCGGCGACGATGAAGGCGGAATAAAAGCCGACACCGAATTGGCCGATCAGCTCGCTGTCCTTGGCTTGGTCGCCGGTCAGTTTTTCGAAGAATTGTTTGGTGCCGGATTTGGCGATGGTGCCGATGTGATCCTGCACTTCCTCGCGGCTCATGCCGATGCCGTTATCGGTAATGGTGATGGTTTTTTTGCTTTCGTCGAAATCGACGCGGATTTTCAGGTCGCTGTCGCCTTCGTACAGGCCGTCGTTGGCCAGCGCTTCGAAACGCAGTTTGTCGGCGGCGTCGGAGGCATTGGAAATCAGTTCGCGCAGAAAGATTTCCTTGTTGCTGTACAGCGAGTGAATCATCAGGTGCAGCAGATGCTTCACTTCGGTTTGAAAACCCAGGGTTTCTTTTTTTGCTTCTACAGTCATAGTCTTACTCATGCAAGTTAAAAAACGGGACTGTGGCGAAGTGGGGATAGGGCATGGGTTTTTCAAGGCTGTTGCCGAAAAAACCGGTGGCTAAAGCGGCTCAAACCCTGCGGCGGACATCCGTTACATTCTCCAGCTGGCTGATACGTCCCAGTACCAGACTCAGTTGATCGGTATTATCGATCTGGATTTGCATGTTCAAGGTGGCCGATTGGTCGGGGTGGGTTTTTAGGGCGGCGTCGGTAATGTGCACTTTGGCGAAATGCAACAGTTGCGAGACTTCGATCAGCAGATTGTCGCCGCTGAGGGCTTCTATGACGATGGGAACGCTGTGGCGGGCGCGATGGCGGCCGCTCCATTCCGCCGTCACCAGATGGGTTTGCTGTTCCGGATTGAGGTGCAGGATGTTGGCGCAGTCCGCCCGATGGATGGTGATGCCGCGGGTATGGGTGATGTAGCCTACGATGTCGTCTCCGGCGACCGGCGAGCAGCAATGGGCCAGACTGGTGACGACATTGTCCATGTCGGCCACGGTGACGCTGGATTTGGGGTTGGTTTTGGACGGCGACAGCTTGAACGATACCGGCGCCAGTTCGGGGATTTTCAGGGCGCCGGCCAGTTGCCGGTTATTGATGTCGCCGCGTCCAAGGGCTTGGTACAGATGGTCGACATCCGCCATCTTGAAATGTTTGGCCAGGTCGCGCGGGTCGACGTTTTTAAGCCCCAGGCGCTTGCTTTCCTTGTCCAGCAGGCTTTTGCCGGCGGCGATGTTTTCGCCGAGTTCCTGTTGTTTGAACCAGCTTTTGACCTTGCCGATCGCGCGCGGGGTTTTCAGATAGCCCAGGTTGGGGTCCAGCCAGTTGCGGCTGGGCTGGCCGTTTTTGACGGTGATGATTTCCACCTGTTCGCCGGATTTTAATACGTGAGTCAAGGGTTTGATCTGGCCGTTGATCTTTGCGCCCCGGCAACCGTGGCCGATGTCGGTGTGGATGGCGTAGGCAAAATCCAGCGGGGTGGAGCCCTTGATCAAATCGACCAGTTTGCCGGTGGGGGTCAGCACGAATACCCGGTCTGAAAACAGTTCGGTGTGAAAACTTTCCAGCAGGTTGTCCTGGCCGCGATCTTCCAGCAGCAAGCGCAGCGAAGTAATGTTTTTTTCCGAGGCGGCGTTGTGGCCGCCGCCTTCCTTGTAACGCCAGTGGGCGGCCACCCCGAGTTCGGCGAATTCGTGCATGGCGCGGGTGCGTATCTGGATTTCGATGCGGTTGCCTTGCGTGTCAACCACCACGGTATGCAGGGATTGATAGCCATTTTCCTTGGGGTTGGCGATATAGTCGTCGAATTCCTTGGGAATATATTGCCAGCGGCCGTGAGCCAGTCCCAATACGGTATAGCAGGCCGTAACATCGTCGACAATCACCCTTACCGCCAGCAGATCGTAGAGTTCCTCGATCGGCAGTTGCTTGCGGCGCATTTTGCACCAGATGCTGTAAATGTGTTTGGGGCGGCCATAGACCTTGGCCTTCAGGTGGTGCTCGTCCAAGGTTTGCCGCAAGTCGCGCAGAAATGTGTCGATGCAGGCTTCCCGCCGCACGCGCTTGTCGGCCAGGGATTCGGCAATGCTGCGATAACGTTCCGGGTCCAGATAGCGAAACGCCAGGTCTTCGAGTTCCCACTTGAATTGGCTGATACCCAGGCGATTGGCCAGCGGCGCATAGATATCCAGGGTTTCCCGGGCGATGAAGTTGCGGATGTCGGCATCTTCCCGAGATAGGCCGCGCAAGCGCTGGATGCGATAAGCCAGTTTGATCAATACCGCCCGCACGTCGTGGGTCATGGACAGCAGCATGCGGCGCAGGATTTCGGTCTGGTTTGGCTGGTTGGCCATGTCCCGCTTGTATATGCTGACCTTGTTCAGCCAGTTGACGTCTTTCACCAAGGAGGCGACTACCGGGCCGAATTGCTTAGCTATGCCGGTTTCGTCCAGACGGCCTTCCAGGCGGGAATCGCTCAAGACGGCGGCCAGAATGGATTCCATGTCGATGTGAACGGCGGTCAGGATGCCGGCGACATCCATGCCCTTGGGGCGGGGACTGTGTTGGGTCGGGGGATTGTCTGCGCAAGCCTGTTCGACCAATAGAAGTGCTTGATCGACCAAGGCAAGATCGCTGGCGGACAATTCGGGGAACAGGCTCTGGGCAATACTGGCGTTGTTATGCATGTCGCCATTGTAAAGCAGTCGGGGCGATTTTTGCCGGAGAATAGCTTGCCGGTGTCGACAGTTTTCGTCCGTCCGGCGGCTTGCGGCGGGGGGAGGCCGGTTCGATTGCGGGGCCGGGTGCTTTAAGGCGCTACAGGCAAAAACGGCGTGCTCATGCCAAACATGAGCACGCC
>NZ_JANIBJ010000003.1 GCF_024505185.1 Methylomonas subterranea
TTATTTCCTTCCAATGTAACAGTTTCTGTACCAGAAACATTTCCATAATCATCAATATTTAAAATGCATGATTTAGAAATAATTGGTGGATTATAGTTAATAGTTGCAGTCCACTTTCCTCTAAAATCAGAAATAGTTTTATTTTCCATATTAAATCCTAGTTAAAAATTTAAAATGTGTGAATTAATTTTGACTGAAATCTTATTTAAATAATCATCCACACTTACTCTCCCCACAATTCAAACAAGTCATACACCCATCCATCAACACCATGGCCTTGGTGGAACACTTGTTACACAATACCGCCTGCTCCGGAAACGCCGAAGCGTCCGATTCGCCGTGCATGGCTTCGAATTCGGCGCGTTTTTCGGCTAGAAACTGTTTTTGGTGGTCGGTCATTTTTTCCGGCTTGATCATGCCGATGTGCTTCATGTGCGACTCGATCGCCGAACCGATTTCCGCCACCAAGGACGGCATGAACACGCCGCCTTTTTTGAAGTAGCCACCGCGCGGGTCGAACACCGCTTTCATTTCCTCCACCAAAAAGGTGGCGTCGCCGCCCTTGCGGAACACGGCCGAGATCACCCGGGTCAAGGCCAGTACCCACTGGAAATGCTCCATGTTTTTGGAGTTGATGAAGATTTCGTAGGGCCGGCGTTCTTCGTGAGCGGTGCCCTGGTTCAGGATCATGTCGTTGATGGTGATGTACAAGGCGTGCTCGGACTGCGGGGTTTTGATTTTGTAAGTCGAGCCCAGCAACACTTCCGGCCGCTCGACGTTTTCATGCATCGACTCCAGCGAGGGTTTTTCCGCTTCCGCTTGTTGCACCGCTTCAGCGCTGTCTTTGCTCAGCACTTTGTAGCCGACGATTTTTTTGTTGATTTTGTGTAGGGTCATGTCGTTTACCTAAAAAGGTTGTCGACTCGCCTGTGTAACGAGCCGTGTATGTTCTTGAAAATTAGGAGGCGTTTGCCCGTTTTACCGAATCGAGGTAGAGCGTATCCGGGCAAATATCCTGCCCGTGCGGCCAGACCACCGTGCCGTCGACCACTGCGACGCGTTTGAAATACTGCCTGTCTCTCAATTCCTTGAATACGCCGAAACCCAACAAGGGTGTGCAGTCGTAAACGCCCTGGCTACCGTCGGTGAACTCCAGCATTAACGAGTAGTCGTCGCTGGCTTGTACCGATTTGACTCTCGGATTCATGGCTTACCTCAACGGTTCGATTTTATAGGGTTGCTCGCCGGTAACAGCCAGTTGCCAGTCGGCAATCAGTTCGTCCTTATGCAACTCGATCCAAGCTTGCAGCAATTTCATTTGGGCTTTGGGTATCTCGCCTTCCAAAACTTCGCCTTCGGGAATCGCGACTACGACTTCGCAGTCGTGGTATTTGGCATGGATATGCGGCAGTTTGTGCTGCTTGTTATCCAGAAAATACATGTAGACGATGATGCCGTAAAACATTGAAATCGCTGGCATGGCAATTCTCCCAAGACGAATCAAAATTTGCCGTAATAGCCTTCCTTCAAGGCATCGAACAAATTGGCCGCGGTATGGGTTTCGCCGTCGTATTCCACTTCCTCGTTACCCTTGAATTCCACCACGTGGCCATCTTCCAGCGTGAATTGGTAGGTGGTGTTTTCCAGATCGGACTCCTTGACCAGCACGCCCTGGAACACTTCCGGGTTGAAGCGGAAAGTGGTGCAGCCTTTCAGACCTTGTTCGTAGGCGTATTCGTAGATCGACTTGAAGTCTTCGTAGGGGTAGTCGGTCGGCACGTTGGCGGTTTTCGAGATCGACGAGTCGATCCAGCGTTGGGCGGCGGCCTGGATGTCGACGTGTTGTTTCGGGCTGATATCGTCGGCAGCGATGAAATAGTCCGGCAGTTTTTGCTTGGGATCGTCGCTGTACGGCATCGCTTCCGGATTGACCAGATGGCGGTAGGCCAGCAACTCGAACGAGAACACGTCGATTTTTTCCTTGGACTTTTTACCCTCGCGGATCACGTTGCGCGAATAGTGGTGGGCGAAGCTGGGTTCGATGCCGTTGCTGGCGTTGTTGGCCAGCGACAACGAGATGGTGCCGGTCGGCGCGATCGAGCTGTGGTGGGTAAAACGGCAGCCGACTTCGGCCAGTTCCGCCACCAGTTCCGGTTCTTCCCGGGCGACTTTCTGCATGTAGCGGCTGTACTTGGCGTGCAAAACGCGGCCCGGCACCTGGTCGCCCAGTTTGTAGCCGTCGGCTTTCATTTCCGGGCGTTTGTGCAGCATTTCACCCGTGACTTCGAACATCTGCTCCATGATCGGCGCCGGGCCTTTTTCCTTGGCCAGTTCCAGGCCGGTGCGCCAGCCTTCCAAAGCCAATTCCTTGGTGACTTGTTCGGTAAAGGCCAGCGAATCGGCATCGCCGTATTTCATGCCCAGCATGGTGATGGTCGAACCCAGGCCCAGATAACCCATGCCGTGGCGGCGTTTGCCGATGATTTCGTCGCGCTGTTTTTCCAGCGGCAGGCCGTTGATTTCGACCACGTTGTCCAGCATGCGGGTGAAGATGCGGATGGTCTTGCGGTAATCGTCCCAATCGAACGACGCCTCCTTGCCGAACGGTTGCTGGACGAAACGGGTCAGATTGATCGAACCGAGCAGGCAGGAGCCGTAAGGCGGCAGCGGCTGCTCGCCGCAGGGGTTGGTGGCGCGAATGTGCTCGCAGAACCAGTTGTTGTTCATCTCGTTGACCTTGTCGATCAGGATGAAACCGGGTTCGGCGTAATCGTAAGTGGAGGACATGATGATGTCCCACAGGCGGCGGGCCGGCATGACCTTGCTGATGCGGCAGGCCACCAGACCGTCTTGGTTGACGACGTAGCCTTTTTTGTTGGGCAAGTCGCGCCAGATCACTTTGCTGGTGTCGGTCAAGTCCAGTTGGTCGGCCTTGGCTTCCCGCTCGGTGATCGGGAACGACAACGGCCATTGGCCGTTGTTTTTCACCGCCTCGACGAATTCGCTGGTAATCAGTAGCGACAGGTTGAACTGGCGCAAGCGGCCGTCTTCGCGCTTGGCGCGGATGAAGTCGACCACGTCTGGGTGGGCCACGTCGAAGGTGGCCATTTGCGCGCCGCGACGGCCGCCGGCGGACGAGACGGTAAAGCACATCTTGTCGTAAATATCCATGAACGACAGCGGGCCGGAGGTGTAGGCGCCGGCGCCGGAGACGTAGGCGTCGCGCGGACGCAAGGTGGAAAACTCGTAGCCGATGCCGCAGCCGGCTTTCAGGGTCAGACCGGCTTCGTGCACTTTGCGCAGAATGTCGTCCATCGAGTCTTCGATGATGCCGGACACGGTGCAATTGATGGTAGACGTGGCCGGCTTATGCTCCAGGGCTCCGGCGTTGGAGGTGATGCGGCCGGCCGGAATCACGCCCTTGCGCAGCGCCCACAGGAATTCCTTGTAATGCGTTTCCCGCAAAGCCTTGGTTTTTTCGACTTCGGACAAGGCTTTGGCCACCCTTTTGTAGGTGTCGTCTATCGTGGCGTCGATGGCAATACCGTCCTTGGTCTTCAAGCGGTACTTGCTGTCCCAGATGTCCAGAGAGGCGCTCTGCAACGGAATTTCGGAATTGTTCTGAGTCACGACTTGAAGTTTTGCGGTCATTTATGGGTCCCTTTATCTGCTGTATGGTACGGTTCGATTGCGGCATCCGTTAACAAAAACGGCTAACATCTTGATGTGCAATTGGTTTGAAGCGGAAGACACTTTAACAGGCCAAATACTGTATATAGTGTTTATGGAGAAATATTAGCACAATATATTGTGTTGTCGAGCGTGATTTTTTCACAAGCGCGTCAAACGGCCGGCTTGTTTTGTCAACTCAAGGAGTTAGCGGCGAGATTTAATTTCCGGCATTCATGCAAGGTCCGTCGGCGGGATTTCCGCTTGTCCGGCCAAGCTTGGCCGGCATTATCATGCTTAAGGGACGGCTAAGATTACAGGGTAAAATTTAACCATGCCGCCCGCCCGGATTCCCCCCGGCCCGGCGGGTTGGCGAACGACTATTTCATTGCGGAGGTAAACATGCATCGAAACCCTAAAACCCTGCTGGCCGGCGGCCTGTTGCTGGGCTTGGCACTATCCCGGACCGGTCTGGCCGGCGCCGACACGCCGCGTGTCGACCACAGGCGGAACAATCAGCAAACACGCATCGAACAGGGCCTGGATTCGGGCGCATTGACCCGTCGCGAAGCCAACCGCCTGGAACATCAACAGAGCCGTATCGAACATCTGGAAACAGCCGTCAAAGCCGACGGGACCGTGAACAACGCGGAGCGCGCCCGCTTGACCCATCAGCAAAACAAGGCCAGCCGCAACATCGCGCGCAAAAACAACAATACCAGGCAGCCGTGAGCGCCGGCGAAGGAATCCGCCCGCAATAATTTCCGCATTCCGTTTCCTCTTACCGCCGAGGCTGTCGTAAACGCCTATCGATCCCTTATCCCTCGGGGAGAGGGCTAGGAGTCGTTATAAAACAATGACTTATTAGTTACCCCCCCCTCACCCCAACCCTCTCCCGCAAGGAGAGAGGGCTTTTTCGACAGTCGCCGGGAGAAGATTCGGATAAGGACTATAAAGAAAGGGAGTTTATTGGGAACGGAATCCTAACCGCCCTTCATCAAACTCAACAAATCGTCCGGCGACATTTTGCCGCTGATGTCGGCACCATCGAGCAAGCTGTCGGCCAAATCGCGTTTGTGGCTGTGCAAGGCGACGATTTTTTCCTCGATGGTATTTTTGGCGATCATCCGGTAAATGGTCACCGGACGCTGCTGTCCCATGCGATGAGCACGGTCAGATGCCTGATCTTCCACGGCCGGATTCCACCAGGGATCCATGTGTATCACGTAATCGGCGGCGGTCAGGTTCAGCCCCACCCCGCCGGCCTTCAGGCTGATCAGAAACAATTCACCCTCGCCGCGCTGGAAGGCATCCACCCGTTTTTGCCTTTCCCTGGCCGGCGTGCCGCCGTCCAGGTATTGATAGGCGATGCCGCGCTGCTCGATGTACTGCTTGATCAACTGTAGATGGTCGACGAACTGACTGAACACCAGCGCCTTGTGCCGGTTGTCCAGCAATTCGTCGACAATTTCGCCGAAGGCCGCCAACTTGCTGCTGGGCAGTTCGAGCTCGGCGTTTACCAGCTTGGTATTACAGCAGCCTCGGCGCAATTTGGTAATGGCGGCCAGAATTTGCAACTGTCTTTGCCCGGGCGGCCCGTCGCTGTTGCTCAAGGCGGCCAGACTGTCCCGCCGCAAGGCTTCGTAAAACACAATTTCTTCCTGACTGAGCTCGACGTAAATCGGAATTTCGGTGCGCGGCGGCAATTCCTGCAACACCTGGGTCTTGGTGCGGCGCAGCATAAAGGGCTGAATCAGGGTTTTCAGTTGCTGCCTGGCCCGCGCGTTACGGTCCCGCTCTATGGGGCCGGCGAAGCGCTGGTTGTATTGCTCCAGGGAACCCAGCAAACCGGGATTGATGAAACGGAACAGGTTCCATAATTCGCCCAGATGGTTTTCCAGCGGCGTGCCGGTCATGATGACTTTAAAATCCGCCTGTAGATTCATCGCGCCTTGCGATCGGCGGGTGGCGACATTCTTGATCCATTGCGCTTCGTCGAGTATCGCGGTCTGGAACGCAATAGCGGCCAACATATCGGCCAACTGCTCCTGCTGCAGCAAACCGTAACTGCAGATCAACAGGTCGAAGGGCCGCAGATTTTCCAGCACGCGTTGGCGGTCGCCGACCCCCAGCACCATGGGATTCAAGGTGGGCGCAAAACGGCGGGCTTCGTTTTCCCAATTGGCACACACCGAAGTCGGCGCCACGATCAAACTGGGGCCGCCCGGCGCCCGCTCGACCAATAAAGCCAAGCCCTGCACGGTTTTACCCAAGCCCATGTCGTCGGCCAGACAGGCGCCGACGCCCCATTGCGCCAATCTGCTCAGCCAGCGATAACCGTCCATCTGGTAATCGCGCAATTCTGCCTGAAAGGTGGACGGCACTTTGGGCTGATAATCCCTGGCCTGTTGCAAGCGCTGAATATGGTTTTGCCAGTGCTTGTCGGCCTTGAAACCGGCGTCGTCCCGCCAGTCTTCCAGCGTCAGGGCCGCCAGCGGATTCAGGCGCACTTTTTTGCCGCTGAGGTCCGCGTATGCCTTCAAGTCTTCCAGGCGGCGGCGGAATTCGTCGGTCAAGGCGATGAACTGGCCGTCTTTCAACTGCAGAAACCGGCCTTGCCTATGGTCCAGCAAGCCCAGCAACTGCTGCATGTCGACCACCGTTTCGTCGTTGATCTTCAGCTCGCCCTGCAGGGCAAACCAGTCGTTGTCGCGCTTGATCCGCATGCTGAAGCCGCTGCCGCCGCTCTGTCCCAGCACCTTGAAACGCACGCCTTCCGGCCACTCCAACAAGGCCTCGCTTTCCGGCAGGGCCTGGGCCTGCAACAAAAACTCCAGGCAGGTCTCCGGGTGATCGAACAACCAGTCGCCCGCCGCATCCCTTTCGGCATCGCGTAAAACCGGGCAGGCCTCGATCACGGCGGCGGCCAGACCTTGTTCCCGTTGCAAATCGCGGCGGGTCTGCAAGGCTTTGCCGTCGATTTCCGCCAATACGCTTTCGCCGCCCTGTCCGGGCTGAAAATAGCCGCCGCCGCTGGCGAACGGCCGTACCAGCAAGGCCACCCGCAGGCCTTCGCCGTGCGGCAAAAGGTGAATGCGCGGCGTGGCGTCGGCATCGACCTGCTCGGCGGTACTGGAACTGCCGCCGATATCCGAGTGTACCGTCAACAGGCCGGAGATGCTGGTCAGCGTCCGCAGCACCTTGTCTTGCGCGGAGGCCGGCACTTCCAGCCCCTTGGCGCCCAACACGCCATAGACTTTGTGATGGTCGGCGCTGAACTCCACCACCCGCAAACGGGTCGGAGTTTCCTTGCTGATATGGAATTTTTGTTCGTAACCGGGCGCCGGTTCCAGGCTTATCTTGATCTTGTCGGTTTGATCCAGCTTTTTGACCCGCAATTCTGCTTCGCCCTTCGCCACCTCGACCCGCACTTCAGCGGCATCCGCCCAAAACAGCAGGGGATGGCCGATCAGCGCTTGCGGCATGCTGCCGTCGAATTGAAAATACGTGCCGCCGCCGTACCAGCCGCTATCGCGATATTCCTTGATATGGGCGCAGAGTTTATGGTCCTGCTCCGACAGATAATCGAACTTGTCCCGTTCGTGCGCCAAACGCTTCAAGGCCACCGCCCTGCCCTTGCTCCAGCCGCCCTTGGCTTGCTGTTTTTGTTCGCGCGGCTCGATATCGACCCGGTGGTCGCGTTCGACGTAAGTCAACAGCCACGCCAAGCGGGTGGGCTTTTCGGCCTGAGCCGAGGTTTCGGGCTTTTTGCCGCCCACCGGCAAATTCAGCAACGCGTCCAATGCCACTTCCCAATCGGCCCGGCTGACAAACAGATCGGCCAAGGCCGAGCGGCCTTGATTGAAAAAGTTCTGGTCCCATTGGCTGGACTTGGCCGGTTCGATATGACTGAATACTTTTGCCAGTTCCGCGGCCAGCCAGCGGAAACCGTTGGCCGCCAAATGGCCGTATAGCTGTTGGTCGACCGCGTCTATCCGGCTGACAAAATCGGCTTTGAGCCAGAATTTGATCAGTAAAAGCATCACGGGTTGCAACAGCGGCGCATGCGAAACCGTTTCTGGATTGCCGCTTTCCCGAAAGCCGCAATTGACCCGATAGGACAACACCATATGCAACAGTTGGTCGCGAACGCGCAAATCACCTTGCTGGAACTGTAAAAACATCGATAAATAGCCGTACAGTCCGCTCCAATAGCCGCCGGCCTTGGCGGCCTGATTCAGCAAGGTCGGCAGCTTGGCGCGCAGTTTGCCGTCGTTGCCTTTCAGTATCGCCAAGGGATAAAACAGGCCGGCCAAGCCGTAAAAATAGTCGTTGCGCTGACCGCTCAGCTTTCTGGACGACGACAGGGCTTTCTCATATAGCGCAGCCGCGTCGGCATAATCGCCGCGCAAAAACGCCAGCATGGCGGCAATTGCCCGCACTTCCGGCTCATCGGTGCCCTTCGTCAGTTCGGCCACTTCTTCCCACTCGCCACGCAGTAATTTCAGTTCCAGATACATGCGGAGGAAAACAGGCTGATTTTTACCGCCCATGTCGACCAGTTGTTGCTGAAAAAACGCCTCCAGCGAGGGATATCGGTATAAATAAATCAACTGGTGCAGACAGGCGTATTCGGCCATTTCCGGCAATACCGGCGAATGGTGTTGTTGAAACCAAGCCACGTCCAGCGGATTTAAAAACCAGGACAGGTACAAATCGATATCGCTGGGCAGATTGCCCGGATAGCGCCGGCCAATCTGCAGGCAGCCTTGCATCTGTTGATAATCGCCGCGATGAAAATGAATGCGGGCTTCGCGTATGCAGTCCTCCGCGCTGTTGTAGCGGTAATAACCCCGGCTGGGCGGGTTAAGGGCGAACACCTCGAGCGCGTATTTTTCGAACTCATTTGCGGCGACCAATTGCCGGGTAATGCTCTCCGCCAGTCCGCGGGCGCAACGGGTGCCGCCGGGGCGGGCGTTTTCCTCCAGCAAGCCTTCGGCGATCAAGGGCCGCAAACGAGCCTTGACCGTTTCCGATTTCAATACCCTGCTGCCCTCCTTGATGCCCAAGCCGGCCAGACATTTGGCGATATTGGTCAAAGAGCAATAACCGTAATAAACCGCCAATAGATTGACCAGCGTTTTCAAATCGGCCGGTAAATTACGGTAGGTTTGCAACAGTTTGGCGGGATTGTTTGAATGCATGCTTTGGCGGATGGTAACTAAAACAGTGTAGGGTGGATAAGCCAGCCCAGGTTTGTTTTACGCAGTTTTGACTGAATAACTACAACAAATCAATAAAAAAGCCCGCTATCGCGGGCTTTTGACTAGGCCGGGCCGGCTTAGAGCTTGGCCAGCACCTTGGCGACGGTTTCGCCCATCGCCGCCGGCGTCGGCGCGATGGTGACGCCCAGTTCCTTCAGCATTTCGACTTTCTCCGCCGCCGATTCGCCGGACGAAGAAATAATCGCCCCGGCGTGGCCCATGCGGCGGCCTTTCGGCGCGGTCAGGCCGGCAATGTAAGCCACCACCGGCTTGCTCATGTGTTGCTTGGCGAACATGCCGGCTTCCACTTCCTGCGGGCCGCCGATTTCGCCTATCATCATCACCACCTTGGTTTCCGGATCCTGCTCGAATTTTTCCAGAATGTCGCGGTGCGAGCTGCCGTTGATCGGGTCGCCGCCGATACCGACCGAGGTCGACACCCCTATGCCCAGGCGTTTCATCTGGTCGGCGGCTTCGTAGCCCAGTGTGCCGGAACGGCCGACGATGCCGACGTTGCCCGGCATGTAAATGTGGCCCGGCATGATGCCCAACATCGATTTACCCGGACTGATGGTGCCGGCGCAGTTGGGGCCGGTCAGCACCATGCGTTTATCCTTGGGGAATTTGCTCAGGAAGATTTTCACCTTCATCATGTCCTGGGTCGGAATACCGTCGGTAATGGACACACAGTATTTGATGCCGGCTTCGGCCGCTTCCATGATGGAATCAGCCGCATAGGCGGGCGGCACGAAGACGATGCTGGCCTCGGCGCCAGCCTGTTCCACCGCTTCCTTGACGGTGTTGAACACCGGCCGCTCCAAATGGGTTTGGCCGCCCTTGCCGGGCGTAATGCCGCCGACCACGTTGGAGCCGTAATCTATCATTTCCTGGGCGTGAAAGGTGCCGATCTTGCCGGTGAAACCTTGCACGATGATGCGAGTGTCTTTATCGATAAAAATTGCCATGTCGTTTCCTTAACCTTGCGCCTGAGCGACCACTTCGTTACGTGCCTGCACCGCTTTCTCGGCCGCTTCCGCCAGCGTGTCCGCCGTGATGATGGGCAAACCGCTGTCTTCGATGATCTTGCGGCCTTCCTCGACATTGGTACCGGACAAACGCACGATCAAGGGTACTTTCATGTCGATTTTTTGCACGGCCTGCACCACGCCTTCGGCGATCCAGTCGCAGCGGTTGATGCCGGCGAAAATATTCACCAGCATGGCCTTGACGTTTTTGTCCGCCAATACCATGCGGAAAGCTTTTTCGGTACGCTCGGCCGAAGCGCCGCCGCCGACGTCCAAAAAGTTGGCCGGCTCGCCGCCCGCCAATTTGATCATGTCCATGGTCGCCATCGCCAAGCCGGCGCCGTTGATCATGCAGCCGATGTCGCCGTCAAGGCCGACATAGCTCAAGCCGCGGTCGGCCGCCGCCATTTCGCGCGGGTCTTCCTGAGTCTTGTCGCGTAGTTCGGAGATTTTTTGCCGACGGAACAGCGCGTTGTCGTCGAAACCCATTTTGGCGTCCAGCGCGATCAGTTCGTCGTGGCCGGTGATGACCAGCGGGTTGATCTCGACCATATTGGCGTCCAAATCCCGCATGGCCCGGTAGCAGCCTTGAATCAGCTTAACAGCTTGCGGTACCAGGTCGGCGTTCAATCCCAGGGCAAAAGCCATTTCGCGGGCTTGAAAATCCTGTAGCCCTACTGCTGGTTCGATGTAGATTTTTTTGATGGCTTCCGGATTGTTTTCCGCCAGTTCCTCGATCTCCATGCCGCCCTGGGCCGAACCAACCATGACGATGCGTTCCTGGGCGCGGTCTATCAACAGGCTGAAATACAATTCCTTGGCGATATCGGTGCCGGCTTCCACGTATAACCGCAGGCATTGCTTGCCGGCCGGGCCGGTTTGATGGGTAACCAGACGCTTGCCCAGCAAGGCCTCGGCGGCTTCGCTGATTTCGTCGTGGGTTTTGCACACCTTGATGCCGCCGGCCTTGCCGCGGGCGCCGGAATGAATCTGGGCCTTGACCACCCAAACGTGGCCGCCGATTTCGCGCGAACGCTGCACGGCATCTTCCGGACTATAGGCCAGTCCGCCGGCGGCGATTTTTACCCCGTATTCGGACAGCAACTGTTTTGCTTGGTACTCATGAATGTCCATGAATCTCTCTCGTGATATTAAAAAATGTAGGTCGGATTAGCGCAGCGTAATCCGACACGAAGGCTTTCAATCCCGGGTTACGCTACGCTTTTATGCCCGTAGGGTGAACTCAGGCTACGTTTTGTTTATTTACTTTTCGCGGCAATCGCTTCGGCGGCGCGAACGATATTGTTCGCCATGCGCTCGGAGGCGGCGTCTATCAGGCGGCCGTCCAGCGCGGCGGCACCCTTGCCTTGCGCCGCCGCTTCCCGCAGGGCTTCCAGGATGCGTTTGGCTTTTTCGACTTCGGCGGCCGGAGGGGTGAAGACTTCGTTGGCCAGGGCGATTTGCGACGGATGAATCGCCCACTTGCCTTCGCAACCCAAGGCGGCGGCGCGGCGGGCACCGGCTTTGTAACCTTCCGGGTCCTTAATGTCACCGAATGGGCCGTCGATGGGACGCAAACCGTAAGCGCGGCAGGCCACGGTCATCCGGCTGATGGCCGCGTGCCATTGGTCGCCCGGATAGTCTGGATTCAAACCGCCGATGTTGACGGTGCGGGCGCGGTTGCTGGCGGCATAATCCGCCACGCCGAAATGCAGGGCTTCCACCCGGCCGCCGATGGCGCCTTGTTTGGCGATGTCTTCCACATTGGCCATGCCCAGGGCGGTTTCAATCAGGCATTCGATGCCGATTTTGTTTTTCAGGCCTTCCTGCATTTCCAGTTGGGACAGCATCGCATCCACCATATAAACGTCGCCGTAAACGCCGACCTTGGGAATCAAAACCGTGTCGATTTTGGCGCCGGCCTGCTCCACCAGATCCACCACGTCGCGCACCATGTATTGGGTATCCAGGCCGTTGATGCGCACCGACAGCGTGATGCCGTGACCCTGCCAGTCCAGGTCGTTGATGGCCTGAATGACGTTTTTGCGCGCTTGTAGTTTATCGTCCGGCGCCACTGCGTCTTCCAGATCGAGGAACACGAAATCCACACCGCTTTTTAGGGCTTTTTCGAACATTTCCGGGCTGGAACCGGGTACCGCCAATTCGCAGCGTTGGACGCGTTGGGCATTGGCTTCGTATAGTGTGTGGCTCATGTATGGTTTCCTACTGGGTTGATATCGACTGGAACAATTTCCAGCCCAGGCTATAAACAAATAGTCGGCCATTTTACTTTCCGACCGGTTAATGTCAATTGCCCCGGCCTCGCGCATTGACCGGATTTCGACCGCCGGCATCGGCAAACGACTTGCCGAAAGCCGCCAAATATGACACCATCCGGCGATTTCACGCTTCAATCAAATCCCAAAGGAGACACCAGATGGCGGGTCGCAATCACCTTTTTGTTCCAGGTCCTACCAACACCCCACATGAAATTCTCAGCGCGATGCACGTACCGATGGAAGATCACCGCTCGCCGATCTTCCCCAAGCTGTTGTCGCCGATTCTGGAAGATCTGAAAAAAGTGTTCCGCACCGAAAGCGGCCAGTGCTTCGTGTTCCCGGCCACCGGCACCGCCGGCTGGGAAGTGGCGATGACCAACTGCCTGAACCAGGGCGACAAGGTGTTGATTTACCGCTTCGGCCAATTCGGCCATTTGTGGGCGGAAGCCGCCAAAAAACTGGGTTTCGACGTGGAAATCCATCAGGTCGAATGGGGCAAGGGCATTCCTCTCGATCACCTGGAAGCTCGCCTGAAGGAAGACAAAAATCACGAAATCAAAGCCGTATTGGCCACCCATAACGAAACCTCGACCGGCGTCACCAGCGACATTCCCGGCGTGCGCAAGGCCCTGGACTCGTCCGGCCACCCTGCCCTGCTGTTCTCGGACGGCGTCAGCGCCATTGGCAGTATCGATTTCCGCCAGGACGAATGGGGCGTGGACGCATCTATCGCCGGTTCGCAAAAAGGCTTTATGTTGCCGGCCGGTCTGGCGATTTTGGGTTTCAGCCAAAAAGCCCTGGCCGCCATCGACAACAGCAACTTCCCGCGTTCGTTCTTTTCCTTGAAAGACATGGCGGCATCGAATAAAGACGGCTACACCCCCTACACCCCATCAACTCCAATGCTGTACGGCCTGCGCAAGGCGCTGGATTTGCTGCTGGAAGAAGGCATGGAAAACGTTTACGCCCGTCACTATCGCCTGGGCGAAGGCGTGCGCCGCGCCGTGGCGGCCTGGGGCTTACAAACGTGTGCCCAGGAAGGCTGGGCTTCCGACACCGTGACTGCGATTTTGGTACCTTCCGACAAAGACGCCCGCCATGTCATCGGCACTGCTTACAACAAATACAACATCTCGCTGGGCGCCGGCTTGAGCGAAGTGGCCGGCAAGGTTTTCCGCATCGGCCACGTCGGCGACATGAACGACGTCTCTCTGCTGGGGGCGATTGCCGGCGTGGAAATGGCCATGCTGGATAACGATATCGACATCAAAGCCGGCAGCGGCGTTGCCGCGGCGATTGAATATTACCGCTCGACAGCGAAATAACACCTGTCGTTAGGTTAATAAAAAGGCGCCTAAGGGCGCCTTTTCTCTTGCTAAAACATCAGTTAAACAGAGCCATCGCCTTCTTCAGCGTGGAAGCCACTCCCCACAGCAACGGCAGCGCTACATATAGCCAAAACACAATCAGCGTAAGCACGCCGGTTTTTGATTTTTGTTTCATCTCTTTTTCCTCAATGCCCGTCCGCCGGATAAATGCCATCCAGTTCGTCGAATTCATCGTGTTTCATATGGTGTTTTTCATGCACCGGCCGAATCAACAGATTACAGATAAAACCGAGCGCCAATATGCCGGCCATGATGTACATGGTGGCATTATAGGCGTCCGCCTTGGCCACACCCTGGCCTATCTGATATTCGCGAATATAATTCACCAGCACCGGACCCAACACGCCGGCCGTCGACCAGGCCGTCAACAAACGGCCGTGGATGCCGCCGACATAACGGGTGCCGAAAATATCCGCCAAATAGGCTGGAATGGTGGCGAAACCGCCGCCGTACATGCTCATGATCAGAGCGTAAAGCCCGACAAACATGGCCATATTGCCCTGCATGCCCATGCGCGGTATCAAAGCGTATAAGCCAGCCCCCACCACGAAGAAAATAAAGTAAGTGTTTTTGCGCCCCAGATAATCGGAAGCCGACGACCAAAAAAACCGCCCGCCCATGTTAAACAAACTCAGCAAGCCGACAAATCCGGCCGCCGCCGCCGGCGTCACACTACCCTTGAACATCTCCTGTATCATCACCGAGGCCTGCCCCAACACGCCGATGCCGGCAGTCACGTTCAGACACAACACCAGCCACAACAAATAAAACTGCGGGGTTTTCAGGGCCTGATCGATATGCACATGGTTTTGGCTGATCATTTTGTTTGCCACCGGCGGCGGCGTCCAACCCGGCGGCCGCCAATCGGCCGGCGGTATGCGGATGGTCATGGCGCCTATCAGCATCGAAACGAAATACAGGCAACCCATCAGCAAAAACGCTTCCATGACGCCGACGGACTGGGCCGATTTGAATGCATCCATCAACAGGACAGACAGCGGCGCGCCTATCATGGCCCCGCCGCCGAATCCCATGATGGCCATGCCGGTGGCCATGCCGCGCCGATCGGGAAACCATTTGATCAGGGTCGAAACCGGCGACACATAGCCCAGCCCCAGTCCTATGCCGCCTATCACGCCGTAACCCAGATACACCAGCCAGATTTGATGCAAGTAAACGCCCAGCGCAGCCACCCAGAAGCCGCCTCCGAAACAACAGGCCGCCACGAACATGGTCAGACGCGGACCGACCTTTTCCAGCCATTTACCGCCGAACGCCGCCGACAGCCCCAAAAACACGATGGCCAGACTGAAGATCCAGCCCAGCGTGGTCAGTTTCCAATCCTCGGCGGCTGGCGCCGAAATGCCTATCACCCGGGTCAAGGGGTCGTTAAACACACTAAAGGCATAGGCCTGGCCTATGCATAAATGCACCGACAAGGCGGCCGGCGGCACCAGCCAGCGGTTAAAACCCGGCCCGGCGGTAATGCGCGACTTACAGAAAAAGTCAGACATAAAAACTCCATTAGATTGCATCGTCCTTGCCGTATGAATGGAAGTCGAGTCGTATGAAAAACCCCGGCTATCCGCGACAAAGCCCCGCAAATAGGTTATCAGGGTACGGCATGAAAACAAATTGCGTGATATGCCGCATTAGCATGGCATATCCCTTATTTTTCTTCCGGAATCCCGCTTCAGCCGGCGCGGACACCGCGCCGAAAAGAGCACCCAGGCTTTAAACGCCAACCCGTAGGCAATCACCTACAAACGATAAGCTTTTGTAATCCTTAGCATTCCATGCAGCCTGACAACCTATTCGCCAATGCGGCCGGCCGGCTAAAAGCCTTGTTGGCACACACAATGCATTATTCGGTCAGTTGCCGATAAGCGCGATCCCGCTTGGGGGAGTGGCCCCGCTATCGTCGGCATCTACGTTGCCACACTCGCCGCAAGGCGGGGCCGGAAAGCCACGGATCTGCCGCAGATGGCCGGGTTGCTTTATACAGCCTCAGAATATTCATGAACAGCCTATGTCGCTGCGTCAACAGGGAAACGCGCGGCGACTTAGAACTGAGAATATTCGAGCGGGACAAACTTCAGCGGTCCATTCGCCCCCGTGCGCAGACCAAATCTTAGGAGATACAACGAATGAACTTTAAGCTTAAAACCACTATCCGTAGCGCGGTGATCGGCGCCGTCATCTCACTGGCCAGCAGCGGCGCCCATGCCGCCGGCGCGGTTAATGTTAACTCGATCGGCTGGACGAATGGCGACAACAGCTTGGCCGCCGGCGAAACCATCACTTCCGGCATCTTCAACATGGCGGACTCCGCCGGCGGCCGCGCGGGCTGGACCGGCAACCCCAATCTGAATTATTCCGGCTGGGGGCATGCGGTCAGATGGCTGACCTTTGAAGTCAGCGCCGCCAATCAAACCGTCAGCATTTCCGCCGAGGCATTAAGCGGCAGCCGCGATTTCGGCATGACCGTCTACGCCTCCAACGGCGCATTCGACGGCGGCACCGGCGCGGGTGACGGCACACCGCATAGTTATAACGCGGTCGGCCAACTGGGCGACGACGGTACTACTTGGATGAACGGCGCCAACGGCAACATGTTGCAAACCCTGGCTTATGTAAACGGCGGCGCGGCTTACGGCAGCAGCCAAACCGACTGGGGCGAAACCATCAACAGCGGTGTCAACCAAGTCGGCGATAACACCTATTTCTCCGCCGTATCCGGCAGTTTCGGCACCAGCATTGCCCAATTGGTATTCCAAAATCTGGCTCAGGGTTGGTACACCGTAGCCTTCGGCGGCGCCAACAACGCGCTGACCGGCTTGGCCAGTTCACAACTGACGGTTAAAGCCGTACCGCTGCCGGGCGCGGTTTATCTGTTCGGTTCCGCCCTGGCCGGCTTGCTGGTCGGCGGCCGCCGCAAACTGAAGGCAGCAGCCTAACAGGACAGGCTCCACCACGGAGCCCGCCCGCAATACCCGCTCGCGAATGAGTCGCCATCATGCGCTGAATAAACAACGCATGACAGTTCAAACAAGGAATTTTTAGCGTGTGCCTCTGCCTTTCAAGCGAACGGCAGAGGCATTTTCGTTTTAGCCATTTGCCATCAAACATTCCCGGAGCGCTCATGTCCCTCAATTTCAATCCGGCATCCCTGCTGCTGTCCTTCATTGCGGTTGCCTGCATGTCAAGCCCGGCCCATGCGGACGGTTTCGGCCCGCTGCCGATCAGCCTGAAAAACGCCCCCATTCCGGAAGTACCCGGCCTGCACGATGGGCCAGACCCCATCGTGATCGATAAAAAAGTCGCCATCCAGCTGGGCAAGGCGCTGTTCTGGGATACCAATGTCGGCAGCGACGGCATGGCCTGCGCCAGCTGTCACTTTCATGCCGGCGCCGACGCCCGGGTGAAAAATCAATTGGCCCCCGGCGGCGTATCGGCAAGCGCAACCGCCGCCAGCTTCGAGGCCACCGTCACCGACAGCCTGGGCGGGCCCAATTACACCTTAAAGAAAGCGGATTTCCCGTTTCTACAACGCGGCAACAAGTTCGACACCTCTTCGCCCATCAGCTTTCAAACCGACGACGTGGTGTCCTCATCCGGCACCTTCAGCGGTACGTTCGGCAAAACCCTGCCTAGCGACGGCAACGACGTTTGCGGCCGCAATGCGGACGCGGTGTTTCACGTCGGCCCGCTGGGTACCCGCAAAGTCTCGCCGCGTAACGCGCCCAGCGTGATAAACGCCATCTTCAACCACCGCAACTTCTGGGACGGCCGGGCCAACAACGTCTTTAACGGCAACAATCCCTGGGGCGACCGCGATCCGGAGGCCGGCGTCTGGGTCAGCAGCGGCAAAACCAATGTAAACAAACAACGCCTGCGCCTGATCAATTCGTCGCTGGCCTCGGTAGCAACCGCCCCACCCCTGAACGACAGCGAAATGAGTTGCCGTCAACGCAGCTTCGAGGAACTGGCGCGCAAACTGCTGGACCGTAAACCGCTGGCAAACCAAAAAGTCCATTACAACGACAGCGTTTTCAACGGCTTGACCTTCAGCAGCCCGGGCAATTTGCTGCCGGGCCTGGAAACCAGCTATCGCATGCTGATCATGGAGGCCTTTAACCGTAAATACTGGTCTTACAACAAGCGCGACAAATTCGGCCGCCCCAAGGACCCAAACCAGTTGGCCTATAGCCAGATCGAGGCCAATTTTCCATTGTTTTTCGGCCTGGCCATTCAATTATACGAATCGACCCTGGTCTCGGACGATTCGCCCTTCGACCGCAGCGCCCGCGACGCCAATGGCGTACCGGTCGATCTGTCCGAATCGGAACGGCGCGGCATGGAACAATTCCGCAACGACCACTGCGCCATGTGCCATGTCGGCCCGACATTTACCTCGGCGACCGTGGCGACCAACGCGCTGTTGGTCAAAACCCACCCCGAAGCCTTCGGCAACGCGGTCATCAGTCTGGCAACCTCCAACAACGTGGTCGGACGCCATCTAAGCCTTTCCGGCCGAACCCTGGTCGACACCGGCTTTACCTCCACCGGCGTCACGCCGCTGGACGGCGACATCGGCCTGGGCGGCGTCGACGCCTTCGGCAAACCCCTGTCCTTCAGCCGGCAATACCTGCAATTTTTGGCCGGCAACGATAGCGGCGTCCACGACGCGGAAGTCAGAAACGTCAGACCTTGCGATTTTCAGCAACAACTGGCCACCAATACCACGAAAATCAATCCGATAAACCGCTTTAACGCGCTGGATGGAGTCATGCCGCAAACTCAAGCCACCGACAACTGCATTCAACCCAGCTGGGCCTATCAACCCACGCCGGCCGCGATGCAGACCGAACTGGCCAAGCCGGACAGTCTCAAGGCCATGGCCGTCATGGAAGGCGCCTTCAAAATTCCCGGCTTGAGAAATATCGAATTGACCGGACCCTACATGCATAACGGCGGCATGGCCAGTCTGGAGCAAGTGGTCGAGTTCTATGCCAGGGGCGGCAATTTCGACACCCCGGGCAAGGATTTCGGCTTCGTCGGCGGTTCCGGCGATTTGATCAGTTCGGAGCAAGCACGCGCCGACCTGATCGCATTTCTGAAAACCCTGACCGACGACCGGGTGCGCTACGAAAAAGCCCCCTTCGATCATCCGGAAATCAAAATTCCTCACGGCCACGTCGGCGACAACATGCTGACAACCGACGGCAACCCCTTGTCGAACCAGCTGGCCCGCGACGAATATCTGCTGATCGAGGCGGTCGGAGCGGACGGCACGTTGGAACCGTTGCAACCCTTCGAAAACGCCCTGGAATAAGTCCGGCGCCATCCATCCCCGGCCCGCCGGCGCAACGCGGCGGGCCCATTCCATAAAACTCCCCGCCAACTCCGCGAGCTTGTGTTTGGGGCGGAATCCTGGTCTGATTTAGCCTTTTCCAACAAGACTCCCTAAACAAGGAAGCCAACATGAAATATCGCGTTCTGGTAACCCGGCGCTGGCCGGCGGCGGTGGAAGCCAAGTTACAACGGCAATATGACGTAACGCTAAACCACGACGACCACCCGTTTACCATCGAGGAAATCAAACAGGCCCTGCAGCAATACGACGCGGTTTGCCCCACGGTGTGCGACAGCCTGCCGGCCGAGGTGTTTGACCTGCCGCATATGCGCTGCAAGATTCTCGGCAACTTCGGTGTCGGCTATAACCATATCGACATCGCGGCGGCCAAACAGGCCGGCCTGATCGTCACCAACACTCCCGGCGTGTTGACCGAAAGCACCGCCGATATCGCCATGACCTTGCTGTTGATGTCCGCCCGGCGCGGCGCGGAAGGCGACCGGCTGGTGCGCGCCGGCCGCTGGACGGGCTGGTGCCCCACTCACATGATGAGCAGCGATGTCACCGGCGCCACATTGGGCCTGATCGGCTTCGGCCGGATTGCCCAAGCCATGGCCCGTAAGGCCCACCACGGTTTCGGCATGAAAATTCTGTATGTCAAACCCTCGCCGGCCGATCCGGCGTTGGTCGATGACCTGCAAGCCGTGCGCTGCGATACGGTGGAAGAACTGCTGCCGCTATGCGATTACGTCTCCCTGCACTGCCCCGGCGGCCACGAAACCCGCCATTTGATGAATGCCGCCAGACTGGCCCTGATGAAACCCACCGCGCATTTGATCAATACTGCCCGCGGCGACGTGGTGGACAGCAAAGCCCTGATTGCGGCCTTGCGGGACAAACGCATAGCCGGCGCCGGCCTGGATGTTTACGAAGGCGAACCCAACATCAACCCCGGCTTTCTGGATCTGGACAATGTATCGCTGCTGCCGCATCTGGGCAGCGCGACTATCGCCACACGCACCGCGATGGGCGAAAAGGTGTTGGCCAATTTGGCGGCCTATTTTGCCGGACAGGTTTTGCCGGACAGGGTGGTTTAAGATCGATCGGTTGGCTTGGCGTTTACTCCGAGCGTCATGGCGGAAGCCTTGCATGGCCGCGATTAGCAAGGCCATCATCGCGACTGCGCGTCGCTCCTACAGGACTGTCTTTCAGTCGCCGGGGCGATGCAACGGTTTCATGACTCCAATCGAACCGCCGGGCCGCGCTCGCTGGAAAAGCTGAAGGAATAAACGTTTGCTTGATGGCGGGACTGGTTATTTGTTGTCAAGCATGGCACAGATAGGATGCGGCAAAAATCGGACAAAATCCCTGGCCCGAATTCGTAAAGATCGGAGCCGCCGGCCGCCTTATACGCCGGGAACCAGTCTTATTTCTTTTTGACCGCAGTCTTTTTTGCCGCGTCTTTTTTTGCGGTTTTTTTAACGGCTTTTTGCTTGCCAACCGTGGCTTTTTTGGCTTGCTTGGGCTTGGGGGGCGGGGCGGCTTGTTCTAGCGGGGCGGTTTCTTCGGCCGTCTCCGGTTCTTCCATGTCGAGCGATGGCTCCGGTTGGCTCGGCGATTCGGCATCGTGAAACGGCTTTTCGCAATCCGGCAGGGCTTCGCCTTCCGGCGAGCAAATCACCCGGTATATGATGCGCCTGTCGTTATCGGCCGGCAGCGCCGGCTCGGCGACGACCGGGGCCGATTCGTCGGATATATGACCCAGCACCTCACCGGCTTGGGACGGTATTTGCCAAGCTATCAGACTCAACCACAGCAGGGACCGCTTCACGAGCCACCCGAATGCGCATTTTTTTGCACTTGCTTGGCCTCGTGCCACAGACTATCCAACTCCGCCAGTTCGCACTCCCGCAACTGTCGGCCCGTGGCCTGGATTTGCCTTTCGATGTAATTGAAGCGACGGGTAAATTTCTTGGTGGCTTCTTTCAGGGCGATTTCCGGATTCACTTTCAGGTGGCGGGCCAGATTGACCACCACCAGCAACAAGTCGCCGACTTCTTCCTGCACGTGGGCCTGATCACCGGATTGCCAAGCTTCATGGACTTCCCGCAGCTCTTCCTCGACCTTATCGAATACCGGTTCGGTATCCGGCCAATCGAAGCCGTGGCTGGCGGCGCGATTCTGAATTTTTTCGCAGGCCACCAGGGCCGGCAGACTTTTCGCCACCCCGGACAGCACGCTTTCCGGCTTGTTCTCGGTATTTTTTTGTTGCCTTTCCCGCGCCTTGGCATCTTCCCAGGCTTGCTGGCGTTGTTGGTCGGTTTCGAACTTGACGCCGGCGAATACATGCGGATGCCGGCTAACCAGTTTTTCGGAAATGCCCGCCGCCACCTGTTCGAAATCGAACAAACCGCGCTCTTCGGCAATCCGGGAATGGAACACTACCTGCAGCAGCAAGTCGCCCAATTCGGCCCGCAAGTCCTGGAAGTCGTTGCGTTCTATGGCATCCGCCACTTCGTAGGCTTCTTCTATGGTATAGGGAATCAGGCTATAAAAATCCTGTTTGACATCCCAGGCGCAACCCGTTTCCGGGTCGCGCAAGCGGGCCATCAGTTCCAGCAATCCCCGGGTATTGACCAAACTCAAAATGAGGAACCGAAACTTTCTTGATAACGTTGTTTGAATTCGGCCATGCTGAAAACGTGGTTTTGGGTCCCGTTGTGTTCAATTTTGATGGCGCCCAACAGCGAAGCGATGCGGCCGGTCACATCCCAGTCGTAATCGTTCATCAGGCCGTACAGCAAGCCGGCCCGGTAGGCATCGCCGCAGCCGGTGGGGTCCAGCACCTGCTTGGGCGCGGCCGGCGGGATATCCAGGCATTGGCCCTGGGTATAAATTTTTGATCCCTTGCCGCCCAGGGTGATGATCAAGGCATCGACTTTTTCGGCAATTTGCTCCAGCGTCAAACCGGTGCGCTGCTGCATCAGTTCGGACTCGTAATCGTTAAAGGTGGCGTAATTGGCCAACTCCAGGAATTGCAGCAACTCGTCGCCGTCGAACATCGGCATGCCTTGGCCGGGATCGAAAATAAACGGAATCCCCAGTTCGGCGAATTGCGCCGCGTGCTGTTGCATGCCTTGCTTGCCGTCCGGCGAAACGATACCGATCGTGATTTCCGCCGCGGCGGGCACGTCGTTCAGATGCGAAAAATTCATCGCGCCAGGATGGAAGGCGGTGATTTGGTTGTCGTCTTCGTCGGTGGTGATATAGGCTTGGCCGGTATAATGGTCGTCCAAGGTTTTAATGTAACGGGCACTGATACCGCATTGGCTCAACCATTGCGCATAGGGCTCAAAATCATGCCCCACCGTGGCCATGATCAAGGGCTCTTCTTTCAACAATTGCAGGTTATAGGCGATGTTGCCGGCGCAGCCGCCGTATTCGCGGCGCATCACCGGCACCAGAAACGACACGTTCAGGATGTGCACCTTTTCCGGCAGAATATGGTGTTTGAATTTATCGTGAAACACCATGATGGTGTCATAGGCCATGGACCCGCAAATTAACGCACTCATTGTTTTCCTTTTGTTAACACATTCAGCGGGCGCTAAAGTAACGGATGTTGGGTTGCGGCACAAGGTAAAAGTTGCACTGTGCGGGCTTTACCGTGGCGGATTTATAACAAAATCAAACCCCAGGTAGCGGCGGCCCAGGCCAGCGACAACATCACGGCCGCCGAGCCGATATCCTTGGCGCGGCCGGATAATTCGTGATGCTCGAAGCCGACCCTGTCCACCACGGCTTCGACGGCCGAATTCAGCAGTTCAACCAGCAACACCAACACCACGCTGCCGATCAGCAACACGATTTCGATGGCGCTGTTACCCAACCACAGCGCCAGCGGCGTGCTGACCACGAACAACATGACTTCCTGCCGAAAGGCTTCTTCGTGCCGCCAAGTGGCCTTGAAGCCGGCCACCGAGAAAAAACAGGCATTGATCAGCCGTTTCAAGCCTTTTGCATTTTGATTGGCCATAAATTTCCGTCACTCATCTATCATGGCCTGATAGGCCTCGGCACTCATCAGTTGTTCCAGTTCGGTTGTATCGTCGGCCTTGATACAAAACAACCAGGTGGCGAAGGCGTCGTCGTTGACCTGTTCGGGCGCATCCACCAACGTTTCGTTGATCTCCACCACGGTGCCGCTGACCGGGCTATATAAATCGGAGGCGGTTTTCACCGATTCGACCACCGCCAATTGCTCGCGGGCGGTCACGCTCCGACCCACTTCGGGGAAGCCGATGAAAACGATATCGCCCAATTCCGATTGGGCAAAATCGGTGATACCCACCCGCACCAGTTGGCCGTCTTCCAGAGCCGCCCATTCGTGAGTGCTTGCGTATTTCAGATTTTCTGGATTTTTTTTCATTGGAAATTCCTGTTTTTAGCCGTAACGTTAACCTGGAAAGCATAACCGGCTATTTTTTTTACACAACAAATAATTTAGAAATCCCGCCCCGGCAAATCCTATAATCACGGGCCAAATCAACCTTGAATTCGAAAAATGCATCCTCTGATTCCGTTGGCCGGCCTGATTTTTTTGCTTTACGGCAGCCTCCCCCAAGCCACCGTGGACGATGACGACATAAGCCCGCCGGCGCCCGCTCAAGCCCTGCGGCAAAGCGCCGGCATCGTCACCCAAACCCTGCAAGCCAACGCCCGGCAGCCGGAATTCAGCGCCCACGGCAGCGTGATCGATCTGCAACCCCTGCTGGCCCTGCGCCAGCAATTTCTGGCCGCCCAGGCCTTGCGCGACAGTGCCCAGGCCCGTTACCAGGAAGCCGATGCCAATTTGTCCCGCACCCGGCATCTGCACCAACAGGACATCGTCTCCACCCGCCGCCTGCAGGAACAGCAGGCGCAATGGCGCAACGATAAGGCCAACCTGTCCACTAGCGCTTATCAGCAGCAAACCATCCTTGCCGGCGGCCGCCTGCAATGGGGTGAAGTGTTGACCGACTGGTTTACCCGGGCCGACAACCCGCAAGCGGAGCAATTTTTGCATCACCGCGCGCAATTGCTGCAAATCAGTCTGCCGGCCAATAGCCGCCTGCCCGCCTCCACCCGTGTCATTGCGGTGGATGAGCATGGTCGGCGCGAACGGGCCGTCGGCGCCACGCTGGTTTCGCCCGCCCCGCAAGTCGACCCCATCACCCAGGGCGAGCGCTATTTCTTCCGGACCGACGCCCGCCGCCTGCCCTTCGGCGCCCGGATCAGTGCCTGGATCGCCGACGACTCGCCCGGCACCGACGGTGTGATAATTCCCGAGCGGGCGGTGGTTTGGCATTTGGGACAGGCGTTTGTCTACATCAAGGCAGGGGACGGTGAATTCACGCGCCGGCCCTTGGCCGAAAGCCCGCTGGTCGACGGCGGCTATTTTGCGGCGGAAGGTTTTAAGGCCGGCGAAGAAATAGTCACCACCGGCGCCCAGACTTTGCTCTCGCAAGAACTGAAAAACCTGATCCCCAGCGAGGACGACGACTAAGATTTCCGTCCCGAATAATTTCCCCTAACCCCAGCCCGCCCGCAAGAGACTGTCGTAAAAACTCCCTCTCCTTGCGGGAGAGGGTTGGGGAGAGGGGAAATAACAAGGCAATGCGTTGATTTTTTATACCCTCACCCTGCCCTCTCCCGGGGGGAGAGGGTTCTTTATGGCTTTTACGACGGCGCCCGAAGGGCGAGGGAATGCCTTGTAAAGTGAGTTCGCGCGCGTTCCTAAGCCGCCGACGTCCGCGCGGCGGGAGCAAGCATTTCTCCGTGTCTGACCTGCAACACTTCCACGCTGTCCCAGACATTTTCCACGAACTCGCTATCCATTTTCGGCATGCCGTGCCGCAACCAGTCGACTATCACCTTGGCTACATTGGGATAGGTGACCCGCACAGCATGCGGATTATGCAGCCAGTCTTCGATAACCTGGGCATCCAGATCGAACATGGTGTGGCCGTAACCCAATTGTTCCAACGCGGCCGCGTTGGAGATCTGCTCCATTTGCGCATGCAGCGGTTTGGCCAGAATTTTTTTGCCCATCTGCAGGGATTCGCTAGCCAACTCGAAGCCGGCGTTGCTGATGATGCCGGCGCAGTCGTACAAATCCCTTTGGAAGCCGTCCCGCGACAGCGGCTTGAAGGCGATATGCGGGTATTTCGACTCGATCGGCTCCGGCGCGTAAACGTGAAATTCGAAATTCTCGAACGGACACAATAGGCGCATGACCGTCTGCTGGTCTTCAAACGGCAGATAAACCACGATTTTATTGACCAGCACCTTCTCCGGAAACGCCGGGGTTTCGATGATGGGCGGCAGGATGGGCTGGCCGAAATGGTGCCAATGCAGCCCCACGCCCACATCGGCGGGGGCAAACAGTTTCATGACCTGTTCGGCCAGCGGATCGGAGCCCTTGCGCGGAATGGCGTGGCCGAAGGCATATTGATGGCCTATGCCTATCACCGGTTTTTTTTGCCTTCTGGCCGCCCAGGCCGTGACCGGCTCGAAATCGCTGATGACATAGTCGTAAGAGCTTAAATCCAGCGCCTTGATATCCTTTACAAAACGGATCGGGCTGGCTTGCAGGGCGGTTTTCAGGTAGGAGACCTGACCGTTGCGGGTATTGAAGGTCAGACCCTCGCGGGTTTGGTATCCGTTGAACACCTGCATATCGAAATATTTTTCCGCCGGCCGGCCGGTAAATTGGAAGCAGACCTCGAATCCGGCGGCATACAGTTCGCCGGCCATTACGCGGGCGCGGGTAATGTGGCCATTACCGGTGCCCTGCACACCATAAAAAATTTTCATCTATAAAATGTTGTTGAGACTAAACATGGCGGCGCCGACACCCAGCACCACCCCCATCAATGTATCGGTCGGAAAATGCACGCCCAGCACCAGCCTCGAAAAGCCCACCAGCACGGCCCAGGCGTACAAAAGCACGCTTAAGCCGGGGCAGAAATAACTCACCAGGGTGGCCACCAAAAAGGCGGCGGAGGTGTGTCCGGACGGAAAACTGAACTGATCGGAAGGCGTGATCACACTGCGAAAATTTTGTATCGCCTGCTGCGGACGATTGCGCTTGAAGGCGTTTTTCAATACGAAATACACCGGCCGTTCCAGCGCGAAACCCAACAAGAGGGTCTGCAATAGAGGATTGGCGGAACCCTCGGCCCAATACAAGCCGCCGGCCAGGGCAACATACAAAATGCCGTCGCCGCTCCACGACAACAAGCGGCAAAGCCGGACCAGACTGGCATGGATGGCGCTGTTGTTCAGGCGGCTGAACATCAACACATCGTATTGGTGAATCGAATAGATCAGTTTCATCACACTCTCCGCTTGGTGCCGCAACCCTTTGCGGCATTGGAAAACCCATTCTTCCGTTGATTTTCGGCGCTCTTTGAATACGGCTCCAGCTTAAGGCGGCTTTGTTACAGTCGCGTGAAGAGTTGTTTAAGATTATGTGACAAGCTGAATCCGGCGGAATGTTTGTTACAATTTGCGGCCCGCGCCGGATATAAGTCCCATTCAAACTGTCGACCCACTTCGCCAAACAGGCCCACTATGCAACGCTTTTGTACCCTCTCCTTCGTACTCGGCCTGATATTGATGATATTCGGACTGACCTACGCGCTGCCCATCGCCGCCTCGATTTATTTTGAAGACGGCATGACCGAACACTTTCTGCGCGGCATGTCGCTGAACATCGGGGTGGGGGGCTTGTTGGCCAGCCTGACCATGCAATTTCGCGGCGAATTAAAAACCCGCGACGGTTATTTGCTGGTGGCTTTTTTCTGGTTGCTGATGGCTTCGGCGGCCAGCCTGCCTCTTATATGGGGCATACCCGGATTGACCTTCACCGACGCCTTTTTCGAGAGCATGTCCGGTTTTACCACCACCGGCGCCACGGTACTGACCGGATTGGATACTCTGGCGCCGTCCTTGAATCTCTGGCGGCACGAATTGAACTGGATAGGCGGCCTGGGCATCATCGTACTGGCGGTGGCGATTCTGCCCTTATTGGGCGTTGGCGGCATGCAGTTGTATAAAGCCGAAATTCCCGGACCGGTCAAGGACAGCAAACTGACGCCGCGGATCACCGAAACCGCCCGTCTGTTGTGGATGGTATATGTGGCCTACACCCTGTTATGTATCGTTTCGCTCAAGCTCGCCGGCATGAGCTGGTTCGACGCCATCTGCCATGCCTTCTCCACCTTGTCGCTGGGCGGTTTTTCCACCCACGACGCCAGCATAGGCTACTTCGATTCGCCGGCCATCGAGTTGGTCATTACCGTCTTCATGTTGGTGGGCGCAACCAACTTTGCCACCCATTACACCGCCTTGCACAATAAGCGCATCGGCTCTTACGCCCGAGATCCGGAATTCATGCCCATGCTGGGCTTGCTATCCTTCAGCATTCTGTTGTGCGCGTTTTACATTTGGCATGCCGCCCTATATCCGGACTTTTTAACCGGGCTGCGCTATATCAGTTTCAACCTGATATCGATCGCCACCGACGCCGGTTTTGCCAATACAGATTTCGACCAATGGCCGCCGTTCATACCCTGGTGGATGCTTTATCTCAGTTGCATCACGATTTGTACCGGCTCAACCGGCGGCGGCATCAAAATGTTCCGTGCCCTGCTGCTATGGAAACAGGCTGGCCGCGAAATGTTCAGCATTCTGCACCCCCGCGCCGTCAACCCGATCCGCATCGGCAACACGCCGATTGCCAACAAGGTGATTTTTGCGGTGTTGGCCTTTATTTTTCTGTACTTTATTTCCGTGGTCAGCATGACCTTTGCGCTCATATTCACCGGTCTGGACCCGATATCCGCGCTCAGCGGCATCATTGCCTGTATAAACAACGCCGGCCCCGGCCTGAACCAACTGGGCCCCGCCACCAACTACGCCAATCTGAACGATTTTCAAACCTGGATATGCGCCATCACCATGCTGCTGGGACGGCTGGAAGTATTTACCCTGGTTGTGCTTTTTACGCCTACTTTCTGGAGAAAATAGTACAATTCGCTGCTTTTGACGCCCATAGCCCCGGAAACGGGGTCGACAGCCTCTCTTCCACCCATTTATATTCAGGATTTGTGCATGAAACCCCTACGGCAACTTGATTTTCTCGGCAAAAGCAAACTGGCATTTATGTTCTCCGGTCTTTTGCTTGTAATCTCGGTGATATCGTTTTTCGTAAACGGTTTGTCGTTCGGCATCGATTTCACCGGCGGCAGCGTCTACGAAATCCACTTCGAGCAATCCGTGGATTTGGACAAAATGCGTTCAACCCTGGCGGAACGCGGCTTTGCCGACGCCAACGCACAGCATTTCGGCAGCTCGCAGGAAGTCTTGCTGCGGCTGAAACCCATGGAAAACATCAAACAGGATCAACTCAGCCAACAAGTCCTGGAAGCCGCCAACGCCAGCCAGTCCGCGCCCGGCGAAATGCGCCGGGTCGAATTTGTCGGTCCGCAAGTAGGCAACGACCTAATCGACGATGGCGGCCTGGCGTTGCTATTCGCCTTCATCGGCGTCATGGTTTATGTCAGCATCCGCTACGAGTGGAAATTCTCGGTCGGCGCGGTTTTGGCCTTGATCCACGACTCCGTCATCACGCTGGGTTTTTTCTCGGTGTTTGGTTGGGAATTCGACATGACGGTATTGTCGGCAATCCTGGCCATCATCGGTTATTCCATCAACGACACCATCGTGGTTTACGACCGCATCCGCGAAACCTTTCGCAGCACGCGCCTGACCACCTCAATCGAGGAAATCACCAATAACGCCCTCAACGAAACCCTGGGCCGTACCATTCTGACCTCGTTCACGGTGTTTTTAACCGTCTTGGCGCTGGTATTTCTGGGCGGCAAAACCATACACGGCTTCGCGATCGCCATGCTGATAGGCGTGGTTGTCGGCACTTACTCATCGATTTACGTAGCCAGCGCGATTGCGCTGGCCTTGGGGCTAAATAAGGAAGACCTTTTGGTCACGCAAAAAGAAAGCGTTCTTGACGATTTACCCTAACCGGCCATTTTCAAAACTCTCACAAGCGACTACTAACGGAACAACTTGATGACCCAAATGCTTAATACCAGCCAATTTACGCAACTGACTCTCGGCATCCCCGGCTTTGAATACCGGGATCTGTACGACGCCAAACGCTTGGCCGACTTATTGGATGTTTTCGACCAATCCGTGCAACAACACGACGCGAATTTATTTGCGGAAATCAGTGCTTACCGCGCCTGCGCCGGCGAAGGCATGAAACCGGAAGACATTTCCGAGCTGCTGGTCAGAATGGCGCCCTTGGTCGGTACTTTTGTCGCCCGCTTGTTCAACGTCACCGATGTCCGCGAGCAGCAAATCGGCCAGATACGCGGCGAATTCGACGCGGTGTTCGTATACCGTACGGAAATCGTCGGTAAACTGGCCAGCCGTTTTAAGGGACAAACCACGGAAGGCTGGGACATAGCGCAACTGCAGGCCGAGCTGGATGCCTTGCTGGCCGCAACCGGCAAACAATTATTGTTCGCCGAGGATCCGGAATTGGCCGTCAGCCAATTGGGTGCGGAACTGTGGCGCATGTCGCAGCAAACCGATTTGAGCGACGCCGATGTCGCCATCTTGAAAAGCCAGATCAGCGAGCAACCGGTATTGGTGCTGGGCTGCGATTCGGCAACCGGATTGATCGCCTGCTTATTGGATATCGTTTACCGCTGGAGCTTTGCCGCCAGACAAATGCCGGAACTGCAAGCCGTGGTCGCCAAATGGCTGAGCTTTAAAGTGCCGGAAAAAACCAATCTGGACAATTTGGTCGAGCACGTATCGGTTGAACAAACGGGTTACGACGCATGGGCCTGCGACGAACACCATCACCGCCGCCGCGACGGTTTTGCGCTGACCGACAAACGTTTCAACCAGCGGCAAGCCTTATACGAAGTTGACCATTGCATCTATTGCCACGACCGCGATAACGACTCCTGCTCCAAGGGCATCAAGAACAAGAAAGACGCGACCTTTAAAACCAACCATCTCGGCGCCTTGATGACCGGTTGCCCGCTGGAAGAAAAAATTTCCGAGATGCACGTGGTCAAACGCCAGGGCGACAATATCGGCGCATTGGCGATGATTATCATCGACAACCCGATGTGCCCGGGTACCGGCCACCGGATCTGCAACGATTGCATGCGCGGCTGTATTTACCAAAAAACCGAATCGGTCAATATCCCGCAAATCGAAACCAATGTCCTGACCGACGTGTTATTCATGCCATGGGGTTTCGAAATCTACAGCCTGCTGACCCGCTGGAACCCGCTTAACGTCAAACGCTCCACCGCCCTGCCCTACAACGGCAAAAACGTGCTGGTGGCGGGCATGGGCCCGGCCGGCTACACGCTGGCGCACTATCTGTTGAACGAAGGCTTCGGCGTGGTCGGCATCGATGCGCTGAAAATCGAGCCGCTACCGCTGCATTTGACCGGCGATCGCAATAATCCGCCCTTGCCCATCATAGACTTCAAGGACTTGTACGAAGATTTGGACAAGCGGGTCATGCTGGGTTTCGGCGGCGTGGCGGAATACGGCATCACCGTGCGTTGGGATAAAAACTTCTTGAAAGTGATTTACCTGACCCTGTTGCGCCGCGCGGCTTTCAAATGTTACGGCGGCATACGCTTCGGCGGCACCGTCACTATCGACGAAGCCTGGGAGTTGGGCTTCGACCATATCGCCATCGCCAGCGGCGCCGGCAAACCGACCATCATCGACCTGAAAAACAACCTGATCCGCGGTATCCGCAAAGCATCGGACTTCCTGATGGGTTTGCAGCTGACCGGCGCGGCCAAGGAATCATCCCTTGCCAATCTGCAGGTACGTTTGCCGGCCGGCGTGATCGGCGGCGGTTTGACCGCTATCGATACCGCGACCGAATTGTTGGCGTATTATCCCGGCCAGGTCAGCAAAATCGTCAACCGTTACGATAAACTGGTCGCCCAGTACGGCGAACAAGCGGTACGGGGCCGTTACGATGCCGAAGAACTGGAAATTCTGGAAGAATTTTTGGCGCACGGCCGCATCATCGAGCAGGAACGCGAGCGCGCCGCTGCCGCCGGCGAAACGCCGAACTTTCTGCCGTTCCTGAAACAATGGGGCGGCGTCACGCTGTTCTACCGCAAAGGCATCAAGGATTCGCCGGCTTACCGGCAAAACCACGAGGAGATACACGAAGCCCTGTCGGAAGGCATCTATCTTGCCGAGGGCATGAGTCCGCTGGAAGCACTTGAAGACCAATACGGCCACCTGCGGGCTGTGCGTTTCGAAAAACTCGCGGAACAAGAAGGCAAATGGCGCAAAACCGATGAAGTGGAAGTAGCGCTACGCGGCTTGTTTATCGCCGCCGGCACCGCACCCAACACGATTTACCAGTCGGAGCATCCGCGTACTTTCGCGATGGAAGGCAAGTTCTACAAACGGCACGAGCCGGACTGGCTGCAAGGCCAAGCGGAATTGATGCCGATGGCCGACGATGCGCAAGTCAAGGTCGGCAAACCGGCACCGTTTACATCCTATAGCAGTAACGGCCGCTACATTACCTTCTATGGCGACAACCATCCGGTGTATGCCGGTAACGTGGTAAAAGCCATGGCTAGCGCCAAGGACGGTTACCCCTACATCGTCAAGTTGTTCGCCGACGAGTTGGCCGCGCTGGATCCGTCGCAACAAGCTGTTCGCGACCAGCAACTGCTGGATTTACAGCAGTGCCTGGATGCCACCTTCCTGGCCCACGTGGTGGAAGTCAACCGCCTGACGCCGACGATTATCGAGGTGGTAATCAAAGCGCCGGCGGCGGCGAAAAATTTCGAACCGGGCCAGTTCTACCGGGTACAAAACTACGAATCGCTGGCCCCGGTCGTGGAAGGCACCACACTGGCGGCGGAAGGCTTGGCTCTAACCGGCGCCTGGGTCGACAAGGAAAAAGGCTTGGTATCGCTGATTGCCCTGGAAATGGGCAGCTCCAGCCGCCTGTGCGCCACCTGGAAAGCCGGCGATCCGTTGGTATTGATGGGCATCACCGGCGCGCCGACCGAAATTCCGCAAAACCAGACCGTGCTGCTATTGGGTGGCGGCTTGGGCAACGCGGTGTTGTTCTCCATCGGCAAGGCCATGCGCGCCGCCGGCAACAAGGTGTTGTATTTCGCCGGCTACCGTAACCGCGAAGATTTGTTCAAGGTGCCGGAGATCGAAGAAGCTTCCGACGTCATCGTCTGGGCGGTGGACGATCGCCCCGGCAACGAGGCGATTCCGGTCACCCGTCCGCAAGATAAAACCTTTGTCGGCAATATCGTCGAAGCCATGGTTGCCTATGCCACCGGCCAGCTCGGCGACACCGCGCTGAGCTTGCGGGATGTCGATCATTTGATCGTGATAGGCTCCGACCGCATGATGGCGGCGGTAAAGGCGGCGCGCTTCGCGGCCTTGAAACCTTATCTGAAGGAAGGCCACGAAGCCATAGGCTCGATCAACTCGCCCATGCAGTGCATGATGAAGGGTGTCTGCGCCCAATGCCTGTGCAAGCATGTCGATCCGGAAAGCGGCGAGGAAAGTTTTATGTATTCCTGCTACAACCAGGATCAAGCGCTGGATTATGTTGACTTTCCGAACCTGCAGGCACGGTTGCGGCAAAATACCGTACAGGAGAAACTTTCTTCCCTGTGGTTGACGTATTTGTTGGAAAAAGCCCAGGTCTGAGCTTGCTTTTTGGCGCCGGGGACGGCGCCGTCAAAACCAAAGCAAACCCCAATGTTCCGGGTTTAACAGTTGCCTGAAGCGGTTGCACTAGCTTACGCGACCGCTTCAGCGCTTTGATGCTGCAACATAGATTTTGGAGAATCGCCATGAATCTCGAAGTGTTTCTGTCTCTTTTCAGCCTGATGCTGATTTCCCTGGCAGTGTTCCTACTGTCGAAAAAACTCAAACTGCCCTACACGGTATTGCTGGTAATCGTCGGCTCCTTGCTGGTACCGCTATCGCATATCGAGTTTTTTTCGTTCATTTCCAGTTTCCAACTGACACCGGAATTGTTGTTTTTCGTGTTTCTGCCGATTCTGATTTTCGAATCCGCCTACAACATGAATATCCGCCATGTGACCGAAAACATTTATTCGATAGGCCTATTGGCCGTGGTGGGTTTGCTAATCTCGGTATTGTTTATCGGCATTGGCGGTTCCTACATTTTCGAAATTGCCGGCTTCCCGGTTCCCATCCTGGCATTATTGCTGTTCGGCGCCATCATCTCCTCGACCGACCCGGTGGCCGTACTGGCGCTGTTCAAGGAATACGGAGCGCCGCACCGTTTGACCCTGATTTTTGAAGGCGAAAGCTTGTTCAACGACTCGACCAGCTTCGCGGCCTTTTTGGTGGCGCTGGATTTGATGACCAAGGGCTATCATGGCAGCGAATCGGCCGTCGGCGCCTTGATTTCGTTTCTGACCATGTTGGGCGGCGGCATCATTTTCGGCTTGATCATGGGCTTCCTGTTCGCCAAACTGATCGAAAAAGTACACGGCAACGAGCATCTGGAAATCACCCTGACCCTGCTGGTGGCGCATTTCACTTTTATTCTGACCGAGGTGATCTCGGAACATCTGGTGATCGGCGGCCACGAGATTCGACTGTCTTCCATTATCGCCACCTTGATCGCATCCATGGTGATCGGCAATTTCGGCCGTTACAAAATGTCGCCGGATGTCGAGGAATACATGGAAAAATTCTGGGGCTATTTTGCCTTCGTCACCAACTCCCTGGTTTTCATATTAATGGGACTGTTGTTCGCCAACTTGGCCATCGACCTGAATGTAGCCATTTGGCCGATATTATTGGCCATCGCCACCGTGGTGGTGGGACGCGCGTTGTCCGTTTATCCCATTCTATGGCTGTTGAATATGACCGGCAAGGAGCGCCCCATCCCGCGCAACTGGATGCATTTGTTGGCTTGGGGCAGTTTGCGCGGCTCGCTGGCGATCGTGATGGTGTTGTTGATTCCCGACGACCTCGCCATCGAGGGCTGGACTTTAAGTTTCAGCGTCAAGCAGTTCATCGCCGCCGTCACCATAGGCAGCATTTATTTCACCCTGCTGATCAAGGCCACCACCATAGGCAAGGTCATGCATGTATTGGGCATAGACGCCTTGACCGAAATGGAGCAAGTCGGCTATTACAAAAGCAAGGCGCAAATTTACGACAAGTCGCTGCAAAAGTTGGATCAGCTGCTGGCAAACCAGCAACTAACCGAAGAGCAACACGATTCGCTGAAAAAGCGTTATCAAAGTCTTTATCAATTGGCCTGCCTGGATTGCAAGGCCGCCATCGGCGACTCCGGTAGCCTGACCGAAAACATGCTGCGTACCTATGCCTTGGGCGTGGAAAAAGAGGAACTGAAGGATATTTTTCTGCGCGGCGAAATCGAGGAAAAAATCTACAAGAAAATTTCCAATATGCTGAGCATCCAAACCGAACGCATCAAGCGCGGTCAGCAGCAGGTCACGTCGGTTGACGAACATTTTCCCATCGACAGCCTGGAACGCTTTGTACTATTGATCAGCCGGATAGCATTCTGGCGCGACCATGGCGTGAATGCCGAAGAGTTATACCGCTACTACCGAGCCTTGAATAAAATCAGCGGCAAGGTCGTGAAGGAATTGAATGCGGTGGAAAACTCCAGTCTCAGCGAAGTGTTCGACGACAAAACCGCCCTCCAGAAATTGCTCGCTTTGTATAAAAACATTCAAGCGAACACCGGAGACAAAATGTTGAGCGTGATTCAACATAACCAGGAACTGCTGACCCGCCTGAACGAAGCAACCGCGTCGCAATCGTTGACCGTCGTGCAAGCCGAAACATTGGATAAGTTGCATAAAAACGAGGTTATCACCAACAAGCTTTACATCATGTTGCGGCATGAACTGGAGCAAAAAAATTATTAGCCGGCAGCGGTGGGCCGCGTTGGCACGCGCCGCGCGGCCCGGAAAACCTTTATCCAACAAAGGTTTAATTAAGGGCGCTAACTAATCCATCCCCGTCCGGGCCGCCGAATGGCCGAATTCACAAAACCTTAACAGACAGAATCCATCTTTTTGCTTGGCGTAAAGTGATAGCTATGTATAATGTTCCCCGATTTAGCTAGGTAATCGTTGTCGCTTTACACGTCTTCCACTACCCGCTTTATTCACCACCCGTAACACAAACGCCGGTTTCGGCACTTTTTAGAAAGAGAGATTTATGTCAGCACAAGTAGAAGGCAAAGTAAAATGGTTCAACGATGAAAAAGGCTTCGGTTTCATCGAACAAGACGGCGGCAAGGATGTATTCGTGCATTTCAGCGCCATTGTCGGCAGCGGCCGCAAAACCCTGAAAGAAGGCCAAAAAGTCACCATGGAAGTGACCAACGGTCAAAAAGGCCCGCAAGCTGAAAACGTAAACCCTTTATAAGCCAAGGCTTATAAATGCAAAACCCGCCAATGCCCAGCAGCGGCGGGTTTTTTTATTTGCGCGGCCTGAAGGCGGACTGTTACACCAGCCGGCCCCAGACATCGTATTCGTCGGCTTCCTCGATTTCGACATCGACGAAATCGCCGACTTCAAGATGAACGGCACCATCGATAAAGACCTGACCGTCGATTTCCGGCGCATCGCTTTTGCCGCGCGCCACGGCGCCTTCCTCGACCACTTCGTCAACCAATACGGTTTCGATTCGCCCCACCCGCCGCCGCAGGCGCTCGGCGCTGATCGTGGCCTGATGCTCCATAAAGCGGGCCAGACGCTCCTGTTTGACATCCTCCGGCACCGAATCCGGCAACTCGTTGGCGGCGGCCCCTTTTACCGGCGAATAAGCAAAACAACCAACCCGGTCCATTTGCGCCTCGCTTAAAAATTGCAGCAATTCCTGAAATTCCTGCTCGGTTTCGCCGGGGAAGCCGACGATGAAGGTACTGCGTATCGTCAAGTCCGGGCAAATATTGCGCCAAGCCTTGATGCGCTCCAGATTGTTTTCCGCCGCCGCCGGCCGTTTCATCAGCTTTAAGATACGGCTATTGGCGTGCTGAAACGGAATATCCAGGTATGGCAATATCCTGCCCTCCGCCATCAACGGCACCACTTCGTCCACATGCGGGTAGGGATAGACGTAATGCATCCGCACCCAGATTCCCAATTCGCCCAACGCGGCCGCCAAATCGTAAAAGCGGGTTTGCAGGTCTTGGCCGCGCCAGCGCCGATGCTGATATTTCAAATCCAAGCCGTAGGCGCTGGTATCTTGCGAAACGATCAATAGCTCCTTGACGCCGGCATCGGCCAGGCGCTCGGCCTCCTGCATCACATCGTCGATGGGCCGGCTGGCTAAGTCGCCGCGCATGGACGGAATGATGCAAAAGGTGCAACGGTGGTTGCAACCTTCGGAGATTTTAAGATAGGCATAATGTTGCGGGGTCAGTTTGATGCCCTGCGGCGGCAGCAAATCCATAAACGGATTATGCGCCGGCGGCAAATGCTCATGCACCGCGCTCACCACCTCATCGGTGGCGTGCGCGCCGGTGATCTTCAATACTTGCGGATGGCGGGCCAGAATTTCGTCCTGGCGCGCACCCAGACAACCGGTAACAATGACCCGGCCGTTTTCCGCCAGCGCCTCGCCTATGCTGTCCAACGACTCTTCCACGGCGGCATCGATGAAACCACAGGTGTTGACGATCACCAGATCGGAATCCTTGTAATTCGGCGAAACCTGATAGCCCTCGACGCGCAGACGGGTCAAAATCTGCTCGCTGTCGACCAGGGCCTTCGGGCAGCCCAAACTGATAAAACCAACGCGGGGATTACTCATGTATTTTTCTCAAAAGGTAAAAATCGAATTACAAACAGGTGGGCGGCTTGGGCAGGCCCGCCAGCTTACAGGCGTATTTCAAAGGCCCGTCGGGGAACAGTTTTTGCAGATAACGGCTACTGGCCTTATCTTCGCCCAACGTTTTGCGAATGGCGGCGGCGAACATGCGCGCGTTGGGCAAATGCTGATATTGCCGGTAATACTCGCGGATAAAAAACAGGATCTCCCAATGCGCGGCGCTGAGTTGAATACCGTTTTGGCCGGCCAGTTCTTCGGCTACCCGTTCGTTCCATAGCGCGGCATTACGCAGAAAACCATCGTCGGTGATTTCCAGCTCCAGCCCGTCTACCGTCAGCACCACGTATGAATCACCGGATTTTTCACCGTCAATTCAACCAGCCCCGCGTAATCGACCGGCAAAACCCCCGTCAACAATTGCCCGTACTCTATACCGCTCATGGACAGCATATCGCTTAAGGCATAGACCCGGCAGCCCTTCGCCAGCAATCCGCTCAACTTGGCGTTGTCCCTGTGTCCCGCATAGGCGGCCCAAACCGCGCCGGCTTGCAATACCACATCGTCACCGCCGGCGATACGCTCCGGCAATGCCGAAGACAGCGTGGATTCGGCAATCAGATGCAACATCAATCCACGTGGGTCAGTTTCAAGCCGGCAATGCCGATCACTATCATCATGATGGAGGTCAAACGTATCCAGTCGGAGGATTCCTTAAACAAAAAGATGCCGATTATCGCCACCCCGACGGCGCCCATACCGGTCCAGACGGCGTATGCGGTGCCCAACGGCAGGGTTTTCAAGGACCACATCAACAAGCCGAAACTGCCGGCGCCGGATACGCAGGTCACCACGCTGGGCCATAATTTGCTAAAACCTTCATTGTACTTTAGGCTTAGGGCGAAAATGATCTCCGAACAACCCGCTGCGAACAACAACAACCATCCCATTAACTTAGCCTTTTATATGCATAAAAATCCCGGCTATTTTACAATAGACGCTTTGTTTAAACTGCAACATTTAAACTTTTAGATGGCAACGCAATCCGACTACATCGTTAAAAACGCCAAAATGGTGCTTAACCACTTCCATGAACTGGTTAGCAAAAAATGCCTGATTTCAGCGCATTTCGGCGACAGGAACACATCCTTTCTGACCACGATAGTCGAACTGGATCCCAAAAAAAAGCTGCTGCAATTGGATTGCGGTCCTTCCGAAACGGTCGACAACCAACTGCTGGCCGCCGATAAAGTGCTGTTTCGCACTGAATACAACGGCATCAAGGTGTCGTTTAGCGCCAAAAACATCCAGAAAATCCAGGCCGGCGGCGAATCGGTGTTGTCCATGCCCATCCCAGACAGCATATTCTGGATGCAACGGCGCCAATATTACCGGGTTAAAATTCCATTCTCCCATGGCGGTAGCTACTGTCAGCTGAATTTCAAATCAGAAGCCGACGACAGCCAAGAAACCGTCAGGTTTCAGTTATACGATCTCAGCATGACCGGTGTTGCCTTTTTAAATCCCGATCCCAAATGGGCCGAACGGCTGCAACCCGATTGCCAGTTCGTCGATTGCAGCCTGCATCTAAACAACGGCAATCATGCGGTGGTGGCCTTTGTGATCAAAAACAATGTCAAGGTCCGCGGCGGCACGCTGACCCCGCAAGACAAGATAGGTTGCCTGTTTCAAGGCATGCCGACCAACTTTGAAACCAGTATCCAGCGTTACATGCAGGAAATCGAGCTACAGCAAAAGAATGCGGGCTAAGCCCGCGCGAAACGGCCAAACCTCGACAAAGCGCCGGCTTCCCGCCGCATGAGCCGTCATCGCGTTTATAATCAAATCCGTTTCCGCTTAATCCCATTGCAATGTCGTCTTCAGTCTTAACCCCCGCCGCACTTCCCACCACTGCCGCCCAGCCGATTTATTGGAGCGGACTCCAGGGCTGCGGCGACTCCCTGGCATTGGCCGAGGCTATCGGCCGGGAAAATCGCCTGCTGGTCATCGTCACTCAGGACACCCAGACCGCCCTGCGCCTGGAGCACGAGTTAGGCTTCTTCCTGCACAACAGCCTGCCCATTTTGCATTTCCCGGATTGGGAAACCCTGCCCTACGATGTATTCTCGCCACTGCCGGAAATCATCTCCGAACGTCTGCGAACCCTGGCCCTGCTGCCGGACACCCGCCGCGGAGCGTTGATTGTATCGGTCGCCACGCTGATGCATCGTCTGGCGCCGCGCGAACACGTGCTGGCGCGCAGCTTTGCCATGGAAGTCGGCGGCAGCCTGAACCTGGAACTCACCCGCGCCAAGTTGGAAGCGGTCGGTTATCAATGCGTGTCGCAAGTTTATCAACACGGCGAATTCGCCGTGCGCGGCTCGATCCTGGATTTATATCCCATGGGCAGCAAACAGCCCTACCGCATCGAATTATTCGACGACGATGTGGATTCGATCCGCAGTTTCGACCCGGACACGCAAATGTCGCGGGAGAAAATGCACAAGATCGAGCTGTTTCCGGCCCGCGAGTTTCCGTTTACCGACGAGGCGATCAGGCATTTTCGGCAGGCTTTCCGCGAGCAGTTTCCGGAGTCGTCGCCGAAGAACACCTTGTACGTGGATATTTCCAAACAAATCGCTCCGGCCGGTATCGAGTATTATCTGCCGCTGTTCGTCGACCGCACCGAATCCTTGTTCGCCTATCTGCCCGATACGGCCTTGTTTGTATTACCGGCCGACTTTGCCGAGCATGCCCAGCGCTTTTACCACGAAGCCGAAGAGCGTTATCAGCAACGCAAATACGATATCGAACGCCCGCTGTTGCCGCCGGCCGAACTGTTTCTGAGCGCCGAGGAAATCCAACGGCACAGCGCCGGTTTCAGCCGCATCGTGCTTGACAACACTGCGGAACAGGCCCATGCCTTCAATTTTCAAGCCCTGCCCGAGCTGGCTATCGACAGCCGCCTGAAGGAGCCGGCCCAACACCTGCGCCAATTCATCGAGGGCTTTGCCGGCAAAATCCTGTTCGTGGCCGAGACCGCCGGCCATCGGGAAGGACTGATAGACAAACTGAAAAGCGTCAAGCTGAGCGTCAAACCGCTGCAAAGCTGGGCGGAATTTTTGCAGAGCGACGAGTCAAGCTGCATTGCGGTTGCCCCCATGGATCAAGGCCTGTACCTGGGCGACCGATCGATAGCCATCATCACGGAAAGCCAGCTCAGTGGCGCCAAGGCCCAACAACGCCGGCGACGCCGGCAATCGGCCGCCCGCGAGCTGGAAAACATCTTCAACAACCTCAACGAACTGAGCATAGGTTCGCCGGTGGTGCATCAGGAACACGGCGTCGGCCGCTATCTGGGTCTGCAGACCTTGACAGTGGGCGATATCGAAGCCGAATTTCTGATGCTGGAATACGCCAACAATGACAAGCTGTATGTGCCGGTGTCCTCGCTGCATTTGATAGGCCGATACAGCGGCATCTCGGCCGACAACGCTCCGCTGCATAAACTCGGCGGCGAACAGTGGAGCAAGGCCAAGAAAAAGGCCATGGAGCGGGCACGGGACGTGGCGGCCGAGTTACTGGACATTCACGCCAAGCGCGCCGCCCGCCAGGGCTTTGCCTTCGACATCGACAACAGCGACTACAACGCCTTCGCCGCCGCCTTCCCTTTCGAGGAAACCCCGGACCAAATCAGCGCCATCGACGCCATTCTGCACGACATGGCCGCCAGCCAACCCATGGACCGGGTGGTCTGCGGCGATGTCGGTTTCGGTAAAACCGAAGTAGCCATGCGCGCCGCTTTCGTTGCCGTGCAAAGCGGCAAACAGGTGGCGGTACTGGTGCCGACCACCCTGCTGGCCCAGCAGCATTATCAAAACTTCCGCGACCGTTTCGCCGACTGGCCGGTGCGTATCGAAGTGATGTCCCGCTTCGTCACCGCCAAACAACAAAAAACCGTGACCGACGAACTGGCCGAGGGCAAAGTCGATATCATCATCGGCACCCATAAACTGCTGTCCAAGGACATGAAATACCAGGCGCTGGGTTTGGTCATCATCGACGAGGAACACCGTTTCGGCGTCACGCAGAAGGAACATTTTAAAAAACTGCGCTATGAGCTGGACATGCTGACGCTGACCGCCACGCCGATTCCGCGCACCCTCAACATGGCCATGGCCGGCCTGCGCGATATTTCCATCATCGCCACCCCGCCGCCGAATCGGCACGCCATCAAAACCTTCGTCACCGAATGGATAGACTCGCAGGTGCAGGAAGCCTGCCAGCGGGAAATCAAACGCGGCGGCCAGGTGTTCTTTCTGCACAACGACGTCAAAACCATGGACAAAATGGCCCGCGAATTGGAAACGCTGGTGCCGGAAGCGCGCATTCAGGTCGCCCACGGCCAAATGGCCGAACGCGAGCTGGAGCAAATCATGCTGGATTTTTACCACCAGCGTTTCAATCTGTTGATCGCCAGCACCATTATCGAAAGCGGCATCGACATCCCCAGCGCCAATACCATCGTCATCAACCGCGCCGACAAACTGGGTTTGGCGCAATTGCATCAGTTGCGCGGACGAGTCGGCCGTTCTCACCACCGTGCCTACGCCTATTGCATCGTGCCGCCCAAGTCCTTGATGACCAAGGACGCCATCAAACGCCTGGAAGCCTTCGAAACCTCGGGCGAACTGGGCGCCGGCTTCATGCTGTCCTCGCACGACATGGAGATACGCGGGGCCGGCGAGTTGCTGGGTGACGAACAAAGCGGCCAAATTCAGGAAATCGGCTTCAGCCTGTATACCGAATTGCTGGAGCGGGCCGTCAACGCGCTGAAATCCGGCAAACAACCCGAACTCGACGCCCCCCTGGATCTGGGCCCGGAAGTCGACCTGCAAACCGCCGCCCTGATTCCGGAAGATTATCTGCCGGATATTCACGCCAGGCTGGTGCTGTATAAACGCATCGCCAGCGCCGACAACCAGGAAGATTTGCGCAAATTGAAGGTGGAAATGATAGACCGCTTCGGTTTGCTGCCGGATCAGGTCAAGGCCTTGTTTGCCATCACCGAACTGAAACAGCAATCCGCGCCCTTGGGCATCAAGAAAATCGAAGCCCACGCGACCGGCGGCCGCATCGTATTCGGCGCCACGCCGCGCATCGACACCGCCGAACTGATCAACATGATACAAAGCCAATCGCGGGTGTATAAATTCGACGGCGCGGATAAATTGCGCTTTACCCACACCTTCAAGGACATGGAAGACAAGGTGGCGTTTTTGGAGAAGTTACTAGCCAGGCTGGGGACGAAAGCTAGCTCCGATTAGCGCTAGGGTAATCGGAGGGACTATTAAACGACCTCATGCGTACGATTACGCTTCGCAAATCGTACCTACGTGGGCTAGCCAGATACGAATGTAGGCCGGAATAAGCAATAGCGTTTCCGACGGGACTCCATCGTCGCATTGACTTGCCCCGACCGACAAGGCCCAAAACCGCCTCCCAACCATCCAAGGGCTTTGGCGGGGAGGTTATCCTTATCTGCTTTCAAAACTGCTCATCCGCCGCACTATACAAGGGCAGCCAGGTCGAGTCGCTCAGTTGTTCGTCCATGGCCTTGCCGGGAGCGCATTGGTCGGAAAAGTATTGCGCGCTCATCCAGCCGTCGCCACTCCGACCCATATAGCTGTTGAAATAAAAATCCAGCGCCTGTTTGCGCGCCAAGGCCTCCGGTACGCCCAACAACATGGCCGCGCGAGTGTCGCGCTGAATGGCTTGGCATTCGGTGCGGGCTTCGTTGGTTTCGCCGCGCACGTGCATGCTTTCGTGGGTGAACATGTGCAGCGCGAAAAAGTCTTCCGGGCTGGCGCTGGCCGGCTTGTTGACGTAATCCATCAGCGTGGCGCACCAGCCGTGTTGAAACACGATTTGGCCGGTTTCTATATTGGCATGACCAGCGGCGAACTGTTCGCTGTCGAACAGAGTATCGGCCACGCTGTTACAGTGCACCCGCGCCGGCCGGCCGTCGGCCAGCTGGGTAGCCTTGGCCGACAGCAAACGCTCGAAGCGCCAATATTTCAGGGGCTGCCAGGCGAAGCCCGCCGACAGGGCCATGCAGGCGATCAGATAGGGTTTGAAGACGGGCCGGGGTTGCGCATAGCCGCGTCGCGGTACCCTGGCAGCCCGGACTTCCCGAAACGCCAGCCAGGCAAAAACCGCGGCGGCAATGATCCATAACATCTTTGCAATTAGCCGACGGTTACGTGCTTGGGCACCAATAAAAAGTAACGGCCGCGCGATTTCATGACACCAGCCAATTCCCCGGCCTGTTCGCCCGCTCCCCAGTAAACGTCGCCCCTTATCACGCCCTTGATGGCGCCGCCGGTGTCCTGCGCCATGACCAAACGCCGCAGCCGCTGTTGGCCCGCCGGATGTTCGGCATCCAGCCACAACGGCACGCCGAGCGGCAGATAGTTCTTATCCACCGCAAGGCTGTAGCCGGCCGTCAACGGCACATTCATCGAACCGATCGGGCCTTCGGCCGTGCGGGCATCGCCGAATTTGAAAAACACATAGGATTGATTTTGCAGCATCAATTCCCGCCCTTCTTTCGGATGATGCATGATCCAGTCGCGGATACTCTGCATCGAAATGGCTTCGCGGGCGATTTCGCCGCGATCCACCAGGGATTTGCCGATGGCGTAATAGGCGCGGCCGTTTTTGCCGGCGTAGCTCAAGGAGCGAACCGAGCCGTCTTCCATCAACACCTGGCCCGAACCCTGAATTTCCATAAAAAAGGCGTCGATGTCGCTATCGACCCACAATAATTCCAGCCCCTTGCCGGCCAGGGCGCCGGCATTGATTTCCGCCCGCTCGTAATATGGCACAAAGTGTCCGTTGACCCAGCGACCGCTTTGACCGTTGCTTTTAACCAGATCCCTGGGCATGCCGTAAATCGGCACCCAATAACGCGGGCCGGGCCGCGTGGACCCGCGCAGTTGCGGCACGAAATAACCGGTGAACAGACCGTCGAAATTGCCGCTGTTGGCGACGGCGTATGGCTTGAACCAACGTTCAAAAAACTGTTTTTCCTGTCCCCGCTCTACTTGAATGCCGCACAACTTTTTCCAATCGCCTATCCGCCCCAATCCGAAAACCCCGCTCAACGGCCTGTCGTCGGGTTGGGCCCGCCAAGCGGCGCAGGAGCGTTGAAACGATTGAAATGCCGCGCCGTGGTTATCCTGATGCCAGCCCGGCAGTTCGTTGAACTCGGTCGGAAAAATTTGCACCGACGGATCGTTTTTCATCGCCAGCGGCGGACCCAGCCGGGGTTGACGTTCCAAGGCCGAAGGTTGCCGAGGTATCGGCGCGGGCGCATGGCTGCGCTCCGGCGTAGCGCCGCAGGCCGCCAAAACGGCCGCCATTGCGATGAGGGATAAGCGGGACGAAGTTTTCAATAGACGTTCAAGCATAAGACGAAACATAAGTGCAGCCAACGGCTGCCATTGTAACGCTCATGCGGGCCCGGCATCACCGGCAAATAAAAGCCAATCTCGCAAGAGCGACGCGTAATCGCGATGATGGCCTTGCAAAGCGCGACTACGCATCGAACACAGCCGGCTAAAGATAGCGCCCCGGATCGATCCCCCAGCGCGACGGCACTTCAAACGAGACGATGCGATCATGGCAGCCGGGTTTGGACAGATCGAAATCGCGCGGCGGCGCGAACGCGCGGGACTCGGCGTTGAAAACCGCCCTGACCTTGGGATGCAGTAAATTCTCATGATGCTGCTCGAGGACGACGGCCAGATAGCCGCTTTCCAGCCGCACCAGCGTGCCGACCGGGTAAATGCCTATGCAGCGGATGAATTGGTGCACCAAGGTCAGATTGAAATGGTGGTCGCTCCACTCCAGCAATTTTCTCAATACCTCCGTGGGCTCCCTGCCCGCATGATAGATACGTGTCGAGGTCAGCGCGTCGTAAACATCCACCACCGACGCCATCTGCCCGTAGCGGCTGATCCGGTCGCCCTTCAGCCCCAGCGGATAGCCGCTGCCGTCGTAACATTCGTGATGTTCGGCAGCGACGCTCAGCGCAATCGGCGAAATGCCCGCTGTCTGCCGCAACACCGCGCTGCCGTAACGGACATGCTGCTTCATGATCTCGAATTCGGCTTCCGTGAGTTTGCCGGGCTTGTTCAGGATGCTGTTCGGCACCTGCATTTTGCCGATATCGTGCATCAAGCCGCCCAGGCCGACCAGTTCGATGGTTTTGCGGTCGATATCCAGTGCCCTGCAAAAACCGATCAACAAGGTGCCCACCGCCACCGAATGCTGAAAGGTATATTGGTCGGCCTGCTTGATTCGAAGCAGACTGACGATGGCATCCGGGTTGCGAAAAATGGAATCGGCGATGCCGGAGACCACCGGCTCGACCAGTTCCAGTTCCACCTGCTTGCCCAAGCGGCAATCCTGCAACACGTTATGCACGATGCGGTGGGCTTCGCGGCAAAGATGGCGGGCTTTTAGCCTTTCCTTCTCCACGCTGACCGGATGCGGCTCGCGGCGCGGAATTTGCCCCAGGGCTTGCATGCGATCGTCGAGCTGCCTATGCACTTCCTCGGCACTAGGTGCGTCCGGCATATCCGAACCGAGCTCTGTATCGATATAGACCTGGCGAATGCCGTACTCCGCAATTCGCTCTATATCGCGCCCGGAACGGACTAGAAAACGATTACGCAAAAACGGATGATCCAACCAGGGGCAATTGATGTCATGGATAAACATCTTGGGTTTAAGGTCGGTGACATCGATTTTTTTAATCATCGCTCGGTTTGGCCGCTGGGAATATCGCCGCGATCACTCGCGCCGCTTAATTTACAGTAGCTTTGGCGCTATAGGCAAAGCTTTTACTCTGAAAGTCACGCGGCAACCGCCCAAAATACTAACGACATAACGCCGTTGACTTTCATCTGCCGGGGTGATTGCAAGGCCTTCATGAGCGTTACTCTGAAAGTCATGGTGGGAGCGGCGCATAGTCGCGATTGGCAAGGTCATCATCGCGACTATGCGTCGCTCCTACTAGACTGCCTTTCATTTGCCGGAGCGACTCGCCGGTTTCATAATCGTTAGGCAAATCGATAGCCCTACAAAATTGTTCTGTCGTTGTTCTAAATTGTAACTTATGCTACCGTAACAAGAACAATTCAAAAACAATAGAGCCGGATGGAAGCACTTACCCGCAAGCAACACGAGATCATAGATTTCCTTTTAAACAATCAACAAGAGTTCAGCCAGCCGCTGTCGCTGGATAAACTATGCGCGGCCCTGGGCTTGAAGTCTCGCGGCTCCCTGCACCGCATCGTGCAGGACCTGATAGAGATCGGCTTGATAGAACCCATGGATAGAAAGCAGCGCGGCGTGCGCCTGACCGAAAAAGCCAGACAAATCAACCAAACCGCCGGCAGCCAAGGTTCTTCCTTGCGCTACGTCGGTGTAATCGCCGCCGGCAAGCCCATAGAAGCCATTGAAACTCAGGAATACATGACGGTTCCCGACCAGATCAGAACCGATAACCCTTGCTACGTGCTCAGGGTAAAGGGCGATTCCATGGTGGAAGAAGGCATTCACGACGGCGACTGGGTCATCATAGAACAGCGTTGCCATGCCCGTAACGGCGAAATCGTGGTGGCATTGGTGGATAAAACCGAAGCTACCCTGAAGTTCATCGAACAATACCCGCACGAAACCTTGCTGGTGCCCGCCAATTCCGGCATGCAAACCATGCATTACCAGCCGGCGCGGGTGGAAATTCAGGGTGTATTGGTCGGACAAATGCGCAGTTACCGGCGCTAGAGCCTGCCCGATAACTCGACAATCAAAATTTTCATCGCAACAAGCCGTGCTTGGCTTTCATGTGTAGGATTACGCCCGCAATAACCGATACAAATCCAGCCAGATTTTAAAGGGCTTAGAACCGCCAATTGCCGACGACTGAGTTTTTACCAGCAGATGTGTAGGGTACGCATCGCGTACCATTAGATGAGCATCATGTTCGCGAAGACCGGAAGGTACGCGGTGCGTACCCTACGGCGATCCTGAGGTTGCATATTGCCTTACCAAGATGTAGGCCGGAAAAGCGATAGCGTTTCCGGCAGCATGTGACAAATTGCAAAAGCTTTGCCGGAAACGCCTACCGGTTTATTCCGGCCTTGTATGCAATCCTTCGCCGCTGACCGTCGGCGGTCGGCCACTTTGCGACATTCATGGATCGTCAGCGTATGACAGCAGGACAACCTAGAGCTGACGTTTAGTAAATAAGCTCAACGGGCAGCCCATTGATCAAGTTCGTCATGGAAGCTGAGATAGTGTCAAGGTAAAAAGGCGTGCGAAAATTCGCATTAGTAGCTACACTCATGTGATTTTTTCCATCTTATTGCTTTTTAAAGAAATAGAAAAATTACGCAGTTTAGGGATTAGAACCCCGTTTTCTGGCATTTTTAGGCGGGATTTGACTGGCCACTACAGGAGGCGGCGAAAGACTTGCACGAGGTGAAGAGTGAAAATAGGTGGATATTTATACAAAAGAAAAACGTAGCGAGGTAATGTCAAAAGTTCGGTCAAAAAATACAAATCCCGAACTAATAGTACGACAATTAATTTACGGTATGGGCTACCGATATCGATTGCATGTCGCTAGTTTGCCGGGAAAGCCCGATATCGTGATGAGTAAACGGCGAAAAATCATCGAAGTTCGCGGATGTTTTTGGCACGCACACGAAGGGTGTAAACATGCCACGCTACCAAAGACGAGGGCGGATTTTTGGGCTACTAAGATTGCATGCAATCGGGAACGAGATAAAAAAAACTTGGATTGCCTAAATGAAAGTGGATGGGATGTCCTGATTGTTTGGCAATGCGAACTAAAAAACCTCGATATTTTAAAAAGTAAATTAAAAAAATTTATAGATTCTGAGTAAAGAGATTCGTTACTTTCGATACCATTCCGATTCTATGGTGGCGATTCTGGAAATGTCTTGTGCTAACTGGTGAATAACGTTTTGTATATAAAGGCTTTTTAATGCGCCTAACCATTTGTATTCGCGTCCGTCTGAGCCGGAAAAAAACCATCCAATATTACCTTTTTTGCAAGCCTTTATTACATCGTTAGCTTGAGAAGGTCTAAAAAGAATTTTTTGTATCTCGTAACCTTTTGTGGAAATTTGCCATTCATGCCATTCGTTATCCAGTTTTAAGAACACATCGCCTTTGTTGATTTTGTCACTGGATACCGGCTTGGCCGGAAGAAAAATAAACGCCTTCCCGCTCGATGGAACTCGGCGGCAATCGCATCCTTGTTGAACGCAAATTAGATATTCTTGTTTTCCTCCCCGCATTGTTTGAATAATAGTGCCCGGTTGGAGGAAGGGTGCCGGCTCTCCGTAATGATGGCGTATCAACGCGCGTTTTGCCCACAATCGATTGGATTCGACTTCATCATGCTTAGTGTCATTAATGAATTGGGACGTCATATTTAAAAGGCGTTGTGTCTTTTTCTTTTTATTTTTACCTGCAAAGTTAACTGCTCTAACGTTTAAGTCGGTTGGGGTATTATCATCGAACTCAGGTAACCCTGACTTTAACAGAAATTGTAGAGTTTCTTCCGCTTCCAGAAACGTAGTTTCGAAGAAGTCGTTTTTTAGGGCGTTTCTCTTGTGTAGATCTTGAGCCCAAGAAAACATGGTGTCGGCATCCAGCTTGTAGGAGATATCGGCACTTTCCAAAATCTCTTGCAAATCGGAAACGATGACGTGGCGGAAGTGTTCTTCGGCTTCATCCGGGGTAGGGAGGCCTATCCGGTGAGCTACGAATGCCGCATCCATTTGGTTGGAAAACAGATTCAACAGTTGGAAGGTGTTTTTTCGGATGGCCGATACAGCGGCAACGGCAGCATTCGTTAACAAACCGTTATGCTGATTGGCCAATATGTCTAAGATACGATCGGGCAGGCCGGATTCGGAACTGCTATTATCCTGATTGTTTCCGTTTTTTCTAATGATCGCTATCGTCATCGGGCCGACATGCATAACGTTGCCATTTTTATCAATCGGATGCGTGGATGATGCTGTTCCGTTAATGCCGGTTTCAATTTTATTCAGCAATTCATCGTCCGATTTGGTTTCCGCCGTGTACACTGCAATCATTCTGATGCGGCCGGATTTCAGATCGTTTTCCGCTAACTGTTTGATTATGTTTACTGCGTGATCGCCGGCATTGTCAGCCGTTTCGTTTATTTCTGTTTCCGTATCCTCAACCTTTAGGTTCCAATCCAAAATTACGATATCGGCATTCGAGGCCGCTTTTACAACTTGATTTGTCCAGCCACCCTTGTTTTCGGGACGAAAAACACCGCAAATAATGCCTTTATCTGCAAATGCTTCAATGATCTCTCCACAAAACAATTTGTGAGTTCTGCTGGCGAAGTCTTCAGCGCTCTCATTTTCTTCCTTTTCGACAGTACCAGCTCCTCGAGTCGGCTTATTTGTTGTTTTAGGAGTGGTCTTGCTTTCAGGATAAGAGGCCTCTTCGTCAACGACCAGTGCTGAGTTCAAGAAATCGAGAAAATTTTGTTTGGTCCGTGTTTGAAAGTCGGTGGTCGTCATTATTCATTCATACCGGTTGTAGTTTATTCCATGCGGATAGAGAATGTTGTATTCCATTCTCCTTCCGGTTTAAGCAATTCGAGTCGGAATCCGACCTTTTTTAAGGTTTCGTGCGAAATGTACAAACCCAGTCCGCGGCCACCCGGTTTGCGGGTAAATCCGGATTCGAAAACATCTACTCTGTCTCGTTCGGGTATCCCGGGCCCTGTATCTCGGACTAGCATTTCATCGTTTCGATAGTCGAAATGGATTCTACGGGCACCGTTCCGATCGGATAGCCAAAACACGGCGTTATCTACCAAGTTGACGAAAACGGGATAAAAAGAGGACGGAAAACTCTTAAACGAGTGTCTTAGAAAGGCGTTTGTTGCCGTGAATTCGACACTATGCCGCTCGAATCTTGCGGCAAATAAATCCCGAACGAATTTAAAGACTTCATCGCCGGCGATGTCCACTTTTTCGCGACGTAATCGACGATCCAATGGCTTGAATAGAGTTAAATAGCCGTCCAAATGTTCGAAGTTTGCCCGAATATTTCTATAAAGTCCCCTTAGGTCTTCATTTACGTCGGCCCAAGCCTTCAATTCGCGTAGGTTGTCGCGGATAGACTTAACGTTCCCGTTAAATTCGTGGTCGATAATTTGTACCGCCATGCCCAATTGAGTCAGTTGTAGGTCCAAATCAGCCTGTTCTTCCAACGCCAAATTGCTTTGTTCCAGCGCTTCAATTTGATCGAGCCTGTCATTGGATTTAACGTCGACAGACTCCAGTTGTGCACGGACATACTGAAAAAAGTCCTTTTCTTTCTCTTGAACTTCCAAAATGCGCTTTTCGAGGCTAATACGCGTTTCTACAATCGCCTCGTCGTGCATGGAAGTGACATCGAGCTTGCCGAAATCTCTTATCACTTCGCTGACGACTCTTTCCACGTTAGCGATACTTTTGCCCGTAGCTTCATGAACTTCGATACCGACCTTTTCCAGCGTCTTGCGCGTAGCGGTATTCTCGCTTCTGGTAATTTTTCGCGAGCTGTTAGCCAGGTCTTCAAGGGCTGCTTCAATTCGTAAACGTCGGTCAAGTTCGATTCTTGCGCGTTCGGCTTCCCGGCCGACTAGTTCGCCTATTTGGTGTTCCAACGGCGAAAAAACCTGATTATTTAACTGCTCGATGGATGCGGAATATTTAGCCCAGTCCCGTTCTGCGCTTTTATTCAAGCCGACGCCGCGGGGACGCGTAATTTTGTACGATTCTTTCAAATCGGAAATTCGTTTGCGGGCTTTCGACTCAAGGCCGATAAATTCTTTCGCCGCTATTTTGGGGTCTCGAATCGCTTTGGCGACTCGAATGGATTCCTCTATGTCGGTGATAATTTCAGCAGCTTGTTCTGCCGGTTTGTTGGCGTCCAATTTGACGAAAAAATCGTCCAAACTTTGTTGCAACTTTTTGCGTTTTTCTCCGACTTGCATTTCTCTCTTTTCACGCGCGTCGGCGAGCCGTTCCAATTCTTTGCGTGTGGTAATGAAATGATCCGATTGTAATGCGTTTTCCCGGAAAAAGTCGGCAGCCAATTGCAGAAAGAAATTTTTCAAAATCGCTCTAAGATCCCGATAGGCCTTATTTTGTGAAAATCCTTCTCTGCCGGCTTTCTCCTTTAAGCCAGCGTTATCCGAACTATTAACGGAGACGACTCCGAACAAACGTCGATACGAAAAAAAGTAATATGCGGCGCTCTTGTTTCGCCTTAATTCGAAATCGAGCCAATCGACGTCGGGGCCACCATAAGGCAATATGCGAATACCGTTTCGATAAATATACACTCCGCCTATACTCATCAATTTTGAGTTTAACAGTGCTCTTGTTTGAGGGTCGGAGTAGCTTTGTTTTTCCATTCCCGGTACGACTGCGACGTCGATGGAAAATTTTCCGCATTTCGTTTTTTCACCCCTCGCTTCCCGCCAAGGTATGACATGCTGGGGAAATTCTTTTCCGTAAATCCATACCGAACCGACGAATTGGCCGTATTCATCAAACGACCCGGCGATACGATGATCGGCAGATAGAAAATCTTGCGGAGTGAAAAATTCTACCTCCGAAATCATGTCATAGGCGCGGACATCGCTTTTCCAGTCTCGAAATGCGGGTTTAATTACCGGAGGCGGATGATCCGGGGTCATCGTATTGGTAAAGCCTAACAACACCTTCTTGAGCGGTGGGGCAATACCTTTTTCTTTTTCTATTTCTTCTTCGAGGTCGAGACTAAGCAATTCGGACGCCGGAAAAATAATAAAGTGGGTACCGAATCCGTCGTTTTTTAGCGACAGATTTTTAGACGGCAAATAGCCGTCGATTTCGACGGGATCGACAATAAAACTGTCCAGCTCGGCTTCTATGCGTTCTTTGAGTTCCGGCGGAAACTTTCGGACATTTTTGTCGATATTGGAACGAAATACTTCTACCATCTCGCGTACGTCGCCGGCATCCGGTAATTTTCCGAATTCGAATTCCCGGACCGGAATATCAATTTCGTCCAAATTTAGACCGGGACACTCGAATACGCTCCAATGAATAAATGCGGCAACCAGGGAGTGAGAAGAATCGCCACGTTTGGCTCGAGTCAGTATTAAGACCTGATTGCCGATAGCAGCAATTGCCAATCGGCCGATGCCTTTTTCGCCCAGCATCGTCCTCGGTTCTTTTCCGGCGGGTACAAACGGCAAAGAAAGCGCGTCCGAGCCCAGCTTACTTTCTGTGCCTAGAGTAAGCCAACGGGTTTCGAATTCTTCGCGCGTCATGCCAACGCCGTCGTCTCGCAATACGAACAAGCGGTCGTTCCGGAAAAAATCGACTTCTACGCTATCGGCATACGCATCGTGAGCGTTTTTGAATAGTTCGCTGATTGCGGTGGGTATCCCGGCAATTTGTTGTCGACCGAGCATGTCGACCGCGCGTGCTCGTGTTTTGAAACTGGCCATTCCTTAGGTTCTACTGTCCGATTTATTCCAATTTTCCAATATGTGTTCGCCGAATCTTTGGGCCAGCAATACCGGTACCGCATTGCCGACTTGTCGCGCCATTGAATTCAAGCTCCCGTAAAGGTGGAAATTACGGGGGAAAGTCTGTATGCAAGCGGCTTCGCGTACGCTAATAGCGCGATTCTGCTCCGGGTGGCCGAATCGGCCGTTAGATAGGCTAATGCAACGGGTTGTCAATCCGCTTGCAGGCGACTCCCATTTCATTCTTCCGTACACGTCGGTGTGTCCGTTATAACCGTGGCTATGACAATCTAAGCCTAAAGTTTTCGGCCAGTCGGAGCGACTGCCTTCCCGTGGAGTCCGTTTTATTCTTTCCAAATTCAATTCGGACAAATTTGCTGCGCGATGAACCGGATCGTTTGCGTCGGTTTCTCCCGCCTTTAATTCGGGCAATCCGGCAATCCAGTCTTTTACGGACGAATATTTCGGATTGGCGGTTTTCGGGCCGTGAGTAGGCTTCGGAAAATCGATTTCCCCGTGACGGCTTGCCAACAATACTAGGCGTTTTCGGCGTTGCGGGACGCCGTAATTCCATGCGGGAACGATCTCGAAGCGATAGTTGTAGCCAACTTTTTCGAGTAGTGCGATGAACGATGCTAAAGGACTGTCTTCAGCAGAAAGCTTTTGCAAGCCGGGTACGTTCTCTACAAAGATATATTCCGGCCGAAAATGTTCGACGAAACGGCCAAACTCTATAAGCAAGTTTCGCCTTGGGTCGGCGCTTTTTTTCGACGTTTTTTGTTTGGTGAACGGCTGGCAGGGCGCGCATCCGCAGAATAACAGCGGACCGTCGTGTTTAGCCACAATATCTTCGATATCCGTAGGAGAAACTAACGAAATATCGGAGCGAATAAATTCGGAGCCAGGATGATTGGCTTTAAATGAAATCTCGGCGTCGGCATCGCAGTCCAAGCCCATTAAAATGTTCATCCCGGCTTGGCGGAAACCGGTGCTACTTCCCCCGCATCCGGAAAAAAAATCGCAGACTCCAATCATTTTTTTTCAAATTTCGTTGGTTTTTGTAAGCGCACCTTATTTACTCCGGTCTTTCTCACGGGCATGTATTATGGGCATTAACTAGTCTTGCCTGCCGGCGTATTCGACGTAATTATAGACCTACCACTTAAACGATCTATTGTTAATGTACCAAATAAGATGGAAGTATCAGGCTAATTTGATAGGAAAGCGATCCTAGTAGGAAACCTTATAAACCTTACTTTGATACTTTGTTTGAAGAACTAACGTCCCAGGTCAAGAATTTTAACATTTTTAGGGATTTCCCCTCTCAGAATTACTCAGAGTCGGACATTACAATAAACAGTGTGCCGTGGCGACTATCAATTCCACCAGATGAATTGTTTCGATTTGGAGACGTTGTTTAGGGCATTCGTCCCCACGTTCTTGCGCTTTGCGTTGGAGCGATACCGCTTATTGACCGTTGTTAAGGCGACGAAGCAAGGCCCGACCAGTAATAAGGGCTAGATGCAGTCGGAACGTACTGTGATCTTCGTCCGAGAGACCGGGATGCGATCCATCGGTATGCAGCATCTTGAACAAGCCGTTCAGGTAGTTCTTTCCGTCGCCAGTCCATTCATTCCTGCTGCTCGACAGGAACCCGCGCTCCGCGAGCCAGGCTCGGCGGTTCTCGCTCGACGGCAACTCGTTAGCTTGTGGATCAATGTGCGATGCGATGTCACTGAGCAAGCCTTCCAAGAAGGTTCGTATCTGACTGTTCGCCGCCGCCCAGTCACCTCGTGTATGCGCGTCGATTGCTTGGTCCAAGTGCCCCAAAGCCACGGTGAAACCGAACTGCTTCAGCAATTGATGAACTTCGTCATCGGCCTCAGGAAGTTCCACTTCACCAGGCAATGCCGCACGCAGTAATGGAGTTCGCGTGTCCTCATCCCAGGACACAACATAGCCATCGAGGGCCAATCCTCTCAGAAAACGTTCCTGCTCGGCCTTATTGTATCGCGGAACGGTCGCACCAACGGCCTCGCGAACCGCGGCTTCGGCTAGTGTCATCGCTCTGCTCAACGTGCTGATCACTTGAGTCGCGCGTTGGGTAACAATGCGTGCTAACAAGGCACTCTTCGCGGTCACGCTTTTTGCTGCCCCCAAAGGAATTTCGTCATCCAGCCCCAGCCGTATCACGAGCAGATCGAAATTTGCTTGCGTGAACTTTTCCCCGAGGAATTCAATCGCTGAGACAACAGTGGGACGGGTAAACGGATGGGGCTTCATGCTATCGGCTTTCTTTATTTGTCGTTATAGTGCTGTCAAGCGCTTCCATCGCTGTTGTCACACCTTTTTTTCAGCTATGTCTACACCTGGGATGCCTTTGCGCGAGGCCAAAGAGCATCTACGTCATGGCAATGCAGCGCCCTCTTGGCTACGCGGTTGTTAGCTTGCCATCGTTCAACACTTCTGTATATCATCGGTGATAAGTAACTATGGCTGGTAATGATTAAATCGCTGCCATTGAATCAGATTGACTGAAAGACCGCAACGGGTCGATTGCAACAATTCGCCATGTTCAAAAGCCATCATTTGCTACCGGCATCATCGCGTTCATAAAGGGGGGCGATTTGGCGCGAATAGGCCGGAGTGTTCCGGATTGCGGTCAGGCGTATTGCCCGGCGCACCAGCCGGAAGACCAGGCCCATTGGAAGTTGTAACCGCCCAACCAACCGGTCACATCCACCACTTCGCCGATAAAAAACAAACCCGGCACCCGCAAGGACTCCATGGTTTTGGACGACAAGGCGTCGCAATCGACGCCCCCCAAGGTTACTTCGGCGGTGCGATAACCCTCGCTGCCGTTCGGTTTGATATGCCAAGCCTGCAGATGATCGGCCACCCGCTGCAATTGCTTATCCGAACAATCGACCAGACTGGATTCTAGCAACGCTTCGGGCAATAAGGCCTGCAGCAGGCGCTTGGGTAAATACTCCGCCAGCCAGGTTTTGAGTTTCAACTTACCGCCCTGACCGCGCTGCTGTTTCAATAACGCAAGCAAGGCCATATCGGGCAAGCAATTGATCCGTAGCGCCTCGCCGGGCCGCCAATAGGAGGAAATCTGCAAAATGGCGGGACCGCTGAGGCCGCGATGGGTAAACAGCAGGTTTTCCCTGAATGAACGGTTTTGATAACTCACTTCGCACGGCACGGCGATACCGGTCAAGGCGGAAAACACGTCCTTATCGGCCGGTTGCAAGGTCAAGGGCACCAAGCCCGCGCGGGTCGGCCAGACTTTGATGTCGAATTGTTCCGCCAGTTGATAACCGAACGGCGTGGCGCCCATCTTGGGGATGGACAGTCCGCCGGTCGCCACCACCAGCGACCGGCAACGCATATCCCCTTGCGATGTCCGTAAATGAAACCCGCCGCCGCTGCCGCGAGCGACCTGCGCTATCGGGCAATTCAATACCAGTTCGACACCATGGCGCCGGCATTCGGCCAACAACATGTCCAATATGTCCCTGGCGCTGTTATCGCAGAACAACTGCCCGTGCAAACGTTCGTGGAAAGGGATTTGGTAACGCTGCACCAAGGCCAGGAAATCCCATTGGTTGAAACGCTTTAATGCCGATTTGCAAAAATGCGGGTTATGGGAAATATAGCGCTCCGGCTCCAGCGTGTAATTGGTAAAGTTACAGCGACCGCCGCCGGACATCAGAATTTTTTTACCGGGCCGGTTGGCATGATCCAACACTCGCACCTTGCGCCCGCGTTTTGCGGCTTCCATTGCGCACATCAGGCCCGATGCGCCGGCGCCTATTACCAACACATCTACTTTCATATCAGACATGCCGGCAACTACCTTGAAATGAATCCATATAATCAAATAAGCGGCTTGGTTTTAACGATGGGCCTATCTTGCAGTTCAATCACAAAATTGGCGCCGTCGGCGTCATTAAAGGCTTGCAATGAACCCATCATATTGTTTTCTATAATGATTTTCGACATATAAAGCCCGATGCCGGTACCTTTCCCTTGATCCTTGGTGGTGAAGTAGGGATCGTAAATTTTATCGAAAATAGCCTCGGGAATACCGCCCGCGTTATCCTTTACCACGATACGCGTGGTTTGGTCGCTTGTTTTATTCACGCCGATATCGATAGCCGGTCGCAGCGGCCGCCTTTCCAGCAAAATGTCCTTTGCGTTATTGATTAAATTTAAAATCACTTGAGAAAACTCCCCTTCCAAGCCGTTTATCATTAAGTCGTCCGGGCAATTTATCGTTAAAACAATATTATGCCGCTTCAATTGCGCATCCAATAATTCGGCAGTCGTCTGAATCACATGATAGGCATTAAACGGTTCGATATGTTTATTGGGTTTAAAAAAGTTTCTAAAGTCGTCTATGGTAGTCGACATTTTATGAATCAAGCGATCCGACTTTTCCATGCTGGATACCATGAAACTTTCGTCCAATTTACCCAATTTAAATCTTAACTGCAGATTCTGCTGCACCAAGCCCAGCGCATTCAAGGGTTGGCGCCATTGATGGGCGATGGCGCCTATCATTTCCCCCATGGCGGCGGAGCGCGATTGGTGAATCAGCAAGGCCTCCTGCGTTTTACTCTTGGCAACTTCTTCCTTGATCCTTTTATCCAGGTCGGCATTCAAATCGGCGAGTTCCCGCGTGCGGGTGCCGACTTCGCGTTCCAGTTCCTGGTTGTAATGCTCCAGGGCTTGATTGGACAGCATCAGCGAATCGACCATTTTGTTGAAGCTATCCGACAACACGCCGATTTCATCGTTGCGCGCTATGGTAGATCTAACGGTCAAATCGCCCGCCGCAACCTGAGTTGCCAGTTGACTGATGGTCGAAACCGGATCGGATATCCACCTGGCAAAAAAGAAACCCACCACCAGAATCATAACCAATGAGGCGCTGATGATATATATAATTTTATAATACATATCATGGATATATTTATCGTAGTCGGCGGTTGAAAAACCTATATGCAGCCAGCCCCAGTCTATACTGGAGAAGCGGATGGGATATACAAAATGATAAACATTTTTGTACTGTTCCCTATCCGTTATAACAAAGGAAATTTTTTCGCCTTGCAATGCGGCCGTATTACTATCCAATTCAGCCAGCAGATGCCAGTTTTTCTGGTTGACGAATATTTTATCGCCCTGTTTTGGCGAGACAATCAGATAATAAATACCGGCGTTATTTTTTAAAACCTCGACATTATGCTCCACGATAAAGCCATAATCCTTGCTGATGATGGCGTCGGACGTGGCCTGCACGATGGATTTGGATACCGTTTCCGCCTGCGCATACATAATCTGCCGCAATGCGGTTTTCTGCATGGGAATAACCATAAAGGCAAAGAACAAGGTAATGGCCAATACCAAAAAGGCAAAAACCCAAAAAACACGTAGAAATATGGTGCGCTTCGGTTTAATGACAGTCATATGCCAGGCCGGATATAGTACAAGAACTCATTTCGCCACTTTTAACAACCGAAACCAAGCGCCGTATCGGGATATTCGCATCTTATTTGATTGCATGCATCAATAAGCGGGCATGCTCCCTATCCAGACTATCCACTAAATCCAATTCCTCGACCTTAAGAAAATCCAGTTCCGGAGTTTTGTAAATATCCAGTATTTGCTTGCCCCTGGGGCTTTTATAAAAAGACAGCGCAATTCGCCTGATTTCATCCGCCAGCGGGTAAGATTTATTGATATAACTGTAGTTTTTACTTCTAACTTCGAAACTGTCCAATATTTTTATTTTATTTTTAACATCGGGATTTAATTCCGTCATGACCTGATACGAATTAAAGTACACCAAGCCGACGTCGGCTTTGTCAAAATACAAATCCAATACGATGCGAGTCGCCTTGGCCTGTTGCTGTATCGATGGGTTCAATTTTTTATAGCTTTTATTAAAGCTTCTTAAAAAGAGCGTATCCAAATAAATATCGGATAGTTCATCGCCCTCCAGCATGGCGATACGCTTGCCGCGCAGATCCTCGATAGCGTTTATATTTTTATCCGACCGGACGACAAGCAGCAGATTATCCGGTTGCCTGCCTTCCAGCATCCCGGAAAAACCATCCGTTATTTCATCCCGTTTAAAGTATCTGGAAATCAATAAGGGCGGCGCGACTATTATATCCAACTTGCCTTTATCGTAATCGTCGCGCATTTCCCGCATGCTTTCATACAGGAAAGCGCCGGTGCTGGAAATATAAAGCCCGGCCTTCTCCGCTTCCACGGCCAGAGCATCCTTTACCCAGAAATTCAGCGAAATTTCAATATCGCTGATACTGGCCTGCTCGGTAATGGATTTAATATAAAATCCCATGTTTACCCGACTATTATTATCCGCAACCACATCCGCTTGCGCGAAACCAAGCTGACACATAAATAATATGCCGCATGCCAGCAAGGAATGTTTTTTGGTAAAATTCATGGCCTTCCTAAGTCTAAAACCCGCACGCATTTAGCAATATATCGATAAAATCATTAACCTTTGAAAGAAAATCCTCAACACACAGACACCGAAAAAATATAGCTACTCCGGACACTCACTAGCGTTTGTTTAAGTTTACTCTTAACCCGCTTACGGGCTATAGTCGAAACTCCAGCCACATAAACGGCCCGCCGCGTGCTGGGCCGACCGCGTAAAAGCCCGAACCCATGGGAGGCGATTATGAATATCCATCTAAGCGACCGGCAGCGGTTTTTATTCGCCGGACTGGGCGGCATTATGCCGACCCTGCTGAATTTGATCGTGATCGATCTGGAAACCTTGCTGTTAAACGTTACCGCTCTGTCGCTATTGTCTTACCTGATCCGGGTGTTGGCCCTGTTTGCCATCGGCGGCGTGGTCGGCTGGTTGAATCGTAGCGAATGCGACCCGGTCAAGCTGTTCCAGCTAGGCATTGCCGCGCCGGCCATGATTACCGCCGCCATGAACGGCGGCCGGGTCGCGCTGCCGGACGCACCGGCCGCCGCAAGCCCTCGGGTTTCCTGGCACATAATATCCCCAGCTTATGCACAGACCGACCCGGCCGACAGCACGCTGAAGCGCTTCACGATGCCGGCGGAAACCTCCGCTCAACAAATTTACCGTGGCTTGTTCGGCGCGCTGCCCAAGAATGTCTGGTTCGTGATTGTCGGTTCGCATCTAAGCCGGGAGGACGCCGAAAAACAAGCCAAGCGGCTGCGGGACAATTACCGCAATTTCACCGCCGAAGTCTACGAACCCTACGGCGATAACCCCTATTACGCGGTAGTCATCGGTGCCCAGTTGACACTGGCGGAAGCGAGAAGACTGCAACAACAAGCCATTGCCGCCGGTTTCCCCAAGGACAGCTATTTATGGACTTTTCCGCAGCGCTGAGCCGGTCAATTCCGGTATTTCACCGTGACCGCCTCTAGCGACAGCAGCCTGCGTAAACGAATCAATAACTCGTCGCCGGGCCTAACCCGCCAGTCGTCTCCCAGTTGCAGCGAGGCCCTGGCGCTGTCGGCGGCATATTCTATGGCGACGGGGCAATCGCCGCCGCGAAACGGCAGCAGGATTTGCTTGAGCCGGTCGACAAACGCGGAGGGTTCCGGAAATTGCGCCGCATCCCAGTTCAACACGATGCCGCGGGCGAACATTTCCCTGGCCTCCTCCATGCTGTAGAGTTTTTCCGCCGTCATGCGCAGGCTGTTGCTGAAATCGTCCATGGCCAAGGAACCTTCCGCCACCAACACGCTGTCCTTGCACAGCAAATCCCGGTATTTGTCGAAAATACCGCTGAAGGCGGCGACTTCCAGCCGGCCGGTACGGTCGTCCAGCGTGGCGAAGCCCATCATCTTGCCTTGCTTGGTTTGCCGGGTGCGGATATCCACAACCAAGCCGGCCACCCTGGCTTCCATTTTGCCCTTGATGCGTCCGGCATCGGCTTCCAGACTGCCCAAGGTGCCGTGGGTGAATTGCTTTAATTCCGGCAGGTACTCGGCAATCGGATGACCGGTCAGAAACAAACCCAAGGTTTGCTTTTCGGCTTCCAACTTCTCCTTTTCCGTCCAGGCTTCCACCGCGGTCGCGTAGGCGTCCGCCTCGTTGTCGCTTTCCTCCACCTCGACACCCAGACCGAACAGGTCGTTCTGGCCGGCCAGCGCCATCCTGCCGTGCTGTTCGGCCACTCGCAGAGCGGTGGTCAATTCGGCCAAGTGCGCGGCGCGGTTGGGATCGATGGCATCCAGCGCCCCTGCCCTGATCAACGCCTCCAGCACCCGCCGGTTGACCTTGCGCAAATCGACCCGTTTGCACAGGTCGTAAAGGCCGGCATAGGGCCCGTTGGCGTTGCGCTCCCTGAGCAAGTCCTCGATGGCATTTTCGCCGACGCCCTTGATGGCGCCGATACCGTAGACGATCCACCCCTTATCGTTGACGGTAAAATGGTAGTTGGAAACATTGATGTCCGGCGGGCAAATAACCAGCTTCATTTCCCGGCATTCGTCGATCAACACCACCACCTTGTCGGTGTTGTCCATGTCCGACGACATTACCGCCGCCATGAAGGCGGCCGGATAATGGGCTTTCAACCAGGCGGTCTGATACGCCACCAAGGCGTAGGCGGCCGAATGCGATTTGTTGAAACCGTAGCCGGCGAATTTTTCCATCAAGTCGAACACGTAGGTGGCAATGCCGGCATCTATGCCGTTCGCCACCGAACCCGCCATGAACTTTTCCCTTTCCTTGGCCATTTCCTCCGGTTTTTTCTTACCCATGGCCCGCCGCAGCATGTCGGCGCCGCCCAGCGTGTAATTTGCCAGTTCGCGGGCGATCTGCATCACCTGTTCCTGATACAGGATAACCCCGTTGGTAGGTTTGAGAATGGGTTCCAGCAAGGGATGGGCGTATTCAGCCTTGGCGCCGTGCTTGACGTTGATGTAATCGTCCACCATGCCCGACTCCAGCGGGCCGGGCCTAAACAGCGCCACCAGCGCGATGATGTCGTCGAAGCAGTCGGGTTTGAGTTTTTTGATCAGCGCCTTCATACCGCTGGACTCGAGCTGGAACACCGCCGTGGTCTGGGCGTTTTTCAACAACTCGTAACTGGCCGGGTCGTCGCGCGGAATCTGGCTGATGTCGACTGGCGGCTCACCCCGTTGCGTACGCTGGCGGTTGATGGTCTGCAAGGCCCAGTCGATGATGGTTAGCGTGCGCAGACCCAAAAAGTCGAACTTGACCAAGCCGACCGCTTCGACGTCGTCCTTATCGAACTGGGTCACCAGATTGCCACCGCCCTGCTCGCAATACAGCGGCGCAAAGTCGGTCAGTTTGGTCGGCGAAATCACCACCCCGCCGGCGTGCTTGCCGGCGTTACGGGAAATGCCTTCCAGCGAACGCGCCATGTCGATCAGGGCTTTGACTTCCTCTTCACTGTCGTACAAGGCCTTGAGTTCGGCGCTTTCCTTCAGAGCCTTTTCCAGGGTCATGCCGATCTCGAACGGAATCAGCTTGGCCAGTCTGTCAACGAAGCCGTAGGCATGCCCCATTACCCGGCCGACGTCGCGTATTACCGCCTTGGCGGCCATCGAACCGTAAGTGATGATTTGCGAGACGTGGTCGCGGCCGTAATGGCGAGCCACGTAATCGATCACCTCGTCGCGACGCTCCATGCAAAAGTCGATATCGAAGTCGGGCATGGACACCCGTTCCGGATTCAAAAAGCGCTCGAACAGCAAATCGAATTCGATAGGGTCCAGGTCGGTAATCTTCAGCGCATACGCCACCAGCGAACCGGCTCCGGATCCCCGCCCCGGCCCGACCGGAATATCGTTATTCTTGGCCCATTGGATGAAGTCGGCCACGATCATGAAATAGCCAGGAAAACCCATCTGCACGATCACGTCCAGTTCGATTTCCAAGCGTTCGTCGTAGACCTTGCGGTTTTCCTCGAAACTGCCCTTGCCTACCGGCGCGTGTTGCGCCAGACGTTGTTCCAGGCCTTGGCGGGAGGCATGGCGGAAATGATCGTCCAGCGTCATGCCTGCCGGCACCGGAAAATCCGGCAGATAGTTTTCGCCCAGGGTCAGTTCGACGTTACAGCGCTGGGCGATGACAACCGTGTTTTCCAGGGCTTCCGGAATGTCGGCAAACAACTCCGCCATTTCCTCGGCCGTGCGCAAATATTGTTGGTTGGTGTAATTTTTCGGCCGGCGGCTATCGTCCAACACCCGGCCCTGATGGATGCATACCCGCACTTCGTGGGCATCGAAATCGGCCTTGCCGATAAAGCGCACATCGTTGGTCGCCACCACCGGCAGTTCCAACGCCGTGGCCAAATCGACCGCCAACCGGATATAGCGCTCCTCGTCCGCCTTGCCCACTCGTTGCAGTTCCAGATAAAAGCAGTCGGGAAACAAATCCCGCCAATATTCGGCGCAACGCTTGGCCAGCTGGGCATTTTCCGCCAATAAGGCTTGACCGATATCGCCTTCCATGGCGCCGGACAACACGATCAGCCCCTGACGATTGTGTTCCAGCCAATCCTTTTGCAGCATCGGTATGCCTTGATGCTGGCCTTGTTGGTAGCCTTGGGATATCAACTCGGTCAAGGCCACGTAGCCGGGCTTGTTGCGGGCCAGCAGCGTCAGCCGATGCGGAGCGGCCGGCTCGTCGTCGTTGTAAATCCATACATCGGCGCCGGCGATCGGCTTAATGCCGGCGCCTTGCGCGGCCTTATAGAACTTGACCAACGAAAACAGGTTGCTTTGCTCTGTTATCGCCGCAGCCGGGATGGCGTAATCCGCCAGTTTCTTGACCAGGGGCTTGATTCTGACGATACCGTCGACCAGCGAAAATTCGCTATGTATCCTGAGATGTACAAAACCGGGGGTCATATCGAACCGAGCAATATTTTTCGAACCGGCGCAAAACTGCGTCGGTGCTGGGGCGTAACCCCGTGTTGTTGCAAGGCCGCTAAATGCTGCTGGGTCGGATAGCCTTTATGCACGGCGAAATGATAACCCGGGTAAAGCCTGTCCAGCGTCAGCATTTCTTCATCTCTCGCCACCTTGGCCAGGATGGATGCGGCTGAAATCTCGGCGACCAGCAAATCGCCCTGTACGATGGCTTGCGCAGGACAAGGCAGAATTGGCAGACGGTTGCCGTCGACTTTGGCAAACGTGGGAGCCGGCTCCAGCATGGAAAATGCGCGTTGCATGGCGACCAGAGTGGCTTGAAGGATATTGATGGTGTCGATTTCGCTGACCTCCGCCCGTCCCACAGCCCAGCAAACGGCGGAGGTTTTGATTTTTTCGGCCAAGTCGCGGCGTTTGTTTTCGCTGAGTTTTTTGGAATCCGTCAGGCCCGCAATGGGTTTATCCGGATGCAGAATCACGGCGGCGGCGATGACGGGCCCGACTATGCAGCCGCGACCCACCTCATCAAGACCGGCAATCAGAATGGAATTATCTAAGGATGCCGCGAGTGACATTGCGCAGAAAACTGACCATATTGGAAAGCTCGTTGCTTTCGCCGGCCATGCCTTCCATTTCTTCGATGGCGTCTTCCAGACGCAGATTGTTTTTATACAAAATTTTATAGGCCTGACGGATTTGCCGGATCACTTCGGGCGATTTGCCGTTGCGCTCCATGCCTACCGAATTGATGCCGTGCGGACGGGTCGGCCGGCCGCCCACCATCACAAAGGGTGGAATGTCCTGGGTAATGGCGCTGCCCATGGCGGAAAAGCTGTATTCGCCGATTTGGGTAAACTGGTGCACCAGGGTAAAACCGCCCAGAATGGCATGGTCGCCCACATGCACGTGGCCGGCTATCGAAGCGCCGTTGGCCATGATGACGTGGTCGCCGATCACGCAATCGTGAGCGACGTGGGTGTAAGCCATGAACAGGTTATCGTCGCCGACCTTGGTCAAACCCTGGTCCTGCAATGTTCCGCGGTGCATGGTGCAGAATTCGCGGATCACGTTGCGGTCGCCGACTTCCAGGCGCGTGACTTCATCGGCGTATTTTTTATCCTGCGGGTCTTCGCCGATAGAGGCGAATTGATAAATCTGGTTGTCCTTGCCGATCGAGGTCGGTCCCTTGATGACCACATGCGGGCCGATTTCGGTGCCGGCATCGATTTGCACATCCGGGCCGATGATGGAAAAAGGCCCAACCGTGACGTCTTCGGCCAGTTCGGCTTTTGGGTTGATGACCGCGCGCGAATCGATCATATTAAGCAGCCGATGCGGCGCACATGATTTGCGCGCTGGCGGCCAGTTCGCCTTCGACCTCCGCCCGGCATTCGAACGACCAGATGTTGCGCCGATGTTTCAGATAGCGGATATCCAGCAGCAATTGATCGCCCGGTACCACCTTGCGCTTGAAGCGGGCATTGTCGATACCGGCCAGATAATAAATGGTGCCTTCGGCAATCGATTCGTCGGATTGCGAGGTCAGCAACGCGGTGGCTTGCGCCAGCGCCTCCATGATCAATACACCGGGGAATATCGGCAAGTTCGGAAAATGGCCTTGAAAAAACGGCTCGTTGAACGTGACGTTTTTGACCCCCAACAAGCGCTCCATCGGCACACATTCGATCACTTTATCGACCAAGAGAAACGGGTAACGATGCGGGAGTAAGGCCTGGATTTGTTGGATATCGAGTTTGGAGGTCATTTAGGCTGGCGGGAATTGGAACTATATTTAAGACTATTCGGTTAGCTTGGGTTGGCGCGAGAAGCTAACCCAAGCCATGAAATCGATCCGTATCGGCGGATATTCGCCGAATAATTAGCTTGATTGTAGCGTAGCGTGCCGATTATTGGGACAAGGTTTCCAGTTTTTGCTGCACGCGGGCCGTAACGTCGATTTCGTCGTTGGCGTAAATCACGCCGTCGGTCAACAATAAATCGAAGGATTCTTCCTTGGCCAAGGCTCTAACCGCTTCGACGATGCGCTTTTGCAGATTGCCCAGTTCCTCGTTTCTGCGCATGTTGAAGTCTTCGCTGAATTCCTGTTGCGCGCGCATGGCGTCGCGTTTTTTATCGACGATGTCTTTTTCCAGTCTGCGACGCTCTTCTTCCCCCATGACCGCGGCATCGCGGGTCAAACGGTCTTCCAGGGTTTTGATTTCCTTTTGTTGCGACACCAGGGCGGTATCGCGGGGTTTGAATTCTGTTTCCAACCGGGATTTGGCCTTGGCGGCTTGCGGCGCTTTTTCTAATACTTTTGCAACGTTGACGAAACCGATTTTGAGTTCCGCTTGGCTCGCGCCGGCAACCAACATCAGCATTAAAAATAACGAAATTCTATTTTTCATGAGTACAACCATCTCCGGGTCAGATTTTTTGAGGGATTTTAAAGCAAAATGCTGTGCCAGATTATAAGGCATAAACGGGACGGCCCAAACTAAAATCCTGAGCCGAAGGTAAACTGAAAATTTTGCACATTGTCGGTATCGCTGGCATTGAAGGGCTGGGCGACGCTGACCGCAATGGCGCCGAACGGCGACAACCATTCGCCGGACAAACCGGCCGAATAACGCATATTACTGATCTCGAAGCCCTTGCTGACGGTACCCGCATCCATGAAAGTGCCGATGCGAACCGACTTGACGTCGCTCAGGAAGGGCACGGGGAAAAACAGTTCCGCCTTGCCCAATATTTTACTGGAACCGCCGAACGGCCGCGGAGTCTGGCCGCTTAAGGGTCGAGGCGTATCCCTGGGGCCCAGGGTGTTGTCCCTGAAACCGCGCACCGACTGCGCGCCGCCGCCGAAATAGTTTTCGAAGAAAGGCAAATCGTTGGTGTTGCCATAGCCATCGCCGTAAGCCACTTCACCCAATATCCGAAAGGTAAAGTCGCTGGACAAGGGAAAATAGTGCTGTTGTTTATAACCGATTTTGTAATATTCCAGATCGCTGCCGGGCACCGTGGCCAAGGCGGAAAAGCGTTGCTGACCGCCGCTGGTGGCAAATACGGCCCTATTCATGGTGTCGTGGGTCCAGCCCAGTCCGGTGGACAAGGTCAAAAAGCTGTCGCCGTAGTCCCTGATAAAATCGACGACTTCCTGCGGCGAAAATTGGGTATCGGCAATTTCGGTTTGCTTGAGGTCGACATCAAAACCCAGGTTATCGAATTCGTTGAGCGGAATGCCGAAATTGAAACCGGCGTTGGCCACGTTAGTGTTGTAGCGGGAGATATTGGCCTGATAACCCTTGCGCGCCGAGTAACCCACATCCCAACCCATGCTGACCCCGTCCAGGGTAAAATACGGGTCGCGGTAGCCCAGGTTGTAACGCGTCATGATGCTGCTGTTATTGAAGGCGAAATTGACCCGTTTGCCGGTACCGAAAATATTGTCCTGCGATACGTTGGCATTAAAGATCACGCCCTGCACCTGTGAGTAACCGATACCGGCCTGCAGGTTGCCGGAAGCCTTTTCCTTGATCGAATAATTGACATCGATTTGGTCGGCGGCACCCACCACCGGCGGAGTTTCCACCCCGACTTCCTCGAAATAACCCAGACGGTCCAGCCGGGTTTTGGAGCGTTCGATCTTGCTGCTGGCCGCCCAACTGGATTCCATTTGCCGCATTTCCCGCCGCAGCACTTCATCGCGGGTCTTGGTGTTGCCTTTAAAATTGACCCGCCGCACGTACACCCGCTTGCCGGGATCGACGAAAAACGTCATCACCACGGATTTATTCGACTCGTTGATTTCCGGCACCATGTTGACGTTGGCAAAGGTGTAACCTTCGTCGCCCAGCCGGTCTGAAATGGCCTTGGAGGTTTCGGTGGCGTTTTTGCGGGAAAAAGTTTCGCCCGGCCCGACTTTCACCAATTTGACCAGTTCCTCCGGTTCAACCACCAGTTCGCCGGAAAGTTTGACTTTTTCCAGCGTGTAAACATCGCCTTCCTTGACGTTGATGGTGATATAAATTTCCTTCTTATCGGCGGTAATATCCACCTGGGTGGATTCGATGGAAAAATTGATATAGCCCCGGTCCAGGTAATAGGAGCGCAGTTTCTCCAGATCGGCCGACAGCTTCTGTTTGGAGTATTGATCGTCCTTGGAATAAAAAGACAGGAAATTGGTGGTGCTGAGTTCGAAATCCTTTTTCAGGGCATCGTTGGTAAAAGCCCGGCTGCCGACGATATTGATTTGCTTGATTTTGGCGACCTTGCCTTCGGCAATGTCGATATGGATACCTACCCGGTTGCGGGTCAGTTCGGTGACTTCGGTTTTGATTTTCAGCCCGTATTTGCCATGGCTGAAATACTGCCGCCGCAACTCCTGTTCCACCTTGTCGAGGATTTGCTTGTTATAGACCTTGCCTTCCGCCAAACCGATCTTTTTCAAGGCCTCCGCCAAATCTTCCTTTTTGATGTCTTTGTTGCCCTCGATGACGATCTTGGCTACCGAGGGTCGTTCCACCACATTGACAATCAGGGTGTCGCCTTCCCGTTCCAGGATGATGTCCTTGAAAAATCCGGTGTTGAATAAGGCCCTGATAGCCGAGCCCTGCTTTTCCTCGGAGAAGGTTTCACCGACGGCAACCGGCAAATAGTTAAACACCGTTCCCGCCGAAATCCTTTGCAGTCCCCTGACCTTGATATCCTCAACTACAAAACTGCCGGCATGCGCGGCTTCGCCGGCCAACAGGCCCAGCAAAAGTATTTGAAATAGTGGATTTTTCTTCACTCAATCAACCGGGAAAAATGAACAGCCGAGATTGTAACATGGGCTTTCCGGATTCCAGCCCCCTGAATCCGCAAATGATCGTGAAATTTGCATGAAAATTGCTTTTCTTTTTTAGTTTCAAATGTAAACGGACATTATCAAAAACATCGAAAAAGAAAATCCTCCAAGCCATTGAAAGTAAATATTAATCCCGCCGGCAAAACCTCAGCCGAAGCTATCCTTGAGCAGATTACGATACACGGAGCGCGCATACCCCGCCTCAAGTTCCGCGGAACCCGATATCGCCGGACTGCTCAGTCCGCCCGCTCCCGCTACCGCTACCAGGCTTTGCGCGGCATCCAGCGCGTAGACCCCGGCGACGGATATGCCGTGCTCCGGGGTAATCAGGCTATAACACACATTCAACCAACTTGGCGTCGGCACCTCCACTTCCCGTAACAAGCCAATTACAGCCATGGCGCAGGCCTTGGCTTCCGAATTTGCCGCAAATGCCGATTTGGGCATGGGCGAGAAATGCGCCGCGTCGCCGATCACATGGATAAACTCGTCAAACAGCGACCGGCTGGTCTTAGGCTCTACCGGACACCAGCCGCCGGCATCGGTCAAACCGGCCGCCACGGCCAATGTCGCCGCGGTTTGGGCGGGAATAATATTGATGACGTCGCCGCTGAAGCGATCGCCAAAATCGCTGATGACCGTGCGACCTTGCGCATCCAGTTGGGTAATCGGGTTATCGGCCAGGGAATGCCATTCGATCAGGCCGTCGGCCTCGCCATAGCGGTAATGCCGCCGCCAACCGGCCTCGAACAAGGCCTGTTTGGAAAAGCCGCGCTTGGGATCGAGAATGATGATTTTGCCGCGCGGATTGTGCCTGCTCAGCCAGCAGGCCATCATGCTGGCCCGTTCGTAGGGGCCGGGAGGACAGCGGTAAGGATCGGGCGGCGCCACAATCAAGACCACCCCACCCCGGCGCATGGCATGCAACTGCCTCGCCAACAGAACGGTTTGCGGCCCGGCTTGCCAGGCATGCGGAAACAGTTCCGCCACCTCCGGCGTATAACCGGCTATCGAATCCCAATTAAATGCAATGCCGGGAGACAGGATCAAGCGGTCATAAGCCAGCATCCGGCCGCTGGTCAGGCGCAACTGGCGCCGCTCGCGCTCGATGGACTCGACGCTGTCGGTGACCAGATCGATACCGTAATACTCGGTCAAGGTCCGGTAATCGACACTCAGCCGCAGCAAATCGGTCAAGCCGGCAAACAGCCAGTTACTGCCGGGACAGGTGATGTAGCGGGCCTTGGGCTCCACCAGGGTGATATTCAGCCCGGCATCCAGGCTTCCGAGGGTTTTGGCGGCCGTGGCGCCGCCGAATCCGCCTCCCACCACCACGACCCGCCCGCCGGTTTTTTTGCGCGGCAAGCCGGCGCAAGCAGCCAAGCTGCCCGCGCCGCCGACGGCCAAAGCCTGTAAAAAACGCCTTCTGGACAGCTCGCACATGTTTCAGCGTTGCGCCAGATAATCGGCCACGGCCCGCAACTCTTCATCGCTAAAGCCCTTGGCTATCCGGCTCATCAAGGTCGCCGGCTTTCGAAGATATTTGAAATCAAGCAGGTCTTGCCGTATTTGCGAGGCGGACAAGCCGGCCAAGGCGGGAACGTCAGCGGCCGGAGCAGACGCTTCCCGGTGACAACTCAAGCAATTCAGCGCCAGTAGCGCCGGATCGACTTCCGCATCGGCGCGGAAGCCGCAGCCAAGGCAAAGCAGCGCCAACAATAACCTCGGCATCGGGTTTATCCGGCATGTTTTTGCCGGAATACCTCGTACATCATCACCCCGGCGGCTACCGACACATTCAGGCTCTCCACCTGGCCGACCATCGGAATTTTTACCAGGAAATCGCAATGTTGGCGGGTCAAGTGCCGCATGCCGCAGCCTTCCGCGCCCATCACCATGGCCAGCGGCATGTCCAGCCGCATCTGGTAAAGCGTTTGCTCGGCTTCGCCGGCTGCGCCCATGATCCAGATATTCTGTTCTTTCAGCCAACGCAGCACCCTGGCCAAATTGGTTACCTGATACACCGGCACCGTCTCCGCCGCGCCGCTGGCCACCTTGCAAACCGTGGGGGTAATCCCGGCGGCGTTGTCCTTGGTGACGATGATACCGTGCGCGCCCACGGCATCCGCCGTGCGCAAACAGGCTCCCAAATTATGCGGGTCCTGCACCTGATCCAACACCAGATAAAACGCATTTTCCGTTAAGGCCGCCACGGCCTGTTTCAATTGATCTTCGCCGCGCATGGCCGGCAGTTCCACCGCCACCACGATGCCTTGGTGGTTTTTACCGTCCGCCATGCGCTCGAGCTTTTTGCGTTCGGTTTTCTCCGGTTGGATACCCAAGGCCGAAAGATCGCCCACCAGCTGTTTGAGGCGCGCATCCTGCCGCTGTTGATCCACCCAGGCGCGGGTGATTTTTTGCGGCGAATAGTCCAGCGCCGCCTGCACGGCATGAATGCCGAATAATTGGGTCGAGCTCATGATTTACGGCGTCTTTTGGATCTGCTTTTGGTTTCTTTTTGCGGCTCGCTTTTTTTGCCGCTTTTTTTGCCCGCGGAAGATTTGGCGGTTTTTTTTGCGCTTTTTCCGCTCTGCAACAGTTCGAAATCGATTTTTTTATCGTCCAGGTTGACGCGAACCACCCGAACCTTGACCGCATCGCCCAAGCGGTAGCGCACGCCGCTGCGCTCGCCGTACAACTGGTGCCGGCCGGCATCGAAAGCGAAATAATCGTTTTGCAATGAAGCGATATGTACCAGGCCTTCGACATAAATGGCCTGCAATTCCACGAAGAAACCGAAACCGGTCACGGCACTGATGACACCGTCGAACTCTTCGCCGATCTTGTCCATCATGTATTCGCATTTCAGCCAGCTGACCACATCGCGGGTGGCTTCGTCGGCGCGGCGTTCATTCGCCGAACAATGTTCGCCCAGCACCGCCATATCCGATTCGGAATAATGAAATTCGCCGGGCCTTTTGCCGGCCAGACAATGCCGGATTGCCCTATGCACCAACAAATCGGGATAGCGGCGGATCGGCGAGGTAAAGTGGGCATAGGCCTCCAACGCCAGACCGAAATGGCCCTTGGTATCCGGGCTGTAGACCGCTTGCGACATCGAACGCAACAACAAGGTCTGGATCAGATGAGCATCCACTCTGTCTTTCACGGAGTCCAGCAAATGCATGTAATCCAGCGGCGTTGGCTGAGCGCCTCCGCCCAGATGCAGACCCAATTCGCCCAGAAACGTTTTTAACGCCAACAGTTTTTCAGCGCCCGGGCCGTCGTGGATACGCAGCAAGCGCGGCATTTTCTTGCGGTTTAAAAACTTCGCCGCCGCGGTATTGGCGGTAATCATGAATTCTTCGATCAATTTGTGGGCGTCGTTGCGAACCACCGGCACGATTTGGTCGATTTTCCGTTCGGCGCCAAAGACGATACGGGTTTCCTGGGTATCGAAATCCATGGCGCCGCGCAACTCGCGTTGATGCCGCATGGTTTTATACAAGGCATACAAACTCTGTAAATGCGGCATCAAATCGGCATGTTTCTGCATCAGCTCTTGATCGCCGTCCACCAGCATTTTGGCAACCTGAGTATAGGTGAGACGGGCGTGCGAACGCATCACGGCTTCGTAGAAGCGGGAGCGCAATACCATGCCGTCGTCGTTGACGATCATTTCGCAAACCATGCACAGACGATCGACCTTGGGATTGAGCGAGCATAAACCGTTGGACAAAATCTCCGGCAACATTGGGATGACTTTTTCCGGGAAATACACCGAGGTACCGCGGTTTTTGGCTTCCGCGTCCAGCGCCGTATTGACGCGCACATAGTGGGAAACGTCGGCGATGGCCACCAACAGCTTCCAGCCCTTGGCGGTTTTTTGCGCATAAACCGCGTCGTCGAAATCGCGCGCATCCTCGCCGTCGATAGTCACCAACGGAACATGACGAATGTCTTCCCTGCCCTGTTTGGCTTGTTCCGGCACTTCCGGTGTCAAGGATTTGATCTCCTCCAGCAGCGCTTGCGGCCATTGGTTGGGCAAATCGTAAGAGCGTATCGCCATTTCGATTTCCATGCCCGGCGCCATGTGCAAACCCAATATTTCCGTCACCCGGCCGATGGGCTGGCAATGCGCGGTGGGTTGCTGCAGAATTTCCGCCACCACGATCTGACCGTTCTTGGCCTTGCCGGTATCTTCCTTGGCGATCAGCACCTCATGAGCGATTTTTTTGTTGTCCGGCACCACAATGGCCACCCGGCCCTCGACGAAAAAGCGCCCGACTATCTGATGGGTATTGCGCTCGGTGATTTCTATGACTGCCGCTTCCCGGCGGCCCTTGCGATCGAGACCCGAAACCCGCGCCACCACCCTGTCGTTTGGAAACAGCGGCTTCATTTCCCGAGGCGATAGAAACAGGTCGTCGCTGCCGTCGTCGGGCTTGAGAAAGCCGAAACCGTCCGGATGTCCCAAAACCCGACCGCTGATGGTGTTGTGGCCGTCCCCCAGGCTGTATTTTTGCCTACTGTTGAACACCAACTGCCCATCGCGCTCCATGGCGCGCAGGCGGCGGCGCAGCGCTTCAAGCGCATCCGCGCTTTCCAAACCGAATTGTTGGGCAATTTGCTGGCGCCGCAAGGGCTTTTTCGCCTGCGAAATCAGTTGCAGGATCAACTCGCGGCTGGGGATGGGGTTTTCGTATTTCTCGGCCTCGCGCAGTGCGTGAGGGTCTTCGAGCGTTTTGAAATCAGTTTCCTGATCGTGAATTTCTGTCATTTATTTTTCATCAAACGAAACATGCGCCGAAACCGGCATGAGACTGTCGGTTCGACAGCCGCGAAAATCAGATAAAGTCATAGCCCTTTTTGCCTACCGTTTGCTGGACGGGCTGCTCCATGATACGCCGGCATTCGAACTGCCAATAGCCCAAGCCTATATTTTTACGGCCGTTAAGAATAATCGGAAAATTTTCCTGGCCCATAAACATTTTTAATATGTCGCCGTCTTTTATCATGAAGGATTCCATGATGATATAACTTCTTTCGTCGGTATCGGTCTTTACCCCATACAGCAAGGCTTTTCTCGGCTCCGAATTCGGCCCGGCATCGGGTTCTTGATAGGTCACCGAATAAGACTGCGCGGCGATGATGGTCACTTCGAAAATCAATTTGTTATCTTGCTTGGGCAGCAATATTTTACACACCACGCCCAGGCAGCGTTGATGCGGCAAGGCGTCGGTTTTTCTAAAACTGACCAGACTGCCTATCGACAACTGGCCTTCCCGCTTGAAATGGCAATAAAGCGCCCGATCGGAATCGGTTTCCGCCAGGACTTCCATATCGGCGGCCGGCGGATGGTTCGGGGTTTGCAATTCGTGGGTCACATCCAGGCCTATCGCCAGATACCGGCTCAATCGGTCGGTGAAATAGGCGGTACCTTGCGGCTCCCTGCCTTGCCAGCGCTGCATCAGATACTCGAACAATTCAAGGGATAATTTTTGGTCGTCCGTCTTATGCGCATCCAGGGAACTGAAACGGGCTTCGTCCTTGCTGCAATACTTGTCGGCCTGTTTGGCTATTTTATGCAAGCGACCCAGATTCAAGTACATTTTTGCCGAATCGGAACGCTTGTCCCGCCCCTCGCCGGCCGAGGTAAAACTGGGAGGCAAATCCTCATCCATCAATATCTGGCATTGGGTAGTCTGGTCCGCCAGCGGTTTTTTTTCGATCAGCACCAAATCGCAGATTTTTTCAATGAAATCGTAAACCAGTTGAAACTCTTTCTGCATCAAACCGGAAGGATAAGCCAGACTCAGCAACAATATTTGTTTATAGCTTTCTTCAATGCTGGCCGACTTGCTGAACAGTCCGGCCTGATCGCCGACCTTGGCGGATTCCTTGCCCAATTTGACCGCCAACTTGTACAGCGAATGCAAATCGAACCATATCCAGTCCGGTACCGGATATTTCATGATGTAGTGGGTAATCACTATGCTGCTTAAACCCTTGACGGTGCGCTGTATTGCCAAAGCGGTATTTTTGCCTTGCAGCCAACCGACCTCGCGCCGCGTCAGGTCGCGGGTCACGCTCCAATAGCCGATGGTGAACTGCTTTTCGATCAGCACTACCAGGGAAAAAATTTTTTTTTCGATTTCGCCCTTGGGAAAACCCGACTTGATCAACCTGGAGCGCAGATACTCCTCTATCATCAAAAACTGCGGACGCAATACTTCCAGCGCATTCAGCCGATTGGCCGTGGTCATTTCCAGGCAAATCAGGTCGCTGGTCAGGTCCTGAAACAGGCGGGTAGCCAGCCCCGGGTTAGCAGTGGGCAGTTCCGAAACCCATTGCCGCAAAGCCGGTTCCGCGAATGTCGCCACCAATTGCGGATCATTTTTTCGCTCGGGAATGACCAGAAAAAAAGAGTTTTTCACACGCTGTCCAGTTTATGGATTAGCCACCCGGTATTCAATCGGCTTAGCTCGGGGAACGAATGCGAGATATCGAGAATGCTCAAGCCAAAGGTAATATAAAAACGGATTGATTGAAAAGGCATCGATAGATGCATTCAGGCTTTAATCACCAAAAACGCTTGGTTTAAGGGGCGGCGGTTCGAGATTGGGCTTGGAGGCGCCGGGCTTGCAAGCGGATACATAAATTCCACATTCGAAAATGTCGCTCTCGGCACGCTTATCATCCACGAGTTAGCGGGGCGAAACGGTCAACGCGCCCAAGGTGACGCCGATATCGATACCACGGCCCTTGCCGGTCAGGGCCAGGGAGATTTCCCCCGACGTCAGGACCTGGGCATCCACCGATTTGGTAACGCCCGCGTGTCCCGTCAGCGCGGCATAGTGCCCGTAAATTTCATTCAGATTGCGAACCTCGGAAAACACCCCGGTACCTTCTATTTCCGATTTGCCTATGGTGAAACCAATGCTTTTCGATGACAGGCCGACTTGTGCACGCTGTCCATTGCTGCAACTGATATGCCCCACGCCGTCGTATTGTTTATAAACAAACGACCAACCGCTTAGTTTATACGTCATGGTACAGGAGGTCATGGCGGCGGGAGCGGCCACGGCCGGCAGCGAGATCAAACCCGCCGTTGCGGCGGCGAGTCCCAGGACTAAAATTTGGAAAAATCGGGTTTTCATTGCATCTCCACATATTCCGCTAATTGTTAAAACACGGAATTTCAGTTTCATAGACCGGTGATTATAGTACAAGCGACCGCCAGCGGTCACGACGCCACATTCAATGACAGCAAGGCATGAATACCGCCTTCCGCATCCTGGTTGTTCAATTCGGTCGCCAGAATGTAAATCCGGCTTCTGTCCACGCCCGCCCGTTCAATCAAATATTTGGCAATATGATTGGCCCGCCCCACCGCCAGATCGTTCAATCGCTCCGGCTCCGGCGGCATGATGGCCTCCAATTCCTGTCTGGCCTGAATATAAAAATCGGCATCCGGATTATCTTTTATGCGCGGAGCACCCAACAAACTCCGCTCGAATTTTTGTGGAAAAACCTCGGCATAAAATTTTGCCAATAAGCGTTCATATTCCGCCGCCGACAATTCGATATATTCGGAGCGAATCTTTTCCCCTTTATCGCTCAATTCGCCCGACTTCATTTTTTTCAAAATATCCTTCAAGGCATCGAAGCGCATCACCGGCCAATCCTGAATTTGGTAGGCAACGCCCTTGATCTCCAGCACCAACTCGGGCTTGGCCGCCAAGGCCTGGGCAATCCGATCCAACTTGACGGCCTCGTCAGGGGTCAAATCCCGGCTGCCGGCGGCGAAGCTGATGCTACTGTAATCGTTATCGGCATCGAACAGCGACGCCAAGGCCTTGAACGGCGAGGTAACCGCCTTGGTGATCAAATTGACCAGCACGTCGGCCACCAGTGAACCCACGCTGAATTGGGGATCCTCCAGGCTGCCGGTGATGGGAAAATCCAGGTTGATTTTGCCGTCGCCATCCTTCAACAGGGCCACGCCCAATTCCAACGGCAAGGAAACCGCCTTGGGATTTTCCACCTTTTCGCCCAACACCAATTGATCGATGAAAACTTTGTTTTGCGCCGACAATTGGCCTTTTTTAATGCTGTAGGTCAAGTTGAGCGCCATTTGACCTTTTTCGATTCTATAACCGGCAAATTCCGCCATATAGGGCGTTACCAGGGGCAGGGGCATATGACTGAAATCCAGCGCGATATCCGAATCGCCGCTTTGCAGGCGATAGTTGCCCTTGATCTTGACGGTGGCCAGATCGTGCACTTTTCCCAACAATTTCAATTTGACGTCTTGATCGGTATTGGATGCAAAACCATCCACCTCGCCATTCAAGGCGTTCATTTTGACCACAAACGGCAGAATCAACGAATAATCGGCAAAATCCGATTGCCCGCCGGTCATTTCGATTTTGCCGATTTTAACCACCGGCTCGGGACTTTCGACCCGCTGTGCGGAGGTTTTGCTCGCGGCATCCCGGCCGGGCTTTACCGGAGTTTGCTCAACCAGTATATCGGCGACGTTATTAGTACCGTCTTTTTTGATCATGAAACGGATATAGGGCCGATCGAAGCTTACCTTGCCCAAGGCATAATCCTGCTTGCCGACGTCCAGCAGCATTTGCTGCACATCCAGTTTGGTCCATTTGACAAAATCCTTGTTATTGGCCTTATCCCGGGTAATCAGTTGATCGATATTGGCATTGCCCCGATAAGTCAGTTGCAAAGGTTCCGTGGCGGCCACATGCAATTGACCGCTGGTATCCAGATCGCCATCCACCAATTCGAGCTTGACAAACGGTTCCAGATAACTTTGAAAGGTTTTTAACTTGATATCGCGCAGTTCCAATTGCAAATTGGTCGAAAATGGCGCCAGCACCAGGTCGCCTGCAAGTTTCAGGCTGCCGGTATTGTTGAAACGGCTGCTGACTTGCAAGGGCAAACCGACGCCGTCCTGATTGCGGAAGTCCTTTATGCTTACAGTCAGTTCGCTTAACTGCAATGGGAGCGGCTTGGGCTGGGTAAAATCGGTAAAGTCGATTTGATAATCAACCAGCGACAATTCCCCGAGCCGGATTTGCCAGGGTTCGGCGGTTTTATCTTGCGTGGGAGCCGGGTCGGCGGCGGCTTGGTCGGCGAACAGACTTTGGTAGTTGAGTTGACCGTCCGCTTGCAGCCATGATTTGATCAGCGCATTGCCGCTGCTTACGCCGGCGATATCCAACTGCTGTTTTTGCAAGTCCAGCCTGATGCCGTTGACAGCCAATGAGGCCAAATCTATCAACTTGTCCGATTTACCCGCCTCGACCAAACTGAGTTGCTTGACGTCCAAACCGCCGTTGCTCAATAACAGCTGAGTGCCGGCCTCCGTGACGGAAAAATCGTAATCGGTTTGCAAGGCCAAACGGCCGTCGACGATCTCCAGCGGCAGTCGACCGTTTAAAAACAACCGCCACGCTTTGGTTAACGCCAAGCTTTCCAGCTTGAGCCGACCCTTGGAACCGAAGGCGGTCAAATCCAGGTCGCCCCGCCATGTCAAACCGCCGCCGGAACCCAGCTTGGCAGCCAGGTCGATTGCCGCCCGGCCGCCTTGGTTGCCGAGTTCCGTCACGCTGAGCTTAAGCGAACTCAGACTTTCGCCGGCAGCGGGCCCGACCTGCAAATCCAGCCAACCGATTTGACCTTCTTCCAAAACGAAGCGGCGCACCAAGATCGGTGTAGGCTCCGATTCCGCCGTTGGCGCGGCTTGCTCGTCCGCCGAAGCGGGCGCGGACAGCTTTTCCAATACATCGGAAAAGTTGAAGCGACCATCGGCACGCCGCTGCAGATCAACCACCGGCCTGCTCAATGTCACGGCGGCAATCGTCAAACCGCGCTGCCTGATGGACTCAAGCAGATCGATATCGACGGCCAGTTGCTCGAAGCCGAGCAACTGGCCGCCTTGCGGCAAGCCGGCGCTGAAACCGCTTAATTCCGCATTCAACTCGAAGGGATTGAAATGCACGGCTTGCAATTTGACGCTTAGCCCGGTTTTTTCAGCCAACAAGGCCGGCAATTTTTCCTCGGCCAATTTCGGCAAAACATAAAAACCGGCCCCGGCATAGGCGGCAAGCAATAGCGCAATGAAAGCGCAGAATATCAGTGCTTTCTTTAGCATTGAAACACCCGCTCTAATGCAGTCGCTTTAAAAACTCGGCTTCGATTCGGCAGCCCCCCAGGTCGGGATAATCGGCGATAGTCTGCTCGAAATCCCGATAAGAGGAATGTTGGAAGGCCAATCGGGTGATTTTGCCTTGCACCGTTTCAAACTCCAGCGCGCCGCCTTGCTCGCGAGGACTGCCCGGCTTGCCGACAAACAAGGTAATCCCGATGTTCGCCAAGGGCTGGCCCTGATTCAGGGCCGGCCGGACGCAGCTGAAACTGTCGACATTCAATCCGGCAATGACCGTTGCGAATTGGGCGGCGCTGATGACCAAGCCTTCGTCGGGAATCGCGGGGAGCTGCAACAAGGTTTCCAGGCCGAAATTCCCCAGATGATTTTGCAGCAATACGCTGCCATTGCCGCCGTTTTCCGCTGTCAGCAGCGGATACAATTGCCGGGCGACTTCGTCCTTGTCCGGATGACTCAGGGCCGTCAGCAATTGCCGGCCCACGGATTGCACGGAACTGATCACGCCTTCCTTTTTCTGCCGGTTGCTGCTCAAATCGTCCCAGTCCGCGGCCGTATTGACCGGCAGCCGCATGCTTTGCATGGCAACGTAATCGTCATCGGCCAGGCAGCCTGCAAAATCCTTGCCGCGATATTGTTCCAATACCCGCGGCCGAATGGCGTCGGCCATGGCTTTTTGCGGGGTGATGTTAAAGTTTTTCCAATCGGCCGATTTGGCAAGAAAATAATACAGCACGGCGTTGCGATCATATTTATTGAAGCCCAGGCCCTTCAACACCAGTTTCAAGCGACGACATTGATTCTCCACTTCATCGTATTGCCGCCAATCCGGGTTCAAATTGGGTTTTTCCGCCTGATCGACTTGGTCTATCAACTGCCGCAAGGGTATTTCGCCCGCCGCTGTTTGAATGGGCAGGCGCAATAGCTCATCCAACGATAAATCATGCGCATCGGGCACCCCGTCGACGACGGATTTGAGTAACAAAGAAGGCGACAACTCCGGATAAACCCGCATTTCACCCAACAATCTGGTTTCGTCGGCCCAGGCCTTCATACCGCCGTCCACCACTTCGTAGACCGCCAAACGGCTTTGATTCAAGTGGCCGCCCCGCGCGCCCAACGCGACGCTAGCCGGAAGATTGTGGGTTTCCGAACTGTATTTGGCGGAAGCGGGCGGCTTGGCGACTGCCGGACGGGCCGCGCTGGCTTCAACCCAGCTGCCAGCCAACTTGCCCATCACGGCAATCCCGGTACCCACGCCGGTCAAGGCCATCAAGCCGCTGGCGGCGTTGATGTCGCCCACCAATTGGGAAAGATTGGCTTCGCGGCTGTTGCTGGTTAAAAAACTGTATTCGACCTGCGTGTCCTTGGCCGAATCCAGTCTTAGCCAGGGCGTTAAATTTACTTTTTTGGTTTCCAGCTTGAAATTGCATTTCCCGGTGGTCGCCTGATACAAAAAACCGCTGGTTTCGCGCTTGAGTTTCAGCGCTTCGTTGGAAATGTTAAACAACAGCGCGGCGGACAAGTCCCCCGATTCGTAGGAAGCACCGATGTCGCTACAGCCGCCTTTCAGGGCATTGTCGCCCTTGAACTCAAACTCGGAGACGATTTGCACATAATAATCGTCGGGCGTTACGGCCGTTTGTCCCTTGATCGGGGTTAAGGGCGAGGTTTCGGTTTTTGGATAATCGACGGCAATTTGCCGACTGGTGGCGCAGGCGGACAGCAAGCCGCCGGAAAGCAGAGCGACATGAATCAATAATGCGGGGCGTATCGACATTGAGTATCCTGTTTTAGTGACGCAAGCCCCGCGCCCATCAAATGCAATACTAGCCGCGAAGCAATCCTGAGATGATAAATTGTAGAGGCGGTTGTGGCTATGTTTTTATGGCTTGCGGCGCAATTAGCCCGCGTCCTGCTTGAAGCGGTGTATCTGCCGGCGCTGTTTTTTGTTGGGTTTGCGTTCCCGTTCCGAGGGATGCAAAAAAGCTTGCTGTTGCTTGTGCAATTCCATTTGCCGCTGGCGCTTGGCGGCGCTGGCTTCATCTTCCCGATAAAGTGTTGCGGCTTCCTGGGCGGGCCGCCGCTGCTTGTTTAGATCGGTAACCTGAATTTCCCAAGTATATTGATCCTTGCTGACGGTAATGATATCGCCGGGTTTGACATCTCTGCCCGGTTTGCAGCGTTGGCCGTTGACATGCACCTTGCCGCCTTTGACGGCATCGGCGGCCAGAGCGCGGGTTTTGAAAAACCGCGCGGCCCATAGCCACTTGTCGATGCGGATTTCCGACAGTTCAGCCAAGCGGCAAACCGGCTTCCGACCACGCCTTAAAGCCGCCGGCCATGCTGACCGCTCCGGCATAACCCAGTTGATTCAATGCCAGGGCGGCCAATGCGGAGCGTCCGCCGGTTTGGCAATAGACCACGATAGGCGCTTGCTGCTTGCCTTGAAACTCGGGGGTGGCGTCGATTTTAAACTCCAACAACCCGCGCGGAATATTGATGGCGCCCGGCAAATGCCCGCCGGCATATTCGGCCGGCTCCCGAACATCGAGAATCAGGCTGGTTTGCAACTGGCCGTTGGCGGTTACGGTGTCTATTTCCGTGATCTGTTGCTTGGCGTTGGCAACCATTTCCATTGCGGTTAAAGCCATTGGTCCTCCTTACGGACAGTGATAAAAAGACTGAAAGGCTAGGCCTCCATAAGCTTTTTCAATTCCTTGGGTATGGAAAATACCACTTTTTCCTCGATACCGGTGTTTTCCCGCACCGAAGTGTTTTCTCCGCCCCAGGCCTTCAATTGATTGATCACTTCCTGCACCAGCACTTCGGGGGCGGAAGCACCGGCGGTAACGCCAACCACCTCGATGCCGTCCAGCCATTCCCGCCGCAAATCCTTGTAGGTATCGATCAAATAGGCCGGCTTGCCGAGCTGTTCGGCGATTTCGCGTAAACGGTTGGAATTGGAGCTGTTGGGCGAACCCACCACCAGAATCAGATCGGAGATTTTAGACAAATCGTGCACGGCGTCCTGGCGATTTTGGGTGGCGTAACAAATGTCGTCCTTTTTCTGCTCCTTGATGGAGGAAAACCGTTCCCGCAAGGCATCGACCATGACCTTGGTATCTGTCATGGACAGCGTGGTCTGGGTGACGTAGGCCAGATTGTCGGGATTGTTGACCCGCAGATTTTTCACATCTTCCGGGGTTTCAACCAGATATATGTCGCCATGCTCGGTGCATTTATCGTACTGCCCCATGGTGCCTTCCACTTCCGGATGGCCGGCATGGCCGATCAGTATCACTTCCCTGTCCTGCTTGGCGTGTTTGGCGACCTGCATATGCACCTTGGTGACCAAGGGACAGGTGGCATCGAACACGGTTAACTGCCTTTCCTCGGCTTCCTTCTGCACTTCCTTGGATACGCCGTGGGCGCTGAAAATCAGATACGAGCCCACCGGCACATCGCTCAAATCCTCAATGAAAATCGCGCCTTTTTCCTTCAAACCATCCACCACGGTACGGTTATGCACCACTTCATGGCGCACGTAAATCGGCGCGCCGAAGGTATCGATGGCTTGGTCGACAATTTCAATGGCCCGGTCGACGCCGGCACAGAATCCACGAGGGTTTGCGAGTACGATTTGCATAATTCTTGAGTATTTTACTTGGTTAAGACAGAGGGATTTTAATCCAATTTCGTATCGGAGACGATAATTCCGTCGTTATCGGCATAGATGTAATGATCTTTCTTAAAATTGACGCCGACAAACGTAATCATCTTGTCCCTATCGCCGTGCCCATGTTTATTGCCGCGCAACGGATGCGTATTCAAGGCCATGATACCGATCGGCAGTTTGCCGAGCGAATCCGCCCCGCGCACGCAACCGTAGACCACGATACCCTCCCAGGCATTTTTTACCGCCAACGCGGCCAAGGTATCACCCAACAAGGCGCAACGCCGGGAGCCGCCGCCGTCAACCACCAATACCCTGCCCCGGCCGTTTTCTTCCAGCGTGTCGCGCACCAACGAATTATCCTCAAACACCTTGAGCGTGGTGATGAGGCCGGAAAACCCGGACTTGCCGCCAAAGTGCCTCAGCATGGGTTCGGCAATCTGAAAGTTTTCCTGCTCGGAAAAACGGTCGCAAAGATCGGCGGTGGCTATCAACATGGCAATTCTCCCGGATAGCTAAAAATAACGCGCCAACAACCCATGCCGGCAATCCGCTTCGGGTAGCGGAATGCGCACCTCATAACCGCCGCCGGCCGCTTCCTGCATCGGGTTGCCGTATTTGTCGAACATGCGGTCGACAGTGATATCGCTGTTACCTTGCGGCAAAATCAGTTCCAGCTTGTCTCCGACAGCGAACTTGTTTTTCACGCTGATATCGGCCAGCCCGGTGGCAGCGTCGTAGCCGGCAATTTCGCCGCAAAACTGCTGTTGGTGGCTTTTGGAATAGCCGGATATATAGTTTTGATGTTCGTGCGTATGGTGCCGCTGGTAGAAGCCGTCGGTATAGCCTCGATTGGCCAGATTATCCAGCACGCCTATCAATTGTGGCTGGAACGGTCTGCCCGCCAGGGCATCGTCTATCGCCTGCCGATAGGTCTGAGCCGTGCGCGCCACGTAATAATGGGATTTGGTGCGGCCTTCGATTTTCAAACTGTCCACGCCGATTTCCACCAGCCGCTGCACATGTTCTATGGCGCGTAAATCCTTGGAATTCATAATATAGGTACCGTTCTCGTCCTCCATTACCGGCAACAATTCGCCCTTGCGGCCTTCTTCTTCCAGAAAATAGATGTTGTCCGCTAGCGGATGCCGCTCGGCGCCGCCGCAACTGGCGCTGCCGAGGGTTTCGCCGAGGTCGTCCAGCGACAGCACCGCGCTCTCATCCAGTTCATAGTCGCCCTCGGCATTTTCCCGGGCCGGCTTGGTATCGTATTTCCAGCGGCAGGAGTTGGTACAGGTGCCCTGATTAGGGTCGCGATGGTTAAAATAACCGGACAGCAAACAGCGGCCGGAATAGGCGATACACAGCGCCCCATGCACGAACACTTCCAATTCCATATCAGGGCATTCCTGGCGAATTTCGGCAATTTCGTCCAGCGACAATTCCCGCGACAGAATCACCCGTTCCACGCCCATACTCTTCCAGAAACGCACGCTGGCATAATTGACCGTGTTGGCCTGCACCGACAAATGAATCGGCATTTCGGGCCATTGCTCGCGGGTCATCATGATCAAGCCGGGGTCGGCCATGATCAAGGCATCAGGCTGCATGGCGATGATGGGCGCCATGTCCTTGACAAAGGTTTTGATCTTGGCGTTATGCGGAATCACATTGGCGGCCAGAAAAAACTTTTTTCCCAATTGGTGCGCTTCGGCGATCCCCTTGGCCAGATTGTCCGACATAAAATCGTTATTGCGCACCCGCAAACTGTAACGCGGCTGCCCCGCATAGACGGCATCCGCGCCGAATGCGAATGCATAGCGCATGTTACGAATAGTGCCGGCCGGGGAAAGAAGTTCGATGTGCTTCATAAAATGCTTGTAGTTTGCTCAGGTTGGTCATTCTAACAAATTCGGCCGCTTCCGGTCCGTCCGGAAACCTAGTTCTACTTTGTCACATTGAAAAAACCGCCGTCATGCCCGCCTGGAAGCGGGCATCCAGCGCCATGGATGGCAGGCTTCGGTCCATCCATGGCGCCTGGATTCCGGCAATCCCTGCCGGAATGACGAATTCCTTTTAGAATCTGACAAAGTAGAGCTAGGCCGTTGAAATATAACCGGCAACCCGCCGAATCCAGCTAAAAGCCGCTTCGCGCGGCGCGGGAAAGGCTTTTCCGACGCGTACAGGGCGCACAATTCGCCCATGCCACCCTATCGACGTCATCAATCCGGTTTGGCAAGCTCGAACAAGGCCTGCCTGTTCATGAAGGGAACCGATTCGGCAACGTGACAGGCCATGCAGGCATTTTTGGCTTTCTCGAACCCGGCCCAGGCTTGCTGCGCATTGTTAGCGCCGAAAGCCTCGTTAACCTCTCCCCAGGTGCTGTTCAACAAAATGGCATCCGAATTCGCCTGTCTGGCCGGGCGCTTCATGTATCCATTCTTGATGGTGACCCTGATCTTTTCCCAGTGGTAGGCCGCCAGCTCGAAATTGTTTCGACTCAGCGCGTCGTGAATGATCCGAAACCGCTCGCCGACTTCCCACATCGGCTGATCGAATCCGCGCAGATAAGTCTGCAGAGACTCGAAGCGCTCGGCATCGCTTTTGGCACCCAACAGCCAGTCGTTCGGCTTTTTTTCCAATGAATCGGCATCGGTGACGGCGCAGACCGAAAGCATCGCCAAAACCAAAACCAAAACCAAACTATTGCTTTTCATGGATTTATCCTTTCTGAAACCATCATGACCATATTGCCCGCCTCTGTAGCCGGCGCCGGACAGCGATGCCGTATGGGAAAATTGCGTAACCGCCGGCATATCGTATATGGTATCCGGCCGCCTCCGCTTAACATACCGCAGCCATGTCGAGAAGGCGAATTTCGCTTCCATCGTCAATGGCAAAGACGATACATTGTTGTCCTGTCCGCCGCGAGCATGATCGGACCCGGATGAACAGCATTCCGGCCGGCGGGGTTTGTTTTTCGCGGCAAATCGCCTTAAAACAACTTTTTTGCTTGGGTACATCATGCAGCTTTTTATCGATAAAACTCGGGAATCGACTTCCGACGCCTGGATCATATTGATTCGTTTGTCGGTCGGTTTGGTCTTCTTTCCCGAAGGCATGCAAAAACTTATGTTTCCCGATGCCTTGGGCGCCGGCCGCTTCGCCAAGATCGGCATCCCCTACCCCGACATTATGGGACCCTGCGTAGGCTGGGTCGAACTGATCTGCGGCTTGATGATACTGCTCGGATTTGCCACCCGCCGGGCGGCGCTCCCGCTGATTGTCGTCATGATAGTAGCCATTATTTCAACCAAAATCCCCATTTTGCTGGGGCATGACTGGTGGATATTTCATGTCCGGGAACTGAAAAGTTACGGATTTTGGAGCATGTTGCACGAGTCGCGCACCGACTGGGCCATGCTGATGGGCTGCCTGTTCCTGCTGCTGGCTGGAGGCGGTCGCTGGTCGCTGGATAGGCTGCCGCCGCGCACCAAAACATGAATGGTCCGAATCAAGCCCGATGCGCGCGATTCGACCGACAAACCGCGCCGCCTCGGCCCCAAGGTCTTACAAGTTGTTAGCGCAAAAGTTAAAAACATTGGGGTTCGACGCGGACCACGCTACCGACCGGCCAGCCTCAATGATCGCCGCCGCGCGCCGCGTTGGCCGCGAAAAAGGCTTCCATCCGGTCTTGAAATTCAGCGGGATCGACGTCCTCCACATGACTGGCAAGCAGCCAATGGTGACCGAAAGGATCGACCAGCGCCCCCATGCGGTCGCCCCAAAACTGATCGGCCACCGGCATGGTGGCCGTGGCCCCGGCCGCCAACGCCAGGGCAAAGCTGGCATCGACGTCTTCGACGTACAAATGCAACTTCACGGTACTGCCGCCCAGGGTTTCCGGAGCCACGACCGGGCCGTTGGGATATTCGTCGGAAATCATGAAATGCGAATCGCCTATGGTGAACTCGGCGTGGGCGATGCCGCCCTCCGGCATATTCAGCCGCATGACTTCGTCGGCGGCAAAGGCTTGCCGATAAAAGGCCAGCGCGGCGGCGGCATCCTTGACGGCCAGATAGGGGGTCAATGTATGGTAGCCGGCGGGAATGGGATTGACGGATGGGGACATAAGGTACTCCTGGTGCTGTAAAAGAAGTTGCTTCAGGCTATTGAAGCCGGCCCCGAATGACAGATTTTTCCGGGTGTCATTAAACAAGTCCGGCTAACGGATTCTATCAGCTTGATCACAACTCCACACCACCATCTACGGGCGTTGGTTTCGATATTGCCGTCTCGGGCCATCTTTGCCGCGCGGACCGGACTGAATACCATAAGTCCCATCCCGCCAGGCGCCGCCTAAAACGGGTCTTGCTTTGATTGACACCTTTCACCACGCTTTCAAGCGGTAACCAACGCCGGATTCGGTCAACAATAATTTGGGCTGAGTCGGGTCGGCTTCCAGTTTTTGCCTTAGCTGACTCATATAGATACGCAAGTAATGGGCGTTTTCCCGAAACGACGGCCCCCATACTTCGTTGAGAATTTGCTGGTGGGTGAGCACTTTGCCGGCATGCTTCACCAATACCGCCAGCAGCCGGTATTGGATGGGTGTCAAATGAACCTCCCTGTCATCGACGCTGACTACACGGTTGTCAAGGTCCACTTTCAGATTGGCGGTCATGAATACATTATCCTGGCCAGATTCGGCGGGTCTTGCGGCATGCCGCAGGGCAACCCTTATGCGGGCCAATAATTCGCCGAAGCCGAAGGGTTTGGTCAAATAATCGTCGGCGCCGGCGTCCAGGGCTTCTATCTTTTGCTGCTCGCCGCTGCGCGCCGACAATATGACGATGGGTACGACCGACCAGGCCCTGATGGCCCGGATAACGTCGACACCGTCCATATCCGGCAAACCCAGATCGAGTATCAGCAAATCGGGCTTGCGCACGCCCAGTTCGACCAGGCCTTGTTTACCGGTACCGGCCTCGAAGACGTTGAACCCGTATGTGCTCAGGCTGGTGCGCAGAAAACGCCGGATCGACGGGTCGTCTTCCATGACAATAATCACCGGATCGGTCTTAGCCATGGCGTAACATCCTGGGAAAGGACATCATTCTTCCGCCTCCATGCAGGGGGCAGGCTGATCCAGCGGCAAGGTAAACACGAATGCCGCCCCGCCTTCGTCCCGGTTTTTGGCCTGAATGCGGCCGCCGTGTACTTCGACGATGGCCCGGCAAATCGCCAAGCCCAAACCGACGCCGCTTTGCGCCATCTCGTGACGGCTTTGATAAAACTTTTCGAACAGGCGCTCTTCCTGCCCCCTGGGGATGCCGGGGCCGTGATCGGCCACGGTTATTTCCACGGCGGCGTCGTTAATTTCGGCCTCAATCTCCAGCCCGCTGCCGGGCGGCGTATAGCGCGCGGCATTCTCCAACAGGTTGATCAGCACTTGTTCTATCATCACCGAATCCGCCAATATCATCGGTATGCCTTCCGGCAATTTGACCTTGACCGGCCTGCCGGCCAGTTGATTGTGCAACAGCGTCAATACCGTGCCGATGATTTCCTCCAGCGGATACCATTGCTTATTCAATTCCAAGGCCCCGGCCTCGAGCTTGGCCATGTCCAGAATATTGTTGACCAGATTGGACATGCGTCCGGCCTCGTCGACAATGCCTTGCATAAGTTCCAATCTATCCCGGGGGTTCAATTTTCCCTCGTCGTGCAGGATAGTGCTGGCCGAACCGATAATGGTCGCCAATGGCGTGCGCAAATCGTGCGAAATTGCGCTGAGCAAAGAGTTGCGCAAGCGCTCCGCCTCCATCTGCATTTGGGTCGAGCGGGCCTGTTCAGAGAAACGGATCCTGGATATGGCTTGGCCTATCTGGCGCAGGAAGGTTTCCAGCAGTTTCTGCTGCTCCGGCAAAAACACCCGCCGCAGATTGACCGGCAACAAGGCCAAAACACCCAGTACCTTGTCTTCGTTATGGATGGGAAAATAAACCGCCCTGGCACCCGGCAGCGTATTGGTGCCATGCCCGGCAATTTCGTTATGGTCGAACACCCATTGCGCCACGCTCGGATCGGCCCCGGGCAGGGATTCGGCTATTGCCGGTTTGCGCGGAAACTCCATGCGGCCGCTGGCGTCGGGAAACAGAATCGTGTTGGGGCTGCTGAATTCCGAATACAAATGCTTCACCGCGATAACGACGACCTGCTCTTCCGACTGGCTGCTAGCGAGTTCCTTGCTCATCGAATACAGCGCCGCCGCCCGCCTTTCCCGATGCGCGGCCACCTTGGCCTGGGCCCGCACATTGACCATCAAATTGCTGATGACGATGCCGACCACCAGCATCGCCAACAAGGTAATCAAATACTGACTGTCGGCTACCGAAAAGCTGTGGTAAGGCTGCACGAACAGAAAATCGAAACAGCCCACGCCCAGCACTGAAGCCAAAACGGACGGCCCGCGGCCGAAACGGGTGGCGACAAAAACCACCCCCAACAGATACACCATCACCAGGTTGGCCAGTTCCAGGCGGCCGAACATCAAGTAGCCCACGGTAGTACTGAACAAGGTCACCGCAATCGCCCAGACATAGCCGCCGTAACGCCGCTTGGTCTTGGCCGGAATGCGTTGTCTCAGGCCGGGCAAGGGACTTTTCCTGAACAGGTTCAATTCCGATGGCTCTTCCACCCACCCCCGCCCCCGCGGACTGCCGAGTAAATAAATATTGATATTGTGGGCATGGCTGATCAGCACATCGACCACCGACCCCAACAGCCAGCGCCGCCAACCGCGCCGGCTGGGTTTACCGATTACGATTTTGTTGATGTTGCGTTCGCGGGAAAAGCGAATCAAGGCCGCGCTCATTTCCGGCGCGCTGAGTGTCACGGTTTCGGCGCCGAGTTGCTCGGCGAGGCGCAAAATGCGCAACACGCCGTCGCGCTTTGCAGCGGGCATCCGCTGCAATTGCGGGGTTTCCACATAAGCGACTATCCATTCAGCGCGCAGGCTGTTGGCCAGGCGCTTGCCGGCCCGCACCAAGCGTTCGGCCAATTCGTTGGGGCCTATACACACCAAAATTCTATCACTGACCTGCCAGACATCGCGGATGGCGTTGTCCTCGCGGTAATCCAGCATCTGCGCATCCACGCGATTGGCCGTTTGCCGCAACGACAACTCCCGCAAGGCAATCAAATTGCCCTTGCGAAAAAAATGCTGGACAGCCTCCTGGGCTTGTTGCGGCAGATACACCTTGCCTTCCTTCAGGCGCAGCAACAATTCGTCCGGCGGCAAATCCACCAGTTCCACTTCGTCGGCATCTTCGAAAAACGTGTCCGGCACGGTTTCCCACACCCGGATGCCGGCAATCTGGCCGATATCGTCGTTCAGACTCTCCAGATGCTGCACGTTCAAAGCGGTAAACACATCGATGCCGGCTTCCAACAATTCGCGAATATCCTGCCAGCGCTTGGGATGGCGGGAACCCGGCGCATTGGAATGCGCCAGCTCGTCGACCAGAATAATGCCCGGCCGCCGTTTCAGCGCGGCGTCGATATCGAACTCGTGAAGCACGGTGCCTTTGTATTCGATTTGACGCAAAGGCAAGACTTCCAGTCCGTCCAGCAGGGCTTGGGTTTCCTTGCGGCCGTGGGTATCCACCACCCCGACCAGCACGTCCAGATTTTCGGCCCGCCGTTCCCTGGCCGCCAACAACATCGCAAAGGTTTTACCGACGCCCGCCGCTGCGCCGAAGAATATCTTCAAGCGGCCGCGCCTGGCCTTGGCTTGATCGCGCTCGACGCGGGCGAGGAGTTGATCGGGGTCGGGACGTTCGTTGTTCATGACTGTCTTTGCCGGCTCGAACAATGGTGTTTTCAATCCAGGTTCCGCAACGCCAGATTCAATTGCAAGACATTGACTCGCTGCTCGCCCAGCACCCCCCATTGCCGGCCCTCGCCATGGGCTGCGATTAATTCCCGTAGTTTGCTCTCATCGATTTTTCGCAGCTTGGCAATGCGTTGGACTTGGTATTGCGCCGCCGCCGGACTGATATGCGGATCCAGGCCGCTGGCGGAAGCGGTGACCAGATCGACCGGGATCGGTAAGTGATTACCGGGATCGGCGTCCTTCAATGCCCGAATCCTGGCGGCAACCGCTTCGCTCAAGGCCGGATTGGTCGGCCCCAGGTTGGAACCGCCGGAGGCAGCGGCGTTGTATGGATAGTTTGCGGTGGCCGACGGCCGGCTCCAAAAGTATCGCGGATCGCTGAAGCTTTGCCCGATCAGGCTTGAGCCGACCGCATCGCCTTGGGAATTTTTGATCAGACTGCCGTTGGCTTGCTCGGCAAATACGGTTTGGGCGACCAGGGTCACCAAGGCCGGATAAACAACGCCGGTGGCCAGGGTCAATAACAGCAGCATCAGCGCCGCGGGTCGTAAATAATTGAACATGTTCGCTCCTTACACCCAATTCATAGCAACCAAAAATAAATCGATTGCCTTGATGCCGATGAACGGCACGATCAAGCCGCCGACGCCGTAGACCAGCAAGTTGTTGTGCAGCAGTTGCTCGGCGCCGACCGGGCGGTATTTGATGCCTTTCAAGGCCAGCGGTATCAGGGCGATGATGATCAAGGCATTGAATATCACCGCCGACAATATGGCACTGGCCGGCGTGGCCAGGTGCATCACGTTCAACACGTTCAATACCGGATAGGTGGTCGCGAACGCGGCCGGAATGATGGCGAAATATTTGGCGACGTCGTTGGCGATGCTGAAGGTGGTCAGCGCGCCGCGGGTCATCAGCATCTGCTTGCCGGTTTCGACGATTTCGATCAGCTTGGTCGGATTGGAATCCAGATCGACCATGTTGCCGGCCTCCTTGGCGGCCTGAGTGCCGCTGTTCATCGCCACCGCCACGTCGGCTTGCGCCAGCGCCGGGGCGTCGTTGGTGCCGTCGCCGGTCATCGCCACCAGGCGGCCGTCGGCCTGGTGCTGGCGGATCAGCGCCAACTTGGCCTCGGGGGTGGCTTCAGCCAGAAAATCGTCGACGCCGGCTTCGGCGGCAATCGCCGCGGCGGTCAGCCGGTTGTCGCCGGTTATCATGATGGTCTTGATGCCCATTTGCCGCAATTCGATGAAGCGCTCCTTGATGCCGCCCTTGACGATGTCTTTCAGCTCGATCACGCCCAGAGCCTTGTCGCCTTCCGCCACCACCAACGGCGTGCTGCCGCGCCGAGCCACGTCGTCGACCAGGGTTTTCAGTTCGGCCGGCCATTTGCCGCCTTGGGTTTCGATGTGCTGGCGGATGGAATCGGCCGCGCCCTTGCGGATATGTCGGCACGGCTCGCCCGGTTTGTTGGGGTCGCCCGGCAAATTCACGCCGCTCATCCGGGTTTGGGCGCTGAAATGGACGAAGGTGGCGCCCAGAGAATGGATGTCGCGTTCGCGCAAACCGTACTTTTGCTTGGCCAGTATCACCACGCTGCGGCCCTCCGGGGTTTCGTCGGCCAGCGAGGCCAGTTGCGCGGCATCGGCCAAAACCGCCTCCTTGACGCCCTTGACCGGAAAGAAGCCGGAAGCTTGGCGGTTGCCCAGCGTGATGGTGCCGGTTTTATCGAGCAGCAATACATCGACGTCGCCGGCGGCTTCGACCGCGCGGCCGGAAGTAGCGATGACGTTTTTTTGCATCATCCGGCCGATACCGGCCACGCCGATGGCCGACAACAGGCCGCCGATGGTGGTCGGGATCAGGCAGACCAGCAATGCCACCAACACCGTGACGCTGATCGGGCGGCCGCTGCCGGCGGTTTCCACGCTGTAAATGGAAAACGGCAGCAAGCTGACGACCGCCATTAAAAACACCAGCGTCAAGGCCACCAACAAAATGGTCAGGGCGATTTCGTTCGGGGTTTTTTGGCGCTTGGCGCTTTCCACCATGCCGATCATCCGGTCCAAAAAGCTTTCGCCGGGGTTGGTGGAAATGCGCACCACCAGCCAGTCGGACAGCACCCGGGTGCCGCCGGTCACCGAGCTGAAGTCGCCACCGGACTCGCGGATCACCGGGGCCGATTCGCCGGTAATCGCACTTTCGTCGACCGAGGCCACGCCTTCGATGACGTCGCCGTCACCGGGTACGAAGTCGCCGGCTTCGATCAGCACCACATCGCCCCTGCGCAAACTGGAGCCGGCGACTTTGCTGTAGTTGCTGCCGTATTTCGCTTCATCCAGCTTTTTGGCGGCAATGTCGCGCTTGGCGCTACGTAAAAACGCGGCTTGGGCTTTGCTGCGGCCTTCGGCGACCGCTTCGGCGAAATTGGCGAACAGCACGGTGAACCACAGCCATAGCGTAATCGCCAGACTGAAGCCGGCCGGTTCCTCGCCGCCGCCGTTGCAGGCTTGCAGCCACAATACGCTGGTCAGGATGCTGCCGAGATAAACCACGAACATCACCGGATTTTGCCATTGCCGGCGTGGCGTCAGTTTGGCAAAAGCACCGATAATCGCTTGTTGCAGCAGATGCGGGTCCATCAAGGACGTTGAAACGGGTTTGCTGGTCATAGTGTTACCTATATTAATGCACTGTAGGCCGGAATAAAGCGGTTTGAGCGCTAGCGAAAACCGCTGTTTCCGGCGGATGGAGTTGCCGGAAACGCTTACATTTATTCCGGCCTACGATTCTGAAATTAATGATGCCCCAGCATTTGCAAGTGCTCGACGATAGGGCCCAAAGCCAGTGCCGGCACGAAGGTCAAGGCGCCGACCATCAGCACGGTGATTATCAGCAGTACCGCGAACAAGGGCGTATGCGTCGGCAACGTGCCGGGGCCGACCGGTACCGTCTTTTTGGCCGCCAAGGAACCGGCAATCGCCAGCACCGGAATCATCAGCCAATAGCGGGAGAACAACATCGCCAGACCCAGCCAGACGTTATAAAACGGCACGTTGGCCGACAAGCCGCCGAAGGCGCTGCCGTTGTTGTTGCCGGCCGATGACCAGGCGTACAGCACTTCGCTGAAACCGTGAGCGCCAGGGTTGAAGATCGAGGCCTTGCCGGCGTCCAGCATCAGGCTCAACGCGGTACCGCCCAACACCAGCAAGGGCGGGATCAAGATGACGATGGCGGCCATTTTCATCTCGTAGGCTTCGATCTTTTTGCCCAGGTACTCCGGGGTGCGGCCTATCATCAGGCCGGCGATGAACACGGCGACGATGGCAAACACGATCATGCCGTATAGGCCGGAGCCGACGCCGCCGAAAATCACCTCGCCTAGTTGCATCAGCCACATCGGCGCCAAACCGCCGAGCGGCGTGTAGGAATCGTGCATCGAGTTGACCGAGCCGTTCGAAGCAGCCGTCGTCGCTACCGCCCACAATCCGGAATTGACGATGCCGAAGCGGGTTTCCTTGCCTTCCATATTGCCGCCGGCTTGTTGCGCGCTGATGCTTTGATCGATGCCCAACGCCGTCAGGGCCGGATTGCCGCGTTGTTCGGCCGGCACCGTGACGCACACCAAGGCGACGAACACCAAAGTCATCGCCGCCAAAATCGCCCAGCCCTGGCGGGTGTCGCCGACCATGAGCCCGAAGCTGTAACACAGCGCCGCCGGGATCAACAGAATCGCCAGCATTTCCAGGAAATTGGACAGCGGTGTCGGGTTTTCATACGGATGGGCGGAGTTGACGCTAAAGAAACCGCCACCGTTAGTGCCCAATTGCTTGATGGCGATTTGCGAGGCGGCAGGACCCAAGGCCAGGGTTTGTTTAGTCGGTTTGCCAGTTTGATTCTCCTCACCCCTACCCTCTCCAGCAGGAGAGGGAGCTAAACCCATAGACTTCGCATCAACCGTATTGTTCGAGGTTTCCAACAAGCTTACAGTCTGATACGGGTTGAAGGTTTGCACCACGCCCTGGCCGACCAGCGCCAGGGCCAACACGAACGACAACGGCAGCAGGATATACAAGGTGCCGCGGGTCATATCGACCCAAAAGTTGCCGATACCCTGGGCATTGCGGCGAGTGAAGCCGCGAATCAACGCGACCAATACCGCCATGCCGCTGGCCGCCGACAAAAAATTTTGCACACCCAACCCCAACATTTGCGTCAGATAGCTCATCGTGCTTTCCCCGCCGTAGCCTTGCCAGTTGGTATTGCTGGCAAAGCTGACCGCGGTATTGAAGGCCGAATCCGGCGTCACTGCCGGCAAGGCTTGCGGATTCAACGGCAGCACGTCTTGAAAGCGTTGCAACAAATAAACGGCCAGCAAGCCGAACAGATTGAAGACCAAGGCCGCCCAGGCATACTGCCGCCAGCGCATGTCTTGCTCGGGATCGACCCCGCTCAGACGGTAACACAGCCGCTCGACCCCGGCGAACCAGCGGTTCAATCCCACCGACTCGTCCTGGTAAACCCGCGCCATATAACTGCCCAGCGGTTTGGCCAGTGCAATCAACGCGATCAGATAAATAGCGATTTGCAAAAAACCCGGTCCGTTCATCAAAATTTCTCCGGGTAAAACAACGCCGCCAGCAAATAGACGAACACGGCCAGCGCCAGCCCGCCGCTCAACCAATAAATCCAGCTCATGCTTGCCCCCTCAATACTTCGCAAACGCTTATCAGTAACGCGGTCGCCGCAAAAAAACCGTCGTCAACAGTAAATACACGACATCCATCGATATGCCCTCTTGGTGAATAAAAAACATGGCTCGCCTGGGCTCTTACTTTACGGATCGGCCGATAAAAATGCCGTAAAAATACCGGCCCGAAAGATAAAGAAATTATAAAAACACCGGCCGGTTTATGCATTAAACAACCATTGCGGGAGAGGCAAGCCGACAGGTTTTACCAATGGCTTAAATCGGCGCCTGTTTGAGCGCCAGGGACAGGTCGCCTTGTTCGAGCAAGGCTTCGAATTGATCTATCGGCAGCGGCTTGCCCAGCAAGTAACCCTGGTAATGATGACAGCCGTACTGCTTGAGCAGCACCAGCTGCTCCTGGGTTTCCAGGCCCTCGGCAATCACTTCGAGGCCCAGATTTTGCGCCATGCCTATGATGGTCTGAATAATCACCGCCGCGCTGGGATCGCTGGCTATATCGCGCACGAAGCTTTGGTCGATTTTGAGCTGATCGAGCGGCAGGCGTTTCAGATAGGCCAGCGAGGAGTAGCCGGTGCCGAAATCGTCCATGGAAAAGCGGATACCCAGATTTTTCAGCAACTGGATCTTCCGTATCACCTGTTCCGCGCTGTCCAGCATGACGCTCTCGGTCAATTCCAATTTCAGCAGGCCCGCTACCCCGCTGTAGCGCGCCATCAACCCGCTAACTTTGTCGGTAAAATCCGGGCGGTGAAACTGCACCGCGCTAACATTGACCGCCAGCCGCAGATGACAAAATTTCGGCTGGTCTTGCCAGACTTGCAATTGCCGGCAGGCCATTTCCAGCACCCAATCGCCAATTGCCACGATGGCGCCGGTTTCCTCGGCCAGGGGTATGAATACCGCCGGAGATACCAAACCGCGCTTGGGATGTAGCCAACGTATCAATACCTCGGCCCCGGTAACGCAAGCTTGATCGTTGGCCTGCAGCTGAAAATAAAGCCGAAATTCGTTTAACGCCATGGCGCGTTCCAGATCGGCCTCCAAAGCCAAGCGGGCCATGATAACGGTCTGGATCTCCGGGTCGAAAAAACGAATGGTATTGCGCCCGGCGGCTTTGGCTTGATACACCGAGGTTTCGGCGTTTCTCAACAGAGTTTCCAGCGTGTCCAGATGGGCGCGGAACAAACTGATGCCGATGCTGCAGGACACCGACAACTCACGCCCGTTCAAGCGATAGGGCAAGGCCAGCGCCTGCCGCGCCTGCTGGGCTATCTGTTCGGCCTGAATGGCCGCGTCCTTTTGCGTGGCGGGCAACGGCCAGAGCAGCAGCATGAACTCGTCGCCGCCAAAGCGGGCCACGGTGTCGCCTTCCCGAATGCATCGTTCCAGGCGGCGCGCCGTCTCGATCAGCACCTGATCGCAGGCCTGATAGCCGTATAAGTCGTTCAGTTGCTTGAAATGGTCCACGTTCAAGGTCATCAGCGCGCCGTATTGGCCGTTACGGCTGCCCATGGCCATGGCCTGATGAATCCGGTCCAACAGCAAGCCCCGGTTTGGCAGCCCGGTCAGGGCATCGTGCAGGGCCAGAAATTCCGCCCGGGTATCGGCTTGCTGCCGGTCCGCGATCAACTGCGACATGTACTCGTCGTGATGGCGGCACAGCATGATGGCCTTTTCCAGATGCGCCATGATGGGTTCGAACATCAAGGTCAGCGGCAGCGTGGTTTCCGGCATGCGCGGCGCCATCAAGATGATCGCGCCCAGCCGGCCGATCGGCAGGCGTAAAAAAGCTTGATACACGTTATGCAATACCGGCAGGGCCGACAGCAAGGCCGCTTGTCCGTCCAGCCGGACCGCCGGTCCCAACAACAACTGTTTCGGCAACTGCAAGACATTGCCGATGTGCTGGATCAGTTTGTAATCGCCAACCGCCGCATCCAGCCTGACGGGTAAAAACCCGCCGTCGCTGTCGGAAGGCGCCGGCAGATCCAAACAAATGAATCCGGCCGGAAACGAGGTGAAATACAACAAACGTTGCAGGGTACGGCTCAACAGCGGACTCAAACTGACCTCGCCGCCTATGGTCAAAGCCATTTCGTAGAGTATGGGGATGACGTCGTCGCGACTCATTGGCCGCTGCCCCAGTCCGCCGTCACCAAGGTGGCATTCTGGAACAAGGGATAACCCCACAAAGTCGATTCGCCGATTTCTCCCAACGCCAGCGCGCCTGCCACCCCGCTGGCCCCGGTCAACTGGCCGAAAGCGCGCAATTCCTCCGTGGCGGCCTCCGCTCCCATATGCTGCTTGCGTCCGGCGCAATAAAACAGCAACAGCCCGGCCGCCGCCGGCTTGCCGCGCAACTGGGACAACCCCAGCCGCAGGGTTTCCAGCGTGGCGGACGAATCGACCCGTGGCGCCTCCAACAGGGTCAGCATGGAGTGAGCCGGTACTTCGCCTATGCAAAACAGCGCATTATCCTCATCCAGCATTACCGGAATCCGCACCAGCGTGCTGTGATTGGCCCTGACGATGCCGAAGGGAAAATGCACGGCATAACGGTAGAAATTGTCGCGGTTTATCTCCACCCCGAATTGGCGTAGCACCAATTCGCGATAGACTTCGAATGCCGGCCGCCAATCGATATGAATGATCCGGTTACCCTCGGTCGAAGTGGCCGGCAAGCTATGTTCCCCGCTTTGATAACCATGCTCCAACACTGCCCCCGGATGGGGTTTCAACAACAGCGCCAGCACCCCGTTGCCGGCTTGGCGTTGACTGTCGAACAGACAGGGCATGGCCTGGAAAGTCTCGCTGCCGGCATTGACGCCGGCATAATGTACCCGGTTGGCCAGCGACAAATAGAGTTCGTCGAGCAAACTGCCAATGTTGGGTAGCATGGCGTCCAACAGTAAAAACAGCGTTGCCGGTATATCGTCATCCAGCCGTGGGCCGACGCCGTCGGCGATGATGCGCGCCGCCTCGGCGGCATCCCCGGGCAAGTCATCGTGCAGGGCCACGTAGGGCATGCTGTCGAAGCGCAACAGGCAAAGACCGGTTCGGCGGAATTCGCTGCCGTAAATCAGCTGCGGAAAAATGGCGCCGCAGAGCGGAATTTTCCGCTGGCGAAAATGTATTTGTAGCCCGGCAACTTGAGTTTTTTCGGCTTCCGGCACCAAGGCCAGAACCCCCATGGCGGGACACTCCGACCGCCAGTCCGATAGCAGGCCGGCAATTTTCTCCATATCGAACGAGGAAAAATACACCATGCCGCCGCTGCTCATCCTTCACTCCGCAAAATCGTTAATTTGCAAAGCATATCCAGCAAATACCCAAATGTAAAATACAGGTTTTTTGCGGGGGTATTACCGGAATAAAACTGGTTTGGTACTCGTGCAACATCCGCGAAAACAGCTGATTGTCGCCCGTCAGCCCTCGCCGTACCCCCCGCCGCCCGGTGTTTCGATCACAATACTGTCGCCGGCTGCGACCTGAATTTCCGCGCAGGCCGGCAATAAGGTCTCGCCGCCACCCCGGCGCAGCCAGCGGTTTACCCCCAGCGCGCCGGCCTTGCCTCCCTTTAGCCCGAAAGGCGCTAGCCGCCGATGGCTGGAGACGATGACGGCGCGCATGGGTTGGCGAAATTCGATACGCCGGATGACGCCGTCGCCGCCCCGGTAACGCCCGCCACCCCCGCTGCCGGGCCGAATGGAAAACTCCCGCAACAGCACCGGGAAGCGGGCTTCCAGAATTTCCGGATCGGTGATGCGCGAGTTGGTCATATGGGTATGCACGGCATCGGCGCCGTTGAAGCCGTCCCCGGCTCCCGCGCCGCCGCAAATGGTTTCGTAATATTGCAGCCGCGCGTTGCCGAAGCTGAAATTGTTCATGCTGCCTTGGGAAGCGGCCAGCACGCCCAAGGCGCCGTAAAGGGCGTCGACGATGTATTGCGAGGTTTCCACGTTGCCGGCCGCCACGGCGGCCGGATAGGTCGGATTCAGCAGACATCCAGGCGGAATGACGATTTCCAGCGGCTGCAAACACCCGGCATTCAACGGAATATCGTCTTGCAGCAGACTGCGGAATACATACAGCACCGCCGCCCTGCAGACCGCCGCCGGCGCGTTGAAGTTACCCGGCAATTGCGCCGAACTGCCGCTGAAGTCGATACGGGCGGCTTGACGCTGGCGGTCGACTTCTATTGCCACCACGATTTTGGCGCCCTGATCCATTTCGTATTCGAAACGCCCGGCCGTCAACCCGGTCAACAGGGTCCGCACGCAGGCTTCGGCATGCTCTCGCACATGCCGCATATAAGCCATCACCACCGGCAACGAATATGCCGCCACCATGGCCGATAACTCCAGCCGGCCCTTTTGATTGGCGGCGATTTGCGCTTGCAGATCGGCCAGATTCTGCTCCGGATTGCGGGCCGGATTCGGGTTGCTCGCCAGCCATTGCCGCACCGCCCTCTCCTGGAATTGACCTTGTTTCAGAATTTGCAGGCCGCCGCTTATGACGCCTTCATCGTCGATATGCCGGCTGTCGGCGGGCATGGAACCGGGCGAAATACCGCCGATATCGGCATGGTGGCCGCGCGAGGCGACGAAAAACAGCAACGGCCCGCCGTCCTCGGCAAACACCGGGGTCACCACGGTAATATCGGGTAAGTGGGTGCCGCCGGCGTAGGGCGAATTGGTCAAATAGGCGTCGCCGGGCTGAAAGTCTTCACCTTTTTGCTCTATCAGGGCCTTGACGCTTTCGCCCATGGAACCCAAATGCACCGGAATATGCGGCGCATTGGCGATCAGTTGCCCCCCGGCGTCGAACAGCGCGCAGGAAAAATCCAACCGCTCCTTGATATTGACCGAATGGGCGGTGTTTTGCAGTACGAAACCCATTTGTTCGGCCACCGACATAAAGCGCCGGTTAAAAATTTCCAGCAGCACCGGATCCCGTTGCGTGCTCACGATTTGCAAGCCGTTTGAGGTCTCAACGCGGGTCAGCAGCAAATCGCCATTGGCGCGCAAATGCGCTCGCCAACCCGGCTCTATGACGATGGTGGAGGTTTCCTCGACGACAATGGCCGGACCCGAAATGTCGGCGCGCGCAGCTAAATTGCCGCGCCGATAGACCGGCGTATCATGCCAGGCATTGCGGCTGAACATGCGGGTCACGCTTTCGGGCGTTGCGGAATTTTGCCCGGTGAATATGCCGGGCGCGGGCGCGGGCCGCGTTTCCCGGCCTATCGCTTCGACTTGCAGCGCCGCCAACAGCAACGGCCGCCGTTCGTAACAAAACCCGAATTGACGGCGATGCAGCGCTTCGAAACGGCCGCGAATCGACTCCGCGTCGGTAAAATCCAGTGTCAGCGCGCTATCGCTACCTTGATAACGCAATACCAAGCGCCACGGGCAGTCGATCTGTGCATCCTTCAAGCCCTGCGCCATCAGGGCCGCGCGCGCCCGCAACTCCAATTGCGCCAGTTGCCCCGTCAAGCCGCCGGTGTCGATGTCGTCCAAGCACCGTTCGACGGCTTGCTGCTCCAGCACCCGGAAATCCGCCAATCCCATGCCGTAGGCGGACAACACTCCCGCCAGGGGATGCAACAATACGCTGTCCATGCCCAAGCTTTCCGCCAATAGGCAGGCATGCTGACCGCCGGCCGCGCCGTAACAGCACAAGGCATATTCGGCCAGATGGTAGCCTTTTTGCACCGAGATTTTTTTGATCGCCTCGGCCATGTTTTCGATGGCGATGCTCAAGAAACCTTCCGCAACCTGCTCGATATCGCGACTGTCGCCGGTGGCTGCCTTGATCCGCATGGCTAGCTCGCGGAACAGTTGCCGTACCCGTTCCGCGTCGGGCGGCAAATCGGCATTGGCGCCGAAGACGGCCGGAAAATACGGCAATTTACCGAGCAGCAAATTGGCATCGGTCACCGTCAACGGTCCGCCGCGCCGGTAACAGGCCGGCCCCGGATTGGCGCCGGCCGATTCGGGGCCGACCCGATAGCGAAAGCCGTCGAAGTACAGTATCGAGCCACCACCCGCCGCCACGGTATGTATGTCCAGCACGGGCGCGCGAATCCTCGCCCCGGCCAGCTCGGTATCCAGCGTGCGCTCCAGTTCGCCGGCATAATGAGCCACATCGGTGGAAGTACCGCCCATATCGAAGGCGATGATTTTAGACAGCCCGGCTTGCTTGGCCACTTCCACCGCGCCTATCATGCCGCCGGCCGGACCGGACAGGATACTGTCCTTGCCCCGGAACTCGTCGGCCCGCACCAGTCCGCCGTTGGATTGCATGAACAGCAGGCGCGCGGACGGGTCCAAGCCGGCCAATCCATGCCCGATTTCATCGACGTAGCGGCGCAACAGCGGCGACAGGTAGGCGTCCAGCACGGCGGTATCGCCGCGACCGACGATTTTCGGCAACGGACTGACCCGATGAGAGAGGGAGATTTGCCGAAAACCGATTTCCCGGGCTATCTCCGCCAGCTCCAACTCATGTTGCGGATAGCGCCAGGCATGCATCATAACGATGGCGACGGCGCGCATGCCTTGCTCATAAATTGCCAGCAGTTGTTCGCGCGCTTGCGCGCGGTTCAGTGCCCGCAGCACTTCACCCTCGGCGTCGACCCGGGCATCGATTTCCAGTACTTTTTGATACAGCGGCTCCGGACGACGAATATGCAAGGCAAAAATATCCGGCCGGTTCTGGTAGGCTATCCGCAAGCAATCCTTGAATCCCCGGTTGATCAGCAGGGCCACCGCTTCGCCCTTGCGTTCCAGCAAGGCATTGGTGCCGACCGTGGTACCCATTTTCACGCTGTCTATCCGCGCGCTTGCGTCGGCGGCGGATTGCAGGATTTGCCGAATGCCGTACAGCGCCGCATCGCGGTAATGTTCGGGGCTGTCCGACAACAATTTCCGGCTAAGCAGGCCGCCGTCCGGCCCGCGCGCTACGATATCGGTAAAAGTGCCGCCCCTATCGATCCAAAATTGCCAAGCGGACATTGAATAAAACGCCTCGTAAGTAAAACCACGTGATCATGAGATGAGTCGGGCGTTTTCGAGCGCCTTGGGGGCATGTTAACAAACTCGACCGGTTTCGCGTTTAACCGATGTTTTGATTGCCGTCGTCGCCCAACGTCATACGACACCGGTTTTGACCCTGGATAAACATTTTCAACACCTTCCGGTTACGCATTTTTCCGTAGAGTAAACACATATGCCCATTGAGAAATCGGCTGACAAAAGATCCCACCAAATTTGAATCGAAGCTAATTCTACTTTGTTACATTTAAAAACCGCCGTCATGTCCGACTGGAAGCGGGCATCCAGCGCCATGGATGGCAGGCTTCGGTCCATCCATGGCGCCTGGATTCCGGCAATCCCTACCGGAATGACGAATTCCTTTAAGAATCTGACAAAGAACTAATAATCCCCTCTCGGATGAGCACTACGGCAATTGAGCTAGAATTGGCTCGGCGGCGAGCAAGCTTGGACTTGCCGCTGCTTCCGCGCGGGCGGATTTAACAGGCCCGTTCAATCCTGGTCGGGAACTATGCAACGGTGTTCACATGGAAATTCGCTATCGATTACAACACGCCGATTTGGAACAATTCGGCAAGCACCTACAGGCGCGCGGACGCTCCTCATCGACAGGGATGCCGCAACGGATAGGCGTATGGGCGTTGCTGGGATTCGCGGTCGCCGCCATCCTGCAAGACCAGGATCAGGCCGACGAACATTGGTATAAATTCTGGCCCTGGATATTGACGGCCGGCATTTTTCTCGCCAGTTCGATCTGGTTTCTCATCTGGCGCGGCAGCCGGCATGGGACGGCGTGGCTGAAGCGTTTCGAGGGAACATACACCTTGGCGGCCAGCTCGGCCGGAATTTCCCATGCGACACCGGATGGCCGCGTGGGCTTCCACGCCTGGCCGGAAATCATCGCATTCGAAACCACCGATGCTTACCTGTATCTCTACCTACGCCGGGACGTGGCTTTTTCCATCCCGAGATCCGGCTCGGAGGACGCGATCGCCCGCTTCGCCGCCACGGTTAATGAATTGTGGGCCTTGCATCCCGAGAATGCCGGCAAGCCCCTGCCCGCTACTCCCCAAGCGCAAAGCCCGCTGGCGGCAATTTTCGCCAACTTGCGGGCGGCGGCGCGCATTGTGTTTTTTCTGCCTTACGACAGCCGGGCTTTTGTAGTTTCCCTCGGCAGCCTGTTTCAACTGGTGTTGTTGGATCTGCTCGCTATCGGCTTGGTGGACTATATCGATGCGCTACCCGCGGCGGAATTCAATCGTTACGGACTGAGTCGATATTTTGCCACCACTTTACTGACCCTAACCGGCGTCGCCGTTATCAGCCAAATGATCTTGCAGCGGGCCAGCCTGTTGCGGCTGTTGGTGATGGTTTGCTCCGTGCAGTTCATCATCCATGTGCTTTACTTTTCCGCCTGGTTGAGCGTGGAACGGTTTTGGCCGGATGCCGGCGGGATGATGTGGGCCATGTTCCTGGCGGCGGTGGCGTGGCTAATGACTGCGCTGTTCGGAATTCTGCGCCGAATGTACAGGCAACCGGCGCCTTCGGCGTTGTTTCTGCTGAGCATTTACGCGCTTTTTAGCTTTGCACTGTCCGGCCTGCTGCCCTATCAACGCCTGTATTACCAAGCCGAGACGGCCGACGAAGCCGCCGCATCCCAGACCGCCGATAACATGGATGTGGAAGAAGTGTATTATCGCCAGCCCGCCTTGGTCGGCAATGCGCTGGCCGAATTGGCGCCGCGCAGCCCGGCACGGACCGATCTGTATTTTGTCGGCTTTGCCGGGCAGGCCGAGGAACAGGTGTTTACCAACGAGGTCAGTTTCGCCAGGGATTTGCTGGATCGCCGCTTTCAAACCGCCGGCCGCTCGCTGCTGCTATTGAATAATGCCGCCAGCGTGGCCGACACGCCGCTGGCCAATCGCCACAATCTGGAAGCCGTGCTGCAAGGCATGGCCGAGCGCATGGATAGGCAGCGCGATGTGCTGTTTCTGTTTCTCAGCTCGCATGGCGCGCAGGATCAAAGCTTGTCGGTCTCGTTCTGGCCCCTGGGACTGACCGATCTGAAGGCCGAACAAGTCAAGGCCATGCTGGACAAGGCCGGCATCCGCAACCGGATTATCGTGGTCTCGGCCTGTTACTCGGGCGGTTTCCTGGATGTGCTGCGAGACGACGACACGCTGATCCTAACCGCCTCCAGCCGCGACCATGTATCCTACGGTTGCGGCGATTTTACCGAATACACTTATTTCGGCGAATCCTATTTCGTCAAGGCATTGGCCAACGGCGATTCCTTTATCGCCGCCTTCGAGCAGGCCCGCCGCATGATAGAGGAACGCGAGCAAAGCGAGGGTAAGGAAGCCTCCGGGCCGCAAATCCACGTGGGACGGAATATTGTGAAAATATTGCAAAATCTGCAAGCAAGCGCCCGACCGGCCGGCGATAATGGCGGCGGACAAGGCCCGGGGCTGAATTCGTCCGCGGATAATCCGCCGATGCTTTGAGCGACGGCGGCTTGCCGGCCCGGGAAAGCCGCGGGGCATTCGCCGGACCCATTTCGCGGGATTCTTACAACCTTGCAAAAACAGAACGACGATTGCATGAAAAGTCTATCTATCAATGGAAAAAAGCTGCAGGAAGTCAGGATGCTGATGAAGCCTTTTTATCCAGGTTCGATAAGTTATTTGTCATATCCGAAAAATCAAATCCATTTTGAATTTCGGGAAGATGAATTAATTTTACGGATACCGCCCATGCTGGCCTTGGAGCTCTATCGAAGCGGCACCATTCCGCAAGAACAGGACAAGGCTGTCGCCGTCGGCTTGAGCGGAAAAAATCAAGGTTATTATTGTGTCGTCGATGTCAGATTTCCCAATTCGTTTGCCGGGCAATTGATCGAATTTACGCTAAAAAAATTCATGCCGCAAAACAATTCGCGGCCCGGTAGCGTGTAGCTGCGGCCGGGACGAAAAAAAGTCCGACCACTTGGTTTCCAGCATCCGGGAGACGCGATGGAAGTCGTTTATATCACCGGCGCGCTGATGATAGGCCTGATCGTCTTCGCTACCGCTTACAAGTTCTATCAGGTTCACAGAGCCGCCCATTGGCCGCAAACCAGCGGCAAGGTAATCAGTGCCAAGGCGGTGTCGCGGCGGGTGCGAACCGCGCAGACTCGCTTCGGCGCGGAACAGGGCGGCGACGAGCAGCTTCGCAACTTTGCCGACATCCGTTACGAATACCGGGTGAACGGCAAGCGTTACAGCGGCACGCGCGTCGGCATCGGCGAGGATCTCGGCGATCATGACGTGGCCGGCACGCTGGAACGCTACCCGCTAGGGGCCAGCGTCACCGTGTATTACAACCCGGACAAACCGGCCGAAGCCGTGCTGGAGCGGGACGCGCCGGAAGGCGTCTGGAGCGCGATAACCATCTTCCTCGTGGTTTCGATCTTTTTGCTGGTGGGCGGCGGCATGGGCTTCGACGAACTGGTCGCCGGACTGCGGGCCAATCTGAGCGATCCGGCGCGCGCGGTGCCGGTTGCCGCCTGCCTGGGTCTGGCGGCATTTCTGCTGCTGCTGGGCATCGCCCTGCGCCGCCAGGAGCGAGACGCGCGGGGCTGGCCTGCCACCGAGGGGCGCATCGAAAGCGCGGCCGTGGACAGCTTTATGTCGTTGGAACCCAGCTCCCCACACGCCGCCTCCGACGGCGGCATGGCCATGCGCTGGCAGCGCCTGTTCCGCCCGGATGTGGTGTATTGCTATAAGGTCGCCAAGGTCGAGTATCGCGGCAGCCGGATAGCGCTCGGCGGCCGAGTCTATGCGACCTTCGACGCCTTCGCGCGCCGGCGCATCCGTCCTTACCGGCCGGGCGACAAAGTCACCGTTCATTACGACCCGGCCAATCCGGCGCAAGCGCTGCTGGAAACGCGCGCTTACGGCGGCTGGGTGCCTTGGCTACTGGCAATATTATTCGTGCTTGCGGCCGGCATGATGGCCTTGCGCTGAACCGCCCGATCGCTACACTGTGTATCTGAAGAAAACCCGCTGAGTGTTTTGTATCGGGGAGTTTTACTTGGCGTGCCGGCGTGAAACTATCCCTTTTCCCAGCGGGAGAAGGCTAGGATGAAAGGAATAAAACAATGGAAACTATTCAGCGATTGTAAAGTAGGGTGGATAAGCAAAGCGCACCCACCCTAATTGCCGGATGCGCTTCACTTATCCGGCCTACTTTTGTTTTACGCTAATTGGACTGAATAATTACAAACAATGTTTTTTGCCTTTTTGCCAAATCTCAGCATCATCGCGACTGCGCGTCGCTCCCACGAGACTGTCTTTCAGTTGGCGGGGCGATACACCAGTTTCATGATCGTTACTTGCCCTTTACGGTGGTTTAGATGAATGAAGCACACATAAGCAAGGCTTGGAATACCATGCCTACCGCGCTTTCGGCGCTTGCAAACCTGACTGATTGGTCTCGGCATCATGCAGCCCTTGCCCTTTGAAATCGGCGACGATAGGCATAGCCGCATCGCCGCGGACTGGGAGGGCATCGCGGTATTGGTTGTAGCGATAGCGCTGCCAGTCGGCTTGCTTTGGTGGAACGGCTACGAATTCCAGCAGATTTTGGCGCTTCTGGCGGAAGAATCCTATCTCAACCCGTTCAGCCTGATGCTGGGCTTGGCGCTGCTGGCAATACTCTGGCGGCTGACGCGCGCCTTCTTCACCGCTTTCAGCCTGCGGCGCGGCGGCGGCGCCACGCTCGAGGTGAAAACCGGCAGCCGCCTGCGCCAGGGCGGCCGTCTGGTGGGCGCAATACGCCTTGGCCCCATGGCACTGGCGCGTCTGGACGGACACATCCCAAGAGTCGAACTGGTTTGCGAGGATGTCTACGCCATCGAACATACGGGGGAAATGCAGCGCGAGCCCAGGCTGATCGCTATCGAATCCGCCCGGGTTGGCAGTAGCGATCCGGCAAGAATCGACTCGGGGGCTTTCGAGTTCACGCTTGCCCTGCCCAGCGGACTCAAACCGTTGGCGACGTTTATCGAACGCACCGACGGACCGCATCTTGGCGGCGCGACCTTCGTCACGCTTCCGTTCATGAAACCCCGGTTGATCGGCGGCGAAAACCGCAAACCCCGCTCGCGCCGCTGGCGCGTGCGGGTGCTGGGTGGCGGCACGCTGGCATCGTTCGATTTATCTGCATATGTCGAAGGCAACTCCAAACTTCCATGAGCCCTCGTCCCGTACGGTTGGGTCAAATTAAAAACGCCGCGCGGCTCGGCCGCGCCCGTTGTGCTGTAAAACTCCGGAATGCGCACAAAATTATGTCTACAAGTAGGACGCATTTTGGCATCTCGGTGACTCGCTTGACAGGACGCCGTGAATACATCCATGTAGGCTTGACGGCGGCTATCCCCGCCGCCGACGCCTATCAACCGAGCCACCGAGCCTCCTTTTCAATTTGTCAAAGTTATTTCACGCTCGTCCCTAAACCATTCGGAGTAAAGCAAAGATGAAGGGTTGCCTGATGTTGCTGGCGGTGTTTTTTGCGGCGTTTGGCTTGGAAAGTCTGGCCGTCGAAGCGCTGAATCTGCCCCATGCCTGGATTCCGGCGCTGATGCTGGCGACGGGCTTGACCCTGCTGATCGGCAGCTTTCAGGGCGTGCAGGAAGCTTGGCGAACCCGCGCCGCGCCCGAGACCAATCCCTTGCTCTGGCGGGACGGGCAGACGGTGCGGATAGGTGGCGTTCTGCGTGCCATGGGTCCGCTGGCGCGGGCGCCGTTCAGCGGGCGAGAGGTTTTACTGCTCGGCTACAAGGCCACGGCACAACACTGGCGGGAAATGAACAGGCAATCCAGGCCTTCGTTTTGGGGCATGGCTTTGGCGCCGTGCAGTTTGCAGACCGCATCCGGAAACATCGCCTTGACCGGCCTGCCCCGGTTTGCCGACCTCCCCGAAATGCAGTTTTCCGACGAGGAACAGCTAGAGCGAGCGGCGAACCACTTGGCAAACACGGCATGGGCCGCCGCGCCGGACATTCTGTCTTTTGACTTCGATACCGCCCATACCTCCCTCTCCGGCGATACGGGCCAGTCGTCTACGCACCTGATAAATCGTCTGGCCCGACAAGCGCTTGGCATGGACGAGGGACCGGCAAGCGTCGAGCAGTATCGGCAGCGTATGAAGCAGCAAGGATGGCTGTTACGCGAGCGGGTGCTGGCGGCCGATACCGAGGTCACCGTGCTGGCCACCTACCGCGCCAATCCCCCACGGCTGGATGTGGCTTACGGCCCCGCCACGGCCCGGCACGCCATTACGCCCGGCTCGGCGGCGCGGACGGCGGCCAGGGACTTCGGCCAAACGCTGATATTCGTACTGATCCTGGCGCTGCTGACGGCGGCGGGACACTATCTGGTATTCCATTCCGGCGGAGCGCTGTATCGCGAGCTGTTGCTGATGGCGCCCGGCTGAACCTGCCTCGCCCGAAGTTTCGCGAATCCGGGCCGGCAAAGCTGGCTGCTATAAGCGGAGCATCGGCGCCGTCAAGCTTCGGCCGATCAGCACGGCGGTCAACAGAACCAGCGCGGTCAGACTGCCCATCAAAATCGCTCCCAACCATAGCTCCAGGAACAAGTCGAGTCTGGCGTCTTCCGGGTCGGCGGCGTCGTAATAGACGGTTATGGTGTCGCCCACCTTGAAGTCGCCGTATGCCTCGGTACCGTCGCTTTCGATTTGCAACGCGCCGCCCGCCGCCGGCCGGTATTCGACCACCAGCGAGGGCAAACCGTCGCGCTTGACTTCCACCACCCGGCCTTGCGCGCGTTCGGCGACGCAGATGAACCATAGGCTTTTGTAGCACAAAAGAGCCGTGATCAACACAAAGGGCGCCAGCATCAAAATTAAGCCGAACAAGGTGCCCCGATGAGAGGGATGAAACAGGCTTTTGCGCGGTTCGCTACTCGAACCCGTCATGCGGATCCATTCCGCCTCGAAATCATCCTGGCTCACGTCACGTAGCGGCAAGTCGTCCATCTCCCGACTTTCCCGCTCGGCGCGTCCCCGCAAGCGCGCCAGCAAGGCATGAAAGGCGCGCGGCGGCGCCATGGTTTCGCTTAGACTGAGAATTTCGCGCCCCTGTTTATCGGTGACCTTGTAAACATTCAGGGTTTGCGGACGGCTTTCCTTGAGCGAATGCGAGCGGTCGTAACGTTGTTGCGCTTCCCGATTCAGATTGACCAGATCGACGGCGGCGACCGAGGACCACGCCACCCGCTTGATGCCGAAAAAACTGCTGTCCACCAAACCGGTTCTATCCTGCTGTATGACCCGACTGAAGGTGCCGACGGCGGTAAATAGCGCCAGCAGCAAGATACCCAAGCCGCCGGCCAGTATCAGCGTGGCCAGCAGCGGATCGGTCGCCATTTGGGCGATGGCGGCCGGTACCGTGGGCAGCGCAATCAATACAAACAACACGCACCAAAAGGTCACGCCCTTGCGGCTGCCGCCAGATTCGGTGACGGGTTTGGCATCCGTGTCGCTAAACCCTATGCGCTGCGGCGCGGAATGCGTCGCCACCCAGGCGCCATTGAACCAGGTTCTGTCTTCGCCCCAGCCCGAGCGATAAGCCAACCAGCGCCAAGTCGCGCCCAGCAGCAATACGAACAAAAAATGCCCGCAAACCGGCAACCAAAGTCCGCTCAAACTGAGAATGTCCAATTGCGCCGGCTGAGCCGGGTTTTGCAACAATTCGACCTCGTCGAATACCGATAACCAGGCGTAGGGATTGGCCGGCAGCAACAGGCAGGTATTGCCGGGCTGATGGGCGTAACAATCTTCCGGGCTTGTTTTGGCCGGCAAGGCCTCGGCAAACTCGATGGTCACCTCGATTTCGACTGTCGTTTCGTCGGCCAGACTGAAAATTTGCGCCGGTTGACGCGACCATACCGTCAGTTTCTCGACATTGAGCAGCGTTCCCGTGACCGCCAGATAGAGATTCAACAACGCCAGGGCCGCCAGGGCAATCGACAACACTGTTTTGATGCGTTGTATGGGTTTCAGACTGCGACATTCGATCATCATCACAATAGCTCCGCATCAGGCTTCGGTGGTTACCCGCAGCACTTCCTCCAAAGTGGTAATACCTTGCAGGGCCTTGCCAATGCCGTCTTCGTACATGGTCTGCATGCCTTCGCGGATGGCCTGCTGTTGTATCACATAGGCCTCGTCGTGCTTCATGATCTGTTTGCGTATGCTGTCGCTCATGGTCAAAAACTCGATGATCGCCAAGCGGCCCTTGTAGCCTATGCCGTTGCAGAGCGGGCAACCGACCGGTTTATGCAACATAATCCGCCCTTCGGCTTGCCAGCGGCGCAGTTGCATTTCCTCTATCAGCGTATCCGACGCCGGCTGAGCCTGCTTGCAGGCCGGGCAGAGTTTTCTGACCAAGCGCTGAGCCAGGATGCCGTTGATGGTGGAACTGAGCAAGTACTCCTCCAGCCCCATGTCCTGCAGACGGGTAATACCGGCGGCGGCATCGTTGGTATGCAGGGTGGATAACACCAAATGTCCGGTCAGGGCCGATTGCACGGCGATTTTGGCGGTCTCCAGGTCGCGCATTTCCCCTATCATGACCACGTCGGGATCTTGCCGGACGATGGAGCGCAAGGCCGACGCGAAAGTCAGGCCGATTTGCGGTTTGGCCTGAATCTGGTTGATGCCATCCAGCTGATACTCGACCGGGTCTTCCACGGTGATGATCTTGCGTTCCGAGGTGTTCAGGGTCTTCAAGGCCGCATACAGACTGGTGGACTTGCCGCTACCGGTGGGGCCGGTAATCAAGATGATGCCGTGCGGTTGCGCCAAGACTTCCATGAAGTTTTCCGCTTGCCGGCCGACGAAACCCAGCGCGGCAAAATCCAGCACCGCGTTTTCCTTGTCCAGCAAACGAATCACCACGCTTTCGCCGTACAAGGTCGGCACGGTGGAGACCCGCAAATCCAGCTCCTTGCCTATCATTTGCAATTTGATGCGGCCGTCCTGCGGCAGCCGGCGTTCGGCGATATTCAATTTGGCCATGATTTTGATGCGCGACAGCACCGCGGCGGTCGACGCCACCGGCGGCGAATCGATGTCCTGCAACACGCCGTCGATGCGCAGACGGACTTTCAGACTTTGTTCGAATGGCTCGATATGTACGTCGGACGCCCGACTTTCGACGGCTTTTTGCAGAATGAAGTTCACCATGCGGATAATCGGCGCTTCGCTGGCCAGATCCTTTAAATGCTCCAGGTCCTCGTTCCCCTGCTCCTCGACGTTCAGGCCGTCCATCAGCTTGTCCATTTGCGACCTGCCCTCGCCGTACTGGATTTCCAGCGCCGCGTCGATATCGGACAACTGGCCGACATGCAGGCGAATCGGCTTGCCGGTCGCCAATCTCAGGGCATGCGGCAGATAGTCGTCTTCTGGATCCATAACCGCCACGTCGATACCGTCGTCGTCGCTTCGCAAGCCCACCGCGTGATGGTATTTCAAAAATCTCAGCGACACCTGGTCTTGCAGCGGCGATTGCGGCGGGAAGTTTTCCGGCCGCAGGCGCTGCAAGCCTCGGGTTTTGGCGAAGGTTTCCGCCACATCCGCATCCGAACACAAGCCCAATTTGATCAGCATTTGCGGCAACGAATCGTCTTGCGCCGACTTTTGCATGCGGCGAGCCTTGGCTAAATCGCTATCCGAAAGTTTGCCGTTGCGCTTTAAAACACTCAAAAACTCGGCGTATCTTTCGGGGCTGTTGACGGTGTCCATACAGTTATCTCGCTAATGAATTCTGAACCTGGCCGACGCCATGCGCGCGACCAAAAGAGGCAAGTCGATACCGGGCACCGATTATAGCCTTAGCGGAACGGCTGGACTTAAAATCCGTTCACGGCGGTCGGCCCCACTTGGAAAACGGGACAATTCGTCAAAACATGCGTGCCTGGCCGTGCCCCGGGAAGGCTGACGGCCAAGCTCTTTTTTACCGCAAACATCGGAGCGGACTTGCAATTTATCGCTTGCCGGTTAATATGCCTTGACCGTCAATCAATCCGTTAGGGATCTCCATGTTCATTAAACGCCTCTGTATCGTCAGCCTGTTTCTATTGCTGCATTTTCCCCCTCCCAGCCTTGCCCAGGACGCCAGCGGCCAAATTACCGTCGAGGAGTTTCTGGCCTCGCTGAACTTCCAGGAGGGCAAGATAGAGCTACCCGGGGGAATTGCCGCGTTGAATCTACCGGAAACGTTCCGTTATCTGGCGCCGGACGATACGGAACGCATGCTGAGCCAAGGCTGGGGCAACCCAGGCGGCTACCAGACCCTGGGCATGATACTGCCGGCGGCCGTCAATCCCTTGGGCATGGACGGTTGGGGGGTGATCATCACTTACGAGGAGGACGGTCACGTCAACGACGATGACGCGGAAACCATAGACTACGACGCCTTGTTGTCCGATATGCGGGAAGCCATGAACGAGGCCAACCGGGAGCGTCAAGATCAGGGTTACGATGCCTTGACCCTGGTCGGCTGGGCGGAAAAACCCACCTACGATAAGGTAAGTCACAAACTCTATTGGGCCAAGGAGCTTGCCTCCGACCGCGCCAGTCAAAACACACTCAATTACAACATCCGCCTGCTGGGCCGCAAGGGCGTCCTAGTACTGAACGCGGTAGCCGGCATGGAACAAATCGATACCATAAAGGCGGAAATGCAAAATGTGGTGGCATTCAGTAACTTCACGCCCGGTAACGGCTATACCGATTTCAACGCCGCCACGGATCAAACCGCCGCATACGGTATCGCCGCGCTGGTAGCCGGCGGCGCGGCGGCCAAAATGGGCCTGTTCGCCAAGTTGTTTGCCTTGCTGATTGCCTTTAAAAAATTGATTGTGCTGGGCGTGATCGGTATCGGCGTCTTGCTGAAAAAACTCTTCGGTCGTAAACAAGAGACACAACCATAAGCGGCCATTTAACTAAGCCCGGCAATCCACACCGATGCCGGGTTGCTCCCGCTTGCGGGGCTGGGGCGGAGCGGGACCATGCGATCCAAGTGGGCAAATGGCTTGTGGCGAACCCACTTCAAGGATATAGTGCTTGCGCATAAACCTGGAAACCAGTCTGGATTTTGAGCTAATTCAAATTAAGGGAGTCATCATGATCGAGCAGTCATTTCGCCGAAAATATTTTAGGTTGGCCGCCGGCGTATTATCGTTGGCCGCCATGCTCTCGCCGTCCTGTTATGCCTCGGTGACACAGGAATCCCACGACGTGGGCGTTTGGCTAATAGACGATTTCGGGCAAAGTTTTATCGCCCGGGATGCCGCCATCCAGTCCATAGGCATAGTCATTTCCGACTGGAATCCGACCGAAGACAGTCCGTTTATCGTCGAAATCAGCCTGTTTGCCGGCGCGGACTTTACCGCCGCCCCCATCAGCAGCAAAAGCGTCCAGCTTGAAGATGGCTTTGGCGGAGTAAACGGCAACGGTGCCTGGTTCGATTTCGATTTTAGCGATGTCGTCTTGAATATCGGTGGCGCCTACGCCTTTAACCTGCATTCGCCCCATCAGCGTGGCGGAGTTTTTTATGCCGATACCGATCCCTATCCCGACGGCGTGATGTATCAGGACGGCGAGGTGTTTTCGGACACCAGCGACTTGGCGTTTCGCGTCATGGCAAAACCGGTTCCGTTACCGCTCTCCGCATGGTTTATGGCTTCCGGCCTGCTGGGCTTGAGCGCCTTTTCCCGCAAATCAAGCAACAGGCAAGCATCAATGGATTACGCAGCCTGCTAAGCAAAGCAGCAGCCGTCGTTGAGCGGATGGTAACGACGAGCTTTGCTTTCGAAGACAAATAACTCTGATACCACCCGATTGACTTGCCGCACCATTTCATTGGTTATAATTGGATATCAATTTAATCGGATTATCGCGTTCCAGCGGCAGATGGGTAAAACCTCGGCCGACAGGAAGCGGCGCGGGTGCTTGTAATACGTCGACTCACGCCTTCACTCTGGAAAAAATCTTATTACGATTCAATTAGTTGCACATCAATCCAACCACCGGGCAGAGCGGAGTATGTTAGAAAAATATCGAGACTATAAATTAAAAGACTTTAAAAAATTACTGGTCAGAAAGCTAAAGCTACCTTTGTATTTGGGCAGTCAGCATGATTGCCCGACTTGCGGGGCGCATTTAAAAAAATTCAAGCCCATGTGGAAATCCTTTCCAAGAAAACTGAAGGAGCATGGATTCGTTTATCCGCTTGAACAATTTGAAACATTGAATTGGGACGCTTTTTTGTGTCCATCCTGTGACTGCTCGGATCGTGAACGGTTGTATGCCTTATACATCAGGGATTGGCTCGCCAAGCCCGCAAAAAACCGCGTTATTATCGACTTTGCCCCATCGCTTGCAATTTCAAGCTGGTTAAGAACTGAAAAATCAATCAGTTATAAATCAGCCGATCTCTATAGGCCGAATGTCGATGACAAAGTCGACATCACGGATATGCCGAAGTATGAGGACAACTCGGTTGATGCCTTTATCTGTTCGCACGTTCTTGAACATATCACAAACGACCGTGCCGCCATGAAAGAGCTATACAGAATACTGAAACCCGACGGATTTGGCATAGTGATGGTTCCGCTGATTGTCGGCGTTGATGAAACCAATGAGGATAGTAGCGTTGATTCCGATGCACTGCGGTGGAAATATTTTGCTCAATGCGACCATGTCAGGCTTTACGGAAAGGCCGACTTCATAAACCGTTTGCGGGACGTCGGATTTAATGTCGAAATCCTGGACAAAAATTATTTTGGCGTCGATAAGTTTCACCGCTACGGAATTGGTGACAATGCCGTTCTGTATGTTGTCCGGAAAAGCGCGGCGCTTTAAAGCCGTCTCTGGTAAGCCGCTCACGCGCCGGGTTGTGATGACCCGAGCAACCCCATTCCAACTCACCGGCAACCACGGCAGCGGGTTTGATCTCTTGATATTCGGCTATTGCCGAAGAGTCGGCAAGTTAACTGTTCGTCGTGATTTTGGCTGGATCGATGGCTGAATATGCCGCGCATGGATCCGTATTGACTGCATTCCGGCCTTTTAGCCGACTTATCGTCGGCGACCCCGGCTCGCCCGTGGCCACCCGCCCTCGGCAATCTCTTTGACTTTAGCCGGCAATGCGTCTATGTTCATCCATACACCGCAACCGATAGCCGCGGTATTTTCAGCGCTATCCAAAGGATTGTGAGGGATTGGTCATGATAGAAACCTTTACCGACGCTTATCGTAAAACCCAGGATGTCATCAAGAAGGAAACCTTCGAAAAAGACTGGGACAGTTTTCTAAAGAGCAAAATCAAGCAACTGCTGGGCGACGACGGCTTGAACGACGCCGAGGCCGCCAGTCTGACCAAACTGCAAAACGACATCAAGTATCCGAAGGGCGGCGCCAAAACCAGCCGTAGCGTGGAAGCGGACGCCATTCTGGAGGCCGCCAGACAAGATGATGCCAACAAACTGCAGGACAGGGCCGCCGCGCTTAAATTTCTCAGGCATGTTTACTTCATCAGCAAGCGCGGCGGGCAAAGCATTTGGGTCTGTTCTCCGCCGAAACGCTACGCCAATTGGACTTATGACGAGTTCAACGGACTGAACAAGGTGGAACTAAAATCCCGCCTGGCCCACCAGACCGAAATTTTCAGCGCGGGCAACATGAACAAAATGTCGGCGGGCACCCAGGATGCGCTGGCATGGTGTCAAAAGGTCCTGATCAGCCTGGCCTCGGCCAAAAGCAAGGTTAAAAAAGACCGGGATCTGGTGAGCCGATGGTTCGCGGACGAGAATACCGACGATCCCAAGTTGGACGACTTGATCGAAAAGTTGACGGCGGGGTTCAAAAAAATTCGCGACGTCTGCAATTCCAACCAACTGGTATTTTCAGACGATACGGTGGACCGCAGCACTCAGCCCAATCTGTGGAAAACCACCTATGCCTTGGTACATGATGAAAAGCTGCACGTCATTTATGTGGAAAAAGTCTTGCTGGGCCGCTCCGGAACCAAGCTGGAATGGGCTATCACTATTGTGCACGAACTTTCGCACAGGGAAATCAAGACCAAGGATCACTTTTACAGCGAATCCGGCCTGAAACCCAACGCCGCCAGCTTTCCCTCCGACAAAGCGCTGGAGAATGCCGATAACTGGGGCTTTTATGCCGCCAATGTCAACGGCGCGCTTACCAAGGGCAAAATCCAGGCGGTTTTGAAAGAACCCTAGATTTTCGTCAACCCGCAACGAACCGGGAAACCGATATGCCGCGTTTCAATCGTTTTTTCCTTATTTATCTTTTGACTATTCCGGGCTCCGTATCCGCCTGTTCCGACAACCCTGTCGACACTGGCGAACCAAGGCAAGCGGCGGCCGGCGAAGCGGAACTCAAGCAAGCGGAGAGCAAGACCATGAATACAATCGGCAGCAGACGCCGGCGCCTACCGCCGGAACTAAAACCCATCACGGTCGACGGCGTGGTTTACCAGGAACTGCGCCAAGGCAATAAATTGGGTTACGAGCAAAAGAGCGGGTTTTTGATCGCGCTCGACCAGAAAACAGGGGAAATGCTCTGGCACGTGCGCGCCTACCCGATTCAGTACGTCGAGGGCAAGGAAACCGATGTACAGGAAGTATTCTTTACCCGCCTGGAGTTGTTGCCGGGTGGAAAGGAAATATTGATCGAGAACGAACTGGAAAAACAGTTTATCGTCAATCTGGCGGACCACTCGGTCACCTGTAAATAAGCCGGGTACCGGGGCGGGTAGCGCCAAACAAAATCAAACGCGCCGATTCGCTGGGTTTATAATCGGGCCACCTTTCCACAACATTCATAAGGTACGCAATGGACCCAAAATACAGCTTCTCATTTGATAAAGGCGACGGCAAAAACAAGGCGTTATTAGGCGGCAAGGGTGCCAACCTGTGCGAAATGACGCAAATGGGGCTAAACGTACCGCCGGGCTTCGTGATTACCACCGCCACCTGCCTGCAATACCTGGAGAACAAGCAGTTGCCGGCAGATTTGATGGACGAAGTCGCGCAGCAAATCAGCGCCATCGAGCAAACCACCGGCAAGCAATTCGGCGGCTCCGCCAATCCGCTATTGGTGTCGGTGCGCTCCGGTTCGGCCATCTCCATGCCCGGCATGATGGACACCATTCTTAACCTGGGCCTAAACAAGCAAACCCTGGCCGGCCTGATCGAAATGACCGACGACGCCCGCTTCGTTTACGATGCCTACCGGCGTTTTATCCAATTGTTCGGCAAGGTGGCGCTGGGCATAGAAGATGAAAAATTCGACGTGCATTTCCAAACCGTCAAACGCAACGCCGGCATCAAGGCCGATGTGGCGCTGAGCGCCGATCAGCTGCAGGAAATCAGCGAACTGTTCCTGCAAGTCGTCAAGGACGAAACCGGCCGGCCGTTTCCGGAGGACGTTTACGAACAACTGGAAATCGCCATCAAGGCGGTATTCAATTCCTGGCTGGGCCGTCGGGCGGTGGATTACCGGCGCGAATTCCATATCACTCCGGATATCGCCAATGGCACGGCGGTCAATATCGTCACCATGGTATTCGGCAATATGGGCGACGATTGCGCCACCGGCGTCGGCTTTACCCGCAACCCGGGTACCGGCGTCAACGAAATGTACGGTGAATATCTGGTCAACGCTCAGGGCGAAGACGTGGTGGCCGGCATACGCACGCCTAAACCGGTGCACGAAATGGCCGGGGAAATGCCCGAGCAATACCGGCAACTGGTGGAATTGCGCAACAAACTGGAAGCGCATTACCAGGAAGTGCAGGATTATGAATACACCATCGAGCGCGGCGTGCTGTATTGCCTGCAAACCCGCAACGGCAAAATGAATGCGGCGGCGATGGTAAAAACCTCGATCGACATGGTCAACGAAGGTTTAATCACTAAGGAACGCGCGTTGCTGCGCATCAACCCCGAATTACTGGAGCAATTGCTGCATCCGCAATTGGCGCCCGATCACGGTCAACTGGCCATCGCCCAGGGCCTACCCGCTTCTCCGGGCGCCGCCTGCGGCAAATGCGTGTTCGATGCCGATACCGCCGTGCGCCTGGGTAAAACCGGCGCCGATTTGATTTTATTGCGCGAGGAAACCAAACCCGAGGACATCCACGGCTTTTTTGCCGCCCAAGGTATTCTGACCAGCCGCGGCGGCAAAACCTCGCATGCGGCCGTGGTGGCGCGCGGCATGGGCAAGGCCTGCGTGGCCGGGGCGGAAGATATTCGGGTCGATGTGCGGGCCAGGCTGGCCATTGTCGGCGACATTCATATCAAGGAAGGCGATTTGATCACCATCGACGGCAGCACCGGCGATATCTTTTTGGGTCGCATTCCCACCATCAAACCCACTTTCTCGCAGGAGCTGAAAACCCTGTTGAGTTGGGCCGACGAAAACGCCCGCCTGCGCGTGCATGCCAACGCCGACACGCCGACAATGGCCAAACTGGCGGTGGAATACGGCGCCAAGGGTATAGGTTTGTGTCGCACCGAACGGATGTTCAACGCCGTCGACCGGCTGCCGCTGGTCATAGACATGATACTGGCCAACAGCACCGAGGAGCGCGAAACCGCGCTGGCAAAACTGTTCCCTATCCAGCGCGACGATTTCGAACAATTGTTCGAAGCCATGTCGCCCTATCCGGTCACCGTGCGTTTGCTCGACCCGCCCATGCACGAGTTCTTGCCCAACGAACACCAGTTGCTGGACGAACTGGATGCGCTGAAACATTACCTGACCATCGTCAAGGGCCAACGGGTTACCTTGGATACCCTGGCCGGCCACGCGGAGCTGCCGGCCCCGTTCAACATGCTGAACGAAGAAGTCATCGTGGAAGCGATTGCCAAAAAGCAAATGATGCTTGACAAGGTGCTGGAACTGTACGAGGTCAATCCCATGCTGGGCCATCGCGGCGTGCGCTTGGGCATGAGCTATCCGGAAATCTACAAGATGCAGATTCGCTCGATTCTGGAGGCCGCCGCCCGTTGCGTCAAACAGCGGATTCCGGTCGAACCTGAAATCATGGTGCCGCAAGTCATCACCGCGCAGGAACTGAAAAAGGTGAAACAATTCGTCGATCAAATTCAGGCCGAAGTGGAAGCGCAATACAAAATCAGCCTGAAATTCAAATTCGGCACCATGATAGAAACCGTGCGCGCCTGTACCCGCGCGGACAATCTGGCCGAGACCGCCGAATTTTTCTCCTTCGGCACCAACGATTTGACCCAGGCGACTTTCTCGTTCTCGCGCGAAGACGCCGAAAACAAGTTTTTACCGCTGTATGAAGACTCCGGCCTGCTGCAGGACAACCCGTTCGAAACCCTGGATATTCAAGGCCTGGGCAAACTGATGAAAATGGCGGTGGACTGGGGCCGGCAACAGCGTCCGGACTTGAAGGTGGGCATTTGCGGCGAACACGGCGGCCATCCCAAATCCATACAATTCGTCCACGGTTTGGGCTTGAATTACGTGTCTTGTTCTGCGCCGCGCATTCCGGTGGCGCGTTTGGCGGCGGCGCACGCAAAATTGCTGGAAAAACCCTGATCGACCCGCCCGCCGGCTTTAACACCGGCGGGCTTGGGTTCATTCCGCCGCTTGTCCCTGATATTTTTCCACCCGGTTTCTGCCGGAATGCTTGGCATCGTATAAGGCGCGGTCCGCGTGCAGCAGTAAATCGCCGAATTCGACGTTTTCGCGCGGTATCAGTGTCGCCACGCCCAGGCTGATGGTGACATATTGCGAGATTTTGGAGTCCGGATGCGGCAATTTCATGCCCTCGACAGCCATGCGTAAAATTTCGGCCAGTTGCATGATTTGCATGGAATCGCAGGCCGCCACCACGCAGAACTCTTCCCCCCCATAACGGGCTATCAAATCACCGGAGCGCCTGAAATAATGCCTCAGGGTACGAGCCACCTGCCGCAGGCACTGGTCGCCCTCCACATGCCCCAGATTATCGTTATAAGCCTTAAAAAAGTCGATATCGATCATGACCATCGACAAGGGGTAATGGTGGCGGGTGGCCCGCTTCCATTCCCGTCTAACAAAAGCATCGTAATAGCGCCGGTTCGGCAACAGAGTAAGTGCGTCCAGATAGGCCAGTTGCAAATGGCTGCGGGCCTTGGTCAAGCGTTTGCTGAGCCTGACTTGCGCCCAATAAGCCAGCAACAAGGCCATCAATCCGATAGCCGAGATTAAAAGATGGGATTGCCTCAACCATTGCAGGCGCAGGAAAATGATATCGTCGATAGTGGCACTCGGTATGCTGACACTGATGCCGCCCCTTATGTCACCGACTTTGTTTCCCGGCGCATCGTGGCATTTCATGCACGGCTCTTCCAAAATCAAGGGCCCCATGTAGCGATAAAAACGTTGGCCGCCGATATCGCTGACTTCCTGATAAGTTTTTTGCCCCTGATTAAACGCCTGGAGCGCCGTGATTTCCCAGTCATCGGCTTGATTATCCGGACGGATGGGCTCCAGGCTGGTGATATGAAAGCGTATGCCGCTATCGCCGCGCTCCATTTCAGCCAACTGCCGGGTCATCAGCGCGGGGTTGATCAGAGTCAGCTTTTGCCCTTCGCTGGTGATGATATCCCGCGCGGGCGTTTTCAAATAGGGATTGGGTTGGGTCCGCTCCGTGATGGGCACATAGACGCCGCCGTGCTCGCTGTTCCATTTTCTCATCAGCACGATATGTTGAAAAAACATCTCCGCTTGTTTATAGGCGATTTTTTGACCGAACTTTTTATCGTCTTCCGCCTGATAATAATAAGACAGGCCAATCAACATCAGCCAAACAACGCTAAACATTAGAAAGCTGGTCGCTTTCATGCAAGACTCCAATACCCTGGAAAAACGTAGCGGTTCACTCTATACATCAAACATTCCCTATTTCCGCAATTAAAATAGAGGGGACCTGGATAAGATTGATTATAATCAATATCAAGAATTTGCCCGAAATTTCACAAAACTCCCTCAGATTCGGCCTTGGCAACACCCTGACGAATGGTGTTGCAATATAAAGCGATTTGCCGGGGTCGTTGCTGAACTTGATCACTCTTTTTGACATGACAACCCGATTGACAACACCCGATCAAACCACCGAACACGATCACAATCAATGCATACGCAACGCCATCGCGACGGCCGAGCATTTATGTATCGATCGTGGCGTGCAATTAACGCCCATTCGGCACAAAATCCTGGAATTGATCTGGAACAGCCATAAAGCGATCAAGGCCTATGACCTGCTGGATTTGATTCGTCCTATCAATGATGCGGCCAAGCCAGCTACAGTCTATAGGGCTTTGGATTTTTTACTAGAGCAAGGCCTGATTCATCGGGTTGAAAGCCTGAATGCCTTTGTCGGTTGCCGTAGTTCAGGCACCCAACACGATCAATTGTTACTGATCTGCACAGCCTGCCACAACGTGGAGGAACGCTCGGCACCGCAGGTGTTTTTGGCACTGGCCGAAGAAACCAAAACGGCAAAATTCAGCGCGCGACGTAAAACCATTGAGATTCACGGCCTGTGCAACAGCTGCCGCAGCGAATAAAGTTTCGAAACCGGCTTAAACATTGACCCAAGTCAATATTGCCGCTGCGTTCCGCCCTAAAATACCCACCATGTCAATAGCTTTCCTACCGTTGGCATATCCTCTTGAAAGATAGGTCTCTGGGCGGATGATTTTTTCCATCCGCCCTTTTTTTTGCCGCAAATCCTCTATAATTCCGGCCTGACCGACTCCTCCCTGGCCGACATGCTGACTTCTCCGCAAAAAAAACTGATCGCGCAAGCCGCCCTGAACTTCGATGCGTTAAGCGAACAGCGTTTTTGCCAACTTTGCCAACAGCCCGACCTGGCTCAATCCGCCGACGACGATGAATTGGCGGCATTTTTACAAATCGCCAATGCGCTTTACCGTGGCGGCGAGCCGATTGTCAGCGACGCCGACTACGACTTCGTCTATCTGGCGGAATTGAGAAAACGCCATCCCGAGCATCCCTTGCTGCAAGCGGTGGAGCCCGAACCGACTTTTGCCGGCAAAACCGTGGACTTACCGGTCGTCATGCTGTCCACCGACAAAGCCTATACCATCGAGGACGTGGAACGCTGGGCCGGCCGCATCGAAAAAGCCGCGCAAGAATTGGGAAAAAATTTTGCCGAATTGAGCTTTAAAGTCACTCCGAAACTGGACGGCTACGCTGCCTACGACGACGGCGAAACGCTGTACACCCGAGGTGACGGCCGCAAGGGCCAGGACATAGGCCGGGTCTTCGAACGCGGCCTGCTGGTGGCCGATCGAGGCGACCGTGGCCTGGGCGCCGGCGAAATCGTGGTGTCGCGCAGTTATTTCGACGCGCATCTTGCCGGGCATTTCGATAACGCCCGAAACTTTCAGGCCAGCGTCATCAAGGAAAAAGAGCTGGACGAACACGCCGAGGCGGCCATCAGGGAGCGGGCGGCGGTGTTTTATCCCTTCGCCCTGTTGCCCTGCTGGGAAGGCCCGTGGCAAACCCTGATCGCCGACTTCGAAAACATCGTCAAAACCGTATGGCATCGGGTGGATTACGATGTCGACGGCGTGATTCTGGAAATCGTCGACGAAGAGCTGAAAATCCACTTGGGCGCCACCCGCCACCACCACCGCTGGCAATTAGCTTACAAGGAAAACCTGCAGACGGCGGAAGTCCAAGTGCTGAGGGTGACGCCGCAAACCTCCCGTTCCGGACGCATTACCCCGGTCGCCGAACTGGAACCGGTGCGTCTCAGCGGCGCCCTGCTCTCGCGGGCTACGGCTCATCATTACAAAATGGTACTCGAAAAAGGCATAGGCCCCGGCGCGCTTATCCGGCTGGCCCGCTCCGGCGAAGTGATTCCTAAAATCGAGCAGGTGATCCGGCCGGCCGAACCGCAAGTACCCGAGCACTGCCCCAGCTGCGGCCACGCATTGATCTGGGACAACGACTACCTGATCTGCCCCAATAATCTGGCCTGCCCGGCCCAGATCAGCAACAGCATGGAGCATTTTTTCCGGGTACTGAAAAACAACGACGGCTTCGGCGCCGCCAGCATCAAAAGACTGTATGAAAACGGCATTCGCCGGGTTGACGAAATTTATGCGCTGAGCGCCGAACAATTCGAAAGCATGGGTTTCGGCCCCAAGCAATCGCAAAATCTGCTGGAGCAACTGCTGCGCAGCCGCGGCGAAGCCGTGGAAGACTGGCGCTTTTTGGCTGCTTTCGGCGTGTTCAGAATGGGCTTGGGCAATTGCGAGCGCTTGTTGCAACACTATGCCTTGACGGATATCTTTTCGCTCGGCGAGGACGAAATCGTGGCGATAGAGGGCTTTGCCGAAAAAACCGCCGCCGTGATTACCGAAGGCTTTGCCAACATCAAACCCTTATTCGATAAGTTGATGGCGCTGGGATTTAACCTGCAAAGCACCCAACGTCAACCCAATGATGCATCCCATCCGTTGGCGGGCAAAACCCTGGTATTCACCGGCACCCTGCACAGCGGCAGCCGCGACGAACTTAGCAAACAGGCCAAGACTAAGGGCGCCAAGGTCGGCTCCTCGGTTTCGGCCAAAACCGATTATCTGGTGGCGGGCGACAATGTGGGCGCCAACAAACTGAATGCCGCCCGCGACAAAGGCGTCAACATCATCAACGAACAGGAGTTTCTGCGCTTGCTGAACGGGGCCGACGCATGAGTGTCCGCCCTCCCATCGTGCTGTGTTTTTCCGGCCACGACCCCAGCGGCGGCGCCGGCATACAGGCCGACATCGAAGCCATCGTCAGCCACCGTTGCCATGCCGCCAGCGTGATTACCGCCTTGACCGAACAAGACAGCCGCAACGTTAAAAAACTGCTGCCGCAAAATCCAGCCGACATTATCTGTCAAGCCGAAACTCTGCTGAACGATTTCAAGGTCTCGGCGATCAAAATCGGTTTGCTGGGTCATGCGGATACCGCGCTGGCCGTTCACGACATTGTGCGGCAATGTCCGGATATACCGGTGGTACTCGACCCGGTCTTGGCCGCCGGCGGCGGCACCGAGCTGGCCGGCGAACAACTGATAAGCGCCATCGTCGCCAAACTGCTGCCGTTGACCACTGTCTTGACGCCGAACAGCCAGGAAGCCCGTAAGCTGGCGGGCGTGAACGATTTGAACGCTTGCGCCAGCCTACTGCGGGCCAAGGGTGCCCAAAACGTGTTAATCACCGGCAGCCACGAAGATTCGCTGCTGGTGCATAACCGTTTGTTCATGCCCGACGGCTTGAATGAAACCTTCAACTGGGAAAGGCTGCCGCAACATTACCACGGCTCCGGCTGCACGCTGGCCAGCGCCATCGCCGCCCTGCTCGCTCAGGGTCTGGATGTGTTTACCGCCGTCAACGAAGCCCAGGAATTCACCTGGCAAAGTCTGGCGGCCGCCTATCTGCCCGGCAAGGGCCAGCACAATCCGCGGCGTTTATTCTGGATGGACGCATGAAATTTCCGCGACGCGGCCTGTATGCCATCACCCAACCCGAAGGCAAAAGCCTGGAACAAATCCTGCGCGACGTGGAAGCCGCTCTAAAAGGCGGCGCCGTGGCGATTCAATACCGGGATAAGCAGCCGCTCGACGCAGTCGGTTTGGCCCGGCAATTATTGACGCTGTGCCGTGCCTACCAAGCGCCGTTGCTGATTAACGATAGCGTCGAGCTGGCATTGAAAGTCGCTGCCGACGGCGTGCATTTGGGCAAGGATGACGGTAGCATCGCCGAAGCCCGGCGACGGCTGGGGGCCGAGGCGATTATCGGCGTATCCTGTTACAACGATGTACAAAAAGCCTGCGCGGCTGCCGGGCATGGCGCCGATTATGTAGCCTTCGGCCGCTTCTTTCCATCCGGCTCCAAGCCGCTGGCGGCGCCGGCCGAGTTATCCACCCTGATTCAGGCCAGACAGTTGCTAAGTCTGCCTATCGTGGCAATCGGCGGCATTCTGCCGGAAAACGGTGGACAGTTGCTTGCGGCGGGCGCAGACTTACTGGCGGTGATAGGCGGCGTCTTCGACCGCGAACCGCAAGCTTCCGCCCTCGCCTATCAGGCACTTTTTCATTCCTAAACCCAAGGAGATCGTCATGTCGGAACATGTCTATAAAAAAATCGAACTGACCGGCTCATCCAGCGCCGGCATTCAACACGCCATCGAAACCGCCATCGCCAAGGCCGGTCAAACCGTGAAAAACATGCGTTGGTTCGAGGTGGTGGAGACGCGCGGCCATATCGAAAACGGCAAGGTCGCCCATTGGCAAGTCACCATCAAGGTGGGTTTTACCGTTGAAGATTAAACTGCTTAAAGTTCCAACTCCAAAATACGCGGGAACCCGGTCTTACGGCTTCCCGCCATCTTACCCTTTCCGACAATGCAATTTTTCGCGCCGTGATTTCACCGGCACCTACCACCAAGCAGGTTTGGTCTTTACTTTTTAGAAAAGGGAAAATATTCCATAACGGTTTTTTTGCTGCTATGGAACGACGCAAACACTTTGATGATAAATCAACTCTTCGACAGGTCGACCGCCCACCAGATGTTCATCAATGATGCGCTGCAAATTGGCCTCGTTGACGTTGTAATACCAGATACCATCGGGTTGTACGCACATGATCGGGCCGGATTTGCAGGTGGCGAAACAGTGGGCGCGGGTGCGTTTGACCCGAAGTTCGCCTTTATCAATGCCGGCGGCCTTAAATTTCTCGCCCAGGGTTTCGAACAGGGCTTGTGCTTCACCATTTTCGGTGCAGCGCGGGCCGGTACATACCAACAGATGGCGTTTGTAATCGCCCATTTTGGGTTTTTCCGGCATGGGTTGTGAGTTATTGGTCATGATGGCTCGCTTGCAGAGGGGTGGTACTAAATTGTGCTCGATCGTCGTGGTAACGCTGCAAGGCAGTAGTGTCGAAGCCGGTTTCATCAGCGACTAGCCATAGATTGAACAAGGCCTCGCCTTGGCTATCCAGCACATGCAGGCCATAGGCTTGATCACTGCGGCTCACAAACCATATCTGCCGGGCCTGACGCCAGTCGATGTGTAAATGAAAGGCGGTGTTGACGATACTCAGCCAGCCATTCTTGGCTTGCAAGTCGGCGGCGTTGATCAGCAATTCCGCCACGGCGCCTGCCTCGCTGCGCACTACAGCGCGTAATTTGCCCCAACCGGGCAATGACGCCAACAAGCGTTCATGACTGTCGGGCACTGCCCGTTGCGCCTGGAACACCCCCGCCGCATCATCCGGTGTAGCCAGACTGACTGCATCGAGAATTTCCGCCAAGGGTTGGGCAAAGTAGTGCGCCGCTTGTGGTAAGGTCGCTTTAGGGGTGTCACGCAAATATTGCCGCACACCGCTTTTCCAACCCTCCAAACCCATGCTCAACGAACGACCCGCCTGTTCGCCTGCGCGGGTTTCACCGGTCATGGCATCATATTTGTTGGCATAGCCGCGTGGGGTGACCATCAATCCGGCGCGGACGAAGGTGCTACTGTTACCGACCAAGACCGTGGTCAACATGCCGATGTCGCAATCGGCCATCTCCGCCAAACGCACCAGCTGGATATTTTGTCGGGCGCGATAACCGGATTTGACGATGGCTACCGGCGTATCCGGGCTGCGATGGCGCAGCAATATGTTTTGCGCTTCAACGATATGCTGGGTGCGGCGACCGCTTTTCGGGTTGTACAAGGCCACCACGAAATCGCCGCGCGCCGCGCTTTCCAGGCGATTGGCAATCACCGGCCATGGCGTCAGCAAATCGGACAGCGAGATCGAACAAAAATCATGGGTCAACGGCGCGCCAACCAGCGATGCGCAACTGGACAGCGCGGTACTGCCGGGTACCACTTCCACTTGAATCGGATCGTCCGGCGTCCAGCCGCTGTCCAGCAGCAATTCATACGTGGGTCCGGCCATGCCGTAAACGCCGATGTCGCCGGATGAGACCATGGCGACGATCTTGCCCTGCTTGGCATGTTCGTAGGCTTCGATACTGCGATCCAGCTCTTCGGTCATGCCTTTTTTGATAACTTCCTTGCCGTCCAGCAAGTCCTGCACCAGTTTGATGTAGGTGCTGTAACCGATCACCACGTCGGCTTCGGCGATGGCTTGGCGCGCACGCTCTGTCATGTGTTCGTGCGCGCCGGGGCCGATGCCGACCAGTAAAATTTTGCCTGCTTTTGTCATTGGATTCTCGCTATCGACACGGTGGCGTTCTTGCCGTCCGCGCCGAGATATTTATGTTTTTCGATCAGTAAATGGTGCATATCGGTATTGGCCGCCATTAACGCAGCAGCCTCTGCGACAGCCGGTGTGCCCATGTATTTCATGACCACAGCGGATGGATTCGGAACCGGGATGGCGGCCAGCACCTCGGCCGGGTAAAAATGCAACGGCCAATCGTGTTGTTGGGCCAGTTGCAGCAAGGCGGCCTCGTCGTTTTTTTTATCGATGCTGGCTATGCCGGCGACCGCCCCACGCTCGATGCCAGCCAGCCACAAGGCCTGCGCCAAGGCTTGCCGCAAGGTCTCCAGGCTGGCGTTGCGGTCGCAGCCCATGCCGATCATCACGTTCATTGATCACTGGGCGGCCGATAGACCACCAATCTTTCTTCGAGCCGTTGCCAGATACCGGGGTCGATGTCGCGGTGGGTCACCCAAAGAATCGAGTTGAATTTCGCGGTATCAACGTCCTCAAAGCGCTGGAACAGATGAATATTACCCGGCAGCGGCGTGGGCCGGGTCCACCAGTTTTGGCTACCAGCTTCCTGCACAAAGGCTATCGGCAATTGGTTGACCACGTCCGCCGACACGCGCGTGATATTGATCTTGGGCGCTTCCACTTGCCAACCCAACTCACGGCCCAAAATGTCCACCGGGATGGTCTTGCCGACATCCGACGCCGTGGTCAGCACCGGCGTGGCATTCAACAAAGTGGCAACTTTTTCCGCATAGGCATTGGCGCCGCCGACATGGCCGGACAGCACCGGAATCACGAATTCGGCGGCATCATCGATCACCAGGATGCCGGGGTCTTCGTCCTTGGATTTGAGATACGGGGCAATCAGCCGTACCACCGCTCCCAGCGATACCAAAAAGATGATCTGGTCGTAACTCGAAAACAACTCGCCGATTTGCGCGCTCAATGCGCCTTGATACACCCGGCGCGGATTGGCAAAATCGCCCAAGTGCTCGGCCTGCTTTTCGGACACCACCACCTCGGCTTCCGGGAGTTGTGGTGCTAGCCGGGAGGCAATACCAGCGCCATGTTTGGTAATCGCCACCAGGGCGACACGTACTTCATTCATCGCTTGTGTCCTTTTTCTTGCGGCAACCGCGCTGCATTTCGCTGCGCTGACGGCCTGGGTTTTTAATAATCAGTAAAGACAGGTAATTGACCTTTTGCCCTTGCAGGCTGGCGAGGTCATGCACCATGCGTTCTTCCGGAGCGCCGGCTTTCTCGACGAACCAGCCGTGAGCCAGCAAATCGCGACGGCGCAGCAAATCGATCAGGTCGTCCAGCAGCGGTTTGACCTTGAGCAACACCAGGGTATCGAAGTCGTTCAACATGCGTTCGATCTGGGCGATGCCGTAACCGGCTGGCACGATGGCGATGGTGTCATCGACGTCGGCCAGGGGTTCGCCGGCACGCGCGGCGGCGGCATGAAACGATGACACGCCGGGCACCACTTCCACGCTTACATCAGGCTGCAAGGCGCGCACGCTGCGTTGCAGATGGCCAAATGTGGAATAGGTCGACGCGTCGCCTTCCACCAGAAACAACACGTCCTCGCCGCGTTGCAATAGAGCCAGCACGGTTTGTGCGGCTTCCAACCAATAGCGGGCCAGAATATCCGCATCGTGAGTCATCGGAAAATGCAAAGCGGTATGTTCTGGCGGCAGCTCAAGACCGGCGCGCAAAGCAATGTCCAGCGCATAACTGTCGCTGTTTTTCTTGCGTACCGGATAGGTCCAATGACCTTTGCCTGCCAGTAATGCCCAGGCGCGGCGGGTAATCAGGCCAGGGTCGCCGGGGCCGAGGGAGACGCCGTAGAGGGTGCCGAGGTTAGTGATCATGTCTCAAATTGGCTCGTTAATATGGCGTCGCTATCGCGACATGTTTATTTAAAGTCGGTTCTCGCACCGACAGGCGAGATACTTTTCTTTGCCTGTCCAAAGAAAAGTATCCAAAAGAAACGACACCCTGCACACTGCCTTGATCCTGCGCTTCTCGCTTTTGTCGAGGGTTTTCCGAAGGGGCTTCCCAGCCCCTCGGAAAACGCGCGGCATCCCTGCCACGCCCCTTCGGGCTGTTCTCGACAAAAGCTGCGATGCTCGGGGCGGTATGAAGGGACTTCAAAACCATGCCTTCGGCATTATTCCGCTGCGCGGGTATGGGCGTAATTCATTGCTCTGATCTCCTGTTAAAGATCGTTGTGATCGGACATGACCAATTTAGCCGGGCCAGCCGATACAATCCACACCGGATTTTCGGCCTGTAAGCGATGCATGTTTAAAATTGGGCTGCTACGCGAGGCTTGAATCTGACAGACGTCCCAGTCCGCGCCGAGTTGTTTCAGCGTTTCCACGGCGGTTGACAAGTTTTCCAGGGTGACGAAGTTCATCACCAGCCAGCCGCCGGGTTTGAGGCGACGCAGGCACAAGGCGATCAATTCCGCCAGTTCGCCACCGGAACCGCCGATGAATACCGCATCCGGGTCGGGCCAGCCATCCAGGTGTTGCGGAGCCTTGCCATGCACGAAGCTGTAATTGCTGATGCCCCAGGCGGCCTGATTCTGTTCGACATTGGCGATGTCGTCGGCGTTTTTTTCGATGGCGAATACATGGCCATCGGCACACAGCCGCGCCGCCTCCAGCCCCACCGAACCAGAACCCGCGCCGATGTCCCAGACGATGCTGTGCCGGGTCAATTGCAGCCTCGCCAACGACACCGCGCGCACTTCGCGTTTGGTGATCAGGCCTTTTTCCGGCTTGCGCTGCTGGAAATTGGCATCCTCGACGCCAAACAATATCGGCGTTGGCACTGGCTCTTTGCGCTTCAGAATCACCACATTGGGATCGGCAAAGATGCTTTGCGCCACTGCGCCGACCGGCAGCAAACCAGTGACCCGCTGTTGCGGCTGATTCAAACATTCGGCGACGGCGATGTCGAACTGATCGGCCATGGCTTCGATCTCCAGCATGCGGGCGATACGCGCCGGCGTGTTGTCCGGGCTGGTCAACACCGCCAGCAAATCGTGTTGGCGACAGCGCTGCGCCAATTGGTATAAACCGTGGCTTGATGTCGCTCCGCGCGTCCATTCGCCGGCATCCTGGCTATGCACCGAAACAATCACAGCGTTTTGCCAGGACAATTTCAGCTCGGCAAAAGCCAGTTGTATCGTGCTGAGATTGGGCAAGACGCGCACCCGACTCGGCGCCAGTTTGCCGGCCAGAAACCCGGCGATGCCGTGACACAGCGGGTCGCCGGTTGCCAGCACCGCCACGGCTTCATTGTCTGCCAACGCGGCATTGATCCAGTCCGGCACTTGTTTGAGTTGCCCGGTCAAGTCGTAGTGTCTGGCTTGACGAATGTCGTCAGCCAGCGTGGTCAGCAGACGGCTGCCGGCGATGACATGTTTGGCTTCGCGTAATACCTGCAAGGCCTCCTGGCTCAGGCTGGCTGCGCCGTTGTCGAGTACGCCGATAAAACTGCACATGGCTTGCATGATCAAATCCTTCCGGCTTCCGCCAGTTTGTTGCCGTCAAAATCACACACCAGAACGCTGATGTGAAAGCGGCCGGGATAGCGGTTTTCCAGTGTGGCGATCACCCGTTTGGCCAGTTCGACGTGAAATTCATATTCTAGGCCCAGTTCCGCCATGCACTCGCTGGCATAGCGGGCGGTTTCCTGTGCGACGATGGTGTCGCAGACATCACCCGGTGCGCCGATACTGCGGGCAATGTCCGCGACCAGTTCCACGTCTACAGGCGCCCGGCCGGCATGGGTGATGGTTTCACCCTGAGCCATTTTGGTCAGCTTGCCGACCATGCCGCCGATGATGATGTGTTGAATGCCGCAGCGGGCGGCGGCATCCAGTGCCGGCGTCAGGAAGTCGCCCATCTGCACGAAACAGCTGTCGTCCAGCTCGGGCAGTTCGCACATCACAAATTTCTCGGTGCGGCCGCCGGTGGTCAGTACCACGCTAGCCTGCCCCTGATTGGCTGCCACTTCCACGCCTTGCACCACGCTGGCCCGAAACGCTGCTGTGGAATAGGGGTGGACGATGCCGGTGGTACCCAGAATCGAAATACCGCCGATAATGCCCAAGCGGTAATTCAGGGTTTTTTTTGCCATCTCCGCGCCGCCCGGCACCGAGATCGTCACCGTGAGGCCGCAGTTTTGCAAGGCCTCGGCGGCGATCAGCCGGATGTTGTACTCGATGTTTTTGCGTGGCACCGGATTGATGGCGGGACCGCCGACTGCCAGCCCCAAACCGGGCCGGGTGATCAGGCCGACGCCGTCACCACCCAGCAGTTCGATCTGCCCTGGCGCCTCCAGCCAGCCGACTTCTGCGGTGAGATGGGCGCCGTTCGTGCAATCGGGGTCGTCGCCGGCGTCCTTTTCCACCACTGCCTGTGCCCGAAGGCCGTCGCTCCAGCCGTCCAGCACCGGGAATATCACCGTCTGGCCGTTGGGCAATACGCATTCGACCTGTTCCGGCACCCGGCCCTCCAGCAAACCCAACACGGCCGCCCGCGCCGCCGCCGCCGAACAGGCGCCGGTGGTATAACCCTTGCGGGTGCCTTTGGGTTTGCGTTCGGGCATGGCCATAGTATTAACGTGGGGTACGCGCCGCGTACCTTTTTTGCCATTGACCGCGTGAAAAGCCAATAGTAGGCAATGCGTACCCAACGAAATTGTTATCCATGTGTCTGCCGACTCTCAGCAAGACTTAGCAAAGCATGAATCGCCGCGACCACCAACGTTGATCCACCTTTGCGGCCACGGCTGATGAGCCACGGCACATCGGTCAATTCGGCCAATAAATCCTTGGATTCCGCTGCCGAGACAAAGCCGACCGGCATGCCGACGATCAGCGCCGGCTTGATGCCGTCTTCCTTGATCAGCCGCAGCACTTCCAGCAAGGCAGTCGGGGCGTTGCCGACCGCGACGATGCCGCCATCCAGCAAACCCAGCTTATGGGCTTTGCGCATGGCTTGCACCGCGCGGGTGCTGTTGACCTGTTTGGCGGCGGCGATGACATCGGCGTCGGCGATGAATTGATGGGCGCCAATGCCAAAATGCGCCAAACGCGGCAGGGACAGACCGACGCAAATCATTTCTACGTCGGCAACAATCGGCGCACCGTGCAAAATCGCCTGAATGCCGCCTTCGACTGCCTGCGCAGAAAACTCGGTCAGGCCGTTGAATTCAAAATCGGCGGTGGCGTGAATCATGCGCCGCACCACTTGCCATTCGCCGTCTGAATAATGGTGCTCGCCCACTTCGCGGTCGACGATGGCAAAAGAATCGTGCTCGATCTGTTGTCCGGCCTGGGTGAGTTGTTCGGTCTGGATATTTTGGCTCATGGCGGCTCAGTGATGATGGTGATGTTCGGCTTGCTCGCGGTATTGGCAGCCATCGCATTCCAGCATTTTCGGTGCGACCGGGTCGCTGGCTTCGGTAACGCGTTGATCCAGCAATTTAAAAATCGCCGGGTCGAAACCAAAATAACTGCCGGCACCGAAGGCAATCTGCGGATATTGGCTTTGCAGACGTTCGATTTGTTTGGCGATGCGCTCAATCAATAGGCCAGTAAACAGGTAATACGGCAAGATGGCAATCTGCGTCATGCCCAGGCGCACTTGGCGTTGCACGGCGGTTTCCAGGCGAGGATGGGTAATGCCGGTAAAGGCAATGTCGACCAACTCGTGCTCGGTAGTCTCGAACAGCCAACGCGCCAGTTTGGCCAGTTCGCCGTTGGCGACTTTGTCGGAGGAGCCACGGCCTAATATGATCACGCCGGTGGTTTTCGGGTCCGGCATCGCCAGGGATTTGAGTGCGGTTTTGAGCTGTTTTTGCAGTACGGCCAGCAGGGTTTCATTGCTGCCCAGATGTGGGGCGTAGATGAATTCGACGCCGGGGAATCGTTCGCGGGCTTCTTCGATATGCTCGGGAATCTCCATCTTCACATGCCCTGCGGCACTGATGATCAGCGGCACCACGATCACCCGTTTCGAACCCTGCGCCGCACGTTGCAGACCTTCGGGCAACAGTACATCGGCCAGTTCGATGTAGCACAATTCGATGCGCCAATCGGGGTGTTGGGCTTGCCACTGTTGTTGAAATGCTTGAATTTCATCGTTACCGGCTTGGTTACGGGAACCGTGGCCGACCAAAAGGACGGTGGTTGTCATACTTATTCCTGTGACTGAGGCCGCTCGGCACGGCGAAAACGATGCGTAAAACCGGCATCGTAGAGTTTGGATTTTTTCAACTCGGGCCAATGCCGCGCGCCCAGGGTGGGGCTGATGACGATCATGGCCTGACTGTTGATTTTGGCATCGCGGCAGCGTTGGCGAATGTCGGCCAAGGTGCCGCGGATGATTTGCTGCTCGTCCGGCCAACTGGCTTTGTGGACTACCAATACCGGAGCATCATCGGCCCAACCGGCGGCTTTTAATTCGCGTTCGATCGTGGGCAGCAAGGTAATCGATAAAAACAGACACAGCGTGGTGTGATGGCTGGCCAGTTCCTGCAGGGATTCACCCGCAGGCATCGGCGTGCGGCCTTCGACGCGGGTCAAAATCACGGTTTGCGTGACTTCCGGCAAGGTCAGGCTTTCCACCGCGCAGGCCATCGCAGCAAACGCCGACGAGACACCCGGCACCACTTCGACAGCAATATTGGCCGCATCCAGCGGCTGCACCATTTCTATCAACGCACCATACAAACCAGGGTCGCCGGTTTGCAAGCGAATCACGGTTTTGCCCGGTTGAGCCTGAGCTATCAACCAGTCGCAGATCTGCTCCAGGGTCATGTCTTTGGAATCTTTGATCTCGCAAGTGCTGGGTGCCCATTGCGTCGCAGCGGCCTGTACCAGCGAACCTGCGAACAAAATGGCGTCCGCTTTGGCGATTAGGTCGCGACCTTTGACGGTGATCAAATCCGGGTCGCCGGGACCAGCACCGACAAACCAGACTTTCGCTTGACTCGGATCACTGCTCATAGAAAAAATCCAGCCGCGACTTGCGGGTTGAACGGAAAATAAGTGTGCAGGTAGGAAGCCTGCAGCGAACCCACCCGGTAAAAGTTTTCGCTACGGCTACGATTGCGTTGCGGCTTGGATTCTGTAAATGGCTGTAGGGTCGTTTCCAGTTGCGAGTGATGAAAGCTGTGGCCGCGAATTTCGCCTTGTTCCAACTGCAAGCTGTGCATGCCCAGATTGACCAACCGTTTTTGCATCTGCGCGCTACCCGCTAACAGTCCGGCCATCGCGGCCGCATGGCCGTCTTTATCGGTCAAACGTTCCAGCAAATATAAAAAGCCGCCGCATTCGGCGTAAATCGGCTTACCGGCTTGATGATGCGCCTGCAAGGCTTGTTTCATGGCGGTATTGTCGGCCAAGGTTTGCAGATGCAGTTCCGGATAACCGCCGGGCAGATAGAGGCTATCGGCTTCGGGTAATCCCGAATCGGTCAGCGGCGAGAAAAACCTCAGTTCAGCGCCCATCGCCAACAAGCAATCCAGATTGGCCTGATAGATAAACGAAAACGCGGCGTCGCGAGCCACGGCGATGCGTTTGCCGGTTAGTAACGCTGGCGGCGCTGTGGTGGTGATCGGCGCGAAGCCGACGGGTTCCGGCAATCGGCACGGCGCAAGGTTGTTCAATAATTCGGCGGCGCGTGCCAAACGCAGATCGAGATCGCCGATTTCGTCGGCCTGCATTAAGCCTAAGTGCCGCGACGGCAAGCCTACGCCATCGTCTTTCGCCATCGCCGCCAATAAGGGCAGGTTTTCCGGCAAGGCTTCCTCCAGCAGTTTGGCATGACCGGGGCTGCCGACCTTGTTGGCGATAACGCCAGCGAACGGCAAGTTGGCTCGATAATGGGCTAATCCATACCCCACGGCGGCAAAGGTTTGCGCCATGCCGCCCGCATCGATAACGCAGGCTACCGGTACGCCCAGTGTTTGCGCCAGATCGGCGCTGCTGCTGTCGCCGTCGAACAGGCCCATCACCCCTTCAATCAAGATGATGTCCGCCTCGCTAGCTGCGCGATAAAGCATCTCGCGGCAATGCGCTTCGCCCATCATCCATAAATCCAGTTGATAGACCGGCTGTCCGCAGGCAAAACTGAGAATTTGTGGATCGATAAAATCCGGGCCCGTCTTGAAGACGCGCACCTTACGGTTTTGCTGGCGATGATGATAGGCCAGGGCCACGGTAATGGTGGTCTTGCCTTGCCCGGAGCCAGGGGCGCTGATCAATATCGCCGGACAATGACGTGTTGTAGCGGCACTCATCATTGAAATGTCACTTTGCGCAGCAATCGGCCCGATAAGGCACCCAAGGCCAGCCAGAAAATGGCGTTATTCATGGCTGTCAGTAGCACAAAATGCTGTTGCAATGCTTCGGGGGCTAAGGCGTGAGCGACTTCCGGATGCGGCGCGCCGACTAGTTGCGGTAAAGCCAGCAAGCAAGCGCCGCCGATTTGCAGCCCGCGTTGTTTAGTCAGCACCAGTCCAAACAAACCCATGGCTGTAGATGCCGCAGTAAACAGCCACCACGCTTGGCGACTATGCAGTTCGGCGCTGTCGGTGCCGGGCAATTCCGGCGGTAATCCCAGCGACGGCGCGACAAAAAACACCAGATAACCGGCCAAGCCCCAGCCGAGTCCAGGCAGATAATCGCGTTGATCCCGCCAGTACATCGATGCACTGATTAGCAAGGCAAAGCCAAAGCCGGTCAGGCCGTTGAACAGCCAGGTAAAACCATTGCGTTGCCAGCCATCCATGGGCTGCCAGTCATGCACATGCTCAGCCGACGGCGTTTCGAACTGTTCGGCAGCCAAAATCAACGGCAGGGTTTGATAATGTTGCAACACGCTGAGTAACAGGCCAGCCAATATCCCCGCCAGTAGCGAGATGGCGACCAGCTTACGAAAATCCGCCATGTTAATGGCAAGGAAAAGCGGCGCTGTGGCGTCCGTCGTGGACGGCGTTATGCAGGGTGTTATTGGCATCCTGCAAGAAACCCAGACCTAAAACGATGGTTAGACCCAATACGATGGCAGTGAAGCCGGTCAGGAATTTTGAAGTTGATATGGCGGTGGATGCAGCGAGTGTTTTCATGGTTTAGGTTCCCGAGTCTGATAAATGGAATAACAGCACGGGATGACAAACCAAAAAAACCGATTTGACAGATCGCCCTCCGCAATGCTGTTGACTAAAGTTTTAGGCCTGTCTCCGGGCTGGTGACGAATCACTTACCGTTGCGGGGGCAGCGTCGGCATTTAACCGACTTCCAGTTTCACCCGCCAAAGCGGGAACCTTAAAACCTGAGTGAGATTTTAGGCTGGCAAGTTCAATATGGCAAACGATATGTGATGAGACCAAGCCGGGCGCCATTGACAACAACAAGGATTCGGCACGAACGGATTCCGCATATTCAAATCCCGCTAAAGCGTATATAACGCCGTAACGGCGAACCCGCCGCCCAGATAAAGGCCTCGGTGTAGTAGTGCATCAAGGCCAGATAACCTATCAAGCCCAGCGTGACGGCTTTGTATACCTGGGTGGCAAACAGGGTTTGCAGGATGGCGTTGACCAAATCGTCGCCGTAAACCTGCAATAAATAAGTCAATAAAAACGACAGCAGCGGCAACACCACGGCCACGGGCAGGCGGCAAAGCGCGGCCAGCCTGAACAACAGCGTCTGCGGCCGGTCGCCGTGCCGATTGACATCGTGGCTGACGTAAAAACTGTAGGCGGTAATGTCGTGCACCAAGCGCGGCATCAGAATGGCCAAAAAATAATACTGCTGGCTATAAACATACCAGCTGGCCACCACCAATAAGGTATTGGCCCATAAAAAGCCCACGCCGAAGCGGCTGGGTACGTATTTTTGGCAGACCAGCGTGGAAAGCAGCAAAGCCGCTGTCAAAACGCCGGCTATCCGCAGGACCAACTCGGCCTGCTCGGGTGTCAGGCTATTTTTTAAAAATATCCCCATGTAAATGAAAATGCCCGCGCCGACACTCAGCCACAATTGCAGATAAAACGCCCAATTCGGTAAGCGGCACACCGCCTTGGCCACGCCGTGTTGCTGCTTCAACACGTGATACACCGTCCAGGCGGCGCTGATGAGATACAACACCCGGTAGGGAATAAATAAACTGCCCAAACCGAAGAACACGGCGATAAACACCGTCATGCCCAACAGTTTGTGTTTAAACGTAGCGACGTAATCCGAGTGCCCGAACAAAAGTAAATTACTGGCGATGATATGCGGTGTGCCGAACAGCACCTGAAACAACAGAAAATGACTGGGGCTTGAGGGCAGCATGTCGCGCAAGGCGTGTTGAAAGCCGTAGCGATCCAACCAAAGAACCAACACGCACAAGGGTACGATGGCGTAAAGGCTTAACAAGAAACGAAACGAAACGGAAAGCTTTAGCTCGCCGATCCGGTACGGAGCGAGAACACCCTGGGCCGACATGATGCCACCTTTTTATAGTTATGATTATGCGGGCTTATTATCCTTAATCCGCCTTATGTTTCAACTGCTTGCTCGCGGCATCGTCTTCACGCATGGTTAAATGCGCGGCGGTCCGGTAGAATTCCGGCTCCCTTATTCGCCGCTGCCTCTTTCATGAGCAATTTTCAGTTACACCCGCGTCTGCAAGAAGATTGTCTTCCCGTGGGCCGTTTTGCCTTATGCCGGATTTTATGGATGAACGACAGCCAATACCCGTGGGCCATTTTGGTGCCGCAACGGCCGGACATCACGGAAATTTATCAACTGGCGCTCGACGACAGGCAGCAATTGCTAAACGAATCGTGCTGGCTGGCGGAAGCGCTGGTTGCGCTTTACCAACCGGACAAACTCAATATTGCCGCTATCGGCAACTTGGTGCCGCAACTGCATGTTCATCACGTGGCGCGCTACCACGGCGACATGGCCTGGCCCGGCCCGGTCTGGGGCAAGTTTGCCGCCACCCCTTACCCGGTACATGAAGCCGAAAGCCGGATTACCCGCTTGCGCGAAAGTCTGCAACGCTACTTAATTGACTAAAAATTCCGAGAAAAACAAGTCTTTAAAACCCTCCTTGACCTCTACTTTAGCCAAGGAGGCAGCCATCAACTCCTTGGCTTTTACCCGCAAGGCCTCGCGCTGTTCCATGCTCTGCAAATCGGCCGAGCTAAGGCCGCTCAACATCATGATCAATTCATGCCGCAACATGGGCAGATGTTTTTTGACCTTTTCCTGGGCGTCCGCGCCCTCCACCAACAATTGCACATTCACCAACAGGTATTTTTTCGGTTCGGCCAGGTTGACGGTGAATTTGGGCTTCATCTCCACATACTCGATTACCGGCCCCTCGGCGTCTTTATCGTCGCCCGCGTAACCCGCAAGCGGTAGCAACAAAAGACCGGCCAATAAAATAACGTTCCGCATGGTATTTCCTCATATAATGTTCAAGCTGACTGCCTAGCAGTATATTCCATTTTTATCGATTACCACCATGAGAGCTCTCCCACCAGGCCCGGTCATGATAGACCTGGAAGGCCACGACCTGTCCGCCTTGGATAAGGAAAAAATCAATCACCCCAATACCGGCGCGGTGATTTTGTTCGCCAGAAACCATGACAATCCAGAGCAGACTCAAGCCTTGGTCAAGGCTATCCGCGCTGCCCGCCAGGGCGATATTTTAGTAGCCGTCGATCAGGAAGGCGGCCGTGTACAACGCTTTAAAGCCGGCTTTACCCGCCTGCCGCCGGCAGTTTGTTATGCCGGAAACCCGGTATTGACTGAAGCGGCCGGCTGGTTGATGGCCGCCGAAGTGTTGTCGGTAGACGTCGATTTCAGTTTTGCCCCGGTACTGGATGTCGATTGCGGGATCAGCCAAATTATCGGCGACCGCTCGTTTTCCAGCGACCCCGAGCAGGCAGCCCAATTGGCCGCCGCTTTTGTAAGCGGCATGCGCTCGGCCGGCATGGCCGCCACCGGCAAACACTTTCCCGGCCACGGCGCGGTGGCGGCGGATTCGCACTTGGCCCTGCCGGTAGACAGTCGCCCCTTGGCGGAGATTCGGGCCCGCGACCTGTTGCCGTTTCAGGTGCTGATTGAACAGGGCCTGGAAGGCATCATGCCGGCGCATGTGGTGTACAAGCAAGTCGATGAACTGCCGGCCGGTTTTTCCAGAATTTGGCTGCAACAAATTCTGCGGCAAGAACTGGGTTTTGACGGCGCCATTTTCAGCGACGACTTGAGCATGGAGGGCGCCGCCGGGGTCGGCGATTTCCTGGATAGGGCCCGACTGGCCCAAGAAGCCGGTTGCGATATGCTGTTGGTTTGTAATAACCCGGCCGCCGCCGAGCAGGTGCTGGATAAACTGCCGATCACGCAAAACAGCGAGCGGGAGCGCCGATTGCTGGCCATGCGGGGCCGACCGCGCCATGACCGGCGGAGCCTGCTAAATTCGGAAAAATGGCAACAAACCGCCGCGCAAATCCAACAAATTACCGAGGCTTATGCTTAAGGAAATCAATTTAGTCAAACAAAACGCGGTTTTGCTGCACGACGAAGCCAGTGTCGAAGCGGCAATAGACCGCATGGCCGTCGAGATCGGCCAACGACTGGCGGACAAGAATCCGCTGGTGCTATGCGTCATCAACGGCGGCATCATCGTCACCGGCAAATTGCTGCCCCGACTGGATTTTCCGCTGACATTGGACAGCCTACACGCCAGCCGTTACCGCAATAGAACCAGTGGCGACGACATACACTGGCTGTTCCAACCCACCACGCCGCTGCGCGACCGCAGCGTGCTGATCGTGGACGACATCCTGGACGAGGGCCATACCTTGAAAGCCATCGTGGACTGGTGCGCCGAGCAAGGCGCCGCTGAAATTTACAGCGCGGTGCTATTGGAAAAGGATCTGGCTTGCGACAAACCCATACACGCCGATTTCGTCGGGTTACGGGTCGCCAATCATTATCTGTTCGGCTACGGCATGGATTACAAGGGTTATCTCAGAAACGCGGCGGGTATTTATGCCTGCAAGGATATTTTATGACACTGGCAATTATCGGCGGCACCGGCCTGACCCAAATCAGCGGGCTGAGAATTACCGGCCAACAAAGTCTGGAAACCCCTTTCGGCGCCCCTTCGGCCGACTATGTGTTCGGCGAGATCAACGGCAAACAGCTGATATTTCTAGCCCGGCATGGCAATCCGCATCGGATTCCGCCGCATAAAATCAACTACCGTGCCAACATATGGGGCCTGAGAGAACTGGGAGCGACCGATATCATTGCCGTCGCCGCGGTTGGCGGCATAGGTCCGTTGATGGCTCCCGGCCATATCGCCATCCCCGATCAAATCATCGATTACAGTTACGGCCGCGAACATACGTTCTTTGCCGACGATTTGCAGCATGTCACCCATATCGACTTTAGCGAACCCTACTCCGCTACTCTGCGCAAACGCATCCTGCAGGCCGCGCACAACAGCGGTATCGCAATTACGGAAGTCGCCACTTATGGCTGCACCCAAGGTCCGCGACTGGAAACCATTATGGAGATCAAGCGCATGGCTCAGGACGGCTGCGATCTGGTCGGCATGACGGGCATGCCCGAAGCGGCACTGGCGCGGGAATTGGACTTGAATTATGCCAATATTTCGGTGGTCGCCAACTGGGCGGCGGGCATCGTGGCGGGCGAAATCACCATGGCGGAAATCGAAAAAAATCTGCAAGTAGGCATGGCTAAAGCCGTCGACCTGCTCAAAGCCATCAGCCTGTTACCGGAATTGACGCTGGTATAAACCGAAGTGGCGCAAAGCCAGTAACTCTGCTTATCTCGAATCGGCCCGCAATGATTCCGACGCTGGAATCGAATGAAGAGAAAGACGCTCAACACGGGAAAATAAATTTCCCCGTGTTGGCATAAGAAAGCTTATTTGGTATTGCCGCCGTTGTGCAATACGTCGTTACGATAGGCAGAATTGCTGGAATCCGCTGCTATGTTTTTGGCCGCCGTGGCATACTTTTCGTGTTCGGCATTTTTAACCATCAATACGGCGCCCGCTACCACTACTACTGCCAGCGCGATGTAGAGCCAGAAATTATCTTTTTCTTGAACTTCACTCATTTTCTGCCTTCCTGTTGTTAGTTGTTAAAATGGCGTTGATGAATCAACGGTAGTTAAGATATCAAAGCAACTTCCAATTTTTTTGATATACATCAACTTATTCAGGGTTTTTAAACCATGCTTCGTCGCCAATTTCTACGCGTCGCTTATCGAGCCGCCGCCGCCATTTCCAGCCACCTGTTAACCGCAAAAACCGCGTTAGCCGCCTGGCCCGCATCCCTGTTCGCCGCCGGCGATTTCACCAGCCAATTTCAACGGGTCCATGGCGAGCAAGCGATCAGAGATAGCGATGCCATCCGAATCTCTCTGCCCGAAATAGCGGAAAACGGCGCCGTGGTGCCGATCACCGTCAGCAGCGACTTATCCGATATTCAGCGGCTTTATCTGTGGGTGGAAAAAAATCCCACGCCGCTGGCGGCGGAAATCGAGCTGGATGCATCGTTGGCGGTTTATTTGACCGCGCGCATCAAAATGGCTGAAAGTAGTCATGTGACAGTCATTGCCCGGCAGGGCGAAAATTGGCTGCGCAATCGGCGTTGGGTCAAGGTCATGCAGGGCGGTTGCGGGACGGGCTGATGGAAGCGAGCATAAAAATCCGCGGCCGGCGGCTGGCGAACTGCACGGAAATTAAACTGTTGATCAGCCATCCCATGGAAAACGGCCGCAACCGCGACCCGGTCAGCGGCAACCTGATTCCGGCACACTTCATCCGCGAATTGGTGGTTCAGTTAAATGACAAAACCATTCTGACGGCCAATCTGGGCGGCAGCATGTCCATGAATCCGTTTTTCAGTCTGCGCCTGAAAAACCACCCGGTCGGCGGTCGGCTAACAGTGCGTTGGCTGGATAATCTCGATAACAGCGATAGCGCCGAGCTGCTGCTGGAATGAAAGCTAGTTATTGCCGGGTAAGTTCGGCACCCCGGTTACGGGCACTCACAACCTGAAAGTGCAAATGTTCCGAGGTAAAACGGCTTTGCAAATCGGCCGACAGGCTGTCGGCCAAGCCAGGACTTTCAACCGCGCAAAACCCCGTGGGTCCCCAGGATGTTTGTCCTATGGCTACCGCGCCCTGTTGTTGCAGCCAACTCATGGCCGCGGCCACTTCCGGACTGGTAAAGATGCCGCCTTGCACCGGGGCGAAATGCCGTCCAACGGCGGTCTGTAACTCGGTAATCACCTCGCCGAACAGGGTCAGATTACCCTCCGCCAGCGCCGGCAGCGCCCGCATCAGCAAGAGATAACAAAGCCGCTCGGCATCGGCACGGGGAAAAGGCGGCAGTTGGCCGAACGCGCTGACCTCCTGCTCGCCGTGCAAACCCTGCCCGCGGCGATCGAAAACCAGGATAAAGCGCCAGTTTTCCGGTACCGGCATTTGCGACAGTAGCGGCGGCGTCGCGGTATCCGGGCCGCGCCCGCCATCGACCACCAATCCCCCCTGTTCGAACACGCCGATACCGATACCGGAACGGGCGCCGCGCGCGCTGAGCCTGGCAATCTCCCGCACGCTCAGGCCCAAATCGTAAAAAGCGTTCAGGCCGGCGCCAATCGCCAGCGACATTTGGGTACCGGAACCCAAACCGATGTGTTCGGGAATGGCGGATGACAAATCGATTTGCATATTTTCCGGCAAATTTAAAAGCCGGCAAAGTTGCCGAGCGGCCTTAAATGCCCGCTCCGCGCAAGGCCCCTTTACACTCAGCCCATCGGCGGGCGACAAGGTCAGACGGGTATCGATATCGTTAAGCGCCACCCCAATGCTGCCGAAATGCCGACCGAGCGCACCGCTTAAATCGATAAACCCCATATGTAAGCGGGCCGGCGCCAGAACGGTGACTTTTTCGCAGTGCGGTTTCACGACCTCAATTCCGTATCAAAAAACAGCCGGCATTATAGCGGATCAACCATTGCCGCCGAGATAAAATCCGCCACCGCACACAAATCCGGCAATACGCGATGCGCCATGCCCGACGCATCTGGATCGGCGGGCAATACCGAAGGCACGAACAGGCAAGTACAACCCGCGCTGACGGCCGCCGCGACGCCTATCGGAGAGTCCTCAAGCACCAGACAGCATTGCGGGGAAATACCGATGGTTTCGGCGGCCTTGAGGAATATATCCGCGGCGGGCTTGGGGTTTTCGACATCCTCCCTGCAAATCAACTTGGCAAACACCCCCGCCAAACCGGCCCATGCCAGACATTGTTCCGCATCCCCTCGCCTACTGTTGGTGGCAAGGCAATACGGCATTTGTAAAGTTTCTATACATTGCAGGGTTTGGTAAAAGCCTTTTTTGACCGGTATGCCCGTCTGACCGACCCGCTCCCGCCAAATTTGATTGCTCAGCTCATGAAATTGCTCGAGTTCAAAATCCCGGCCGAAGCGCTCCGCCAAACGCTGGTTGATCCGCCGACCATGCGAGCCGGAAAGCGACTGGCAAAATGCCTGACTCAAGCGATAACCCATTTGCGCGGCCGCCTGTTGCCAAGCGGCGAAATAACCGCTCTCGCTATCCAGTACCAAGCCATCCAGGTCGAAAATAACCGCTTGAAAAGCAGGCTTTGTCATCAGCGCAAAACCCGAATGAACTCCCCTATCGCCTCCCGGGTGGAACCCACCACCACGCGGCGGCGGCCTTGTTCATCCACCTCCAACTGCCCCGAAACTTCAATCCGCTCTCCCGCCTTGGCTTGACCGACGTAGGTTGCGGTAAAGCACACCACGCTGGCAATTTCAAGATGATCGATAACGAATTCGGCCGGGTAATCGAAACCGAGGCTGTCATCGATAACTCCGGCCTGGATACGGACAAAACCGGCTTTTTGAAATTGGCGGCCGTCGTCGACAACGGCGGGCAGCTTCAAGGATAAATCGAATTTACGCTGGTTGAAGATGGCTTTGTTGTACTTACGCTGCTCATGCCAGATGTATTCGTCCAAGGCAAAATCGCAGGCGCGGCGTTGATAGGCGCCAAGCCAATCGTCATCGTTCAAGGCTTGAATTTGATCCTTGGCAATCAGAGCCTGAATGATATTCCTGGCCCGATGGAAGGTGGCTCTGTCGTAACAAACCAGATCCATGTCGGAAGCGTGGTTTTGCATGCCGACCAAGATGGAGCCGGTCACCCCGAATTGCCCGAGATCCAAATGATTTGCCTTCAGCAAACCGCATAAACGGCGTAAATCGTTGATGACCGGATCCGCGACCTCCAATTGCAGCAACTCTTGCAAAACCTTGCCCGGTTGAAAATGTTGGCTGACGGACGCCGTATCCACCGCATGCAGTTGCGTGTCCAGCATGCTCGAGTAATACAAGTATTCCGGGAAATATTCACGCAAAAATGCATTGGCCACCTCGGTGCCGACTTTTTGCCATTGGCCGTTTCGGTACATATAACGCAAAAAACACAAGACTTTGCCGGACTCCAGTCCATCGGCCACCACGGCAAACAACAATCCTTGGTCGGTTAATACAAAATCCTTGGCCTGATAATTCATACCGCCACCTCCACCCGATTACGCCCTAGTTGTTTGGCTTTATACAGCGCTTCGTCCGCGGCCTTGGTAATATCCGAGCCTTGCGGATATTGTCCGTTATAGGTAGCAACACCCAGACTCATACTGACCCAGTCGGCTATCGGGGAACCGGCATGGGGAATGTGCCGGTCGAAAACCGCTTGCCTGATCATTTCGGCAACTGCCCGCGCGCCTTGTAAATTGGTTTCCGGCAAAATCACCGTGAACTCCTCTCCGCCATAGCGGCAGGCCAAATCGATCGGGCGTTTTACCTGCGCGGCAATGCAGGAGGCAACTTGGCTCAGACAAGCGTCACCGGCCGGATGGCCGTATCTGTCGTTATAAATTTTAAAGTAATCGACATCGCAAATAATCACCGATAAGGGCGATTTAGCCCGCTTGGCCCAGGCAAACTGTCTGCTCAGGATGTTATCGAATTGCCGCCGGTTGGCTAGTCCGGTCAATTGATCGAACAGAGACAGTTTTTCCAATTCCAGGTTGGCTTGCTGGAGCTTTTGCTGGGCGGCGTACAACTTTTGCCGCATCAGATAAATACGCTCCATCGCAATCACGGTCAATTGAATCCGCAGCGGGTTGAGCGGTTTCAGCAGATAAGCATCTCCCCCCGCCAGAATGCCGTTGGCAAAAGCATCGTCGTCGCTGTGCGAGGTGAGGAAAATTATCGGAAACCAGTCGTCCTTCTTGATTTCCCTGATCGCCTTGGTGGCTTCGACACCGTTGATATGCGGCATTTCGACATCCATCAAAATCAGATCCACGTCGTTGTCGGCCACGAACTGCAGACAATCCGCCCCGTTTTCCGCGTAAGCCACTTCGTGGCCCAACGATTTAAGGCACTCGGCCACCAACATCCTGATGGATTTGCTGTCATCCACGACCAAAATTTTCATACCGGACAATTTTCCATTTCATCTATTCCAGCCCCCTGTTTTTCATGCCCGGGGAAGGTCGCAAGCGAACAACCGCGGAAAAGGGACAACTTTATACAGCCACGAAAACAATTTGATAAAAGCAGATCAATCCCCTATTCTCAAGTCCGATAAATAAAAGAAAGCATAGCAAACTATTCGACTCATGCCTGACCACCAAAGGAGCTATTCATGAAAATTGGCGTACCCAAAGAAATCCACGAAGGTGAAAAACGCGTAGCCACCACCCCCGAAGCCGCCGACAAAATCATCAAACTCGGCTTTGAGATGTGCATCGAAAGCGGCGCCGGATCATTGGCCAATATCAGCGACGAGGCCTATCGTGAAGCAGGGGTTACCATACTGCCGGATGCGAAAGCCGTCTGGAAGGAAGCCGATATCATTATGAAGGTTAGAGCGCCCGAGCGCCATCCGGAATTGGCCATCGACGAAGTGGAATTCATGCGGCCGGGCCAGCACCTGATCAGCTTTATCTGGCCGGCCCAAAACGAGCAGTTGATGCAGCAACTGGCCGCCAAAAACGCCACCGTACTGGCGATGGACAGCGTGCCGCGCATGTCGCGGGCGCAAAAAATGGACGCCCTAAGCTCCATGGCCAATATTGCCGGCTACCGGGCCGTAGTGGAGGCCGCCCAACATTTCGGCCGCTTCTTCACCGGCCAGATCACCGCCGCGGGCAAGGTGCCGCCGGCCAAGGTACTGGTGATAGGCGCGGGGGTGGCGGGTCTGGCGGCCATCGGCACAGCCAAAAGCCTGGGCGCCATCGTCCGCGCCTTCGATACCCGTCCGGAGGTGAAAGAACAAATCGAGAGCATGGACGCCGAATTCCTGATGCTGGATTTTCAGGAAGACGGCTCCGGCAGCGGCGGCTACGCCAAAACCATGTCCAAGGAATTCATCGAAGCCGAAATGGCCTTGTTCGCCCGCCAAGCCATGGAAGTGGACATCATCATCACCACCGCGTTGATTCCCGGCAAGCCGGCACCGGAACTGATTACCGCCGGCATGGTGAAATCGATGAAACCCGGCAGCGTTATCGTCGACTTGGCGGCGGAACAAGGCGGCAACTGCGCCTTGACCGAAAAAGATCGTATCGTGGTCAAGCACGATGTCACCATCATCGGCTACACCAACCTACCCAGCCGGCTGGCCAATCAATCCAGTCAGTTATACGCCACCAACCTGCGGCATTTGCTGAGCGACCTCTGCCCCGGCAAGGACGGCGTCCTCAACGTCAACATGGAAGATGAAGTGATACGCGGCGCCACCGTGATCAAGGAAGGCATGATTACCTGGCCGCCGCCGCCGCCCAAATTGACCGGCTCCCACAAACCGTTGACCGAGGCCCCGGCGGTGGAAGTCAAGGCGGAGAAACCCAAATCCCTGCTGTCGCAGCTGTTGCCGATATTGCTGGCCGGCGCGGCGATGTTCGGCATCGGCGCCGTGGCGCCGCATTCGTTTCTGGAGCATTTCACCGTATTCGTGCTGGCCTGCTTTATCGGCTATCAGGTGATCTGGAACGTTTCGGCTTCGCTGCATACCCCGTTGATGAGCGTCACCAACGCCATCAGCGGCATTATCGTCATCGGCGCGCTGCTGCAGGTATCGACACCCGACAATCTGGTGATTACCGTCCTGTCCGGAGTAGCCATCCTGATTGCCGCCATCAACATTGCCGGCGGCTTTCTGGTGACTCGCCGCATGCTCGAAATGTTCAGAAAATAAGGGGAAACACTCATGTCACAAGGTTTAGTCACCATGTCGTATATTGCGGCATCGATTCTGTTCATTTTGAGCCTCAGCGGCCTTAGCAATCAGGAAACGGCTCGCCGAGGCAACTATTACGGCATGCTGGGCATGGCGATTGCCATTGTCGCCACCGTGTTGGGCGCTCACGTTACGGCTTATGCCATACTGGCCGGCGCCTTGTTGATCGGCGGTTCGATCGGAGCCCTAGCCGCCTCCCGGGTGGAAATGACCCAAATGCCGGAATTGGTGGCGCTGATGCACAGCTTGGTCGGCATGGCGGCGGTATTGGTCGGTTACGCCAGCTTCATGGATCACGGTATCGTGCTGACCGGCGTCGAAGAAACCATCCACGAACTGGAAATCTACATCGGCATTTTTATCGGCGCCGTGACCTTTTCCGGCTCGGTGATCGCCTTCGGCAAGCTGTGCGGCAAAATCACCGGCAAACCGGTCTTGCTGCCCGCCCGCCATTGGTTGAACCTGCTGCTGCTGATTGCCACCGTAATTCTGGGGCAACAATTTTTAGTCAGCAACGAAACCGGCACGCCAATATTCGGCAATCACCTGTTCGACAATTCCATCTTCAACGGTCCGGTTTTGGCCTTGCTGCTGATGACGCTTATTGCCTTGGTCTTCGGCGTACACATGGTCATGGCCATCGGCGGCGCCGACATGCCCGTGGTGGTATCCATGCTGAACAGCTATTCCGGCTGGGCCGCCGCGGCAACCGGCTTCATGCTCAGTAACGACTTGCTGATCGTCACCGGCGCGCTGGTCGGAAGCAGCGGCGCGATCTTGAGTTACATCATGTGCCGCGCCATGAACCGGCATTTCCTCAGCGTGATTGCCGGCGGTTTCGGCAGCGTGGGCGGCGGCGCGGCGGCGGAAGTGGAAGGCGAAATCCAGCCCATCGAAGCCGAGGAAACCGCGCAATTGCTGCGCGAATCCAAAAACATCGTCATCATTCCCGGTTACGGCATGGCGGTGGCGCAAGCCCAGCACACCGTGAACGAAATCACCAAGTTATTGATCAGCCAGGGTAAAAAAGTCCGTTTTGCCATTCATCCCGTTGCCGGCCGCATGCCCGGCCATATGAATGTGTTACTGGCGGAAGCCAAGGTGCCTTACGACATCGTGCTGGAAATGGATGAAATCAACGCGGATTTTCCCGAAGTCGATGTGTCCATCGTCATCGGCGCCAACGACATCGTCAACCCTTCGGCACTGGACGACCCAAACAGTCCGATCGCCGGCATGCCGGTGTTGGAATGCTGGAAAAGCGGCACTACGATAGTCATGAAACGCAGCATGGCCTCCGGCTATGCCGGCGTGGGCAACCCATTGTTCGTGCACGAAAACACCCGCATGCTGTTTGGGGATGCCAACGACAGGTTGCAGGCCTTGCTGAAAGCGCTGCAAGAGTAGTCCGAGGCAAAAAAAGGGCGATATCCCCCGGCTATCGCCCTTTTTGAGCATGATTGCCGGGCGTTGAAATGCAAACAGCCCTGACCAATAAAAACACGGGAGCGATCATCATGGCGAGAAAGATAAATTCGGCCGGCATGGCACTGGTCCGGAATTTCGAAGGCTTGAAATTGGAAGCCTATCTGTGTCCGGCCGGGGTATGGACCATAGGTTACGGCCATACCAAGGGCGTCAAGAAAGGCGACAAAATTACCGAAGCCGAGGCCGACAAACTGCTGGAACAAGACTTGGGCCAATGCGGCGAACAAGTGGAAAAACATGTCCGGGTACCGTTGCACGACAACCAATTCGCGGCCCTGGCCAGCTTCGTGTTCAATGCCGGCGTCGGCAGCCTGATTTCCAGCACTTTGTTACGCCGCCTCAACAGCGGGGATTACGACTGCGTGCCCAGTGAGTTGGCTAAATGGGTAAAAGCCCTAAACCCCAAAACCGGTAAAAAGGTGGCTTTGCCGGGCTTGGTCAAGCGCAGGGCAGCGGAAGGTCAACTGTGGCTGGAAACCGATAACAACGACGAGTTTCTCAACAGCGACGCCATGCCGCAGATCGTCATGGCGGACGATGCGCGCACGGTATACAGCGTTGTGGCGCGCGACGGCCTGCGCGTGCGCGGCGGCGCGGGCACTGAATTCGACATTATCAGGGTACTACCCAAGGACAGCCGGGTTTATGTGCTGCGGGAGAAAGACGCTTGGGCCGCCATCGATACGGAAGGCGACGGGGCGATTGACGGCTGGGTAGCCATGGATTTTTTAAAGGTGCTGCAACCCTGATACCTGCCAGCGCTTAGCTTGGGATTCCCTCTCTATATCCCTCACCCTACCCTCCCGCGAGGAGAGGGAACTGTGTGCGGAAGTTATTGCGGGCGGAATCCTTAGCTTTTGGTTTTACGCCCAAGGAATCCGAATACGACCATGGCGGCGACCACTATGCCCGCATACACCATATCCTGCCTGCCGGCTCCCAACAAGTAGGCGCCGCCGGCCCCAACACCCATTCCCAGTCCGCTGAACGCCATGCTTCTCATGACCTTGCATAATGAACAATCTTCACTGTAACGTTTCATGGTTTTTCCGGATCAGGACTCAGGTAAAGAAAGACCGCCGCGCGCTTCTTGCGTTCAGAATTCAGGCTTGGCCTTGTTTTCCCGCAACTGTTGCCATTGCGCACGCACCACATGTTTGATCAATAACTCCTGGTCCTCCTCCCGCACATGGGTAAAGTCGACACTGACGGTATATTGTTCCGGCTCGCCCGCCTGGGTATCGCTGGCCCGGCAACTAACCACTCGCCCATATACCAAAATCAAGGCCAGGGAAGTCGGCAAGTAAATCTCGATGGCCAGATTTTGTCCGATGCCCAGCGGCTCGGCTTGATCGAAGGCGAATCCGGAAGCGCTTAGATTGACCACCCGGCAGTCATCGGCGTTGACATTGCTGCCGATAAACATGGTGGCCTGAGCCACGGCGGTCACTTTGGCATCCAGAATACGAAATAACTCCAGAAGCTCGGGACTTTGTTTTTCCAGTCGCGCCATAACACGCTGGGCTTCTTGCGACAATACGTCCAAGGTGGCGGACAGGGAAAACTCGCTGCTGATCAATCCGGTGGATTGCAAGCCCAGACTGGCTGTTGCTTCGTCGATTTGCCGATACGACAAACTGACCTTATCGTTTATTCTGAAAAATCGTCGTCTTTCGGCTGTTGCATTAAGCATAATGGTAATTCCTTGGCATTACGGTTTGATATCTGGAGTTGCGTCCATTTGCAGGGTTTCAACGGCCTGATTTCGGTCATTCAAAAATGCCTCGTCCCGCGCTAGCACGATTTCCACCCGCCGGTTCACGGCGCGGTTTTGCGGCGAATCGTTGGGCAGCAAGGGATGCGTATCGGCATGGCCTTCGATTAAAAACCGGTGCGGGTCGATGTGCTGTTTTTCCAGGATGTATTGCGCCACGGTGACGGCCCGCGAGGAAGACAACTCCCAATTCGACCGGTACATGACGGTTTTGATAGGGATATCGTCGGTATGTCCGGCCACGATGACCTTACCCTTCGATTCCATGACGGATTCGGTGATCTTATCCATCACCGGTTCAAACCCAGGTTTCAATACCGCGCTGGCGGACGAAAACGAACCTTTTTCATTGATGCGGATCACGATACGAAAGCCGTTGGTTTCCACCGTTACCAAGCCTTGCTCGATTTCGGCGTTCAATTTTTGCTTGATTTTTTCAGCCTCGTCGGCGATTTCCTTCAGGGTTGCCTCTATGACTTTTTGTTTCGCGATATCCATATCCTCCGGCGTGTCGATTTGCTCCTTTTCCTCCTCGGTGGATTGACGGATTTCTTCCAGCGGCGTCTGCTGTATCTGGCCGGGACTGAAATGCTGCTCGATCACGCTGGTACCCATCGGAATTTGCTCCACCTGGATCTCCCGCTGCACGCCGAAGGCTTCCTTGAGGGAGTCGGCGACCTTTTTGAATTTGACCACGTCCATGCTGGCCATCGAAAGCAGCAATATGAAAAAACACATCAACAGGGACATCAGGTCGGCAAAAGTCGCCAACCAGGCCGGCGCGCCGACCGGAGGACATTTCGGACAATCGGACATACTCACTCCTCCAGACGTTTTTTCTCGGACACGTAAGTATTCAGCAAGGTTTTAAGAACCTTGGGGTTGGTGCCTTCCTGCAGATTGGCTATGAAGTTCATCACCAACTCCTTGTTGGCTTTTTCGTAATTCTGCACGCTGGCCAGTTTATCGATCATGGGCAGGGCAAACACGTTGGCTATCATCGCGCCGTACAGGGTAGTCAACAAAGCCACCGCCATGGCCGGCCCGATGGCGGACGGGTCGGACATATTCGCCAACATCTGCACCAAGCCCACCAGGGTGCCTATCATGCCCATCGCCGGCGCCAGATCGGCCACCCCTTTCCACATACTCTGCCCGACCTCGTTGCGGCTGACCATCAAATCGATATCCTGCTGCAGCAAATTCTTGACGAATTCGGGATTGTAACCGTCCACGCACAACTGTATGCCTTTCTTCATGAAAGGATCGGACACCTCCGCCGATTCCAGCGCCAGCAAACCGTTTTTACGCGCCATATCGGCCAGGGCGACCGCTTCTTCGATCAATACATTGGGGTCGATTTTTTTATTCATGAACGCCCGGCCGGCCACGCCGAAGGAGCGCAGAAAATCGCTGATCGGCAAACGCATCAAGGACACACCGAAGGTACCGCCAAAAACGATCAATATCGACGGCACATCGATAAACAACATGATGCTGCCGCCGGTTACGATCGCGGCGCTGATAATCGCTACAGCAAGAATAAACCCCAGTAATGTTGCAATATCCACTTATTATCCTCTCTCTTGGAATACCGTTATTCAAAACCCTGTCAGCATAGCCGAAATAGCAACTTTCCGCAGCCCGGCATGTTTGGTTTTCGTCACTGTTCCGCAAGTCGCCACTCGGCCGCCATGCTGATCGAACAAGACCGGATCGCCCGACGAATCGATGATGTCTAAGGCCTGTCAGCGCGAGGAGGTTTCGTTTACCCAACGCTGCACCACCAAGCTACCAACCATGTCGCCCTCCACATTCACCATGGTGCGGAAGGTATCCAACAGCCGATCGACGGGCAACAGAATGGCGATGGCTTCGGCGGGCAAGCCGACCGATTGCAACACCATCACCATGGTCACCATGCCGGCACTGGGAATCCCCGGCGCGCCCATGGCGGCCAACATGGTGGTGAACACCACTATCAATTGCTGAGCCATATCCAGCTCTATGCCCGCCAAATTGGCTATGAACAATGCCGCCGCCGCTTCGTACAGGGCCGTGCCATCCATATTGACCGTGGCGCCCAGCGGAATCACAAAACCGGCAATGCCGCCCTTGACATGCAAATGCTGCTCGGTGCATCGCAGTGTTACCGGCAAGGTGGCGGAACTGGAACTGGTGGCGAAAGCGGTAATCATGGCCTCGCGGGCGCCGAGGAAAAATTTGATCGGCGAGACTTTGGCGATCAAAATCAGCAGCAAGGGCAAGACCACAAAACCGTGGAACAATTCCGTGCCCAGCACTACCGCCACGAAATGCGCCAGGCTGCCGAGTACCGCCATATCCTGCGTGGCCAGAAGCTTTGTCAGCAAGGCGAATATGCCGAAAGGCGCCAACCGCATGATCCAGCCCACCATGCGCAACATCAGCTCCAAAGCTTCCCGCAGCAGTTGCAGAATATTACGGTAACGTTCGCCGCCCATCACCAGCGCAATCCCCAACAGCAAGGCGAACATGACGATTGCCAATACGTTGCCTTGCGCCAGGGCCGCAAAGGGATTGACGAACAGACCGTGGAGAAAATTGGCGAAAAACTCAGCGAAACTCATATGCTGGGCGGCGATTTCATGCCGGGCGCCCGGGAACAAATCCAGATGCAAATCCTTGCCGGGCTCGAACCAGTTAGCGGCCGCCAGGGCCGATAAAATCGCCAACAGCATTGACAGCACAAAAAAACCCAGGGTGGATATCCAGACCCGATGCAACTGGCTGTGCTGGCGCAAATTGGCCACCCCTACCGCAATGGAAGTAAACACCAGCGGCACCAGTACCATTTTCAGCAAATCGATGAACAGGTTGCCGACCAAGCCGCAAAGATAAATACCTTGCCCAACGCCTTGCGCATCGGGGCCGACCCGCGCGAACAGCAAGCCCAGGGCAATTCCCGCTAGGGCACCGAGCAGAATTTGAGTGTTCAAGGCAATATGCACATTTCCCCCTTGGATACAACGATCATGTCAACGGCTCTCATGGTAGCGCGCCGATGCCCGCGCGGCGTCAATTATTCGGTAAAATCCGCTCATGACGAACAATACATCCGACACCGAAACCTGTTTATGCGGCACCGGTCAGGCTTATGCCGCCTGCTGCGGACCCTTTCACAAGCGCGAACGCCGACCGGCCACGGCGCTGGAATTGATGCGTTCGCGCTTTAGCGCATACGCCCTCCGCAATGCCGCTTATTTGCTGGACAGCTGGGATATCGGCAGCAGACCGGCGGACCTGGACTTTTCCAGGGAGACCGCCGATTGGCGAAGTTTGCAAATAGTGGCTTGTAAAAAAGGCGCGGCCCATGACGGCAAGGGGATTGTGGAATTCAAGGCGTTTTACCGGCAGGATGGCGAGGATTGCTGCTTGCACGAAATCAGCCGGTTCGTAAAAACCGGACAGGACTGGTTTTATCTGGATGGCGTAATCAAGGCGGCCGGCAAAGTCCAAACCGCCAACAGTGGCGGAAACGCGCCATGCGCTTGCGGCAGCGGTAAAAAGTTCAAACGCTGCTGCGGCCGCTGAAACTCATCACAGTTGCCGCAAGGCCAGCAAAACTTCCTCGACATGGGTTTTGACCTTGACCTTGCGCCATTCCCTTACCAGCACGCCATTTTCGTCGATTAAAAAGCTGCTGCGCTCTATGCCGCGCACTTGTTTGCCGTACATGTTCTTCATTTTGATCACATCGAACAACTGACATAGCTGTTCGTCCTGATCGGACAACAAATCAAACGGAAACGCCTGTTTGCATTTGAAACCTTCGTGCATCTTCACGCTATCGCGGGAAACCCCGAGAATTTCCGTGTTCAAGGCCTCAAATTGTTGGATATGGTCCCTGAATGCCTGCCCTTCCTGAGTGCAGCCGGGCGTATTGTCTTTCGGATAAAAATACAACAGCAGCTTTTTGCCGGCAAAATCCGCCAACGACAGCAATTTATCCCCGGTGGCGGGAAGTTGAAAATTGGGTACGGCTTGGCCAGGAGATACGGTAGTCATACAGTTAACGTTTGATGGGTTCAAGAATGGCGTCGATATTCAGGCTGTCGCAAAAATCCAGAAATTCCTCGCGTAACGACAAGATTCTCACATCGGGCGGCACCAGCAACGTGAAACGGGTGGAAAACACCGGGTTGCTGAACAACATGGCCGGATGCAGACTGGCGCTGATTTCATCGATGAATATACCGCGCGCCACCAAAAACGAAGTAATTTCGTACAGCAAGTCCTTTTTATCCATGGAGATGGTCTCCAGGGTATAGGGAACGCCTTCGGGCGGGGCGGCAAGTTCCGTCGCGTTCTCCTGCGGACGCAGCAGCATGATCTGCACTTGAAAACGCTGACGCAAACCTTCCAGCAAACCTTCCAATTTGGCGATGTGATTCCAGTTACCGTCAATCAGGCCGTAAATCGAGGTGATTTCAATCAGATTGGCGGTGCGCAATTCCGTAATCGTGCATTGACAGGCACTGACCGCCGAAAGGATTTCAGTGATCAAGCCATCGGTTTTGGTCCCTAACACGGTGATTGCTAACTGCATATTGATGTGCCCCTTGAGGTGATGCGAAAGTTTAGCATCATTATCATGAAACCAATATGCATTAAGCAATAAGTGAATGCGCGCGAATATCGCCGCAAACGCTTGCCCAAGCGCGGGCTCGCCAAAATCGTCGAGCCGCGCGGGGAAACCCGTCGCAAGGGTAAAAACCGAACAGCCCCGCGGTTTTCCGGGGATCCCGCCCAAAATTACTTCCGCGTTTTGTTCCCTATCCCTCCTGAAGGGTGCTTTCATGGGCCGGGGCGATGCACCGGCTTCATGATCGTTAGGGTCAGGGGACCAACCGGGAAGTTGTTAGGAATGGAATCCTAAGCTAAAAATTCCGCAGCGGTAGGAAACAGCGACCAGACAGGGGACGCCTCGGCCGGCAAGGGCGCCAATCGGCCCAATTCAACCCATGGATTTTCCGGGGTGTGGAAATCCGAACCGACCGACGCGAACAGTTTATGCTGTTGAACCATCTTCAGACTCAGCCGAATGTCATCGTCCGAGGCTCGCCCCGTCACCACTTCCACGCCCTGACCACCGAATTGTTTAAAGGCGGACAACGCCTTGTTCATCCATTTGAAACTCAGGTTATACCGCAGGGGATGGGCCAACACCGCGATACCGCCCGCCGCGCGTATCCAATCCACCACCTCGTCGAGTCCTGCCCATTGGGTGGGAACGAAGGCCGGCTTACCCTTGCTCAGGTAGCGGTCGAAGGCATCCTGCTGGCTGGCGACATAGCCTTGCGCAACCAGAAAATCGGCAAAATGCGAGCGGGTGATTTCACCCCTGCCCGCCGCTTGCGTCACGGCTTCATAAGCCCCGGCCATACCTTTTTTATGCAGTTTTTCGGCTATTTTCAACGCGCGTTGCTCGCGCAGGTTTTGTTGCCGGACCAGTCCCTCGACCAGTATGGGCTGCGCCGCATCGATATTCAGGCCGATGATGTGCAGGCATTGATGGGCATGGATAGCGGATAATTCGATGCCGGGTATGAAACGCATCCCGCAATCCGAGGCTGCTCGCGCGGCTTCTTGTAGACCCGCCGTGGTATCGTGATCGGTCAAGGCCAACGCCGTCACGCCTTGCAGATGGGCGCGCCTGACCACCTCGGCGGGTGCCAACGCGCCGTCGGACGCCGTGGAGTGGCAATGTAAATCGTATTTGTCCGGCATTATTGATATTCACCGTATAGTTTTGCATACAGGCCGTTTTGCTGAATCAGGGCTTCGTGCCGACCCTGCTCGCAGATTTGCCCTTCCTCGAACACGTAGACGTGCTCGGCCTGTTTGACCGCGCTGAGGCGATGGGCAATGATCAGAGTGGTTCTGCCATTCAAAAATTCACTCAGGGCCTGATGCAATTTGTACTCTGTTTCGCTATCCAGCGCCGAAGTGGCTTCATCCAAAATCACCACCGAAGGCTTGCTGACTATCATGCGCGCAATCGCCATGCGCTGCCGCTGGCCGCCCGACAGACGCATGCCCTGCCGCCCGACCACGGTATCCAGCCCGTGCGCCAGCTCGGCCACGGTGGCCTTCAGTTGCGCCAGTTCCAGCGCGTACCAGAGTTCGCTGTCGTCTATGTCGCGTCCCAGGGTCAAATTGGCCCGGATGGTATCGTTCAACAGCGCCGGATGCTGCAACACGGTTGCCACATGCTCGCGCACCACATCCAGGCCGATGCGGTTTATCGGCACGCCGTCGAAATAAATCATGCCCTGGCTGGGCGGATAAAGTCCGATCAAGGTCTGCGCCAGAGTGGATTTGCCGCCGCCGCTGGCGCCCACCAGGGCAATTTTTTCGCCGGCCCGGATGTGCAGATTGATGCCGTTCAATACCGGCTCGTCCTTGTAACTGAAATGCAAGTCCTTCACGGTAACGGATACGGTCTTGGCCGCCAAAAAGGGGTTTTCCAGATGCGGATAGTCCGGTTCCCGTTGCAACAAGGTCAGCTGGTTGACGCGGGCTAGCGCGGCCTTGGCGGCGTAAAAAGCCTGTTGTATGCCCAGTATCTCCTGCACCGGCGCCATCATGAACCACAGGTAACCGAACACGGCCAGCATTTCGCCTATGCTGAGATCCGAATACAGCACCATCAGCATGGCGGTGGCGCGAAAAATATCGAAGCCGAACAAAAAAGTCAGAAAACTCAGGCGGATTGCCGCATCGCTTTTCCAGGCGAAGACGGTGGAATGGTTTTTCACAGCCAGCGCGCTGGCGATCAATTGCCGGCAATAGTGTTCCTCGCGGTTACTGGCGCGAATCTGGTTGATGGCTTCCAGGGTTTCGCTCAAGGCCTGCTGAAACACGCTGTAGGCCTTGTTTTCGTTAGCTTTTAAATCCTTGATTTTCGACCCTATGGATTTGGCGAAATAAATCACCACCGGATTCAAAAAAATGATGAACAAGCCCAGCTGCCAATGCATCCACAGCAGGATCAAGGCCGTGCCGAGCACGGTCAAGCAGGCCACCAGCAATTTGCCGATGGTGGTGCCGATGAAATTATCCAGCGTGTCCAGATCGGTCACCATGTGCGCCGTCACGGTACCGCTGCCCAGGCTTTCGTATTCCGACATCGAGATATGCTGCAATTGATGCACCAGGCTCTGGCGGATCCGAAAGATCACGTCCTTGGCGATATTGGAAAACTGGCGGGTCTGGATGATATTCAGAACCAAGGCAAACAGGCGCAGCAACAAACTGAGCAGCAATACACCTGCAATATAGACGACGGGCTGCCGCCATTCGGCGGCCAGGAACGGATCGACCGTGCGCAACACCAAGCCAGGATGATGCAGCAACACCTCATCCACCAACAATGGCATCAGCAAGGGCACCGGCACGCTGGCAACGGTGGCCAGCACGGCAATGAGATGTCCCGCCAGCAGATGTTTTTTATGCTCCAGGGCTATGCGAAAAATGTAATGCCAGGAATAACGGAGGTCGCCGGGAGAGAATGGTTTTTTCAATGTTAGGCTGAATGGATTAAGCTGAGGTGATTATAATGGTTTATGTTCGTTGGCAGAAACCATTCCGGTTTGCGTTTATTGAGGAATTGCATGAAATTCGTGGCCCGCCTGTTTATGACGGCCTGTCTGGCCGCTTTCGGCATGTCGGCCGCGGCGAACGGCGAGCGCGGCCTGACCGCCCTGCGAAGCGCTTTCCTGCAGGCCGAACAATACATCAAGCAAGACAGGGAAGACGATTATTTTGCCCTGGCGAATACATTGAAGGCTTACCCGCTCTATCCCTATCTGCAATACCAATGGCTGACCAATCATCTGGACGACGAAAAATCCGTGCGGGCGTTTTTGCTGGATCACGCCGACACCCGCTATGCGTCCTTGCTGCACCGCAAGTGGATGGCCCATCTGGGCCGACAGCGGCAATGGCCCACCTTTATCGAGTACTTCAATCACAGCAAGGATACGGAATTACGCTGTTATTATGCCCAGGCCCAATATGCCGGCGGAGAAACGCAAGCCGCGTTGGAAAGCGCCAAGCAATTCTGGCTGAGCGGTAAAAGCCTGCCCCCGGCCTGCCAGACACTCTTCGAACTCCCGCAAACCTCGACATGGTTGACCCCCGATCTGATCCGGCAGCGCTTCCGCGCCGCCCTGAAACTGAACAACGCCGCTTTGGCCAAACAACTGCTGACGCTGTTCGACCAACGGGAGCGGGCCCTGGCCGACGCATGGCTAAAGTTGCATGAGCAACCGCAATTGCTTACCCAGCCAGAGATCTGGCGGCAAGACGATGCGCAAGCCGGCCCGCTGTTTGCGCACGCCATGGGCCGCTGGTTGGAAAGCGACCCGCTGGCCGCGTTATCGGCCTGGGATGCGCATGCCAAATCGTTGAATCTCCCCGCCGAAATCGTGGCCGATACTGAAAAGCGCCTGGGCATGGCTCTAGCCTTCCGCCGCGACAAACGCGCTTACGCCAAGTTGACCAGGTTTGCCGGCGATGACGAGTCCGCCCGGGAGTGGCGGGTAAGGGCCGCGCTGAACCAACAACAGTGGCACGAGGCGCGGGCGGCGATTGCTGATTTGCCGGAAACTGCCAGACAGGACGACAAATGGCAATATTGGCTAGCCAGGGCCCTGGACGCCACCGGCCAAGCGCAAGAAGCCGCCGCCATCTTTCAGACCCTTGCCACGCACCGGGGATTTTACGGCTTTCTGGCCGCCGAGCGTTTGGGACGGGACATACAGCTGAACCATCAACCGGTCGGCGTCTCGGCACGGGAAGTCGACGCCTTACAAAAATCCGCTCCGTTTCGGGTCGTCGATGAACTGTTGGCGATGGATCGCAAAACCGAAGCCGCCGGGCAATGGTGGCATGCCGTCGCCGACCTGGATAATCGTCAATTACAGGCAGCGGCCAAGCTGGCGCAAGATCGGCAATGGCCGTCCATGGCCATATTCACGCTGGCCAAGGCCCGGCAATGGGACGATTTGGAACTGCGCTTCCCCCTCTGGTTCAACAAGCAAATTCAAGACAACGCCGAACGCAACCGGCTCGATCCGGCGCTGGTTTTCGCCTTGATCAGGCAGGAAAGCGCATTCGACGAATTTGCCGGCTCCCCCGCCGGCGCCATCGGCTTGATGCAAGTGATGCCCAAAACCGCCCGGCAAATTGCCGGCGAGTTGGGGCAAGACTGGCGCAACGACTTCAATTTACTCAACCCCGACATCAATATTCGTTACGGCAGTTATTATTTCAACAAAGTACTGAGCCAATTCGACGGCCATTTCGTATTGGCGACGGCGGCCTATAACGCCGGCGCCAACCGCGTCAAACAATGGCTGCCCAAGGATCAAGCCTTGCCGGCCGACATCTGGATAGAAACCATACCCTACAAGGAGACTCGCGGCTATGTCTCGTCGGTACTAATGTACACTTTGATCTACCAGCGGCGCCTGAACCGGGACGGCTTAAAAATAGCGGATTTAATGCGGACAATCTCGCCCGGCTAAAAATTGAGCTGATTTTTTAACCCGACTATTGGATAATGGGAGGAGTTTTCAGCTTATTTACCAGGTAAAGATTTAAATGGAGAAACAGCACAGTTTCACGCGCGAAGAGTTATTGATGTCCGGTCGCGGCGAATTATACGGCCCCAAAAACGCGCAACTCCCCCTCCCTCCCATGCTGATGATGGATCGTATCACGCATATGTCCGAAGAAGGCGGCAAATACGGCAAGGGCGAAATCATAGCTGAACTCGATATTACACCCGATCTGTGGTTCTTCGACTGTCATTTCCAAGGCGACCCCGTCATGCCCGGCTGCCTGGGCCTGGATGCCATGTGGCAACTGGTGGGCTTTTATCTGTGCTGGCTGGGCGGCCCCGGCAAGGGCCGCGCCCTGGGTTGCGGCGAAGTCAAATTTACCGGCCAGGTACTGCCCACCGCCAAAAAAGTCACCTATAAAATAGACCTTAAACGGGTTATTTTGCGCAAACTGGTGATGGGTATAGCCGACGCCACCATGGAAGTGGATGGCAAGCAAATTTACGAAGCCACCGATTTGCGGGTCGGCTTGTTTACTTCCACTCAAGATTTTTAAGGATCCAGCATGAGACGCGCGGTCGTAACAGGTTTAGGCATAGTCTCCAGCATCGGCAATAACCGGGACGAAGTCGTCGCATCGCTCAGAGCCGGACGCTCGGGCGTGGTGCATGCGGACGTATACCAAGAACTGGGTTTCAGAAGTCATGTCCACGCGCCGGTCAATCTCGATCTGGACGAAGTCATCGACCGCAAAATCAAACGCTTCATGGGTGACGGCGCCGCTTACAACTACGTTGCCATGGCTCAGGCCATCGCCGACGCCGGTCTGGCGGAAGAAGAAGTTTCCAACGTCCGCACCGGCTTGGTAATGGGTTCCGGCGGTCCCTCCACTTCCAACGTGGTGGACGCGGCCGACATTCTGCGCTCCAAGGGCGTCAAAAAAGTCGGCCCCTACATGGTGCCGCGCGCCATGTCCAGTACCAATACCGCCTGTCTGGCCACGCCTTATAAAATCAAGGGCGTCAATTACAGCATCAGTTCCGCTTGCGCCACCAGCGCGCATTGCATAGGCCACGCCATGGAGCTGATCCAGTTGAACAAGCAAGATGTGGTGTTTGCCGGCGGCGGCGAAGAACTGCACTGGACCATGTCGGTACTGTTCGACGCCATGGGTGCATTGTCGTCCAAATACAACGACACTCCGGCCACCGCGTCCCGCCCCTACGACGCCACCCGCGACGGCTTCGTGATTTCCGGCGGCGGCGGCGTGCTGGTGATCGAAGAACTGGAACACGCCAAAGCCCGCGGCGCCAAAATCTACGCGGAGCTGGTTGGCTACGGCGCCACCTCCGACGGTTACGACATGGTGCAACCGTCCGGCGAAGGCGCGGTGCGCTGCATGCAGCAAGCCATGTCCACGGTGACCGATACCATCGACTACATCAACGCCCACGGTACCAGCACGCCGGTGGGCGACACCCGCGAGCTGGAAGCCTTGCGTAATGTATTTGGCGCCGACAAGGTACCGGCGGTCAGCTCGACCAAATCGCTGACCGGCCACGCCCTGGGCGCCGCCGGCGTCAACGAAGCGATTTATTCGCTGTTAATGATGCAGGAAAACTTCCTCAGCGCCTCCGCCAACATCAGCGAACTGGATCCGCAGGCGGCCGGCATACCCATCGTGCGCGAGTATCGGGACAATGTGACGCTAAACACCATCATGTCCAACAGCTTCGGCTTCGGCGGCACCAACGCCACGCTGATTTTCCAGCGTTATAACGGTTAAACCTCGACAGCCGGCGTTTTCGGCGCCGGCTGTCCGTATCATTACGCCATGTCCGACTTAGAGCAAAAATCCCGCACCCAATTCAACAAGCTGCAAAAGCGCTTGCGCCGCTGCGTCGGCGAAGCCATCGCCGATTTCAACATGATAGAAGACGGCGATAAAATCATGGTTTGTCTATCCGGCGGCAAGGATTCCTATACCATGCTGGACATTCTGCTGAACTTGCAAAAAACCGCACCGGTAGGCTTCGACATCATCGCCGTCAACCTGGATCAAAAACAGCCGGGCTTTCCCGAACACGTGCTGCCGGAATATTTGAAATCGATAGGCGTGCCCTACCACATTATAGAACACGACACCTACAGCATCGTCAAGCGCATCGTTCCGGAAGGCAAAACCACCTGCAGTTTGTGCTCGCGCTTGCGCCGAGGCACTTTGTACGGCTTTGCCAGGGAACATCATGTCACCAAAATCGCCCTGGGCCACCACCGCGAAGACATCATCGAAACCTTTTTTCTGAACCTGTTTCATGGCGGCAAGCTGAAAGCCATGCCGCCCAAACTGCTCAGCGACGACAAGCAAAACATCGTCATCCGCCCCCTGGCCTACTGCAGGGAAAAGGACATCAACCGCTTCGCGGCCTTTAAGAAATTCCCCATCATTCCCTGCAATTTGTGCGGTTCGCAGGAAAACCTGCAGCGCAAGGCCATGAAACAGATGCTGGCGGGCTGGGACAAACAATTTCCGGGCCGGCTGGAAACCATATTCGCCAGTTTGCAAAATATCGCCCCCTCGCAGATGGCCGACACCGGCCTGTTCGACTTTGCCGGTTTGCGGCGCGACCCCGCTGCCGCCATGACCGTGGACGCATCCCCGGATTGCGCAAACGCCTATGCCGGCGAAGCGGGGCTGGACATTCTTGAACGCTAACCCCCAGGAAACCCAATCATGCCACACACCATTCTGGTTACCGGCGGTGCCGGTTACATCGGTAGCCACACCTGCGTCGAACTGATTGACAACGGTTTCGAAGTCGTCATCGTCGACAACCTCGGCAACAGCAAAATAGAGTCCCTACGCAGAATAGAAAAAATCACCGGCCGCCGCATTCCGTTTTATCAGGCCGACATCCGCGATGCGGCGGCGTTGATCCGCATCTTCCAAAACCACGCCATCGATGCCGTCATCCACTTTGCAGGCCTGAAAGCCGTCGGCGAGTCTTGCCAGCAGCCGCTGACCTATTACCAAAACAACATTAGCGGTACCCTGGTCTTGCTGGAAACCATGGCCGAACATGGCGTAAAGCACTTGGTATTCAGCTCATCGGCCACCGTCTATGGCGACCCGCGCACGGTACCAATTACCGAAGATTTTCCGTTACAAGCCACCAACCCCTACGGCCGCACCAAATTATTCATCGAAGAAATTTTGCGCGATGCCGGCGCGGCGGATAAGCTCAATCAGGCGCGACACCGCTGGAAAATTGCCATTTTGCGCTATTTCAATCCCATCGGCGCTCACCATAGCGGCCTGATAGGCGAAGATCCCAACGGCATCCCAAACAACCTGATGCCTTATTTGTCCCAAGTCGCCATCGGCAAACTGCCGATGCTTTCGGTGTTCGGCAACGACTACCCGACTCATGACGGTACCGGCGTACGCGATTACATTCACGTGGTCGATCTGGCCCAAGGCCATATCAAGGCCTTGCGCTATCTGCTGAAACAAGACCACGACGCCATGCTTTGCGAGGCCTTCAATCTCGGCACCGGCAACGGCTACAGCGTATTGGACATGATCAACACCTTCAGCCGGGTCACCGGACAGTCGGTAGCCTACCAAATCGCGCCCAGACGACCCGGCGATGTCGCCGCCTGCTACGCCGACCCGACTTTGGCGTTAGAAAAACTGGACTGGAAGGCTGAACGGGATCTGCAACAAATGCTGACAGACCTCTGGCGCTGGCAAAACGCCAATCCCGACGGCTATAACTGATCGATAGACAAACCGCTTTCGAAAAACCGGCTTCTAATGCATGATTAGGTATCTCCGATCGATACTTGAATCCTTCGTCCGTCCACCGCTCCGGGAGGTCGTGCAATGCCGCAAACGGGACACACTCTCGCTCCACATCGCTGCCGCGACTGCGCAAAAGCAAAGCATTGTCTGGCGGACGAACTGATCGGCCAGCCGTCCATCCCACCCATTCCGATTCAAAACACCATACTGCCGAAGGGCCGCTATATTTATCATCAGGGCGACGGGGTAAAAAATCTGTTCTTCGTAAAATCCGGTTCCGTCAAAATCGCCTACAACAACGAACAGGGCGACCAACAGATTATTAACTTTTACTTCCCGGGCGATTTAATAGGGCTGGCGGTATTGAATCACGGCCAGCATTCCGCCTCCGCCGTAACCCTTGAAAAGTCGGTGATCTGCGCTTTTCCCATCGGCTTTATCAGGACACATTGCGAAAAACTGCCTAATTTACTCAGCGACATACTGAAACGATGCGACGCCGAGATCAAGCACCGGCATGAAACGCTGTTGAGCAGTCATCAATGCATCGCCAGCAAACGCCTGGGCGACTTCTTGCTTGAGCTGATAGTCCGGCTAGGCCTTAGCCGCAAACAGCCGGTGTTATTGCATTTACCCATGTCCCGCGCCGATATGGCCAATTACCTGGGATTGGCGCCGGAGACCGTCAGCAGGGTGTTATCCAAATACCAAAAGCACGGGCTTATTTTGGCCAAAAAGCAAAACATCCAAATCAACGACCTCGAGCAACTTACTGCCTTTGTAAGACAAGCCGTTTAAAAAGTCGCGAAATGCAAGACTTCAATTCAGCGAAAGATTGCTCTGCCGTCCGCCCGAGCCGCAAATTTCATTTGATACAGCGACACCGGCCACTAAGGCCGAGGGGCGGCCTGGGCATCCGCGGCCGTAACGTCAATAACCGAGCGAAAACCGAATTCAAGTCGCCGGCCAATAGCGACTTGATATCCGCCGCGCGCCAGTTCGGATTCCGCTGTAGCAACAGCGCCGCCAGACCCGCGACACGCGGGCTTGCAAAGGAACTGCCGGTCATGAAATCGTAGGCTTCATGCGGCACCGTGGTCAGAATATCCAGGCCGGGCGCGATAATTTCAGCCCTGTCGGTTTCGTCGCCCCTGCCGACAGCCAAAACGCCCGAGACATTCGCCGGAAAGCCATCCGCCCGCCCCCTGGCCGGCAGGGCCGCGACGATAATGATGTCTTTTGCCAGTGCGGCCGTTATCAACTGCCGCACCAAGGGATCTTCCGGACCGGCCAAGCTCAGATTGATAATGTGGCTATGCATGCGCATGGCCCGATTGAGCGCAACCGCCAATGTAAAGCTATTGCAGCGCGCCGAGATAATCCCGGCAACGGCGGTGCCGTGAACATCCGCCAGATCATGATCGGCGGGTTCCGGCGCCACATTCTCGAAATGTGTGATCTGGCCTTGCAAATCAGGGTGATCGAGATCGACCCCGCTGTCGAGCAACGCCACGCGTATGCCCCTGCCGGTAACCGCTTTATGCAGCTCGCTTATCCCAAGCGCCTTGAAACCCGACTGCAAGGACAAATAAGGATCGCCAGCGGGCCCGATGGCCGACTCCGCCCGCGTCTCGAAGGTTTGCATGCGTTGTACCAGGGCAACCTGGTCATCTTCCCGTAATCTGGACATCACCTGTTGCAGCGGATAGCGCACGGGAACTTCATACACCACGCAGCTGACGCAGAGTTCGGTCACCGGCCACTGGGCGATCAGTTGCAGGCGATGCCGATCCGCCAATTGTTCCGCCGCGCGCTCGCTCCAACCGGAGTTACCGTATCGACCGCGAACCCGGTAGCCATCCAGGGCATTGCCGGCCAGTGAGCGATTGATGGTTTTATCGACAAAAGCCACCACCAGCCAGCGGTTTTTCTTCGGCGACTTGATAACTATGGTCTCCGGGCCCCCCCGTAACAAAACCCCGCCTTCCGCAATTTAAGCTCCGCCAAAAATCCTTTGCCGCAATGGCCGCCGGCGCAGAATCGTTCGTCCCAAGTCAAACGGGACGAACGGAAAACCCTTGTCATCCGAAACACGGCAGTTTCTCCCAATCACTCCCCAGGCGACTGAACTTTCGCGTTTTGAATTGACATCGGTCATGTGCCGAAAAAATCCGTTTGCTACTTTAGTAACCGGAAACGCAAAACGCTTCCAATTCACGCCCCCCACCCCACCGTATTGCGAGCGATATAAGGAGATTCAGACATGAAAACCACTGACCAAACCTGCCTAATCTTAAGTTCACTAGCGCTGGCCGCCTTCTCAAATGCCCATGCGGCCGTTCAAACCATCAATTTCGACACCGACTCAGCGGGCAACCCCATTAACGCCCCAAGCCTGTTTTCGGCGGCCACGCCGTTAACCGATTTATATGCCGGTAAAGGCGTCAGCTTCTCCGCGCTGAGCCGCACAGCCCAAACCAGTCTAGTTACCCGCGACGGCATTGAAAGCACTCAATCCGTCAACGTGATAAACCCCAGTGCCAGCGGCATGGGTGCGATACTGAACGAAGGCGCGAACTTCGGTAACAACGCCAGGAGCGGCGATAACTTTTTGGCGTTCAATAGTCAATCGGCTGCTTCCAGTAACTTTTGGCGCATCAGTTTCGACGATCCTATCGGTTATTTCGGCATTTCCTACAGCAACGGCAGTACCTCGAATTACCAATATCTGAACTTCCAGGCTTATGACGTCAACGGCTCCTTGATCGGCAGCAGTTCCAACAACTATCTGGGAAACTACAGCTACTATCAAACGAACTATTTTACCAATGCCTTCAAAAGCGGCACCGAGATCAGTTATATCGATATAGGGCAGGGCTTGAATTGTTGCGGTAATAACCTGAATACCAGCCTGAAAGGCGACAATTGGGCGCTGAGCTTCGACGATTTGATTTTCGGCGACTATGCCGACGCACCCTACTATGTCTACAATTTATCCGGGAACGGTTACTACGTACCCTTACCCGGCGCCGTTTGGCTGATGCTGTCCGGCCTGCTAGGCGTGTTTTCCAATCAATTTCGCCGCTCGCGAGCTTTCCGTCTGCCTGGCTGATGAAAAGTAGCCTGGTCGGAGCGCGGTACTCCGACCGGGCCGAATCGGCGGACGCTATTCAATTCGAATGGTCGCGCCCACTGAATCTCCAGGCTTCTCAATGCCGCACCCGCTGTTTCGGCCCGGCATGACAGGTTTTTACCGATAACCGGGAGCGCTATTTTTTGATTTTGACCGTTTCCAACTTGGCGGCGAATTGTGCCGACCACACCCCAAAATAAGCGCCCAGGGCAATGGAGATGCAAACCAATACCAGGGGATTACCCGGAGATATCCCCAACAACACGTCGTGCGCCAAGGTATCCGGCGTTTGCAACAAATAGCCAAACACACAGGAATAGCCCAAAACACTGGCCGGAATCGCCGCAAACCTCGGAAAATGCGCCGCCATGCACATCACCCAGACAGTCTCAATCACAGCCAAGGCCGCCATCAAAGGCACGCCCAAGGCGGTATCCGGCGCGATATTGGCGATGATCAAGGCTCCAATCCAACCCATCAGCGCGCCAAAGCTACCGCAAACCAATATATTGGTCAGGGCTGCCTTGTCGGCGCCCAGCAGGAAAAATGCCGCCCAGGCAATGGTTGAAACCCAAATCAAAAACAGACCGCTGGCTGGACCCACGGCAAAAAACGCCATGACGCCGGCAAGCAGGGCAATGCTGGTGGAAAGTGCTGTCAATTTATCCATGGAACTCGTCTCCTAAATTACCTCATTAAAATTTGGCCGCTGGATTTTACGTTGAGGCGACCCGAACAAACCCAGCCGTTTGCCGGCCGGACCCGCCAAGCAAATCCGACCGAACCCGGATGTTACCAGATAATATTCCGGCCGGCCGATTTCCATCTCGCCGATAAACCCCGGCTGGCCGAGGCTTGGCGGGGAACGAATCCTGTGCACATTCAGCGCCGCGCGGGCGCGTTCGTCAAGTCCTATTGCGTATCTATACTATAGTTTTTACACGAAGCCGCCGACTCCAGCCCACCGAAATATCTATCCGATGTGGAACGCCTCAGACAAACAACAGTGGACGACCGGCGGTTTGAGCAATTTTTCCATTCAATATCGGGCATTTGCATGCCAAGGAGAGTTTCATGTCACTATTCAGGGCAATATCATGGCCGGCTTTTAGCCTTGCCGCCGGCTTGCTGAGCGGTTGCGCTTCCAACGAAATCTACCGCGGCGATTACACGCTTTGCAGCGTTACACCCGGCAATCCCTGCGAGCAAAACTCGCTACATCTTTATAACGACGGGGCCGCCAATGAATACACGCTCGGATTTGTCGAAATCGACGACCAGGGCCAAATGCGCGACCGTAAACAAATGCAGGCCCTACTGGATACGCTCTACCAAAAAGCCGCCAAGGAGAGCATTCTGTTGACGGTCTTCGTGCATGGCTGGCACCACAATGCCCGCCCTGGCGACTCCAATATCGAAAGTTTCAAGGAAAATCTGGCTAGAATCAGCCAAGTGGAAAGTCAACGCAGTAAGGAGTTGGGCCGTCCGCCGCGTAAAATCGCCGGGGTTTATGTCGGCTGGCGCGGCGAATCTATCGATCTGGCGCCGTTCAATTACCTGACCTTCTGGGACCGCAAAAGCACGGCGCAAGATGTGGGCTACCTCGGCATTACCGAGTTGCTGGTCAAACTGGAGGAAATCGCCAACGTGCGTAATTCCATGACGCCGCCCATTAAAAGCCGGCTGGTGGTGATAGGCCACAGTTTCGGCGGCGCGGTTGTCTTCAGCGCCACTTCGCAAATTCTGGCCAGCCGTTTCGTCGACAGCCGGGAAAACAAAAGTTATACCGATAGCGCCAAGGGTTTCGGCGATCTGGTGGTGCTGCTGAATCCGGCCTTCGAAGCGCTGCGCTATGCGCCGTTCTACGACTTGGCCCAGGCGCGTTGCAGTTACTTTCCGGACCAATTGCCGCGCTTGGCGATTTTGACTTCGGAAGCCGACGACGCTACCGGCATCCTGTTTCCGCTGGGCCGCATATTCTCAACCGTATTCGAAACCCACGGCGATATCGAACGCAACGATTGCAATCTGCCGCTGTCGCTGGATGAAGGCAAGGCCGACCGCGCCACGGTAGGCCATTACCCGCCCTTGATCAGCCACGCCTTAACGCCGGTGGCCGACGCGCAAAACTTGCAACGGGCCAGCTATGAAAACATGAAACACCTGTGGAGCACCCAAACCCCGGGCGGAAGCACCCAATACGGCTCAACCGTGCTGACGCACCTGAACAAAACCAGTCCGCGCAATCCCTATCTGAATATTCGGGTCGACGAAAGCATCATCGCCGATCATAACGACGTGTTTAACGAAAAGGTCATGGAATTCATTCGACTGTTGATAAGTCTTTCCACGGACGATTGATGCGTGGTGACCTTGGGGCGGCGCAAAACCCGGCAACACCGAAAGATTGCGCGCATAAAAAAGCCCACCGCTTGGTGGGCTTTCGTCCGTTTTTATTTTTATGTTTTGGGTGGACGCCCGCCAAAGGTATGACGGGTTAATAGCCAGCGCTTATTATTATTGCTATACCGGATAGCCGGTCGCTTTCCTTCCTCCTCATCTCGAAAGAAATCTTCTTTCAAGAACCTCTACCTTTTTTCAAGGTGGGCGTAGTGTATTTTAAAAAAACGCCTTTGTCCAGAAAAACCGCGACAATTTGTCGCACCGCTAATTCCACAAAAACCAACAACAACCGGGAACTTGCAGAGCGGTGCAATTTACCTGAAAACGCAGCTTGGTTAAAGCATTTTTGCCAATTTTTTTGGCATCGAAAACCGCTTGTACAAATAGTGCGCGGATGGTCGGGCCGAGCCTTAAAACGGCCGTCGGATTATTCCTCCGGCCCGAAACACCGAGGGTAATCCTGGCATACTTCGCAGGACGGCGCGCGGCAGACATAAAGGCCTTCGGCTTCGCAGAGTTGTTTGTATAAAAATTTCTTCCACTTCATATCCTTGTGGTTACGTTCCGCCAGACCTGGGAAGTTGTGCTTTAACAGGGCGGTCAGTTCCGGCCGGCTCCACAGACCCAGATCCTGCCAGAGATGATCGCTGCCCAAACACGCGGCCACGATGATGGCAATCAGCCATTCGGTTTCGGCGCACTCGGCCGCGGAAAATTGCCGCAGCAATTGTTCCAGATCCTGCTTTTCCAGCATGCGGCTAAAATCCGTGTTCCTCCCGGAAGGCGCACACTCGCTTAATTCATGGCCGGTAAAACGTTGGTCCAACAATTGCAGGAATTGGTCGGCATTCAAGCCCAGCCTGTCGGGCAAGACCCCCTCGCCCACCAGCCAACTGGCAATGATTTGCGCCAGCCAGACGCTATTGGCCGAACCATCGCTGGATGCCAGCAAATCGTCATAATGTTGTTGACGGGTAAGTGCCGGAGATAATTTGACTTGAGCTTGCATGGCCGCGCCCTCGCTGGTCAGACATGTCGCACCGGTTACGCATGGGTATGCTGCAAGGCCAGCGAGACATGCTGAAAGAATTAATACTCGACGCGTATATCTTCGTCGCGCACGATCATTTGACAAGCCAGACGCCACTCGGACGGCAGGTCATCCACGATCATTTGTTCCAATTCCGCCTGGGTTATCTTGCCCAATTGTTTCAGAACGGTTTTTTCCTTCTCGGTTAATGGACCACCCATGCGCTGCAATTTGTTGTCGATGCTGGAAACCTTAACTACACAGGTGCCGCATTCGCCGTCTTCGCATTCGAAATTGATGGGAATTTTGTTTTCCAGCGCCAGCTTCAAAACCGTTTGCGTGTGGCTGCCGGCCACGGCGTAGACGGTTTTATCGCGATATTCCGGGCTGGTAAATGTTACTAAAGCCATAATGAGTCCTCGGTTTATTAAACGGGTTTGACGGAAAGTTTGCCGCCCAACACCTGAGCCTGGCACGCCAGTCTATTGTGTTTGCCGGCCATGTTTTCCCGCAAGATTTTGTCTTCCAGCACCGATGGTTCGCTGAGGTTGTTCCAACCCTCGGTGACTTTCATCAGGCAGGTTCCGCAGTCACCTTCGCGGCAACCGTAGGTAATCGCCGAGCCGACTTTCTCGGACACTTCGATAATCCGGGTTCCGGCCGGCACGGTGACGGTGACATTAATATCTTCAAAAGTAATGGTCGCTTTGGCCATTGTTGACACTCCATAATGGTAAAAAATAAATCCAGGAAACCGCCTAATCCGACGCATTTCCGTGTTGGAACCTTTCGATTCCCGATTTTTCATTGCCTTGCGGCAACGATGCGCCCGCCGCTTCCTTGCGACGAGGGTGTTTGCCAGTGGCAAACGCATGGGTTTTCGCCGCCGAACGCCTCGCCTCGAAACTGCAACTCAACGCTGCATGGCCGGCGGCTAACGCACTTCAAGCGGCCTTAATCTGAAAGTCGTGCCGGGAGCTCCGCACAGTCGCCATTTGCAAGGCCATCATGGCGACGGTGCACCGCTCCCATGAGACGGCCTTTAATTTGCCGGGGCCTTTGCCAGGCTTATGAGCGTTAGGAATGCAAACCTTATAACTTCGGCATTTGAATACCCCTCACCCATTCCCTCTCCCGCAGGGAGAGGGAATGGCCTTGTTAAAGTCATTTCGAGCGCGCGTTCCTTACTCACATATTTCGCGGCGATGCGGCGTTTCACGCGCGTTGGATTTAAAGCCGCCGGCCGGCGCTTGGCATTTCCTGAGCGGAACGCCTCAGGTCAAATCGGCGAAATTGATCACCTTGGCTTCGCGCGTACCCATCAACTCCTGGGCCAGTTCCAGGCCGAAGGCCTTGCATTCGATGATTTCATCGTCGGTCGGGATCAATTTCACCCGCAAACCGGGAATCGGCACCCGCAGTTTCAAGCCGCGCAACCTGTCTTCCACCAGACGCACGCCTTCGCCGGTCCAGCCGTAGGAACCGAACACGCCGCCCAGCTTGCCTTTCAGATTCACCACCGTCAGCGAGGACAACAAGTCCCAGATCGGCTTGACCGCATCGCCGTTGATGGTGGGCGTGCCCAGAATCAGGCCGTCGGTTTCCTCGATCAAATCCACGAAGGGCGCTACTTCGCCGCCTTCCAGGTCGTACAGCGATACCCTTACCTGCGCAACCTGCATCGCGCCTTGATAAATCGCTTCCGCCATGCGCCGGGTATTGCCATAGGAACTGATGTAAAAAATCACCAAGGTTTTTTGATGGTCGCTGATTTCGCTTTGCAGGGCCGGGCTGGACAGTTGCCGATAACGCTGGATATAGCGTTGCGGCCGATCGCGCAGAATCGGGCCGTGGGTGGGCGCAATCAGTTTCAACGGCAGAGGTTCTATCAATTCCAGCGCGTGCACCACGTATTCCTTGAACGGACGCATGATGTGAGCGTAGTAATATTCGAAGGAAAAGCGGAAGTCGCCGACCTGGTCGTTGTACAGACGGTTATCGCAAAAGTGGCAGCCGAACACGTCGCCGGAAAACAGCATGGCTTCTTCCGGCGCGTAGGTGCACTGGGTATCCGGCCAATGCAGGTAGGGAGTGTGTAGGAAACGCAGGCTGCGGTCGCCCAAGGACACCGAGTCGCCGGTCACCACCGGGGTGAAGCTCAATTCATCCTGCTTGAGCAGGCCCTTCAGCATGGATTGGGCTTTTTGCGAAATGAACAGCTGGGCTTGCGGAGCCCGCCGCATCAATTCCGGCAAGGCGCCGGTGTGATCGGGCTCCAGGTGATTCAGAACAATGACCTTGATTTCCGCATAGGCCGCCACGCTTTCCAGTCGAGCAAAAAAATCGTCGGCAAAGCCTTCCTTGACGGTATCGATAATTGCCACGCCCTCGCTGCCGCGAATGATATAGGCGTTATAACTGGTACCGTTGGCGGTTTTCAGAATGATGTCGAAGGTTCTCAGATTGGGATCCAGCGCCCCGATCCAATGCACCCGCTCCGATAAAGCCACGGCTTGAGGCGTGCCGTCGGCCGCTTCCAGCGTTACGGCGTTCATGGCTGGCAAGCCTTGGCCCGATGCAGTTTTGGGCAGGTTTCCAAATCGATTGCGGTATCAGGTTTCGCTTCCGCCAAACCTATCCAGGCATCGATGTTGTCGGCATCGAAACCCGCGCGCCTTCTGCCATCCACTTCCAGCAGCGGCCGCCGAATCAGTATCGGATTGGCTACCATCCAGTCGATGGCCTGGGATTCGGTTGCGCCGGCGGGATCGATTTCACCGCTTTTGATGGCCGGCGCGCTGGGATTGAACCATTGCGCTACCGGCAGATCGGCGAAAAACGAACGCAGGCGTTGCCTATTGTCCACCCAGGGATATTGCAACATATCGTGCACGATCAAAAGGTGGCCGGCCGACACCAATAGCTGTTTTTGCCGGGTATTGTTGAAACAACCCGGCTTTTCGTAGAAATGGATGATGGCCATGGCCGTCAGTGCGCTTGCAGTTCCGCCATCGCTTCGGCCATTTTTTCCGGTGGAATACCGGTCAAGGAGCCGGGTGGATTGATGGCCAGACCTTGCGCATCCAGAATCGCACCCTCAATCGGGCAGATGCTGGCGCATTGCGGCACGTCGAAATCGCCCACGCATTCGGTGCATTTTTTCGGATTGATCAGAAAATATGCCTCGGCTTTATATATCGCTTTGCTGGGACACAGGGGTTCGCAGGCATAGCAATTGACACAGGTATCGATAATTTTTAAGGCCATAATGATTCATCCTTCATGTTTCGTGGTTTGGGATGCCCGTCGGCGATGCCCTGATATGGCAAGCCAGGCCGGAATGAGCGCTAGCGTTTCCGGCCTGGCTGTCTATCGGTTTACGCGGTGGCGCGTTGGTCGTCTTTCACCTCGTCCAGTTTGCCGGCCGCCGCCATTTCCTTGTAAACCGCCATGACGGCATCTTCGATCGGCTCCATCGCATGCTCGCCGTTGGGGATAATGCCGGCTTGCTCCAGCATATCCCAAGGCTCGTAACCGATTTTCGAGCACAATACCGCTTCGCAACCTTCCAGGGCCCGGATAGTGCGTTGCAATACGCTTTCGCCGTCGCCGCAGGTATCGTCGCCGCTGCAATACAAATCGGTTTTGCGGTGGCTCATGAAGCGGACGCCGTCGGGCGAGGCTTCGTAGATCAAAAATTCCTTGGCGTGGCCGAAATGCTGGTTGATCACACCCTGACCGCTGGTGGCAATCGCCATCAGTACCGGCCGGGTGTTCAGTTTTTTACCGGCGGCGTGCTTGGCGGCGGCTTCTTCCTTGGCGGCGCGCTTGCTGTGCATTTCCTCGGCTATGGCTTCGTGGATGACTTTGCGTTTTTCCATCGCCGCCTGATAATCGATTTCCATGTCCTCGATCTTGTCCAGAGTAAACTCGTCGCCGCGGTCTTCGCCTAGCAAACCGACCGCGTCGGCGCGGCATTGCCGACAATGACGCATCATGTTCATGTCGCCGGAGCAGGCGTCCTGCAAATCCATCAGTTCGTCCTGAGTCGGCCCGCGTTGGCCCATCACGCCGTAGAACGTGCCGTGTTCGGCTTCGGCAATCAACGGCATCACGTTGTGCAGGAAAGCGCCCTTGGCTTTGACGGTTTTGCTGACTTCGGCCAAATGTTGATCGTTGACGCCGGGAATCATCACCGAGTTAACCTTAACCAAGATGCCCTTGGCCACCAGCATTTCCAGACCTTTTTGCTGCTGTTCGATCAGAATCCGCGCGCCCTCGATACCGTGGATGCGCTTGTTCTCCCAGAATATCCAGGGATAAATCTTGGCACCCACTTCGGGATCCAGGCAGTTGATGGTGATGGTGACGTGGTCGATATTGTGCTTGGACAATTCCTCGACCGAATCCGGCAGGGCCAGACCGTTGGTGGAGACGCAGAGTTTGATATCCGGCGCTTCGTCGCTGAGGCGGCGGAAGGTTTCGAAAGTACGCTCCGGATTGGCCAGCGGATCGCCGGGGCCGGCGATACCCAACACGGTCATTTGCGGAATATTGGCCGCCACCGCCATGGTTTTCTTCACGGCCTGATCGGGAGTCAATAATTCGGAAACCACGCCCGGCCTGGATTCGTTGGCGCAATCGTATTTGCGGTTACAGTAATGGCATTGGATATTGCAAGCCGGGGCAACCGCGACATGCATGCGGGCGAAATAATGATGGGCGTCTTCCGAATAACACGGATGATTTTCCACCTTGGCGCGGATTTCGTCGGACAGATGGCCCAGTTGGTCGTCACTGGTACCGCAAGAGTGGGAAGAGCAGCCGCCTGCGCTTGCTGCCGGAGTTTCGTTTAATACTGGCAATTCCATGATAGTCACCTCGCTTGTTGGTTACAAGGAGACATAGCACAGACTATACCAATTGATTTTTATTTATTATGACGTTGAATTTAAAAGGTTTTTTTACAAAAAATCCTATTGTGCCTTGTCGCCTATCCAACAAAGCACTCGACATGAAACAGTTGCGATGTAACGATTGACCTAAACCAAATTCCGCCGGAACAAGGCACGCATCAAGAATGCCCGGGCACCGGCTCCCGCGCTCGATTGAAGAGGCATAAGGCCCAAGGGGCCGTTAAATCCACGGGATTAGTGCGATACATCGCCCTCGCCGCTTACCGAAATCCCGTCGGGAGCCGACGACACCCCGGCCGCCACCTGCCCGGCGCTCAAACAACCGCCTTGCCCACCCCTACGCAGCATGGTCATTTCAGAGACGATGGACAGCGCAATTTCTTCCGGCAGTTTGGCGCCCAAATCCAGACCGGCCGGCGCGCGTATGCGGGCCAGCGCAGTGTCGCCGAAACCTTCGCACCGCAAGCGCTGTAACACCAATTGCGCGCGCTTGCGGCTGGCAATCATGCCGATATAGTCGGCCGGCGAATTCAGCGCTTGCGTCAGCGCGTCGTAATCGCCCTTGTGATGAGTGGCGACCAGCACATAATCGCCGGGCCGAGGTTGCAATTGCCGATAACGGCTGTCGTCGTCAATCAGGCGACTGGCGGCGGGAAACTGCCCGGGTTTGGCTTGCGCATCGTTGACGATCACCTCAAAGCCCAAGGGCCGGGCGAACTCACACAAGGTTTCCACGATGCGGCCATGCCCCAGCAACCACAATTGCGGGCTGGGCAGAAACGGTTCGACGTACACGCGCATGCTGCCGCCGCATGGCATGCCGGCGCCGAAAATTTCATCGGTCAAGTCGATATCAATCACGCAGGGTTCTCCGCTTTGCAGGCATTTCAAGGCTGTTTGCGCCACCATGGCCTGGGCGCAACCGCCGCCTATCCAGCCTTCAACAAGCTGTCCAGCCCAATCCATCAGCGCCTTGGCGGCCGGTTTCGCGGAAGACGAACCCAGAATTTCCACCACCGTGGCCAGCACATAGGGCTGGCGGCTTTGTTGCAACTCCAGTTGCCGCTGCAAGATATTCGAAATCGCCACGGGTTGTTATATGTCAAGGTTAATTAAATCGGCGGGGCTGTCGACATCGCGCAGCACGCCGGGATCGTCGCAGTCGATAATATACAGTTGTTCCAAATGCGCCGATATTACGCCTTTGGCCCCGTCATCGCCGCTTAATCCAGCCAATTCCGCGGCGAAACATCCGGCAAATCCGACCGGATGCCCGCGCCGGCCAAGATAACGCGGTGCCGCGATAGCCGCGCCGGCGCGCAGCGCATCGGCCAAGCGACAGACAGTCACCGGCGCGACGCTGGGCATGTCCGCCAGGGCAATCAACCAGCCGTCGGATTCCGGGCTGTTTTGCACGGCAAACGCCAGGCTGGCGCCCATTCCCAAATCGGCATCGGCAAACTCCACCACCTTGGCGCCGTGCGCCGCCAGACTGGCCGCCAGCTCGCCGGCGCCGGGCCGCACCACGGCCAGCACTGCGTCCACCCCGGCCGCCAGATTGCGGCAGGCGCGCGCAGCCAGCAACTCGCCGTTCGGCAATACTTGGATCAACTTGTCTTGCCCGAACCGGCGACCGGCGCCGGCTGCCAACAACAGGCCGGTAATTTTGCTCATAAGTGAATAGAAATCGGCATGGATTTCCGGCGACCAGAAAAATGCTCCGCACCTTATCACCGGTCCGGCTGGCAGGCAAGGTTGGAGCTGCGACCAAGCCGCCATCGCCTTTATAATTACGGCTTTTACAATCGCCAAGCCCATGAGCATCGCCCAACAAGAACCGCCCGTTCTGTACAGCTTCCGCCGCTGCCCTTATGCCATGCGGGCCCGCTTGGCCATTGCTTACGCCCAAATCACGGTCGAATTAAGGGAAATAGAATTGCGCCGCAAGCCGGCGGCGCTATTGACGGCTTCGCCGAAAGGCACCGTGCCGGTACTGGTATTGCCGTCAGGGCGGGTCGTCGACGAAAGTCTCGATATCATGCACTGGGCCTTGCAAATTCACGATCCGGATCATTGGCTTGCCGCATGGCGGCAAGCTGACGGCCCGGCCCTGATCCAGCGCAATGACGGCGACTTCAAATATTATCTGGACCGCTACAAATACGCCGACCGCTATCCGCAATACTCCATGGATTATTACCGGCAACACGGCGAACGCTTTTTATACGAACTTGAACAACGCTTGCGGCAAAACGCGCATTTGTGCGGCGACTGTTTCAGTATCGCCGATGCGGCAATCGCGCCGTTCATCCGCCAATTCGCCGCCGTCGATCAGGCCTGGTTTGCCCAAGCGGACTACCCGGCCCTGCACCGTTGGCTGGGCAAGGTTCTGGACTCCGATCTATTCCATGGCATCATGCGCCCGTATCTGACCTGGACCGCCGATTCCGCCGCGCAACTGTTCGGCAATCCGCCGTCAAATCGCAGCAATTAAAGGACTAAGCCGTTAAAATAAGCGCCAAAATCCCCGCCGGCGCGCCTTTGACCGCAGCCGGACCGCGATCCAATTTTTTATCTTTTTACTTTTCCGTTTGGAGACATGCATGTCAGACATTGAAATTGCGCAACAGGCCAAGATGCGGCCGATTATCGAATTGGCCGGCGAAACCTTCGGCATTCCCGCCGAACACCTCGGTCCTTATGGTCACTATAAAGCCAAAATTTCGCTGGAATATGTCAACAGTCTGACCGATAAAACCGACGGCAAACTGATTCTGGTCACCGCCATCAGTCCCACCCCGGCCGGCGAAGGCAAGACCACCACCACGGTCGGTTTGGGCGATGCCTTGAACCGTATCGGCAAAAAAACCATCATCTGCCTGCGCGAGCCGTCATTGGGGCCGTGTTTCGGCGTGAAAGGCGGAGCGGCTGGCGGCGGTTATGCCCAGGTGGTGCCAATGGAAGACATCAACCTGCATTTTACCGGCGACTTTCACGCCATCGGCGTGGCGCACAATTTGTTGTCTGCACTGATAGACAACCACATCAACCACGGTAACGCACTGAATATCGACCCACGCCGCATCCAGTGGAAGCGGGTGATAGACATGAACGACCGGGCCTTGCGCAAGATCACTGTCGGCATGGGCGGTCCGGCCAACGGCTATCTGCGCGAAGACGGTTTCGATATCGTGGTCGCTTCCGAAGTAATGGCGATTTTGTGTCTGGCCACCAGCCGCGCCGATTTGAAGGAACGCCTGGGCCGCATCGTCATCGGCTATAAATCCGACAAAGTCACGCCGGTTTATGCCAGCGACTTGAACGCGCACGGCGCAATGGCGGCGATTTTGAAGGACGCTATCAAACCGAATCTGGTGCAAACCCTGGAAAACAATCTGGCCATCATCCACGGCGGCCCGTTCGCCAACATCGCCCACGGCTGCAACACCGTCACCGCCACCAAGACCGCCTTGAAACTGGCCGATTACACGGTCACCGAAGCCGGCTTCGGCGCGGATTTGGGCGCGGAAAAATTCATCGATATCAAATGCCGCATGGCGGGCTTGAAACCGTCGGCGGTGGTATTGGTGGCCACCGTGCGGGCCTTGAAATTCCACGGCGGCGTCGCCAAGGACGAGCTGAACCAGGAAAATCTGGAAGCACTGGAAAAAGGCTTCGCCAACCTGGAGCGCCATCTTCATAACATCACCCATCACTACGGCCTGCCCTGCGTAGTCAGCGTCAACCACTTCACCTTCGACAGCGCTGCCGAGATCAATTTATTGCAGCAAAAATGCGCGGCCCTGGGCGCCAAATGCGTGATTGCCAAACATTGGGCACACGGCGGGGCCGGCGCGGAAGAACTGGCCCGCGAAGTATTGAACATCGTCGATAATCGAGAACCCGAGTTCAGCTTTGTCTACGACTCCGAGCTGCCGTTGTGGAACAAGATCGAAGCCATCGCCACCAAGCTCTACGGTGCCGGCAGCATCAGCGCCAGTCCCAAGGTGATGAGCGAGATCAAGGCCTTGCAGGCCAATTACGGCAATTTCCCGATCTGCATGGCCAAAACCCAGATGTCGTTCTCGACCAACCCCAATGCCAAGGGCGCGCCCAGCGGGCATAACGTGGAGATCAGCGAAGTACGGCTGGCCAACGGCGCCGGCTTCATAGTCGCCATCGCCGGCGACATGATGACCATGCCCGGCCTGCCGAAAATCCCGGCGGCGGAACGCATCGATATCAGCGATGACGGTGTGATCAGCGGCTTGTTTTAACCCTTGCCACGCATTGGAGAATTCTTGAGTTTTTATCCGACGAATCGGAATGAGCGCATTAAAAAAAGACTGGCGAAAAACCCGATTGAATTTGGGATAAACCGATGATCCCGCCGCAATTAGCGCGGCGGGAAATCGTGTCATAACGACTTGATGAACGAACGGATAAAACTGATGACCGAGGTTTGCGGTGTAATCGCTGCCGCTATGGATACCTGTTGAGCCAAATATGACTCGTATAACTGGTCGACTTCATGAGGTGTCATGTAAGCATAAGCGCCGTAGCCTTTTAAATATAAAAACTCATGGTGAATCTGCTCAAAGAAATCGACTCTCTGACTGGCTATTTGATCTTCTAACATGATTATTCTCCTTACAGCTAGAATGCGAAACATTCTGTGCTTTTGGAAAAAAATTTCCGTGATCAAGAAGGCAAGAAACACCTGGCATCGAGTCGCCATGCTGACGGCGATCACAATTTCACACGTTTTTCAATGATTAGGATTCCGCCCAAAATGATTTCCCCATTCTGTTGCTCTCCCGCGAGAAAGGGCTAGGGTGAGGGATATAAAGTTATACTCTGAAAATCATGGTAGGAGCGACGCACAGTCGCGATTCGCAAGGCCATCATCGCGACTGTGC